>CAZFUF010000063.1:0-1603 GCA_964521885.1 uncultured Sangeribacter sp. | reverse complement strand
CGCGGCGTCGGATTTCCAAACCACAATCCTACCCACACGTCGGGCTGCCTCCATGGATCATCCCGCTACCCAACTACTTACCCACACGCAACTCTCCCGTCGGGGTATAGCTGAAGGTCGTCACGACGCTTCCGTCAAGCGACTCGCTGTCATAGCCCCCAAGATCATAGTTTATCCAATCTGTGTCTCTCTTTGTCCTCATCACGCTTCTTACATACGGGATAAACGATTCTGACATAGCGATTTGATGGTGAAACGGATTTTAAGGGTGTGGCGGCACCGTCAAAGACTCTATAAACAAATGCCCAATTAAAATACGCAATATTCATTAAGTATAGATTATAAAAATCAGGATTTCTGCGAAATGTCCTTATAGATATTATTTCTTTACTTTTTTCATTCTTTATTTTCCAAACTTTATCATAATCACAATAAAGACAATTATAATAACCGAAATATTCAGTTGTTTCAACAGTTTCATACCACACTGAATCCTCAGTAAATCTATATCCACTGTCACGCAAATGATCGGGCAGACCGAATATATAGTGAAATTCAAAGTGATAAACGTATGGACTTGATATAATCTTTTTTATATCCCCCTTTCTTAAATCTGTTGTAGTAATCACTGTTGAGTCACAGACATATCGATTACCCCTATAATCAAAAACCATACTGTTGGGAATACTTATTGTGTCAACCAAATATACTTCCTGCTTCCAGTCGGGTCTTTCCGCGATTTGAAGGCGTTGGCAAGACATAACAAGATTTATAAATAAGCCACACAACACCATTAATAAAAGTCCTCTTTTCTTCATATTCCTATTAATTATTTAAAATTACTTTCCCTTTTTTTAATTTCTTAATATCATAACCTGAAGAATTTGTAAAACCACATCTTCCGGCCGCATCACCATTTTCTTTTCTGGGTTTTCCTGTAAATGCACCGGTCAACATTTGATCAATGCTATCTACACTATATACGGAATTTGGCTTTCTATCTGAAGAAGCACGCTTCATTAGTCCTCTGAGATCATGGATGGCGCCTAATGCATGTCCTATTTCATGTGCCCCTGTATCGGTTAATGAACGAGATGGTCTAATATATATATCGTTACCGGCTTCTGTTTTTCCATTCTCGATATCTTCTAAATCTTTTTCACCTGCTAACTTATAACGATTAAAAGTATCTAACCTCACTCCATCATTGACAAGCTCTATCTTTTTTAGTCCAAAAGGATCTTTGCCTGTTGGATAGTCATCCACATTTACAAACTCACCCCTCAATTCAAAGGTAATAGGAAGCGTTTTAATCTCCTCAATCCCATCACGTATGGTTTTGAATTGATAGCTATAGAGGCCGTTCATTGATTGTACATATTTTATCGCATAATCAAGTGCTTCATAATCGGATGGTATACATAAGAAGGTGGCTGAAATTATAATCTCATTCTCTTTTACCTCTAAATGGGCATCCATTCCTGTCGGATCGGTCAGGGATATCGGATTAGCAGCGCAGTGGAGGTAAGAGCGCAGGGATGTGTACTTACCCTGCATCGGATCCTGAGTCGTAAACCGGCCCAGCTGCGGATCGTACTGTCGC
>CAZFUF010000062.1:0-1606 GCA_964521885.1 uncultured Sangeribacter sp. | reverse complement strand
TCCTTGATGAAGGAGGTCTGCACTATCTTGTGGCCTATATCATTCCGCGCAAAGGATTCTCTCTTCATGATGTGCGTGAATATCTGAAATCGAAACTCACAGACTTCATGGTGCCTGAATTTTTCGTTGAAGTAAACGAATTGCCTCTCACCCATCGCGGTAAAATCGACATGAAAGCTCTCCCCAAAATTCTAAAAGAAGGTAACTATAAATAATCAGTTATTCCGATATTCACCCGGAGTGATGCCGGTCTGCTTCTTGAAGAAACGTATAAAGTAATTTGAAGTCTCAAATCCTAATGTATCGGCAATCTGATTGACGTTCATATCGGTGATGTCAATCAGATTTTTAGCTTCTGCAATAATCCTGCTCTGAATATAAGCACGTGCGCTTACCCCTAATGAGAAATGAGAAATTTTATTCAGATAATTGGTGGTTATGCAGAGCCTATCCGCATAATACTCAACATTATGATGCCTGTAAAGTTCGCTGCCGACAAGATTTACAAATCCAGTAGCGTAATTTCTAACAGGAAGTTCTTTTGACTCATGACCATTTTGCTGATACTCTTTTTCTATGAGAAGTATCAGATGCCAAAGCTGGGCACGGAGAAGGTCATTAAATTAATTCCATTGCATCACATCGCTGGTCTGAGCCATACTTGCTTCGATAGAATTTATATAGTTTAATCTCTTTCATATTAAAGGCTTCTATTTTCGTCAGTGCAAAATTACTAAAATATACTGATAGCACAAAACGTGCTAATAGACAGAACAAGCAATGAAGACAATGAACGTGTTGTCGAGGATAAACATGATGTTTTCCGATGATGAGTATCTGTCCACCATCCCGACGAGTTGCTTGTCAAAAGCCGAAAGTTGGATTACGTTTACTGCTCCCCAGTCGCACATCACGTCGATAAGTCCCTTGGATTTAAGTTATCCACTATGGTGATGACCGGGAATTTGTATCCTTCGGTCTTTACTACGAGGGTACTCATATACGATTGTAATGTAATCATATTAGTAATATCTCCAGCCACTTGATATGTACCTAAGAACCGGAACGTCAAAGGAAATATCAGGAAGTAACTGATTACAACCCCAATCATAAACATGACGTAACCCCAGCCGACAACCCTGATGGCATATTTGCGTTCATTGGAGTATAAAGCGGGCGATACAAAGCGGAACAGTTGATAAAGAATATAGGGAGCGGCACCTAATATATCTGCTCATATTGCAGTTTTTTTATGTATTATGAATTACTCTGCCAATCCAGTATTAATAATTTGAATATTAAAATCCTGTAAATCCCCTACGGGTATAAATTTATTTAGATAAGTGAGGCACCGGTAGGTTATAAAATCCGGGGCTTTAGGTGCAAGCACAATAAAAAACAGAGTCTCTTTGAAAACAAATGCGATTATTCCTGAGAATAAGATAACAACAGCTATCTTCATCAATGCACTGCGAAGAACATCAAGATGCCCCCCAGAAACTCTGTTATTTATTATTTTCAGACATTGATTATTCAGGGTTTTTCGATGTTGTTTCCTTAATATCTTTCTCAATCTCGTTCATACCGTCCTTGAATGAGCGGACAC
>CAZFUF010000061.1:0-1633 GCA_964521885.1 uncultured Sangeribacter sp. | reverse complement strand
GAAAAGGTGGTTCAGCGCTTCCTGGCACAGAGGGTGCAACTTGGGAAAATACCGCTATGCGTATTTTCCAAAGTAATGAGGATAATGTTATGCTTGAGTTTACCGCCACTTCCGGCATGGAGCAAGATGCTAACCTTGCGGCTAAATATGAGCCTAAACTTATATTTGATTACTCTTTAAAGCAGTATCGTATTGATAAATATTCTAAAGATGTAGAAACCGTACAGACTTCGGCTGACGATTTCTACCGTGCGTTAGCGTCGGTTGTACTAAGTCAATTTAAGCTCAAATTGTTTGAAACCATCGGCTTACATATCAAGCCGGTCATTATGTTTAAATCAAGATATATTGTCGATAGCAAATCTTTCTTTGAAATTTTCAAACATCGAATTGAGCATCTTTCAATAAATGACTTAATTAAGGTTCAGTCTTTTGCCAAAGATGACTTGAAACGAGCATTTGACTTCTTCGAGCAAAATAACGTCTCTTTAGAAAATCTTCTTTTGGAGTTACGAGAAGATTTCTCTGCTGAGAAACTCCTTATTGTAAATCAGCAAGACATTGAAGAGAATGAGCAAATTACCCTTAATACGCTCGAAGACCCCAATAACGAAGTGAGATGCGTTTTTGCTGTAGATATGCTTAACGAGGGCTGGGACGTTCTTAATCTTTTTGATATTGTGCGAATGTATGAAACGCGCGACGCTAAAAATGGCAAGCCCGGTAAAACTACCATTCAAGAGGCTCAATTGATAGGGCGAGGTGCTCGATATATGCCTTTTATTGCCCCGGGGTCAGACGTTAAAGCCGATATGCGGAAATTTGACCACGATATTGACAACCCTCTACGTGTAGTAGAGAAGCTACATTACCACACCGCTGCTAATTCACGTTACGTTGATGAACTTCGCAAGGCTCTTATTGAATCGGGTATTGCTGACGATAATTTCAAAGAGGTTACAGTAAAACTTAAACCTGAATTTAAGGAAACACCACTTTATCGTCATGGAATTGTTTTCGCCAATGAGCGTATTGATTATACCGCTCCGAAAACTAATGATAGTTTTCCAGAAAATGTCCTAACATTTACATTCAAGGTTGAACTTCCTCGTAATTCAATGAAGTCAGACACCATATTTGACGGTATCGTAGCTGATTCTGGAAGCAATAGATATGGCTCTACAAAAATGCGACAACTTGGTTCGCACATCCTCCGCGCAGCCATTAACTCTAACAAAGACTATTCCTTCCGTTACCTCAAACAAGCTTTTCCTCCGCTTACTTCGATTGAAGAATTTCTTACAAGTTCAAAATTCATTGCTGACTTAAATATTGATATACTGGGATTGAAAAACTCTGTTGCTGACTTGTCGCAATATCTTAAACTTTTTGTTGCTCAACAAGTTCTAAAACAACT
The DNA here is from genome assembly GCA_964521885.1 of uncultured Sangeribacter sp. GTDB lineage: Bacteria > Bacteroidota > Bacteroidia > Bacteroidales > Muribaculaceae > Lepagella. The sequence goes on along the minus strand of CAZFUF010000061.1, from coordinate 216 downwards.
ATCCCCGATGATATTTAAACGGCTCGGAACTTATGAGGGATCACGCAAGTTTACACCTCGAGACTTTAAGAGTATTTTCAAAGATCATACCCTTAAATTCAGGATTGACACAGGTTCATCAAAGGAGGTGGGTCAATCAATGCTGACTCCACATAATCCGGCACTCCGTCTTGACTTGAAATCATGCGAGTGGTATGCCTACGATGATTGCTTCGG
>CAZFUF010000060.1:0-1675 GCA_964521885.1 uncultured Sangeribacter sp. | reverse complement strand
GGGATTTCTTTAATAATAACAATGAACTGATGCTTGAAAACATCAGTGCCTATACAGTCAAGAATGTTGAGGTCTATAAGGGACATACCACCGATGAGAAATGGAAGAAAGAAACTTATGGTGAAAAACACCTCACCATGGATGTGAAACTCAAACGTGAGTACAACACAGGTTTGACAGCCAATGCTCAACTCGGTTATGGTACTTCTGACCGCTATATGGCACGTCTGTTCGGACTTTGGTTTAACAACTCCACTCGCCTTACAGCCCTTGCAAATTTCAACAATCTTAATGACACACGCAAACCTGGACAGAAAGACACATGGCGACCTGAAATGATGCCCTCCGGCACGCGCAAATATCAGTTGGCTGCTGTAGATTATAATTATATGGATGCAGAGGAGACAAAGCGTTTTAATGGAGACATAACATTTACACGCACTTTCACAGACAACCGTACGACAACCGCCACCACCAACTTTCTGACGGATGGCAACACGTATGACAACTCATTCAGCAAGGCATACAACAGTAATATCCGTCTGAGCTCTTATCATTACGGAACTTACAGGACGAAACGATGGATGCCAACATATGTAGTGAAAGGTATCTACCAAGACAAGGATAATGAAGCCGAAACTCTGTCCGGAACTTTCTCGCAAGAGCAGCAGGATATGACAATGGAGGCTCTGAAAGCTATTTATTCCAGCGGCAGTGAAGAGACACTGAAAGAGATTCTCAACCGTGCATCTACCCGATCTGACGGCAAGACCCGTAGTGGGGAAATACAATTTTTCCCCGGAGTCTATTACTTCATTCCAAAGACCGACGATAGCTTTAGTGATGAGTTCGGAATACGCTATCGCACCACAAAGGAAGATATCTGGAAAGACTATAATATCAACTACGGCAACAATCCAGTGCCTGCTGACGTACGCCGACAATATATCGACAATACCCCGCACACGTATCTTGGCATTCAGAACAACCTCACCTATGCGCTCAATATAAAGAAATTCCACTTAAGTCTCAACTATGAATATTTCTTCGCAAGAGAAGTAAAGGATTCCTATCAATATGCACTTGACCGATTGGAAGATGACGGGATATTCGGTGTGCTTCCAGCCGGATGGGCAAGCACACTCGACCCTCAGAATTCGTACACATCTCGTACGTTATCCAATACGCATAGCATCTCTCCATCTTTGGGATATTACAGTGGTCTTCGAGAAGGAAAGAAATATTATCTAAGTTTGAATATTTCTCCTGAGTTTTCTTTCAGGCATGTACATCTTGACTATACACGCAACAATAATTTCTATCCGATTAAGAAAAACTTCTTCCTTGCTACTATGGGAGGATGGAAGTCGAGTTTCTCGATTTACTTAGATGCCAAAGTCGATGATCGTTATTATTTGCAGCATAAGCATGCACTTACTTTTCAGATGAATATAAAGCCAAAGGCTCCAAGTCTGTTTGATATGGTTGAGATAACAGATGACTCTAATCCCTTGAATATCTATGTGGGCAATCCTGACCTTAAGGTGGAGTATAATTTCCGTCCCTACCTGACGTATTCCTTCAAAGGCTCCAAACGACATCCTTTGAATAATACCACTATGATAGAAATGTCAATTACCAAGGATGCTCTGACAAGAGGATATACTTACGACAC
>CAZFUF010000059.1:0-1840 GCA_964521885.1 uncultured Sangeribacter sp. | reverse complement strand
GGATATTTCCGATAGGCTTTTCTCAGCAATCCACCTACCATTGAGATCGTAGATGGTCACAATTCCGGAGTGGTCATCAATTGTCTTGACACCAGATGCTATCTCTTGATAGTCTATATCGTCAAGCCATTTTGAAATCAGAGAGTGACAGTTGGATGTTTCTGAAGAGCGTATCCAAAGAGATGGCTCAAGGAATTTTCCTTCCGGTATGAGTCGTTTGGCATCTGCAACAACACCACTGATTCCGGATGAGTGGCTTGATACTATTAATCCGATATTCTTGTCTGCCATTTTAGCACCGTTATTGAAGAGGTAAGTCTGCAATGGCGCAGCCATCTGACTCCACCAGAGGGGAGCACCGATAATCACAGTGTCATACTCATCAAGGTTGACATTTACCGGATCTATCGTCGGATAGGAAGAAGGATTGTTGGGATTGCTTCGGATAGCTGAAATCAGGGCACTGCCGATCGCATAATTATTTGCGGCATAGTCCAGGCCTTTTTCTGCCGGCTCTATCTCCACCACATCGCATTCTATCTGACTGCGAAGTTCAGTTACAACTTTCTCAACGTTGTTGGTATAACTGTAATACACTACGAGGGTCTTTGCGCTCAACGACAGCGCTCCTACGCACACTGCCAAAAACAGAGTAAAAATCAGTCTTTTCATATTGTATATATTTTAGATTTAATGATTATGTGTCTTAATAAAATCCAAGCAAAAATTGTATTTGTGTAGAAATACCAAGGTTAATGATTATGCACTGTGAATTATGAATTATGCATTGACTCAGTACCAGTCATGTTTTTCATCACGGTTGAGCGCCCTGATCTGTGCCATCTCTTCATCAGAAAGTTCAAAGTCAAAAATAGAGATATTCTCTTCCATATGGGCTGGATTACTTGAACCGGGGATGACAACTACACCACGTTGCAGATCCCAACGCAGGATTACCTGTGCAACTGACTTGCCATGTTTCTGTGCAATCTCCGTCAGCACCGGGTCACTGAGTAGTTCCTTCTGATGTCCGCGGCCTCCGAGCGGATACCAAGCCTCGACTGCAATTCCGAGAGATTGGATATGCGGCACTACATCCAAATCCTGATAATAGGGATGCACTTCGTTCTGAACAAGAACCGGCTTGATCTCCACTTGTTTGATGAAATCATCAATTTCCTTTATATAATAGCAAGATACTCCGATGGAACGAATTTTGCCTTCCTTAACATATTTTTCCATCGCCTTATATGCCTTGACATCGTTTGTTCCGGGATGGTGAAGAAGCATAAGATCGACATATCCAATGTTGAGCTTGTTTATACATTCCTCAATTGCTTTTTCCGGGTCGGAATATTGGTTGGGATAAATCTTTGTTGCCACGAAAATTTCCTCACGCGGTACGCCGGATTCCCTGACACCACGACCTACTTCAACTTCGTTTCCATACATGTGGGCTGTGTCAATCTTACGGAATCCCAGTGATATTGCAGATTTCACGGAATTGACGCACACGTCTCCTGTAAGGCTATAAGTGCCGAGTCCGACAATCGGCATATCATATCCGCTACTGAGTCGGATTGTCGGTGCCTGTCCGTTCTTGCCCTCTGATAGTGGGAATTTTGCATAATCGGTATCCATATCTTCTTGTGTATTGTTGTCTGTGTTATTATTCTCGGTTGTGGAATTTGGTGTTTGGGGTAGTATGGGTTTCTCTTTATGCTCTGGCTCTCGATTCTCATGGGAGCAAGCGCACATTGAAAAAGAGATGGCTAAAAGCAAGCTCAATGATATTAGACAAAACTTCATTATTCAAAATTTTTATGAAAAAGAGATTACT
>CAZFUF010000058.1:0-1969 GCA_964521885.1 uncultured Sangeribacter sp. | reverse complement strand
TGAAAACTAAGCTCATGAATCAAACGATTTTCTGATATTATAACATCGGTAGGGTGAAGTGGTTCATGTTTCTGAGTAAATATTAGTAAAATCATCGGAAATGTTTTATATTTGCCGAAAATTCTGTCGTATATGAATAAAATGTCGAAACGCCTTACTTCTCTTGAATTGCAGGGGTATAAGTCAGTTGCATATGATCCTCCACTTAAACTGGAATTTGGCTCGGTAAATATCTTGCTTGGTGCCAACGGTGCAGGCAAGAGCAACATTGTCAGCTTCTTCAAGATGCTTGGTCAGATGACCCGAGGGTCGTTTCAGCGGTTTGTTGCCGAATCGGGGACAAACCAGATATTCCTGCACTATGGTGCTAAACAGACGCCCTCTATCGACGCTGCCATCCGTTTTGAGGGGGCACAGGGTTACGATGTGTACTCTTTTCAGCTTGCCAGTGCGGTGTCCGACCGCCTTATCATATCTTTGGAGATGATTGAATGGGTGGATTGTACGTCGCAAGATGTTGGGTTAAATCATAAGGTGTTAGTATCCGATTTCAATGAGTCTGCCTTGATTTCCGCAACGGATGATGTTGAGAAGAAGATATATACTCTCCTTGCAGGGTGTAAGGTGTATCAATTCAGCGATTCTTCGGCATCATCGCCTATGCGTCTGGCTTCTACGGTTGAGTCGGCTCATTATTTACAGTCGGAGGGGAATAATCTTTCTTCATTCCTTTATTATCTCAAACGTAATTATGCGGAATCATATAATCGGATTGTGAGTTATGTGCGGGAGGTAGTGCCACAGTTTAAGGATTTCTATCTTGAGCCGGTGGGTGATTATATATCTCTGAAATGGGAGGATACATCGCCTAATGATTATGTGCTCTCTGCCCATCAGTTGTCTGACGGCTCGATACGGTTTATCGCTTTGGCTACGCTTCTTCTTCAGCCGGAGCAGACGATGCCACGGGTAATCATCATTGATGAGCCGGAACTCGGTCTGCATCCCTATGCCATTGACCGGCTCACGGAGATGATTAAGGATGCCTCGCTCCATTCCCAGGTGATTGTGGCAACTCAGTCGCCGGCACTGATTGACGGTTTCTCGCCTGATGATGTCACTATAATTGAATATGACACGCATAAGCAAAGCACGGTGGCGCGCAAACTCAATTCAGCTGATTATAAGGAATGGCTTGAGGAATATACGTTGAGCGAATTGTGGGATAAAAATATCATAGGAGGACGACCGGTATGAAAAACTGCATACTCACTATTCTGTGTGAGGGTCCTACGGAGGATAACTTTGCAAAGAAGGTTTTGGCGCCATATCTTCATCCTTATGGAATACACACGAAAACGGTAATACTTCAGACCTCTCGTAAGAAGGGTGCAAGAGGAGGAATGATTAGTTTTCAACAAGCTGTAAATGACCTTGGGCGTATATTTGCTTCCATAAGATCGAATCAGAGTGAGACGAACATTGTGACTACGATGTTTGATTTTTATGCACTTCCGAATGATTTTGTGGGTTATACTGATGCTATGAGTGTGAACGGCCCTCGTGAACAGGTGAGGGCGTTGGAGGAGGCTTTCGGAAAGGCAATTAATCGTCGTAACTTTATTCCATACATTCAGCTTCATGAGTTTGAGGCATTGCTTTTTTCGGACATTTCGAAGTTAGAGGTAGATTATCCCAGTTGCGCTAAGGATATCGCCCAACTTAAAGCGGAGGCTGAGAGGGTGGGAGACCCGGAATTGATAAATAGCGGAGTGGACACAGCACCGAGTAAGCGCATTAAGAAATGCTTATATCCGAAGTATAATTATGATAAGGTCAGGAGTGGGGTGAATGTGGCAAAGGCAATTTCTTTAGAGGTTATCTTGGAGAGCTGTTTGCATTTCAATCACTGGATGGAGGCTATAATTGACTTGTCGAATCTGCTTGAAGCTGAGAAATAGCTCTAAAG
>CAZFUF010000057.1:0-1969 GCA_964521885.1 uncultured Sangeribacter sp. | reverse complement strand
GTGCTCCCCGAAATTGGGATAAAAGGCAACAGTCATTTCTTGATGCAGGAATTGAATAACGATGTCATAGCCAAACTCGTAGTAGAATGGATTGATGGTAAATTCAAATAAATTTCGTAACTTTGCGGTCAGTATTGATGGCCTACGGCCACTACGCACAGGCTTTCAGCCGACATGCACTTCAATCTGATACGCGATTTATAATTGACAAATGGCAAGTGATGAAGTAAACGTATTTGATAAGATTATCATAGAAAACACCCTTGAAGGCGTTGGCTCAGATAGACTTGACGGCTATCTGACTCACGCCTTGTGTCTTGATGGTGTGATGGAGTTTGATTTCAATGGGAGACATTTTACTTTTTCCAGAGGAGACCTACTCATTGTGAGGAAAGGAAAGATGTTGGAGAGTATTGAACATAGTGACGACTTCAAAGTGAGAGTCATTTATGCAGAAGCTGGATATATAGAACATTGCACACCACAATCAAATTATGGCATGAAAGGGCAGCTTGCTCTTTTCATGAACCCTGTGATGAACCTGACTCCTCGTCAGTTTGATTTGTGTATGAAAGACTTTGATAGCCTTGAATATAGATATGTCACTACCAACTTTCCTTTTTATGAAGAAGGAATAAGATGTGCCATGCAGTTACTCATCATCGATTTCTTCAACTTTCACGCATATCTATACGGTGAAACAGCCCTTACACCTCAGTATTCAGCAATAATGAATAAATTTCTTTCCATGCTTGAGTCTGGGGAATACCGCAAGCATAGGGAGGTCAGCTATTATGCTTCTGAAATCTGTGTTACAGCAAAATACCTCTCGGAAATATGCAAGAAAGTGAGTGGTCATTCCGCAAATTTTTGGATTAACCGGTACACATCTCTTGATATTTCACGGCAGCTAAGAAACAAGAAACTGACATTCGTGGAAATCTCCGATATGTTTAACTTTTCCTCGCCGGCCTATTTCAGCCGCTACGTCCAGCACAATCTCGGTATGAATCCTTCCGATTATCGCGAATAACCGTAAAAAATGAATTTATTACGGAAAAACTGCATAGTCTAATTATTCTCTTCAGTCGTTTTATTATCGTGAATTTAATTACATAACACGATATGAAAACAAGAACATTAGGCGTTGCTTCGCCACTCACAGTATCTTCTGTCGGACTTGGCTGCATGGGTATGAGCCACGGATATGGCGCGCCATCCGACATCAAGGAAATGATAAAACTTATCCGCAAAGCCCACGATCTCGGTGTGACATTCTTTGACACGGCAGAAGTATATGGACCCTTCACGAACGAGGAACTTGTAGGTGAGGCTCTCCAGCCTATACGTAATGAGGTCAAGATTGCCACCAAATTTGGCATCAGCATGAATATGGATGACTTTAAGCAGGTGCTTGACAGCCGACCCGAAACCATCCGCCGCTCAGTAGAGGGCTCACTGAAACGTCTTCGCACTGACCACATCGACCTCTATTATCAGCACCGAGTTGATACAAAAGTTCCAATCGAAGACGTAGCTGGAACTGTTAAAGACCTTATGGATGAAGGTAAAATTCTCCATTGGGGTCTTTCAGAAGCTGGTATTGACACAATACGTAAGGCTCACTCAATTCTCCCGTTGACAGCCGTACAAAGTGAATATTCAATGTTCTGGCGTAATCCTGAAGAAACTCTTCTCCCTGTGCTTGAAGATCTGGGAATTGGTCTTGTGCCATTCAGTCCTCTGGGTAAAGGTTTCCTTACTGGTGGTATTACTAAAGACACCAAATTCAGCAAACATGATTTCCGTTCTTCTGTTCCTCGTTTTGAGAAAGAGAACATTGAGGCAAACATGAAGCTTGTGGAGTTCGTCAAGCAGATTGCCGATGAAAAGAATATTTCACCAGCTCAGGTAGCTATTTCGTGGCTTCTTTATCAGCGTCCGTGGATTGTTCCTATTCCCGGTAGCC
>CAZFUF010000056.1:0-2344 GCA_964521885.1 uncultured Sangeribacter sp. | reverse complement strand
ATCCCTCGAAGAGATGCTCGTACCCCTGATCACCCTCACCGCAAAATAACGCCGCAACTACCACCGTCACAAGCAAAATTTTTTGTAATTTTGCCAATAATAAATCATTGTACTCATGCGCGACTATAATCTTGGCTTCATATCCAATAAAGATATTTATAATCATGTAAAAGATACAGTTGAGTCTTACCGTAATGAGATCACTCTTTCCCAATTTAACCAAAATATTATCGATCCAATAAAACTGACGTTCGATGCTAAAGTATATGGTCGTACGATACAGGAGGCTATTGAGAATGAGTGCTTTAGACAAATTGATAAAAGCAACTCAAATAAAATAGGATATTTTCATCAAAATATCTTTAAATATGCAGGCAAAGGGTGGACAGTTCCTCAGAAAGGATTTGATGTTCAAAATGTAGAACGTCATATATTTGCTGAGCTAAAGAACAAACATAATACGATGAACTCATCATCTTCGCAGAAAACCTACATGAAAATGCAGGCGAAACTGCTCGACGATGACGAGGCAACGTGCTATCTTGTGGAGGTTATATCCAAGAAGTCTCAGGATGATGTTTGGCGTATGACATTGGACGGTGATTATCGCGCACATAAGCGTATCAGACGTATATCCATGGATCGCTTTTATGAGATGGTGTTTGATGATACCTTTGCTTTTTATAAACTCTGCATCGAGCTTCCTCATATTATTGAGGATGTTGTGGCAGAGAACTCGGAACTTACTCTGACAAATACCGTGTTTGAGGATCTTGTGAAAGCCCATTCGGATATTCTGACCAGTCTCTATCTTCTTGCTTTCTCTACGTACGAAGGCTTTGAAAATCTCCACTCCTAAATGAACCCTAATCGTCGTATTTCCCCAAATAACCTTGCCGATATTTTGGGCGTCTCCCGCCGAACTGTTGAAACATGGATTTCGGGAGGAAAGTGCAACGTCAGGATAGATGGCGACACTCGATTTTTTTTGACTGAGGACTTGTTGCAGTTTCCTGTAATTAGGGAGATGTGGAAATCTAATTGGGCAGAGGAAAAAGAGAGTGTGCCGGATCATGAATATACGTCTGTTGAGCTGTTTGCCGGTGCCGGTGGTCTTGCGCTCGGGATGCATAAAGCCGGTTTCCGACATCTTATGCTGAATGAATTTGATAGAGATGCATGTGCTACTCTCCGCTCGAATATGCCCTCCTGGAATGTTGTTGAATCAGATGTGCATAATATTGACTTTACTCCATATCATGACAAAGTTGATTTGCTTACTGGTGGTTTTCCCTGTCAAGCTTTTTCGTATGCCGGAAAACGATTGGGATTTGAAGAAACCAGAGGAACGCTTTTTTTTGAATTGGCGCGAGCAGTAAAAGAGATACGGCCTAAGGTATTCATGTGTGAGAATGTGCGCGGACTCTTAGAGCATGATGGCGGCCGTACTATCGACACCATTAAGAATGTAATTTCCGACCTGGGGTATTCATTGATTGAGCCACGTGTACTCCGTGCAATTCTTTATGACGTTCCACAGAAGCGTGAGCGGTTAATATTTATAGCCATCAGGAATGATATATCTCCTCTTGCTTCCTATCAGTGGCCGGCAATATGTGATGATTTTCGTACGCTCCGTGATGCCTTCTTTAAGGGAACACTCTACGACGAGGATGTTCCCCCGAGCGAATATCAGAAATATCCCGAATCCAAGCGTAAGGTAATGGAGCTCGTGCCTGAAGGTGGTGATTGGCGTGATCTTCCGAAAGATGTGGCAGAAGCGTATATGAAAGGTAGTTATCATCTTGGAGGTGGAAAAACTGGCATGGCTCGTAGACTCTCGATGGATGAGGCCAGCTTGACATTGACCTGTGCTCCGGCTCAGAAACAAACCGAACGGTGCCACCCTTTTGAAACCCGACCCCTCACCGTGCGTGAGTACGCAAGAATACAGACATTTCCTGATGATTGGAGATTCTGCGGGTCGTTATCGTCTCAGTATAAACAGATAGGTAATGCAGTACCTGTAAACCTATCATGGGCTATAGGCCGCTCGTTGATACGGTTTTTTAATCAGATTTATTCCAATCTTAATTTTCAGCCGACAACCTCACAATTGTCAGGATATATTCCTGTTATCAAACTTGATGGAATATTTGAAGGGATGGTTAGCGAGAGCGAATCTGATTATCACAAGTCCTCTTGAATGACCTCACCATAAATTACCATGATAAGTTTTGGGGAGGTTATTCTCTTACAATTAGTGTGTTGAGATATATAAGGTGTAATTTTATTACCGCGGTAATAATTACGGCGGTGATAAAGATGAAAAGATAAATCAATC
>CAZFUF010000055.1:0-3132 GCA_964521885.1 uncultured Sangeribacter sp. | reverse complement strand
ACCCAAAAGACATGAATAAATATTTGAAAAACTTATTCTTCTTGATAATGATGTGCTCGTCATTATGTGCTTATCCGCAGAATGATTATAAATTTAGAGCCTCATTATCCGGAGGAATATATGTCAACAACGAACAGGCATGGTTTCTGGAACCGTCAGTTTCTTGGCATTTTCATAAATATTTTGGAATAGGTGCCGGAATGGAACTTACGAGTCAGTACAATCAACCTGGCAGAACGACAGTGATAGATGGTTACGAAGCAGAACTTGTCAATAATGAGCGCAATGTAGGTTGGTTAATATTTAAACCTCATGCAATATTCAAATCGCCTACACTGTGGAAAAGCAGTGAGTCTCTCATGCGTTTATGGATTGAGGCAGTGCCTGGTATAAGTCTCGCATGTCCATTTCGAAACTCGCTGACATACGAAATCAATGAATTTCAAGGTAATGTTTCTCATATTATTGATTACAGAAAATTCCCGAATAAAGACCTGAAGTGGTTTTATTGGAATGCCAAAATCTCAATAAACTTTGCCATTGACCGCTTCGTAATCGGAGCTGGATACAATATTTCCGATCTTGATTATTATTCCGGTCGAAGGAATGTGGTATTAGCCAATGGGCAAAAATTCTATGTTCCTAAGAAGGAATTGAGCCAAAGCATATTTCTCTCATTAGGCTACCAATTTTAGTCAGTAGATGTTTCAGAAGATAAAAAGCAGCTAATCATACTAAGACTATAAGCTTCCGGCGTGAGTCGGGAGCTTTGAATTTTTTCAAAGAGGTAGTTTTGTGAAGAGTAACAAGCATAGGAAAGTATAGCGTCACTTGACGTTTCTCCCGAGCGCAGTAACTTTGCATGGGAAAACACATCCCTGCTGAGGCTCAATCATCACAAGTGGAGTGGTTGCTTGAGACGGTTACATTAAAGGATATTGCGTCTTATCTCCTTATCACTCCCAATCATCTCAGCCGTCTTCGTAAGGAAATTTCCCAAGAAAATAATTCTTGACACCCTGTCTATACATTTGTTAAGACCATTTTCATGCAAAAGATATAATTTTGCGGAATGGTACGTTTCAATGATTTTGAAAAGACATTAGATCTCTCAGTTTGGAAAGAACTTTGTGAGAAATATGGAAAGCCGCAGCAGATCTGTCGCGGCGAATACTTTGTGCACAGTGGTGAGGTCCTTGATAAATTTGGCTGGATTGTATCGGGTGTTTTCAAACATACTTTAACGGCTTCTGATGGAATAGTCAAGACTATTGGATTTACATTCTCAGATACCTTATTGTCGAACTACGAGAGCGTTATGTATTCCAAGAAAATGAGGACCGACATAATCGCCCTTGAGGATTCTGAATTACTCGTGGCTCCGGCAGACGTGATGCGTGATAAGCTGTTAGGTGATCCCACTCTTCACACCCAGTTCATTCAGTCATTATTTGATCAACTGTACGAATGTTTCCTTGACTTCTACCGATATTCACCGGAACAAAGATATAAGAAACTCCTTGAACGTTGTCCTCAAATAATTAATATCGTGCCATACGGAGATATTGCCTCATACCTCAATATCTCTCGCCGTCAGTTTCAGAGAATACGGTATAATATGGACTCTAAAAAATCTGAGTGATAGCTATGATAGGCAGTGTAGATGATTTTTTCATACCGGATAATGAGGTGAAGCTTCCGGAAGAGCTTGACTATAGCAGAGTGGATGAGTACATTCGCTCGGCTGAGGCGTTTTCACGTTCCACCTATCAGAGTGTCTATATAATCGACTACTTCAAGCGTAACTTCTTATACGTATCTCCTAATCCAATGTTCCTGTGCGGACTATCGCCGGAGCAAATGAAGGAGTTAGGCTACCGTTTCTATCTTGAATATGTGCCACAGGATGAGCAGTCGCTTCTGCTTGAGCTTAACAGAGCCGGTTTCGCCTTTCAAAGTGCCATTCCTATTGAAGAGCGTAAAGATTGGTATATTCAGTATGACTTTCATATTTTGAACGATGGTCACCCAATTCTCATAAATCATAAACTCACCCCGGTTGCACTTACTTCCGACGGGCGGATCTGGCTTGCCCTCTGCGTGGTCTCAGCTTCCAACCATACGACCCCCGGACATATCGAGATGCACCGCGTGGGCTCTCCGGAGTATTTTGAATACAATCGCCTGACTCGCAGGTGGGATAAAAGAAGTATGCCGACTCTCACAGAAGGAGAGAAACAGGTCATAACACTCTCAATACAGGGTTTCACAATGTCGGAGATAGCCGACAAGATATGTCTCTCGCCCGACACCATCAAGATTGAAATTGACAATTCATTTGATTTTCTTGAGACTGATTATCGGTAATGAATCGACTGATATTTATATTGATATTCGTACAGGCTGCGCTGACGGGCATGACGCAGGTCGATGTGTCCGGTGTAGTCGTTGAGGAAGACTCGAATGAACCGCTGGCGGGAGCATCGGTGATTTTGCGTAACGCCGAGGGAAAGATTAAGAAGTACGCAACGTCAGATGCTAAGGGTAAGTTCTCAATCTCAACGCCCGAAATCAAGGACTACACTCTCGATGTGTCGATGATGAGTTTTGCAAAGCAGACTGTAAAACTTGACAGCGTTCAGTTGCCACTGACAATAGTCATGGAGGCGTCCGCCACTATGCTCAAAGAAGTTGCGGTGAAAGCCGACCGCATACGCGAACAGGGCGATACTATCACATATACTGTCGGGAGTTTCGCACAGGCACAAGACAGGAGTATCGGCGATGTACTGAAACGTATGCCGGGTATTGACGTATCAAGTTCGGGCAAAATCCAGTATCAGGGCGAGGACATCAACAAGTTCTACATCGAGGGCTCAGACCTGTTGGACGGTAAATATGGTATAGCCACCAATGGCATTAACCATGATGATGTGGGAGCTGTGGAGGTGATGGAGAATCATCAGCCGATGCAGGTGCTCTCGGGTATCAGTTTCTCCGATAAGGCCGCCATCAACCTCAAACTGAAGAATAAGGCGAAAGCGATTTGGACTTTCCACGGCGATGCCGGAGGTGGCTACTCGTGGCAACCGGAAGGTGCGGTTTGGGACGGCGAACTGTTCGCAATGGCTG
>CAZFUF010000054.1:0-3159 GCA_964521885.1 uncultured Sangeribacter sp. | reverse complement strand
GACAGAGCAAGACATACAACAATGTCTTTCCCTCACTCAATGTCGCCACGCAAGTAGGCAAAGTCAGGATGGGGCTCAATTATACAGGCAAGACGGTTCGCCCGGGATACGGACAACTTGACGGTGCAATCAGCTACATCAACCGTCTCACATACGAGACAGGTAACCCTTATCTGAAACCAACGAAATTGCAGACCGTGGAATATATGGCGCAATGGCGTCGCTTCTTCGCCCAACTCTCCTATACCTACTTCAAGGACGGAGTGTATCATATCACCGAGCCTTACGGTCCTGATGGGGAGGCAACAATCATCCGCACTGCAAATCTTGACCACCGGCACTATTTTCAGGCTTTCGTAGGCGGTAATTTCCAGGTGGGAGTATGGCAACCCAAAGTGAATGTAGGTATGATGAAGCAGTGGCTTACTTTACCTGTCAATGGTGCGCCAATGAAGATGAACACCCCGATGTTTATGTTCCAATGGCAAAACTCGGTACATCTACCTTTTGACATCTGGCTTAACGTTGATGCGCAGCTGATGACCCGAGGCTGGGATAACAATACGCGCCTGACAAACACACCTTGGTACGTCAACGCCAAAATCTACAAGGGATTCTTCAAAGGTGCTTTCAGTGTTACTGTCGAGGCTAAGGATCTTTTCAACTCTGCAAAAAGTAACTTCAATCTTTGCAGTGATGCCGTTCAGATTCAGCAGAAAAATTTCTCTCCCGGACGTTCGGTTATGCTTACTCTGCAATATCGATTCAATACTACGCGCGACCGTTATCGCGGCACCGGCGCCGGCAACTCAGAAAAATCAAGATTCTAAACACTTCTGCCAGTATAGTTGCGAAAACAAAGGTCAGATTCAATCAGATATATAGCAGAAGCCATCACGACTTCAAGGTGAGAATTTTTTCTATAATGGTCTAAAATTAGTTAATCATTACAGACCATTTCTCTAAAGTTTTTGTTGAGTTTTACCCAAATGTTGTATTTTATGCGGACGTTTGGGTAAAACTCATTTGTAAATCTCGATTTCTTTCCGTAATTTTGCAGTCAAAAAGATTAACCCATGACAAATAAACTTATCGCAAGGCATAAAGAGTGTGGGCAGCTTCAAAGATGTCTGCAATCTGACCAATCTGAATTTGTGATTGTGTATGGTCGCAGACGTATCGGTAAGACATTTCTTATTGAGCAATTCTTTAATAAGAAATATGACTTCAAGTTCGTAGGAGGCCATAAACTTTCAAGCAAGGCACAATTGGCTAATTTTGCTAAAGCCTTAAAGAAGTATGCAAAAGTCAAAACCAACGAATTGAATTCTTGGAGTGATGCTTTCGATGCCCTCGAAGAATACCTTGAATCCCTGCCGTCTGACAGGAAAAAAATAGTGTTTTTTGATGAAATGCCGTGGATTGATACCCAGCGGTCAGATTTTGTAAGCTCGTTGGAATATTTTTGGAACAGTTGGGGTGTTAGTCAGGAAGATATTTTATTCGTGGCTACAGGTTCCTCAACTTCATGGATGGTTGAAAATCTTATTGAAAATCAAGGTGGGCTGCACAACCGTATTACAGAAAGCATATATCTCCGCCCATTCACGTTAGGCGAGACCGAGGAATATCTTCTAAAGCGACGCTTTCCGAAAGACCGCTATCAGACACTACAGTTTTATATGCTGACAGGGGGTGTCCCTTATTACCTCAGCCTGTTGGAGCCTCGTGAGAGTGTGGCCCAAAATATTGACCGACTTTGTTTCGACCCTCGTGGCAAATTGAGAATGGAGTTTGATGAATTGTACAATGCGCTGTTCTCCAATGCCCAGACTTATGTTAACGTGGTCAAGATTCTTTCAGAAAACAAGTCGGGACTCACACGAAAGGAAATATCGGAGAAAACCAAGATTTCGGGGAGTACATTAACCGGAATTCTGAAAAATCTTGAACGTAGCGATTTCATAGACAAACGACTACAATACGGCAACAAGAAAAAAGATAGCGTTTATCGTCTGATAGATTTTTATACCTTATTTTACTATAAATTCCTCGAATTTGACGGAAGCAGGGATAGTCAATGGTGGACCCATAATCTATCCTCGCAATCCATCCTCTCATGGATGGGACTTACATTTGAGCTAATTTGTCTTGAACATCATGAGCAGATAAAAAAAGGTCTGGGTATCGGGGGAATGGCAACATCTGTCTCGACGTGGCGGCATGTAGCTGATAAAAACGATATGACCTCGGGAGCTCAGGTTGACATGGTGATTGAACGCGCAGACCGAATCATACATCTCTTTGAGATGAAATTCAGCACCAATAAGTTTAAGATCACAAAAGAGTATGAAAAAAAAGTGCGGGAGCGTCTTTGGCTCTTTCAAGAGATTACCAAAACAACGAAAGCGGTGGTGCAGACATTTGTCACCACCTATGGATTATCCAATCCCACGGCATGGAGTATAGTGCATGGTGAGCTGACAATGGACGATTTATTCATATAGTGAAATATTTATTCCATTGAGAGGTTAGTTTTTTCGCTATTAAGGGGTCATATATATGTATGACGACAAAAGATGACATAGAACAGTTATTCCGGACGAATTATGCGACGATGTACCGCATTGCGATGCTGCTGCTCCGAGGCGATGAGGTGGCAAGGGACATAGTGCACGATGTATTTGAAGCCCTTATCGTTTCTGGAAAGTCTGAAGTATCAGCCTCATATCTGTTGACGGCAGTCCGAAACCGATGCCTTAAACATATCCGCAGACTCTCCGTCCAAGATCGCTTTAAGGCTGTCTACTCAGTCGATGAGAATGAAATCGAGGAGGAGGACTGGCCTGATGACGAGACTATCGCGTTGATACAGTCTACTGTTTCCAACGATCTGAGCGGTGCTTGCCGTCGTGTCGTAGAGCTAAGATTCTCCGAAGGAAAAAGCTATCAGGAGATAGCAGACATCCTCGGAATAAGCAAGGTTGCTGTCTATAAGCATCTTCGTCATGCAATTGAAGTCTTACGTAAAAAACTGTCTCAGAATGGATAAAATCGACCGTCTTCTTGATGCCATGGAGCATCCTTACCGCTACACCCCGAACGATCTTGAAGAGATGCTCCAAGATCCCGATGTTAAGGATGTGTTTGACCTGCTTG
>CAZFUF010000053.1:0-3421 GCA_964521885.1 uncultured Sangeribacter sp. | reverse complement strand
AGAAGACTGTTGACGGTCCTTCAATGAAAGACTGGCGTGGTGGTCGTGCCGCTTCCGGTAACATCATCCCCTCTTCTACAGGTGCTGCCAAGGCTGTAGGTAAAGTTATTCCCGAACTCAATGGCAAACTCACCGGTATCTCAATGCGTGTCCCCACTCTTGATGTATCTGTAGTTGACCTCACTTGCAACCTCGAAAAACCCGCAACTAAAGAAGAGATCTGCGCTGCTATGAAAGAAGCTGCTGAAGGCGAACTCAAAGGTGTGCTCGGTTACACTGAAGATGCTGTGGTAAGCTCTGACTTCCTCGGTTGCCCCCTCACTTCTATCTTCGATGCTAATGCAGGTGTTTATTTGACTGACAAATTCGTTAAGGTTATCTCTTGGTATGACAATGAGATCGGTTACTCTAACAAAGTCCTCGACCTCATCGCTCACATGAAGAAAGTTAACGGCTAATAACAAGTTGAATACTCTTCATCTTGCATGATGATATTATGCGGAGGGCAGTTTCCGGTTTTTTCGGCTGCCCTCCGCTCTATTTTCCAATATCCACCCTATTATCCCTATCTGTGAATATTCTTGTGACCGGAGCCGCCGGGTTTATCGGAGCCGCTTTATGCCGCAGACTTCTTGCTGATTCCCGCAATGAAGTGACCGGTGTCGACAATCTCAATGCTTATTATGACCCCCGCATAAAGATTGACCGCCTCGCTCTGCTTGGAGTCAAACCGGAACATGACCGTGTGCTTTCTTCAGCAGTCCCCGCCACCGGCAGAACGCGGCAGAGGGTGGAATTTCCTGATTTCCCCGCGATGACGCCTGTGGAGGATTCCCATGACGGGAGATTCAGATTCATCAAGGCTGATATTGCCAATTTTGAAGATATAGATAAGATTTTCGGAATGATCCGTCCGGACGTGGTCGTCAACTTGGCTGCGCAAGCCGGAGTGAGATATTCCATTGATAATCCATTTGCATACGTCAGAAGCAATCTGGATGGATTTATAAACGTATTGGAAGGGGTCAGACAATATAATACCCCTCTTCTCATTTATGCCTCTTCCAGCTCCGTTTATGGAGATAATTCAAAGATACCGTTTTCAGAGACGGATCGTGTGGATAATCCTGTCTCGCTTTATGCCGCCACTAAAAAGAGCAACGAACTCATGGCGTCAACCTACAGCCGCCTGTATTCTTTGGCATGTATTGGATTAAGATTCTTTACGGTTTATGGTCCATGGGGACGTCCCGATATGGCTCCGATGTTGTTTGCAGGGGCAATGATGGAAGGGGAGCCTATCAAGGTCTTTAATTATGGAGATATGAGTCGTGACTTCACATATATCGACGATATCGTGGAGGGGATAGTGAAAGTGATGGATAAATATTATTCCGATAGGGTGCAGTCTCTTCGCGAGCGTGAAGTTATTAATGAGATATTTAATATAGGGCGGGGAGAACCGATGCGGTTGATGGAATTCATAAGCATTCTTGAGGAAGAACTCGGTGTTGAGGCAAAGAAGATAATGCTGCCGATGCAACCGGGCGATGTGCCGGTGACATTCGCCGACACCAGCCGGCTTCATGAGGCGGTCGGCTATTCTCCGCGTGTGGATTTGCGGGATGGGATTAAGCAATTTGCCCAATGGTATAAGGAGAGATATTAGAGATGTCGCAGCCGGTAGCCGGGAAATAAAACCAATACCTGATATCTAATATCTGATAATTCCTGATCCCTATATAATTCCGAGTCCGAAGAGGAATACAAGCCCTATGCATACGGGGGAAAGCCAGCGTAGGCTGAATATTATCAGATTTGCCAACGTTCGTGTGAAACGCGATTTCTCACCCACAAGAAGTTCGGATTTCACAAGCGTCTTGTCGAGCACAAACCCGACAAAGATGGAGACGAGCATTCCTCCGAGAGGAAGGAAGATATTTGAAGCCGTATAATCGAACATATCGAAAATGTTGGCACCCAATATCTGAATATTTTTTAATGGCCCGAAGGAGAGAGAACATAACGAGGCCAGAACGATTGCAAGGATAATATTCAGCGTGACAGCCTTTTTACGTGAGAAATGTAATTCATCGATCATATAGGTGATGATGACTTCACAAATGGATATTGTGGAAGTCAGGGAAGCCACGAAAAGAAGAATAAAGAAGAGAGCCGACCAGATCATTCCCCCCTTGAGATGAAGAAAGATTGAGGGGAGTATCTCAAAAACCAATTTAGGTCCCGCCGCCGGCTCCATGCCGTAGGTGAAAACCGCGGGAAAGATTATTACTCCGGCTAAAATTGCTACCAGCGTATCCAAAGAGGCCGTAATAACAGATGTCTTCACTATTGGAGTATCTTTTTTGAAGTAGCTTGCGTAAGTGATCAGACACCCCATTCCGATGCTGAGCGAAAAGAATGCTTGTCCCATTGCGTCGAGCACTGAAGAGCCGGTGACTTTGCTGAAGTCTGGCTTAAAAAGGAAAGATAATCCCTCAGTCGCTCCTGAAAGAGTCAGGGAATTTATTGCAAACGCCACAAGGATGACAAAGAGAATCGGCATCAGGTAATTGGATGCTTTCTCAATCCCTTTTGTGACTCCGCGTACAAGAATCAGATAATTGCAGAGGAGAAACAGGATTGTCCAGAAGAGGGGACGAAATGAGGATGTGGAAAAGTCGTCAAAATGTCCGTGGAGCTCCTCGATGCTTTCAGCTCCTCCGAATCCTTTGACCGACTCTATGATGTATTCCATGGTCCAACCTGCCACTACCGAATAAAATCCGATAATAAGGACCGCAGCCCCAAGGCCTAAATAACCCAGAGATCGCCATGCGGAGCGAGGTGCGAGTTTTTTAAAGGCTGAGCTAACTCCATACCCCGTGTATCGTCCTAAAAGGAATTCGGCAGCCACCACCGGCACACCTATTAGAAAAACGAATAGGATATTGAGCACTAAAAATGCCCCTCCACCGTTGGCACCGGCTTCGTATGGAAACCGCCAGATGTTTCCTAATCCAACCGCAGACCCCACCGTCACGGCAATAACACCGAATGAAGATGTGAAATTCGCCCTCTTTTTACTCCCTTTGTGCGTCATAATTACTTTCAATTTCGTAGATATAAATGCAAAAGTAAGATAAAAATATCATTTCTCAAATAAAAAATTGTTGAAAGGACAAATTTGATTATCTGATATTAAAATGACTGATAGATAAAAAGATATATTCTTATAACTTGTATTATATTGGAAAAAATGATGGAGCATGCCCGCTGAAAAATAAAATATTTACAAAAAAATTTGAGGATATAAAAAATTCTTATTACTTTTGCAGTCGCAAAATGCGCCATGTATTTGCAATCAGGGGCCCATTCGTCTATCGGTTAGGACGAGAGATTTTCATTCTCTAAAGAGCAG
>CAZFUF010000052.1:0-3528 GCA_964521885.1 uncultured Sangeribacter sp. | reverse complement strand
CAATGCGTTGTCCTTTTTGAAGATTTATTGCCATAATGAAATTAGATATTTGATTGGTTGTTTTTCGTATTGCAAAATAAATTACGATTCATAGAGTCAATCTTGATTCTAAAATGTTTCAGAAATTCGGGTCATGATTTCGTTACATAAGGTTGCAAGGTTATAGCTGCTCATCACAATCTCTTGGAAAGAGATTGTGATGGAGTTTATAGTATTGTTGCTCAGTAATTTTGATTGTCAAATTGCTTCAACAAGCAAATAATTAAGCAATTGATTGGAAAGAAAATAAAAATTGGGAAGATTTTTATCGCACATTTCCAAAGAATTGCTTATCTTTGCGAATGGATAAGTATCTCTTTCCAAGAGATTTGGAATAATATCGACGGTGTCTTTAAAGAAGTCGTTTTTTTGTTTTTAGTAGGGTAGGCCTGGGTATGTAAGGATAACAATCAATTGTTAGTCTGGTGAGTTATTGGATAATTTGGATAATAGGGAGTATCGGTATTATGAAGAAGATTAGGACTTAGTGGCTTATGTATAATCTATTGTTAGTTTGTAGAAAATGGTCATGACTGCTCTGGCAGGAGACGGGGATATATAAGTATTGCGGTTTCCGGATTCTCGTTGGGAGAATGGTCCGGAAACCGCAATTCAAAATTTACATGAAAAAGAAAATTCTTTTCTATCGGATTTTAATCCTTCTGTTCTTTATCCTATCGGTTAGATGTTTGCAATGCTTTTTATCAGCGGCGGCGCTGGGATTGCTGTGCGCGCATCTGGCGCATCATCTTCATGGGATTTTTGATGGTGGAAACTTGTTTCATCATCTTGCGCATATCCGCAAATTGCTTAAGAAGACGATTTACTTGCTGTAAATCGGTGCCTGACCCTTTCGCGATGCGTTGACGACGCGATGCATTGATGATATCAGGATTGGCACGCTCGTAGGGTGTCATGGATTGGATAATGGCTTCTATGCTCTTGAACGCATCGTTATCGATATCCACATCTTTGATGGCTTTCCCGACTCCGGGAATCATGGACGCAAGATCCTTGATGTTACCCATCTTTTTAATCTGCTTGATTTGACCGAGGAAATCATCGAAGTCGAATTTGTTTTTCTTTATCTTTTCCTGGAGACGTTCCGCCTCTTTCTGATCATAGATTTCCTGCGCACGTTTGGCGAGTTCGACGATGTCTCCCATCCCGAGGATTCGGTTTGCCATACCTTCAGGATTAAACTCCTGAATATCCTCCATTTTTTCACCGATACCAACGAATTTGATCGGTTTCTCAACTACGGAACGAATCGAAAGAGCGGCACCACCTCGTGTGTCACCATCGAGTTTAGTCAGGATTACACCATCGAAGTCAAGTCGGTCATTAAACGCTTTTGCAGTATTGACGGCGTCTTGTCCTGTCATTGAGTCAACCACAAAGAGAGTCTCTTGAGGATTGATGGCTTTTTTGATTCTTTCGATTTCGTCCATCATATCTTCGTCTACGGCAAGACGACCGGCTGTGTCGACGATCACGAGGTCGAGCTTATTCTCTTTAGCGTATGCCACAGCATTGAGGGCAATAGCCACCGGGTCGTTGTTGTCCGGTTCATTATAGAGGGGCACGTCGATGCCGTTTGCCAATACGGCAAGCTGTTCGCGGGCTGCTGGGCGATAGACGTCACCGGCGACAAGGAGAGGTTTGCGTCCACGTTTTTTATATCTCAACGCCAGTTTGCCGCTGAAAGTGGTCTTACCGGAACCTTGAAGTCCAGACATGAGGATGATGGAAGGTTTGGCATCAAGTTTGAGCGGAGATTCCTCTCTACCCATAAGTTCGGTCAGCTCATCATGAACTATCTTGATCATCGCCTCTTTTGGCTTGAGGGCGGTGAGCACTTTCTGACCGATAGCTTTCTCCTTGACTGTGTCGGTAAAGGTCTTAGCCACCTTATAATTAACATCGGCATCAACGAGGGCGCGACGGACATCTTTCAGGGTCTCAGCAATATTGATTTCACTGATGCGACCTTCACCTTTCAGTATTTTAAATGAACGTTCAAGACGTTCGCTAAGATTTTCAAACATAAGGTATTAATTGGGTGATTACGTGAGAGTTTCCGACTCAGAGACGATTGGAAGCCGTGTCGGGGAAGATAACTGAGGGCTTGAAACCGGTTGCTTCCTCTGGTGTCATCAATGCATATGCAATAATGATAATGATATCTCCCGGTTGAGCCTTACGGGCAGCGGCTCCGTTGAGACAGATTACCCCGCTCCCTTCTTCGCCGGCAATGACGTAAGTGTCAAATCGCTCGCCATTGTTGTTGTTGACGATGTAGACCCGCTCCCCCTCCATGATGCCGGAGGCTCTGAGAAGAGCGGAGTCAATGGTAATGCTTCCGATGTAATTGAGATTCGCCTCCGTCACTGTGACGCGGTGAATCTTTGATTTCATAATCTGGATAAGCATGGTTATTGATTTTATATATTGGAGATCTTATAGTCTTGGCGATAATAAATATTATCAATCAGTCTGACCTCTCCGCAGTAGACCGTGATGCAACCCACAACGTCCGGAGCTTCATCCCATTCTTCTATCGGGAGAAGAGTCCTGGCATCTACAATCTCAAAATATTCCACTTTCAAATGTGGGATGGCATCAAGTCGTTCCACCACCGTGTCGTGGGTGGCACGCACGCTATGGTCGGCGGAATATCCCAGACTGTAGAGTAAAGTATTTCTTATCTCAGGAGCAAATTCCCGCTGCTCGGGGGTGAGGAGGACGTTGCGGCTTGAAAGCGCCAAACCGTCTTCAGCACGTTTGATCGGGCAGGGAACAATTGTAACGGGGAGCTTTTCAGATTCCACCATGTTTCGGATCACCGCGATTTGCTGAAAATCCTTCTCTCCGAAATACGCCCTGTCCGGACGTGTCAACTCAAACAATCTGTTGACGATACGCGCCACACCTTGAAAATGCCCGGGACGGAATTTCCCTTCCATTACTTCGGCTGCTGTGCCAAGTTGAAAGATTCTGGGTTCAATGGCATCTACTCCTCCGGGATAAATTTCCTCAACTGATGGAGCAAACACAGCATCCACATGAGCTTCAGCCAAAAGCTTGAAATCTTTTTCCTCATCGCGTGGATAAGACTCCAAGTCAGTAGGATTATTGAATTGTATCGGATTGACAAAGAGACTCACTATGGTCTTGTCGTTTTCTGCCACCGCTCTGGAGACGAGACTTAAGTGTCCATCATGGAGAGCCCCCATTGTGGGCACAAGTCCTATGGATTCTCCGTGATTTTTTGCTGTGGCTGTGAATTCTATAAGGTCCGGAATAGTCCGAATAATCAACATTGCTGATTCTATTAAAATTATGAGATGGGGTCTAACAACCGCAATTCGACCTGCAAAGTTAGTTAAAAGAAAATTATTAGAAAATACTTACAGATTTTTTTTCAATTCTTTGTCTATGATTTGTTTCTCATTTCTTTAACTGAATTATAAATCCTGTGGACTTAAG
>CAZFUF010000051.1:0-3580 GCA_964521885.1 uncultured Sangeribacter sp. | reverse complement strand
AGCCGGCTTCACCCCCGCCGTCATCGCCGCCCACCGCGCCTGCCTCACCCGCTGAGAGATCGACGAGTATATGCTAAAGGCCGCTATCCAATCCGGACGGCGGCCTTTGCCTTATAACATGGAGTAGTAGATGGTTCGCGTGTTATATAACTACTTTGAATGTTTTGCCCCCTACGCGTACAACATACACGCCATGGACCAGACCTTCGATCCGGTGTTGACGAGTCTGAGCTAACCGTTGCCCGGAGATTGAGAAGACTTCTACACAAAGATCTTGCGGAGCATCTACGATTATAGCGCCTTTCTCCACAATTACATGGACCTGCAGAGCATCATGGACCCCATCGATACCGGACTTATGGTCGACGGTAAGTGTGCATATTGCGGTAAGATCATTTGCTGTCGTGGCCCTTATCGTGGCTGACCCGGGATGCAATCCCTTTACAAGGCCATTGGCATCCACTGTGGCAACTGACTCATCGCTTGACTCCCACTTGAGAGGTTCATCTTCAAAATAGGATGGAGTGATATTGACGGCTAATTGCTCCGAATCACCGATATACATGCTGACTTCGGATTTCGTGAAATTGATTTCATTGATCACGCCGGGAGTAAACGGTACTATTTCTTTGAAATTGCTCCAAAAAAAGTGATTGCGACAGGCGTCAACTTCGGGGGCCGGCACATGAAGTGTGCAATTTTCATAAGATTCCCAAAATGCCCCGTTTGATAAATTATAATAATGGAGGGGATTCTCAACCCATAGATCTTTCAATTCAGGGTTTCTTCCGAAACATTCGTAGTCGAAATTCTCAGTTGAAGCGGGAATATATACCTCTTTGATCGGACATGCTAAGAAGGCATAGGAACCCAGACATATAAGATTGCGGGGGAGGCGAATCCTTTTCAGTAAAGTTCCTCCGGAGTAGAACTTGGACGGAATCATGATGGTGTCAGCAATTGAGGCACCCTTCAGATCGAGAGAAGTCAAGTAAGGCAGACGGGAATCCATATAATCGAAATCTTCAGCTTTAAGCAAACCGCTAACCGTCAGTTCTCTAACGCGGAGAGCTTGTTTATCTGACAGTTTGTCTGCCAAACGTTCGTCGGCATCAAGATTGACAGAAACATCTACTGCTTCATCTACGCTATATGAATCGATATTTATATTTGATGTTTGATCATATAAGTATAAAGATAACAATGGCCCCCTAAAGAAATCCCTGTAGTAGTTATTAAGGCCAAACGCAATTCTATAGTCGTATTTATCGAGTTCATAAAGATTATATGATTTATCCATGAACATGCTTAAATAACTGCCTAAAAGAACCTTCTCAGGAAGTTCTGACCCACTATGATATACACCATCTAAATATGCCCAACTGGCAACTTTTGCATCTCCCGAAATATTCCAATTAATTTTGGAGAACAGTGGGGTGTAATTATTACACGGCACACTTGCAGCCACTTGTCGGGTTGAGGCAACGTGAGCCCATTCTGTTTCGCCATCGGTGCGAGTGACTATTTGCAATCTATCCCTATCCTGAATGTCGATACTCGCCTTAATGCCTCTGACATCAATGTTTAGCGAGTTTGGCGCATCAATCCATCCAAAGTCAGCAGGATTCGACCATATTATTTCCTTTACCTGACTTTCAGAGTCGACAATTGCCAGTCCGTATTCACCTTTGAAGTGAGTCGGGAAGTACATAGTACCTGAAACGCAATCGAAGGGCTCATCCTTCCTGATATTTTCTGTAGAAATGTTGAGCAGGGGGAATCTTATGTCATTAGTTCCGGGAGATGCGGCAAATGTATGGTCACTACCAAACATTCTTACTTGTGATATCGGTATGTCGGAACGATCAGGCTCAATGTTAATTATGATATGCGCTATTCCGGCATCGGGTATTGAATAAAAACCGTTTGCATATCCGCTCCAACCCCAGTTGATGTGCAGGAGCCGGTCGGAGTCATATCCGTCAATGACCGTCAGATGATCGCCGGTTCCTCCCAAAACAGGTAGCTTTCTCTGAATCTGTGTGAAGATCGAGTCTTCAATTTCCTGCCTGCAATATCCCCTGTCCAATAGTCCGTCACTCCACGATGATTTTAAATATAGTTCGGTTACTTTTGGGGAGTATCGCAAGTAATAGATCAGACCTCTTATTAAGTAAGTGGTTCCAGTTACAGTATATCCCGATTGATAATTAGCGCACGAGGCTGCTCCTGCGGCAAGCATCAGCCTCGCCACAGCTTTCTTGCTTTCTTCGGAACTGTTTTCGTCATATTGATTCAGCAATGCAGAATAATCAAAGTCTGTGTTGAAGTCAAATTCTACTTCATTTGAATTCGTGAAACCGTTCAGACAAGGCGTATTGTGATACCCTCGGCCCCTTTCCGGCCAATTATGGTACTTCAGGATTATTGCCATAGCGGTTGGGGCGCAACCGGTAAAACATCTCTCACCGTCAATGACAGGACACAGCGCATTATATGGAGCATCTTGATCCCACTCGGCAGTTTCAAGCACAGTTGCCTGCCTATCTTCGGATCTGTTGCCTGACCATGAAGGATGGATCTTGGCCGGATCCGCATTATTCATCTCCTGCTGATACATCTCAAGGATATTCTTGAGTTGTGGCGGGATATTGTCGGGGTCGAAATTCCCCTTAGTTGAATAGCCGATAATCCTGGGTAAACGGTCGTCGGCTGCAACAATTACAAATCCCCGATCCTGCGCAGCGTTGAAGATATAGTAAGCCGGATCGTCATTTCCGGAAGCGGATCGCGTCAGTGTGGGATGAACTCTGACAATATCGGGGATCGGATGACTCCGGTTAGTATGAAGCATGGAGAGCTGCTCCCTGGCTATGTCAGCAGCTTCTTCGGAACTCACATGGCGTGCGTATGCGTTCAGAATAAGCGTTGCAAACAGAAAGGTCAGTAGTTTGCGCATCTGAAGATATATATGTGCCGCGGTCATCCCCTCGTTGGCGTTTGTGGTAGAATGAAGAAAG
This sequence comes from uncultured Sangeribacter sp., assembly GCA_964521885.1. Classification (GTDB taxonomy): domain Bacteria; phylum Bacteroidota; class Bacteroidia; order Bacteroidales; family Muribaculaceae; genus Lepagella. The sequence continues at coordinate 560 of CAZFUF010000051.1, read as the reverse complement.
CGCGGGAATCTGTATCTGTTGCCATCCTACCTTTCGAGGCTTCTCGCATTGCCTTACCTATGTCGGATGGCAACGCAGAAGCCCACGCCTGTATATGCAATCATCGCGTCCGGACATATTTCTTGCGAAATATCCCGCCGGATGCAAATTATTACATAACCACGGGCATCTACCGTTGCTCAATCCTTGACATAGGTGAAATTTTGCGAGAATTCCGAAAGGTCAAGAATCAGCGCTGATAAACGCTCTCTATGTATTTACTGCAGACATTCCGAAGAACATCCATCTGCCGACCCACCCTCAAAACCCGGACCCGGCTTCTGCTGTGCGGTCTGCGCCACAAAATTACGTCATATTTTGTTAATCTGCAATATCCTAAGATGAAGTTGGGATATTTTTAACTAATAAGAATGGGAATCGCCCACATTGTGGAGTTGTTCTCAAGTTTTCCGACCTGAAAAGGTGGGTGGAGGTGGTTTCGCGGAGCCATCGCGCCGCTGGCGCTCATTATGTTGGGGTGGGTCGTTTCCCCGCACTCGCCGCGCTGCGGCATCGTGCAG
>CAZFUF010000050.1:0-3581 GCA_964521885.1 uncultured Sangeribacter sp. | reverse complement strand
CTGCCGTTTTATCCTTTTGCCAAATTTTTTAGCTTGTTTTTTTCATCCGATATGGATTTAGAGTTATAACAGACTATCAATATGACAATTACATCTGAGTTAAAATATGTTAACAAGTGTTAACGTCAACTTTTATCCTTTATTTTCGGCTATTCTTTGCTCTCCAACTATCAAAAGGATCTGATCGCGCACAACTGTAGGGGGCACTATTGAGCGTAGCTGTAGACTTTTGCTCCACGATGCGACTTCTCCGGGGTGCATGGTCAACAGCACATCCAGAAATTCATCAATCTCAGCATCGGAATAGTCTTCCGCATCCCTCCCCCTGAACCGATCCAGCTCTTCGTCATCGAAATATTCCACATCGGAGCTTACCGGGCTCAGCGAGGTCTTTTCACATACCAGATGCATCCCGCAACACACTTCCCCCTCCTGATTATCACCACCGGCGGCTTCATCCTCCGCGTCACTATTGACGTCGGAGGTATCAGCCTCAGCAGAGGAGACTCCGGCATCAGAATGTTCATCAATGGCGATCATATCCTCATCAGCCGGGGTCGCTTCCCTCCGTATCTTATCGCCACCCCTCCTGTCGAAGATATACAGCAATATCCCGACGAGTATCGTAAATCCCAATATTAATAATGCTCCTTGCATACTGTTTATATATTCCTGATCCCCGATACCATTTCAAAAATTATATCCATGGTATCTATCAAGGGTATTTTTTCAATTCATTTAAAATCTCGTCTCATATAATTAATCTGAAAGAAGTCCGGAATCAGCTAATTGTTTCCAGACTCCCGGAAAGGATTTTTTCACACATTCCTTATTATCTATATATATAGGGTATTTTAGGGCAGCCGGTGCGAATGCCATAGCAATGCGGTGGTCATCGAAGGTGGAGATTGTAATGTCTCCGGAATCTGCCATATGGCTCCGCTCTCCCCTCCATGCAATATGATTCGGCGCAGTATCTATCACATATCCCATTTTTGAAAGATTTTCCGAGATACCCCTTATCCTATCACTCTCCTTATGTCGCAAATGATTTATATTGTCAATGCGGAAACGGATTCCGGCAAGACACATACCTACCGCCATATACGGGACTGCATCGGGAAAATTCCTCATATCAAAACGGAAAGGCTCGTGCCGGCTTTTCTCCCTGCTCTTCTCCAATATTGCGGTTATTCCTTCCACTGAAGCTGAACCATCCGGATACCAGCGTGAATCAACCCCGAGCTGAGCGAACATAGATGCCACATGCGAATCACCTTGCACGGAGCGTTCCGGAGAAGTCAGGGATTGAATAAAGAATTCTTTTCCGGGAGCCAACATCGCCAATTCATACACCAGCATGGCTGCGCTCCAATCATTTTCAATTTTCAGATCCATATTGGGAGAATATTCTCCCGGCTTCACCATTATACAATTATCTTCCATCCCGACGGCAACCCCCATCTCTCTCATGACGCGGGCTGTCATCTCAACGTATGGCCACGAAACACATTCCCCCTCTATTATCAGTTTCAAGCCATTTTCCCAGCATGGAGCCGCCAACATTAACGCAGAGATAAATTGAGAACTGATATTCCCATCAATCTTCATCTCTCCCCCGGCAAGCTTCTTTCCGCAAACTCTTATTCTACCTTCATTTATACTCTCATCTCCGATATCGGCTCCGATTGATTTCAAAGCCTCCAATAACGGTCTGATGGGACGCGCTGCCAACTGCCTTGAATATCTCAGCGTCACATCCGCCTCCGGCATTGATGCGAACGCCGCCAATAAAAACCGCAATGTCGTTCCCCCGTCTCCTATATATAATTCTCCCCGCCCTGCATTTAGAGCCACTAACTCAAAACCTTTTTTCACATATTCCGTATCCTCGCATTCCGGGAATTGAAATGGCATGGAAACCCAATGCCGGGTGTCTGGTGCCAGCATGCGACAGATCATCACGCGGGCAGCCATGCTTTTAGACAGGGGGAGCACAAAAGAATACATAATTCAGAAATCACATAAATTCAACTGTCAAACCCTTATGATTCCATTTTCAGCGGAAACAGCAGACACGCATCCCCGTAAGAAAGAAATCTGAAGTCCGATTCAAGGGCATGCCGATAAATCTTCTTCCACTGCAAACCATCGCCGGCAGCGTCAGGCACCACACCCCGCTCCTTTTCAAGGAACGAAGAAACAAGAAGAAGGAGCGTGGATTGCGGCTGATGGAAATTTGTCACCATGCAATCTACTATTCTCCATTTGAAACCCGGAGCGATCATGATGGCGGTGGAGGCCACAAGACTGTCCTGACCTCGTTTATCCATCTCGGCAATGATAAGGCGCAGCGCAGCTTCGGTATCAATCCCCAGTCCCTCCGGGGTATACGCTTCCCACTGCCCCACGACCACATCCTCTTCACCACGGGCGAGCGCAATCCCCACGAATGGCAACGACTCGAGAGTACGGACAGTGGTAGTACCGACGGCCACAATTTTTCGTCCTTCCTCCTTCCCCTTTAAGACTGCCTCCACTGTGGCACGCTCCACAACGAAAGATTCCGTGTGCATCGGATGCTCACCGATTGTCTCCGACTTTACGGGTTGGAACGTCCCGGCTCCCACGTGTAGAGTCAACTCGCGGATCTCTATATTATGGGAGCGCAGATCATCCATGACTTCGGGGGTGAAATGCAATCCGGCTGTCGGCGCCGCCACGGACCCCTTGATGCGGGAATAGACGGTCTGATAATCCGTAAGGTCGGATTTTTCTGTAGCACGTCGCAAATAAGGGGGAATAGGGAGATAACCTGCCGCGTCAACAATATCGGCAAAGGTGAGTGAATCGTCATCCCAACTCAATTCCACTTCATGAGAATTTCCCTCCAACGCTAAACCGCGCCTGGCATATAGCACGACACCACGGCCGGAAATATCGAGACGTTTTTCAAGCACGCCCTCTTTCCACCGTTTTAGATTACCAATCATACATTTCCATGTCACTGTCTTTTTGGATTGGAAAGCCAGTATATAATCTTCCGGTGATAAAGGCTCAAGCAAGAACACTTCAACCCGGCTTCCAGTGGATTTATGAAACTCGATACGGGCATTTATCACCTTGGTGTTATTACACACCAGCAATGCAGAGGGAGGGAGAAGGGCAGGAAGCTCGCGAAACACCCGATCGGAAAGTTTGCCGTCAGGACGGCTGAGAAGTAATTTACATCTATCGCGCTCCGCCAATGGATGGCGGGCAATAAATTCATCCGGAAGAGGATAATCAAAATTTTTTATTCTGATTTCCTCCACCATCTGATTAATATTAACAGGAGATGAAACAGAAGAATCACACATATTTAAACATGTTAAGAGCCCACACGAATAGATGGGATTATTTCACTGTGTATCAATCAAAACTTCGGCTTAAAAAAAGGAAACAAAGAATTGTGATAAAAAATTTGTGCAAAAATAATGAAAAAAATTTGGAGGATAATAAAAAAGTTCTTAACTTTGCATTCGCAAATCGGGCGATTAGCTCAGCTGGTTTAGAGCGTCTGCCTTACAAGCAGAGGGTCT
>CAZFUF010000049.1:0-4804 GCA_964521885.1 uncultured Sangeribacter sp. | reverse complement strand
TTATTGAAACCTCAGCGGAGTAAAAAAGAGGGTGTGCCTATTTTGACACACCCTCACTTAGATATTATTATTCATACACTATAAATAATCGATAATCATTATCTCTCAAAATGTAAGCATTTTACTATAATAACGATTACAAATAACCCTTATTGTGTAATCAAGATATTATACCAAATGCATCATTTGTTACAGTGATATATAAGCCTACAAATAAAAAAGTATCTACTAAAAAAAGCAACTACTATAAGATGGAGAATAAAAGAATGGAGATAACGGAGGGAGATTTTAGACGGGAGCTTATTAAAGTTTCTGCCCGAACCAATAACCCAGGGCACAAAATAGCAGACCAACCACAACAGTGAGTATAGCATAGACAATCATAGCGATGGGATGCCCACCCTCTATATATTTGACGCAATCAAGAGTATAGTGCGAGAATGTAGAGAATCCACCGCAGAATCCAGCCATGGTCAACATCTGGAATGCAACCTTGGATTCTTCGGACCAAGCGCAAGTTGTGAGCCATCCTGCAAATACACCGATCAGCAGACAGCCAATAGTATTGATAAGCCAGGTTCCAAGCCCCATCCAAACTCCGGAAGAAGGGAAGAAGCTATTGATTAATACGCGCAATGCCGCTCCTACACCTCCACCCAAAGCAGCAAGTAATAATTTTAATGCCATCGACATAGAATCAACCGGATTAAGTAATTATGTAGAAAAGGGGTTTAGCTCTAAAGCCAAGCCCCTTATTCATAAAATAAGCAAAGGAATGTTTTATTATTTTATGGATTATATTGAAATCAATTTTTATTTACCGCTACGAGCTTTCTCACGTTCGATATAAGTATCGATCGAGACTCCGCTGCCGAGTTGGAACTGCGGGAAATCTTTTTGAATGGTCTCGTAACAAGCGAGAGCTTCGCCATATTTCTTCTGCTCTGTATAGACTGTAGCTTGTTTCAAGAGCGCACGGGGAGCAATCTGAGGATTGTTATTGGATTTACGTACAGCCTTTTTGAAGCAGTCGATTGCCTGATCATATTTTTTAAGGTTTACGTAGCAGTCCCCTTCAAGAATCAGAGCATTCGCGCCGAGCACCTCATCTTTAGTGCTGAACTTCTTGAGACAATCAACAGCTGCAGCATAATCCTTGATATTATAAAGAGACTCAGCGGCAGTCAGATAAGCAACATTTCCAGCATCTGTTGACGAATATTTATCCGCTACTTTCTTATATTCCTTGGCAGCAATTGAATCATTGCCCTGGGATTGAAGTTCTACAGCATTATATGCTTCCCATGCAGCGGTTGTGCGTGGTCCCATGTAGATATAGAAGTAAGCAAATATCGACGCAGCAACCACAAGAATGATTCCTAATGTCCAATATATCACTTTCTTGTTGTTAGCAATGTGTTCGCCGGCGCCTGTGAGTCGTGCATTAAGGCTTTCTATTGCGTTCTCTTCCTGAGTGTTGTTTTTTTTGGATGCCATAAAGCTTTAAATATCTTCTTATTATATAAAAATCTGCATTTATCTTGTAAGTCCGGATAACCATCAGGGGCACCTTTCTTCACATTTCAGAGTGCAAAATTAAAGAAAAAATATCTAACAGACAATTTTTTTACCTTAAAATATCCCTTCACCCATAAAAATCAGTAAAAATCCGATAAAAATAATTAATTTCGCATTCCGTATTATGGCATCAACCGAACAATCTCTGAATCTCACCCAGCGCCTTGGGATGCGTCTGTCGGCACAGCAACTCCGCTTCGTGAAGTTGCTGGAATGCAATGCACCCGAACTTGAAGCTGCCGTAGAGCGCGAGCTTGACGATAATCCCGCACTGGAGGAGGAAGATTTCACGAGCCACCACGAATCTCTTGAAGAGCCTAACAAATGGAAAGATTTTACAGGGTCTTATACCACACGTCCTGAAATTGATTACGACTCTTTACGTTTTGACTCAGGGGAGGATCTTTACGTCACCTTGCGATCACAGCTCGCATCGATGAAGGTTTCCCCGGAAGTGGCGGAAACCGCTGATTATATCATAGGAAGTCTTGATTCTGACGGCTATCTCCGCCGTCCGCTCTCAAATATCATCAACGACATGGCTTTCGGCCCGGGGATCGAAATCTCTAAGGAGACGGGAGAGGAAGCACTCAGAATCGTTCGGTCACTCGACCCCGCGGGTGTTGGAGCCGCTGACTTGCGGGATTGTCTGCTTCTACAGATAGATCGTTTGCCGGGTTCTCAGGAGCGGGAAGATGCGAGAGCAATTATCGATTCTCAATTTGATGCGTTTTTGAAACGGCATACCCACCGGATAGTGTCCGGATTAAAAATCCCCCGTCAGAGAGCCATCGATGCAATAGAGCTCATCAGAAGTCTAAATCCGCAACCGGGTAAGTCTTTTTCTTCTCCTGAAGATAATCTGGATGTCATAATACCTGATTTTTATGTCAATAATGACGACGGAAAACTGACTATCGGGATAAATAACAATATTCCTGAGCTAAGGATAGAGAGAGGTTTTCAAGAAGCGATGAAAGAGATTGAGGGGGATAAGAACAAATTAAAATCCGGAGACGGGCAATATATCATGGCGCGATATAATGATGCGCGCGATTTCATAAACACCTTAACTCATCGGCAAGAAACCTTAATGAAAGTAATGACAGCAATTGTCGATATTCAGAAGGATTATTTCCTGACAGAGGATGTATACCGCATGCGTCCGATGATGATTAAGGATATAGCTGCTCTCACCGGACTCGACATGTCGGTAATTTCAAGAGCTACCGCCAATAAATATGTAGCCACTTCATGGGGTATTCTTCCTCTCCGGCATTTTTTTAGCGACTCAGTGGGAGATGACTCTCCGGAGGTACTCACCAACCGGCAGACAGAAGCTGCGGTGACCGAGATAATCGAAGCGGAAGATAAGCGTCATCCCCTCAGCGATGATGATATTCAGAAGGCATTGGCTGCCAAAGGATATGTCGTTTCGCGACGTACTGTCAATAAATATCGCGGACGTCTTGGCATCCCCCCGGCGCGACTGCGCAAAAGCCTTTGATTTGAAATAGCAAACCGGGTGTCGGATCTCAACGAATATTGTCTAAATAAAATTATTTAAGTAATTTTGCATACTTCACCATGCACTTACATTTATAACGATGAAAATAAAATCAAATAGTCTTCTGACCCTAACCCTCATTTCAGCTTCTATGCTGACACCATTCTCTGTAGATGCAGTTACCGATAAAGAGATGGAAGAGGCACGAGCCATTACTGCAATGGCTTATTTGCGGTATGCCAACGATGGTTCGGGATATCTTGATGATCTCTCAGCGCCAAAGAGTATCGCTGATTTACAGAAGAATCTGAAGAAACAGGAAACGGAAAATCTCAAGGGTTTTCTAAGCATAAGCACTCCGAAGGATTACGCATCGTGGGATAAGGCAAAACTTGTGGAGTATTGGTCTTCAACTTTCTTCAATTCCCCCGGGCTGATAGAGAAAGGGAAATTGGCACGTGCGAGGGTTAAAAAGCGTGTCGGAGATTTAAAAATCAGTGCTCCATCCAAAGATAACCCGGAGATCGCTAAGACCGAAGCTTCGCAGGAGAAGAAAGCGCCTGAGACACAACCGGCTCCTGCAGTGCAGGAGGTCTCTCCCGAGACAATGGCTTTCGCAGACTCTATAGAGAGTGTAACGGAAGAATTGGAGGCCACGCTTGAGAATGAACCACCGGTGAAAAAAAACAGCAATAACACCTGGGTTTATATCATGGTGCTTTGTATTCTGGTGGCAATCGTGTTAGCTCTTGTGATATTCGCTTCCAACGTCATGAAAAAAACAGGAGCAATCGCAGGGCAATCTTCCGGCATAGATTCCAAGCTTAGGGATGAATATAACAAAAAAGAAGAGGAAGCGCGGGAAAAATTCGCTGACACTTTAGCTGCAAAGAATAAAGAATTATCTGAATTACATCAACGTTGCCTCGATCTTGAGAAGGAATTATCTTCAAGGATTAAAGAGAATGAGGCGGCAAAAGCAATGCTTGCCTCCCTTAAGGAGGAGCTCAAAAACAAGGAATCAGTAAGTGGTGAGACTCAATCGACATCACGCCCTGCTGAAGCTATCAACTCCCCCACAAAAGAAATTTCCGCTCCCGGAGTGAAAAGTATCTATCTCGGAAGAGCTAACAACCGTGGGTTATTCGTCAGGGCTGACCGTAAACTTAATATAGGTCATTCGATCTATAGACTTGAGACAAGCGATGGGTATTCCGGAACATTCCATGTGGCGGAGGATCCCACAGTTTGGGAAATGGCATTATTGACTCCAAAAGATTCCCTAATGGGAGCATGCACCGGGAAAGATCTTGAAAGCACTGACGGCTATACACGCATCGTGACAGAGTCAGCCGGAACAGCTATATTTGAAGGTGGATGCTGGAAGGTGATTCGCAAAGCAAAGATTCGCTACGAATAATAGCCGGAGAAGATGTCGGAAAAAATGTTGGAGAACCGATATATTCTTTAGTGAATAAAAATTAACTGTCAATCAATATTTTCCCGGTTTCTTTTCACAATAAAAAGAAGATAAGGTTGCAAGGAATAAAAAAAATTATTAACTTTGCAAAGTGAAATAAGGCGAGCCGAGAATGGCTCACCGGACTGGAGCCCTGATGGCGGAATCGGTAGACGCGCTGGTCTCAAACACCAGTGGAGCAATCCGTGCCGGTTCGACCCCGGCTCAGGGTACAGGATGAGGGAGTAGAGAAATCTGCT
>CAZFUF010000048.1:0-5092 GCA_964521885.1 uncultured Sangeribacter sp. | reverse complement strand
GAAAACCGAACTCCTCAAACCTACGAGGTTCAAGGTCTTCAAAGTGCAATCTATTATTTGTTGTAGTTGGTGTCGGCATGAAATATTTCAAAAAAACTGACAATTAAGACCCTTTAGCTCCCTTTATATCGTTACCTCTAAAAAACTGTTCTTTTGGAATTTCAAAATAAGTTTTATTGAGGATTAAATTGTCTATCTCTACTCTCTGTTTGGTAACAATCTTTTTTCTGCTTACCAAATCAACTTCCACAAATTCGCGATTATCAAAAATTTGTTTGAAGGCATATTTGAAATTCTGTTCCATGTAGCCAGTTATTGGCTCATTGTTTCCCAAAGGAATAATAAAGAAATACCCGATGCCAGCAAATTCTACGGCAGCGAAAGCAAAAGGGAATTTAGCGTGTTCGCTTTTTCTAATGAAGTATGCAATGCGAGGGTGTACTTGACAATCGTTGCTATAGAAAAGTACTTTAGGTAGAGTTTTAAATTCTAAATTATTGTTAGTAACCCAGTTAATGGTCTCTCCAAAGTATTTGATATAGGTTGAGTCAATGACACTCAAAGCATATTTTACAAGACATTTATATATATTCTGAGGACGGTGTGGATAGCCTTTGAGTAAGAATGTAAAGTCAAGTTTGCCTCTATTTTTCAATGTACTACGTGGGATGAGAGAGCCCCCATTTTCAATCGTTAGAATACCATCATGATTGAAGATGCTAACTTCATCTGTTTTAACTTTTCGCGACCCATTTTTCCCTTTAACATCATAACACGTTAAATGAAATGCGTGTCTATTGTAAAAATCTTGCTCAATGCCCGAAAACAATTCGTTACAGGTATCACATTCTTCGTTATTAATGATATATTTGGTGCCTAGTGACTCGGATAAGGCGTGGGCTTTCTTACTAAATTTTACTTCAGGTTTAGATTTACCACAAAATCGGCATACGCGCACATCTCTTTTGGGCTCACCAATATATGTTAAGCTTCTGCCGTCGTATCCCATGGTGTGGTATTCACACTGTTTTTCGAGTTCCATATTCCTATATCAGGTGAGTTATGTTGATTTTTTTGTACTTGTTGCCCATGCCGAGGGTCACAGCCATTTGGTCTTTGATGATAAGTTCGCCCTTTTTGAGGCTGCCAATGGCAGCGCGAATGTCGGCGAGTTCCTGACCGCTGACTCCGAAAAGGTCTTTTATGACCTTATCATCAATAGTCTGCTGACGCATAATGAGCGGGTACTGTGCATTTGCATAGAAGTCGAAGCCACGACTCTTGAAGTCAGCCATATTCTGAGTGGCGAGAATAATGCTGATTCCCTTGTTTCGACCAACGGCTATGAGGTTTCGTAGCGGTTGGTTGTCGAAACTGAGCATATAGTGAGCTTCGTCGATTATTGAGAAGTGGCGGATTTGCACAACATCGTCGTTTGTCTCCTGCGGAGGCAGATCGGAATAGATGTTGTAGAGTTTCGACATTAGGAAATAGACGATTGCCTTTGCAATCGCGCCACCTCGCGGATAGCGGTCAAGTTTAATGATGTAACTATCATTTAACAGGTCCGCTTTATCTTCCGTCTCGAAGATGTGTGCGTCCACGAGTTGCTTCAAGACGGAGGAAATAGTGTCGTCTTTTTCCGGGTCTTTCATCCGTGCTTGATAATTCTTGAGCATCATATCAAAAGTTATCGGAGCACCATTAGTTGAATTGTACGCCTCAATGATAGCCTCGCGTAAGCGGTTGCTCATTGTGGCACTTGCAGAAACGCGGTCGATAGAAGATAAGGCTGAGGACATCTCCGAGGCATACAGACCGATTTCGTTAATAGTTTGCCCGGTCATATCCTTAAAGGGATTGAACGGAAGAGGGCGTTCTATCGGGTCAAGAATAGCGGTGCGGTCTACGTCGAAGTAAGACAGCCAACGATTATTCTGAATGTCGCTGAACTCTCCTTTGTAGTCAAACAATAGGAAGTTCACTGGATAGCGACTTTCGGTAGAAAGGGAACGGAACTGGTTAATCAGGACGTTCAGAAGATTAGTTTTGCCTGAACCGGTGGCTCCGGCAATAATAATCTGAGAGTTTGTGATAGCACGGCTATTAATATCAAGCGTGGCTTCCATATCTGCATCGCCGTAATTGCCGATATGAAGGTTAAGAACCGGAATGTCCTTGTTCAACTTAACGCGAGAATTGACGGCACAGAGGTATTGTTCAAGGTTTCCCTCCTTCATAAGGTAGTCTCGCCCTCTGAAAATTTCCGAAGCAACAATACGCGATAGCGTAGGAATATGCGACCAATCTATATTTAGATTGTGGTAACGCATCTTCAGTAACGCTGAGTAAAGCGGTGCAAGATTATGGAGAGTGAAGAACGCTGGAACAATGGCGGTGGTGTTCTTATTGAGGGCAATGCCTTTGAAATCGTCCTCTTTGCGCTCGTTGCCAAGACTAAGTCCGGCAATAAAGCATATACGCATAACCTTATTTGTAGGGAGGTTTATGCGCTTCTCTTTCCCGACACTTCGGGAGAGACTGACCGTATTTTCAAGCCGCTCTTTGATAGCGGCAAGTTCGTCTACTATGCCGTCGGGCTGCGTAACTCGGAGAAATTGTATAGCCATCGCGTTATTGTTCAAGTTCAATCCCAAAATAACCGTCCTCGACGGTAGTATTTTGGTGTTCGACATTACGTTTAAGTGTATAGGTCTTGGAAATATAGGGCATTAACTTTATATAGTCGCTGTCCGTGCGTATTTCCGAAGTGGTGCAAAGAAGAATAGTTTGCTCCGCAAGTTGAGGAAAATATTCTTCCATAAGCGCATCACGGCTCTCGTTATCGAGAACGCCCATCACAGTATCAATCATTACAGGCGGGTTGTAGTCTCCGAGGTTGCGGAGTACTTTGAGAAGCACCTGTATGAAGATTTGCTTGGATGCGGCATTAAGCTGATTGAGTGAAATCTCGTTACCGGCAGTATGGAACAACTTAATGTTGAAGTTTTCCATTGAGTCCGATAATTCAACACGACCGATGTGTCCTTTGTAGGAAACGAGCAGAGTGTTGAGTTGCTGCTGCATTTCACTCTCAATCTGCGCTTTCTTTTTCCGAAGGAGGTTGGAGGCAATCTTGTCAAAGAGAGCCGGAAGTTTGACAAGCGTGTCATACTGCTTGTCAGGTTCCTGCTGAATTTGCACGTCAAACTGATGTATGCGTCGGTCAAGTCCGGCAATCTCACGTTTGAGATTGTCGTCTTGTGATTTGAGGGAGTCAATGGTTCTTTTGGCTTCCTCAAATTCCTGTATAAGTACTTCATTGCCTCCGGCGCGGGTGGCTTCAAAAGCCTTTTGCTGAGTGCGGTAATTGTCGATGTAAGAAATCTGCACCTCCAATTCCTGACGTGTACGGTCAAGTTGGAAGAAGGTATTATTACCGGGGTTATTCGCGAGAGCGCGCAATGCGGTAACCTCGTCTTCGTCAAGATAATCGTATGGGTCATTTGTATTGGTAGCCTGTTGGAGGGCTACAACGTGATTGACCACATTTTCCTCATCCACCTCGGCTGAACAAAGTGAGAGGTCTTTAAGATAGGATATTATCTTAGAGGTTACATCGCGGAGGGTTTCAAGCGGATATGACGCAGAACCTGACTTATGTAACTCGTCCTTGACATGAAGTATACGGGCAATATCCTGTTGAAGATTGGTGGCAAGTTTCGGGAGGAATACATTAACCTCAATGCCGTCCATGAATTGGGCGGTAGAGTTAGCATATTCAGCGGCTCGGTTAAGTATATCCTCGATTTTATTTTTGAGGTCAGCAATCTTCTTGCTCAACTGAGCCGATTGTTGCTCACCCTCTTTGGCTTTAAGATATTCGTCGTTTACTGCGGTGACGTATTTATAGAGGCGATCGAGATTAGCGGCAATTTCCTCACGCTGTTTCTCGCACGTGCGTTTTTTCTCGCAGAGAGCATCATATTCAGCCTTTTCCTGCTCGGCTTGGAGACGTGCCTGAGCCCATTCCTGGTGAAGATGCGCGGCGGCTTTTTTGAGTTGAAGATACTTCTTAAAACCGAGCACGTTCTCGAAATTGTCGCGTATGGTCTGAGCAAACACATTCTTTTTGAGAAGTTCGCTTGACTGCATGGCGTCAAAAAGGAAATACTGGCTTAACTCCTGTGGGAGATTAGCCTTGATGATTTTATTAACCTCTTGCTCCGATTTGGCACGTTGAGCCGGAGGGGTCATAGTGCCATAGACGAAAGTATTTCCGTTCATATTGAGATATACGCTCTCAACGGGGTTTCCGTTGAGACATTTGTAGGTACGTCTCAATATGTATTTCTGCTCTTGACCAAGAACTTTGCCTGAGAATGTAACCTGCAACTCGATTGTTGGAGCAACTTGACCTAACGCGCCTTGATTGAGCAATTCGTTAAAGTGAGCCTCATTCTCAATCTTCAAACCGTAGAGTGCACCGCTTATGGCTTCAAACAAGGTGGTTTTACCGCCGCCGTTTGAACCGCCGATAAGAATTATCGGGCACTCATCATTGACCGTGAGGTCAAGGTCGAGATTGAGATAAGTCTTATAGTTTGATATTTTGATACGTTGTATAAGCATAGAGCACCTGATTATTTATGTATGCGGTTGATTGCCGACTGAATAATATCTGCGGTGTCAGTATCACTGATTTCAATCGCTTCAACTTTCCGGGCGTGATAGGCTTTGAGAATTTCTTCACTCAGCCAATCGAAGTCCACATCTTCGGCTTCGCAAATAGCCTCAATCATGGCGAGGTCTTCTTTGCGGATGCCGTAATGAACGAATTTTTGATCTATTCCTTTTGCCATGCTGTCAAGGTTATTTGCTGTTTTCTGTATTTGGATAGAAAGCCACCCAACCGTCGTGGTCAATAGTATTATCAATATGGAAACGTGACCAAAGCCAGTTCAATCCATCTTTGACTATAACACCACCTCCGGCGATATTAGCACCTTTGGCATTTTCCTCCGCAATATAATTAACGAGGGCGTTGTGCTTGAGATGTGCGGTAAGCGGTTCGCTACCCGCGCTTTTGGTG
>CAZFUF010000047.1:0-6169 GCA_964521885.1 uncultured Sangeribacter sp. | reverse complement strand
AGATATAGAATTTGAACGCATCAATCGGCTAAAAGTAGTTTTAGCTGAAAAGAACCGTAAAGGCAAATGGCTTGCTGAGCAATTAGGCAAAAACGAGGCAACAGTGTCTCGTTGGTGCTCTAATACAGCTCAGCCATCTCTTGAAATGCTCGTCAAAATAGCATCTATTCTCAATGTTGACCCCAGAGACCTACTCACCGGTAAAGCGTAAAATATTATGGCAAAGAAAACTAAGACTAAAGATACAACCAAGAGTATAGAGCAAATTCTATGGGATTCAGCCAACGAACTGCGGGGCAATCTTGACGCTGCAGAGTACAAATCGGTGGTACTCGGTCTTGTGTTCCTCAAATATATCAATGACTGTTTTAAGGTCAAATACAATGAACTCGTAGCCGAGGGTGAAGGCTTTGAAGAGGATGCTGACGAATACATTGGTGACAACATCTTCTTTGTTCCTACAGATGCCCGTTGGGATAAGATTGTAAACGCAGCTCTAACTGCTGAAATCGGAAAGGTTGTTGATAAGGCGATGGAGGCTCTTGAACGAGAGAACAAGCAGCTCAAAGGCATTCTTCCAAAGAACTATGCCCGCCCTGAACTTGACAAGCGGCGACTGGGCAACGTTGTCGATATCTTCGAGAATAATCTGCATTTCACGGGTGGCGAGGCTCGTGACGTTCTCGGTCGTGTCTATGAATATTTCCTCGGTGAGTTTGCCAGAGAGGAGGGTAAGAAAGGTGGTGAGTTCTACACTCCGGAATGTGTTGTGCGCACAATCGTTGAGGTGATTCAGCCATATAAAGGCAAGATTTTCGACCCCGCCTGCGGTTCTGGCGGTATGTTCGTGCAGTCATCAAAGTTTATCGAACGTCATCAGGGCAACGTCAATCAAATATCTGTTTATGGTCAGGAGCTGAACTCCAATACTTGGCGACTGGCACAGATGAACCTCGCTATTCGCGGCATCGAGGCGAACTTCGGCGACTCATACGCCGACTCTTTCCACGACGACAAGCACCCCTTCCTGAAAGCCGATTTCGTCATGGCCAACCCCCCCTTCAATATCTCCAAATGGGGTGGCGATCAGCTCAAGGACGACCCGCGGTGGATCTACGGCATGCCGCCGGAAGGTAATGCCAACTTCGCTTGGATGCAGCACATGCTTTATCACTTATCTGACACCGGACGCATCGGGCTCGTACTTGCCAACGGTTCCCTGTCTTCAGAGCAAGGCGGCGAAGGCGAGATTCGAAAAAATATAATCAATGCCGACTTGGTTGAGGGCATTGTGGCTATGCCGAGCCAGTTGTTCTACAACGTACAGATACCCTGTTGCCTGTGGTTCCTGACGAAGAAGAAATCACAACCCGGTAAGACCATCTTCATTGATGCCCGCAACATGGGCTACATGAAAGACCGCACCCATCGTGAACTCGATCCAGATACAGATATTAAAAAGATTGCGGATACATTCGAGGCATTCCGTCGCGGCGAGGATGTAACAGAGAAAGGCTTTGCTGCCGTAGCCACTATCGGAGATGTCGAGAAAGAGGGTTTTGTTCTAACTCCCGGTCGCTATGTTGGCGTAGCCGATGTAACGGATGATGGCGAGCCCTTCGACGAAAAAGTCGCCCGTCTCACCACTGAGCTCTGCGACCTCTTCGCCCAATCCGCCACGCAAGAAACCGAAATCCGCCGTCAACTCGCCACCATCGGCATAAAACTCTAACATTATGGATATAGCCGTTTTGGTTTGTTCAATAATCGCAGCTGTCACAGGTGTTGCTTCTTTAATAGTTGCAATACTTACGCGTCACGATAGCAAGCGCAGTCTCTTAAAACAGATCGAAAAGAAGGAGCATGAGATTAATAGAATAGAGAATCAGCTTTTTTTGCAAGGAAGATCAAGTCTTTGGGGTTGGAGTGATGGTGATCTAAAGGTGAAACAAGACAAACTACAGTCTGAAATTAATTACCTAAAAAGACTACTTTGATATGAGCGAGCGGAAAGAATATACCATTGGAGATATCGGTAAAATTATTACTGGCAAAACTCCCAGAACAGCCATAGCTGAAAATTATGGAGGTAATACACCTTTCTTATCTCCTTCCGATAATATGGATGTTAAGTATGTGGGTTATACTAATAAAAGGCTTACGTCGCAAGGCGTTCAAGAAGTAAGAAATTGTTTATTACCCCAAAATGCTGTTTGCGTTAGTTGCATAGGTTCTGATTTAGGAAAGGTACTCATTACTGTTCAACCGACAGTAACTAATCAACAAATAAATTCTATCATTGTCAATAATGAAAATGACGTAGATTTTATATATTACTTGATGACTGTTGTTGGAAAGGAACTTAATTACATGTCTAAGACCTCAACAGCAGTTCCAATAGTAAATAAATCTTCTTTCTCAAATTATAAAGTTTCCCTTCCTCCACTTGCAGAACAGAAGAAGATTGCTGCTATATTATCCTCACTTGATGAGAAGATAGAAACAAATCGGAAAATAAATGCACGGTTGGAGGAATTGGCGCAAGCCATTTTCAAATCCTGGTTCATCGACTTCGAACCCTTCGGCGGTCAAATGCCTGAAGACTGGGAAGTATGTACTCTTGGCAACTTAACATCTGAATGTAAAGATAGAGTTAGGGATAGAGAAGATGTAAGGGTTCTATCTCCAATATCTTCAGGAGAATTAGTACTTTCTGATGAATATTTCTCAAAGCAGGTTTATAGTAAAGAATTATCAAAATACATAATTGTCAGCCCCAATACATTCGCCTATAATCCCGCTCGTGTTAACATTGGTTCTATTGGTAAAAACAATTTTATTTTTGATGGTTGTGTAAGTCCTGTCTATGTTGTTTTTAAGGCGATTGAAGGATATGAAGAATTCCTTGATCAGTTTATTAAAACAATTTTATTTAAGGAGGAAGTTTCATTGCGTGCAATTGGAGGAGTAAGACAAACTCTCAGTTACAATGATTTTTCATTAATTGAGTTTTGTAAACCTTCATGGGATGCAGTGACATTATATTCTAAGAAAGTTAGTTCTATAAACGACATGATCAAAACCCTAAATCTTGAGTCTGTGCGGCTTGCAGAGCTTCGCGACGCGCTATTGCCAAAGTTAATGTCAGGCGAATTAATACCGGAATAAGTTATGACCAATTCCTACCACTATACCGAAGATTCTTACGAGCAGACTATTCTCGACTTGTTTAGAGAATTAGACTATGAGGTGCTTCATGGACCCGATGTCGATGCCGACACGGGGCGCGACCTCACAGACGCAACTATCCCCGTCAAGCTACGTGAGGCAATGCTACGCATCAATGGTGCGGAGAAAGCTGCCGCTGTTGAGGAGGCTCTGCGCAAGGTGCATGAGGTGTTCTCCCAGCCGTTGGTACAGGCAAATGTGCAGATGACCGATTGGCTGCAAAACGGCATTGATGTGACCTTCAAGTCAGGTGACGGAACTCTGCGCAGTGACCATATAAGGATACTTGACATTGAGAATCCAACGAACAACTCATTTCAAGTTGTCAATCAATGGACAGTAGTCAACGGTCAGGCGCGTAAACGAGCAGACATAGTGGTATTTGTCAACGGTCTTCCCATATCCGTAATCGAGTTGAAATCGCCGAGCCGCGAGGTAACTAATTCCGAAGAGGCTTATCTACAACTGCAAAACTATATGCGACAGGTGCCGCAGTTGTTCACCGCTGCTCAGATGCTCGTTATTAGCGACATGGCAGATACTCAAGTGGGTACAATCACCGCTTCACTCGACCGATATATGGAATGGAAAACAACCGATGGCTCGTATGAAAGTACCGCCATCGCCGACTTCCAGACTTTTTTTGAGGGTATATTTGACCGCACCCGACTGATTGACATTATCGCTGACTTCTCACTGTCAATGGGCAGCGACACGAAAAAAGCCCGTATTCTTGCCGGCTATCATCAGTATTTTGCCGTAAAAAAAGCGATGCAATGCACACGCGATGCGCTTGGTCGCAAAGATGGCAAAATCGGTGTGTTCTGGCACACTCAGGGAAGTGGTAAAAGCCTTTCGATGGTGTTTTATGCGCACCAGTTGCTTAAAAATCTGCTGAGCGCCACAATTCTTGTACTCACCGACCGTCTTGACCTTAACGACCAGTTACATTCCACTTTTGCGGCTTGCAGCGACTATCTGCGCCAAACGCCTGTCAAGGCCACCGATGGAGACCACCTTTATGAACTGCTCGAAAAGCGTAAGAGTCACGGCATAATCTTTGCCAACATTCAGAAATTCAAAGACCGTAAGGAGCCAATTACACTAAGGTCGGATGTTATTGTTATGAGCGATGAGGCTCACCGCTCGCAGAGCAACATAAAGACCAAAGTTGACAGCGCAACCGGCGAGTTGAAACTCGGCTTTGCTGCCATCGTGCGTAAGTTGCTACCCAACGCTGCATTTATAGGCTTTACTGGCACTCCCATTGAGGCCGATGACAACGACACCCGCGAGGTATTCGGCAACTATATTGATATCTACGACATGACTCAGGCTGTGGAGGACGGTGCTACAGTTCCGGTCTACTACGAAAGCCGTTTAATCAAACTTAATCTTGATGCCGAGACGCTACGTCTGCTCGACCATGAGTATGACAAACTCGCTGAAGAAGGAGCAGAAGAAGATGACCTCAAGCGCTCCAAGCAGGAGAACGCCCAACTCCATGCACTGCTCCATGCGCCGGAGACCATCGACACCCTCTGCCGCGACATTATAGAGCACTATGAGAACAACCGTCAGGACCATCTTACCGGCAAAGCTATGATTGTGGCTCTCGATCGTGCCACAGGTATTGCCATCTATAAGAAGCTCATTGAACTGCGCCCGCACTGGAAAGATATAATTGGTGTGGTAATGACGCCAGGCAACCAGGATCCGGCGGAATGGTACGACATCATCGGCTCGTCGGCTCACAAGCAAGAACTTGCCCGTCAGTTCAAAGATAATAATTCCGCGATGAAAATTGCGATTGTCGTGGATATGTGGCTTACAGGTTTTGACGTGCCGAGTCTCGCCACAATGTACGTCTATAAGCCGATGAAGGGTCACAATCTGATGCAGGCCATAGCCCGCGTAAATCGTGTATTCCCGGAAAAGAGCGGTGGCTTGGTGGTGGATTATATCGGCATTGCACAAGCTCTGAAAAAAGCAATGCACGACTACACCAATCGTGATAAGAAACGGTTTGGCGACCCGGACATAAAGAAGACAGCATATCAGGAATTTCTTGCAACCCTTGACCGCTGCCGCGAGTGCATGAACGGTTTTGATTACTCCGACTTTGCAACCTGCTCGAACCTGCAACGTGCAAATCTCATTAAAGGTGGTGTTAACGTGCTACTCGACCCCAATAATATTGTCAGCACACGATGCGAGGGTAATGTTACAAAATATGACAGTGCGCAAAAAGTGTATCTTGACGAGAGCAAGCGACTGGCGCAAGCAACTACTTTGTGCCGTAGTCTGCTATCCCCGGCAGAGAAGTTTGAGGAGGCATATTTTGAGGCTGCACGCACACTGCTGATTCGCCTAACTTCAAATAAGAGAATCACTCGTAAAATCATAGATGAGCGCATAACCAATCTGCTTAAAGTCGCAGTCAAGGCCGATGGCGTAGTTGAAATTCTCAATACGAAGGATGCCGAATTCAATCTCTTTGATGAAAAGTTCCTCAAAGAGGTTGCTGAGATGAAAGAAAAGAATTTTGCTCTGGAACTTCTCAAACGTCTGCTCGAACAGCATATACGCCGCCACGCCAAGAAGAACATGACACAAGCCGACAAGTTCAGCGAAATGCTCGATGCTCGACTTGCCGAATATCTGCGTGGATTGATCAGCAATGAGGAGGTAATTCAGGAACTTCTCAAAATGGCACGTGAACTAAAAGCTCATGCCGAACAAGCTTCTGAATTCGGCTTGACTGAGGAAGAACAGGCATTCTACGATGCTCTCACCCGACCTCAGGCTGTCAAAGATTTCTATGAGAACGAGACTCTTGTTGCTATGGCGAAAGAACTAACAGAAGCTTTACGTAACAGCAAGACCATCGACTGGCGACAGAAAGAATCAGCGCGTGCAAATATGCGTCGCATGGTCAAGC
>CAZFUF010000046.1:0-7183 GCA_964521885.1 uncultured Sangeribacter sp. | reverse complement strand
AAACCTATTCCCCTAAAGGATGAACCGATTTATCCCACAGATGAGATCCTTCAGCACATTGAACGGTTGACCGCAGCTGTCGATAATCTTTCAAATGAGCAACAAACTATTATTAAAGAAATTGAAGCACTTTCGCGCAAAAATGCAGACACCGTATCTACTGAAGTCCGGGAAGTTATAAATGATCTTCTTGGGAAATATCTACTGGACGTCAAAAAAGTTGAGACAGACCACAATGACACTATATCCGTGTTGAAAGAACATTACAGTACTTTAGCACCCCAGTATTCTCTTGTCGTTGATGCTTTCAAGTACATTACCAATAGATGCAAGAACCTAACCAACGATTTTTCCAGTGTCACAAAGTCTTTGGATGCTTTGGCTCAGGAAACGTCAGAATTGAATCAGAAACTTGAACGATTGGGAATTTATGCAACTTGTAATGAACCGCCTAAGGTTGCCAAGTCATTCAAGGGCTTTCTTCGATATGTATTGCTTGATATGCCGTGGTATTGGAGCAAGTGTCTTTGGAACTCCCGTTATTTCAGGAATTGGTTAAGGATTTGTGTCGCTGCTTCTATCGGTGTGCTTCTTGGACTTCTGGCATTTATCGCCCATGATAATGCAGTCCTTCGAGAACATCAAGAGAAGTACATCCTCCTACAAAAGAGTTCCCACATCAAGAGCGTTGAGCAGACCGCTTTCAAATAGGGCGTATGCTTTCTTACGGCTCTGACTATCAATAGTATTGTCGCTGTAAGTGAACCAATCAAGAAACTTGCTCGCCCGATTGTTGGGGTAATGCTTTGCGAGTGTAATAACCTCCTCGCTGTTAAGGACGTCGGCTTTGCACTGCTCACCATCCGACGCCTCGAATTTAAACTCGTGAGTGTGACTCACGAGTTTAATACCCTCCTGTGTCAATTTCCGCTTGAGCCAACGCCAATAATTGCCAGCTTTGTTATAGTCCAGTTCATCGTTTATAGCACGCACAATATCGGTTGCCGAGAACCACCAGCAGTTGGTCTCGTCATCTCATACCGCTCTAACTTCACGGTCATTGAAAGATCGAATAGACCTCTTGCTCATGACTCTGTTGAGTTATTTGATATAGCTTACTTTTCCTCTTTTTTTCAAGTTGGGCATAGAGAACTGGACGGAGCTTCGATTATATTCTTCTTTCTCTTTTATCCTCGGGGAATCTAGAAAGTATAATTTCATATTCTCCATCCAATCCGTGACTGCGCTTTGGCTCGATCTAAGGCAAATTAGCGTAATGATCGTTTACGATTTATTGGGGACAAGTTGAAAAGGAGTTGATCGATTTGGGCTTCTGTAAGATGTTGATTTTCGAGAAGTTCAAGCAGCTCTTCCTGCCTTGGCTGACCCAGGGTGAGACGGTATAAGGATAGGACCTCAATCAATCTCTTGTATCTAACAATATCATTACTCATAGGGTATTGTGGAACGATACGCTCTATCCATTCGATATTGTCATGATTGGCTTCAATCCAAACTGGTGGAAGGCACCAGTTTGGCACCATTCCTGAATATTTCCCACCAAAGTCTGCTTTTACTCTTGCATCAGCTTTGGAAAACAATTCATTCCATGTATGACTTTCATTGTCCAGTTTAGAGAGATTCCTGCGTATAGCGAGGCATTTATACCGATTAATTCGACCTTCACGTTGCTCCAAATTCTGCGGATTGGTCGGTAAATTCCAATGTATAATCTTCCGACAATACCAGTGGAAATCAAGCCCTTCCTGACCCACTGAAGTGCTTGCCAATACGAAAGGATAGAATGGTGATTGAAAGGCTGTGCGTATATTGTTGCTGCGTTGCTCGTCCTTTTCATTGCTGCCATTTTTAGGCTTTGCAAAAGGTACGGCATACGATACACGCATTGCAAATTTCGGACCTTTCCCTGCGAAGGATTCATCAGTATCTACACGGAGATTTGTAACATCGATAAATGCCTCGCTCATCTGTGATGCAATTTTATCGGCATCTCCATCTGCACTAATCAAATGTGCATATTCATCGAGTACGGCTTGAAGATTGCCCATGACACAATAGTCCATAACGCCATCGAGATACAGCTCGTCTGAGTGCGATTTATCTTGCAACTTGTCGATGATATAACCCGATATGCGACGATTGAAGATGGTGACAAATCCTTTGGCAACCTTCTCTACCAAATTTTGCTTCCTGAGGATGCGGTATAGGCAAACGCCCGGAGCGGCTATTGCCATATCAGTCAACACGTCAATCGTGTTGGACGGTATTTCTTCCGGTTGAGCGGTACTTTGATTGTCAAGCCAGTTCAAGACGGCAACTATTTTGCCATAATTGCGTCGCTCAGAAATACGTATTCCTCCCAATAGTTCACTTATCTGTTTACGAATGGTACTCTTAATCAGATGTACAGGTTTGCCAAACCATTCTTTAGGGTTGTATAGTCCGGCAAGAAATACTGAGGGGAAGGTAAGAATCTTTTGAGCATCGGTTTTAAGACGGTTTTCACCTGTTGATGCAAAATATCCGGCTTTCTTATATTTTGAGAAGATTGCTTCACGTTCAACTTCGTATGTCATCATGGTAGATACCATGCGCGGAACCATCTCCCAAGCTGAGAAAACCAATGTCTTTGAGAAATCTTTATTCTTGACGAAAGGATTTTCTGCCTTGGTGGTATAGTATGGACGTGAAGTTGGTACCCACAGCAGTAGTGATGCACTGCCGCCATGCCCTAACATCATATCTCTGAGATATTTCATTCGCGCATTGCGCATAGGTAACCGGTGAAAATACTCCAAATCTTGTTGACGAAGGAGTATTTGCTCGGATGGTTCAGGCAATCCTTTTATACGACTTTTGTAGACTGCTTCAATTTGTTTTTTAAGTTCATAGCTATCCATGAATGATAGCAAATAAGGAGATGACTTTACATATTCAATTGGCATATTGCTCCAGTTGAACCGCTGCCTTGACATTCGAGTGGATGCATCTTTACACGCTTCAACTATCTTCTGCATTTCGTAGTAAGAAAGGACATCATTCTCATCAATAGGCAATTCAGAAACTCCATTCGTTGAGATAAGACCTTGGTTAAGGCGCTCTGTACGACATACGGCCTTATACATCATATCTTCAGCCGTATTTTTTGAAGCCAAAAGTATATCGAAATTAGTCCAAGAGAGATGAGACAGCTTGTTGGAATAGTCATTCCACACGGTGCGAAAATGATTACCGTCTTTGAACAGAAAGTCCATCAGACGATGGAAGTCTTCATAATGTGCATCAGTATTATATTCAGTAAGTTCTTCAAGTGTGGAGTACGGTTTATATGGAGTCGCCGAGAGCAACAATATCAGGGGTTGTTGACCTCCTTCCTGTTCAAAGAATTTTTTGACGATTGCACTTTGCTCCGAGTCATCGTTATAGTTGAGTAATGAACTGAATCGTTGGAATTCATCCATTATTATCAAGTCCGGCTCAAGCATTGAAAGACTCAGGTCTGCAAAAATACGTCGCAGCGAATTGATAATTTCATTATGTCGAGGTGACCATTTCTCATTGTTAGATGCGAATAAGCGGAACTCATCCTTGATATTCTCATATTCTTCATAGGAAGATAGTAAGTTGAGTATTTTATTCAGATATGTATCACCGAGTTTAGTGACTCGCAAAGTGTAATTATCAACGAATCTGTTCCAACTATAGGAATTTTCATTGACATGGCGTCCACGCATGAATTCCAAAAGATATTGCTCATATTCCGCAAATCCGTTGAATCTTGACAACACCGCAAATATTAATGCTCTTTCTGGCATATTTCCGGTCCCGCCCCCGACTTGGGAGAATGATGTCCCCGGTGTCAGGGGAATAAGCATTTCGGGCATACCATCTCCAAACGTCGCTTTCAATTCTTTATCCTTTTCGGAGATAATAAGATGCTGCATAGATAGGCGGCTTTCAGATACATCCAATTTCTCTTTCACTCCGAGATTATTCATGTTTTGTCGGACTATGTTCATGTTGGAACAAACATAAACCACTCTGAACATATCATCTCCAATCTCACGGCGCATCTTCCTCACACGCGAGATAACCTCACGCGCCATGATAGTTTTGCCAAGACCTACTTCGTCGGCAAGCAATACACGTCGTTGCCCTCCACTTAACCTCTCGTTGCCGTTCTCATCAATAGTTGCAGCACGGAAGATCTCTGCTATTCGTTCAGCGGTAGCTGCTTGAAAATCGTAGGCTGCCATATTATCTGAGTTTTTTGATTGTTTTTTGAAATGTTGAACACATTTGCTTAAATGAATCGGGCACAATACCTGTGTCCAGCTTTGGAACGAGTTCTTGTATATCGTTCAACTTTTCTGGATTGGTTGCGGCAATTTTCAACAGTGATTCATAGAATGCAGTCGTTTTCTGTGGATATTCTGAATGAGACAAAGCCCCTTTTTCAAATTGCAGCATCAGCATTGACGTTACCTCCTGCGGACGGTCGGAAATAATCATCTCTACGTATTGTAGGAACTTGTCTCTTGTGTCAAGTATGCTTTTAAAAATAGAATCGTCACGGTCTTCGGGAATACCTTTTGTAGGGATCTTTATAGCCATTTTGATTGGCTCAATTTCCTCGTCATGAGGTTTCACGGAAAGGATATAGAACTCCGATAAGTCACTTTTGTTAACAACGTGTACCGTTCCCGATTTTGTTTCATGTGAAAGATAAATTTGATTGTCGGGAGTCTGCATAGGAGCTATGGACACGTCAGCATTCAGTATTTTGAATTTTTTTGCCGTGATGATTACATCATATCCATCTTTAGCTTTTAATACTTCTGCAGATAAGTTGCCGTGGCTTATGAGCCATGTGCGAACTGCAACAGAAATAGAATGGTCAATCGCGACAGACTTAAATTCAGGAAGCGATTCTACCTTTTGGCATAATTGTTTTGACTCATCGCAGAATTCATCCTTGAATTGTTGGAAAAGATGATGTCCATTTTTATATGTTAGTCTCAAAAGAAATTCTGAATTGCGATAGAATCCATTGTGAGTAGCATTTGTCGAGCCTAGCCACAGATGAATGCCGCCTGTCTGTGGACTCCAAGAGTAGTACATCTTGGCATGAAGGTTCATTGGCTGAACATCATTCTGTTCAGCTACGGGCGACATGGTCCACACTTCAGCTTTGTCTCGCTGATACAACTGCATGATTTCCGGAGTAAGACTGTCAAGGCGTGTGACTAAAACCTTGTCCTGCTTATACCGGTATTCGTTAAGCCATAAGAGAGTTTCGTAGTCAATGAATGGTGATACCACCATCATTCTTTCAGACGGAATATCCTTCCTGAAGTCTATGTCCGGATTTAGATTATCGCCAAAATGAATGGGTAAAAAATCATAATCCACGTAGGGGGCTTGTAACTCAAATTCTCCCAAATTGTCTATGTCATTTGCCAATTTTCTGACCTTCTTTGCCTTTGCTCCAGCTTTATCCGCTAAGCGTATCAGCAATTCTTTCAATGGAGCATGTTTGCGTCTTAATTTATGATTGCTACCGGACAAGGGCGCAGTCAATGTCGCTGCGACATCCAAACTGGTATCTTTTGTAAGGTTACGGCTCAATACGATTAGTTTTATCTGCCGTTTGTTTCGATTATCAAGGTTTCGCTCCTTGATTACCCATATTTTGGGGTGAAAGTTAGCCAGTTCGTGTCCCCACTTATCATTGGTGACTTCAAAAATACTCTTGTCAAGCATTGCCGATAGTGCATTTTTTCTCACGGGAGGAGTCAAGCCGCCACGGTTACAGAATATTGCGATACGATCGTTTGCCTTGCGCACTCCTTCAAGCAGTCGGAGAGGAGCCTGCAGGTCAGCTGTAGTAAACTCTCCCAAACGGGCAAATGACAATGCTATTGCCATGAATGCTTCGAGATCAAGACTGTAGGTTGTACCAACAGCAAATTCCAGCTCATAGCCGGGCGTTGCAACTAATTCATTGTAAACTATATCATTCATGGCTCAGTCCCTCCTTTATATCTTTTAAAATAGTGAATCCGATTGTATTCCATCGATATGACATTGGCGCGGGCTTTTCAAATGATTTCCCCTGCTCGAACTCTTTAGAATTAAGCAGTTTGCTTCGACGTATGCCCTTGATTGTTTTCTCTCGGAGGGTAATCAATTCATCAAGGGTATCATATTTCTCTTCCGCAATAATCGTTGCCGTTTTTCGTATAAACTGTTTGCTAGCATCGTCATTTACAAGGATGTTTACGTATGCTAATATCTCTTCTATCGCTTCAGGGGTAAACTCATCGGAGTATTCGTTAAGTTTATGCTCAAATTCAGATTTTTCGCTTTCGGCTGCAACATTAGCTCCAACAGCAATATCATAAAGATAAGCAAAGCGGGTACGGAGTAAATCTGCATAGCGCGAATATCTCAAAGCAAGAGAATAAGATTTCCATATCGAATCCGGCACATTTCCTCTCAAGATTTCACCGAGGGCCTCAAAGTCAACATAGGCTTTTGTGACTGTCTCATATAAATCACTGTCAAGGAGATAATGAAGCAACGAGCCATTAGTGCGACGGATTATCTGATTTTTCAGAAATATTGCCTCTTTCTCTGTAAGGGCGATAGACATTGGCTCATTACTACGGAAGTTATAGTCTTCTCCACAAGATAGAAATAATTGACCAAAACCGTTAAGGTCATCAGAATCATCGCCAGTTTCATCACTTCCTGATTGTTTCTTCGGAGCATGGGCATAAGCAGCCGACCTTTCGGCAATAGTGGCATAAATATTTCCTCCGGTCTTAACCAAACCGTATATTTCGAGTCCTGCTATATATACATATGTAGGATCGTATTTAACATAGCTTCCTCTTTGCGTAAGCGAGTCTGCTCCGATAATGCCAGACACGCCTGAAGAACCGGCGGCAAGTCGTCGGGTAAGAGAAATTTCATACTCACGAATTCGTTGGCGCGCTTCGCGAGCATCAGAAATACGTGTTCGTTCAAGAAAAGAATAGAGCGAGGGCATCAGACAGAAGTATTTGGCACGCGTCTGTAAAACAGACAAGCCCGGGAACAATCTATTTGAGAACGCATCTCGGATACGCCCTAATCCCAGTTCGTCAATTGCGCCTTG
>CAZFUF010000045.1:0-7901 GCA_964521885.1 uncultured Sangeribacter sp. | reverse complement strand
CTACTCTTTTTCGCGGAGGATTGCTTCTATGCTTAACTTGAAGTTCTGCAATGGCTTCATTTATAAGTTCTAATTGCATTCGAGTATCTTCATTAACTTCATTAACATCTGCAAGGATTTCTTCAACATAATCAGATAAAGCTTCAACTTTTCTCTCCAATTGTACTATTGGATTTGCTTTTACTTCTGAAATCAGCTGACGCATTGCTACAAAGGCTCTCATTATCGAGATGTTCACTTGAATAGCTGTGGGAGTGCGCAGAACACTACTCAACATTGCTACGCCCAATTCAGTAAAGGCAAATGGCCGATAGCGTAAACCCATTTTATCTGATTTGGAAATCACATATTGTGACCTCCAATTCTCAAATTCTTCAGCATCAAGCTCAAACATAAAATCTATTGGGAATCTCTCGATATTACGTTTTACAGCTTGTTTCAAAACCTTAGTTTCAATGCCATACATGGCTGCGATATCGCGGTCAAGTATTACCTTTTGACCACGTATGTCAAGAATTTTGTTCTGAATAGTTGTCAGTGAGTCCATTCCTATATTGAATTTTCCGCAAATTTACGAAATTGTCAGCGAATACTTCACAATTTACGAAATATAGATAATATTTTCGTATGGTGCAATAAATAATACATAGATCGGAAAGGGAAGTATGACGCTGATTATTTACTTATCCCATTTCATCAGTGTGCTGATATTACCGGATAGGTGCGTGGGAAAAGGGCCGGCGAGAAACGGAATGGGTTGAATTGAAACTTGCTTACGTCAGTGGGGTTTGCAAGTTTCAATGCTTTGTTATATTTTTACGGGAAAGTATTTTGCGCTTTTCTGCAATTCCTCAGTCTAAGACCGGAAGTCTCCTGAAATTTTTATGAGACGGTGTCTTAATAATCAATTATATTAATAGATATGTATTTACATGATAAACGCGTTGTGATAACTCTTGATGCAGGTGGCACAAACCTGGTTTTCGGAGCTATGCGTGGTTGCGAGTATATCACCGAGCCAATCACCTATCCTTCAAATGCTCAGAATCTCGACTTATGTCTTGATACTATGGTCAGAGGTTTCCGTGAAGTTATAGATCGGCTGGACGAAAAGCCTGTGGCCATAAGTTTCGCTTTCCCGGGACCGGCTGATTACCCTAACGGTATCATAGGGGGCTATCTCCCTAATTTCCCTTCGTTTCGCGATGGGGTTGCTCTTGGACCGTTCCTTGAGAATGAGTTTGGTATACCGGTGTTCATCAATAATGACGGAGACCTCTTCGCATACGGGGAGGCTCTTTGCGGGGCTCTGCCTGAAGTCAACAGACGGCTTGCGGATGCCGGCAGTAAGAAGAGATACAGGAATCTGCTCGGGTATACATTCGGCACAGGATTCGGTGTCGGCGTAGTGGTCAACGGTCAGCTTAACAGAGGTGATAATTCCTGTGTGGAGACATTCTGTCTGCCTCATAAAACCAAAGCCGGAATTATTGTCGAGGAAGGGGTGGCAGTACGTGCCATCAAGAGAGTATATGCCGAAGAATCCGGGGACTTCGATCATAAATTCGAGCCAAAGGAGATATGTGAGATAGCCGATGGGAAACGTGAAGGTGATGTCGCTGCTGCACGTAAGGCGTTTGCCGAGTTCGGGGAGATTGCCGGTGATTCAATGGCTATTGCATCCCAGCTTATTGACGGTATTATAGTAATCGGAGGTGGAATTACGGCTGCGAGACACTGGATATTACCCTCCCTTTTAGGTGAAATGCGTGCCGAGTTCGCCACCCTCGGAGGTGACAGTGTCAATCGGGTGCAGATGAAAGTGTTTGATCTGGATGATGCCCGGGAGTTTGAGAAATTCGCAAAAGGGAATCCGAAAACAATAAAAGTAAGGGGGACGGAGCAAACGGTGGAATATGATGATATGAAACGGATAGGCGTTATATTCTCCAAGCTCGGTGCAAGTAAGGCCATCTCCGCCGGGGCATACGCTTTTGCCCTTTCAAAGATCGATGGGAAATGAAGCCGCTCAGACTCCGCACATTTATACGATAACATGCAAAGTCTGGCAGCAGGGGAATCCTGCTGACTAATAATATAAAATGGCAGACCGGATCAGGATAACAAGATCCGGTCTATTTCATTTAATTCCTCCTGTGAAAAACTGAGGTTGGCGAGACAGCCGAGACTATCGCGAATCTGGCTGACTGAACTGCTCCCGATTATCACTGAGGTCACGTTGCCGTTTTCTCTCAATAACCAGGCAAGCGACATCTGTGCCAAACTCTGTCCGCGTCTTTCTGCCAGTATGTCGAGACGTTTCAATTTGGCTACAAGCTCTGGAGTAATCCTTTCCGGCTTAAGGAACTTTCCTGCCGAAGCTCTGGATCCTTCCGGTATACCGGTAAGATAACGGTCTGTGAGGATCCCTTGCTCAAGAGGAGAAAAAGCGGTGAATCCCACCCCGTTTTCCACCGCCTGACGGATAATACCTGATTTTTCCATCTCACGGTCTATCATATTGTATCTTCCTTGATAGATAAGGCAAGGAGTGTCATGTGCAGCCAGATATTCATAGGCAAATCGGGCTGCTTCGTAAGGCCATTTTGAAATCCCCACATAGAGAGCTTTCCCCTGCCTGACTATGTCTACAAGAGTCTGGAGGGTTTCTTCCATCGGTGTTTCCGGGTCAAAGCGGTGACTATAGAATATATCCACATATTCAAGTCTCATTCTGCGGAGACTCTGATTGAGGGATGCCAAGAGATATTTGCGTGAACCCCAATTCCCGTAAGGACCGGGCCACATGTCATGTCCCGCTTTAGTCGTGATGATCATCTCGTCGCGATATGGTCTGAAAGATTTATCCATTATCAATCCGAAAGTCTCCTCGGCTGAGCCGTAAGAGGGTCCATAGTTATTGGCAAGGTCGAAACATGTGATTCCGTGGTCAAATGCGAAATGAAGCATCTCTCGACTGTTGGCAAGTGTGTTGACGTCTCCGAAATTATGCCAGAGGCCTAATGAAAGACGTGGAAGAAGGAGTCCGCTCTTTCCGCAACGTTGATACTTCATCCCGACGTCGTAGCGGTTTTCGGATGCAAAATAAGGAGGGTTTATCATGATAGACTATGGTTTTGGTGATTGGGTTCTCAAGAATACGGACAAAATTACTTAATTTTATAAAGGAATGCAATTGTGTGGCTGGAAACATTGCAAACGATTCCGGGAGTCGGGACCTAAATATACTGAGATAAATGATAAGGGGGGCAATCAGGCGGCAGGCGGGCAATTTTTCATCCCGAAAAAGATTTGATTAATATAAAAAGTATGCATAACTTTGCATCACTTTTTCGCCGGGGAAGCAGACCTGACATGAAGAATTCCGGCAAGACCTTATTCTAATACCTTTTACACAACATGAATACCACATTAATCATTATTTTCGTGGTGGGATATCTTGCAATCGCACTTGAACATCCCATTAAAGTTGACAAGACCGCATCGGCTCTTATACTCGGCATGACGTTGTGGATTTGTTATGCTCTTGGAGGCGCATCGATAGTGCCGGCGGTTAGCGGAGAACATTTCCGGGAATATCTGGCTTCTCACCCCGGATTGCAAGGGTCAAGCCTGGCTCATCAGACTCTGTCTTATATCATTGATGTGGATATTGTCGAACATCTGGGAGACATAACGCAGACACTGTTGTTCCTCATCGGAGCAATGACCATTGTGGAGTTGGTGGATGTCCACGGAGGATTCCGTGTCATTACCGACAGAATAGTCACGCGTAATAAGCGTAAGCTATTGTGGATTATCTGCATTACCACATTCATCATGTCTGCCATCCTCGACAATCTCACCACAACGATTGTGATGATAATGCTTCTCCGCAAACTTATTGAAGATCAGAAAACCCGATGGCTCTATGCCGGAGCGATAATTATAGCCGCCAACAGCGGTGGCGCGTGGAGTCCGATCGGTGATGTGACTACAATCATGCTTTGGGTGAAAGGGAATGTCACAGCACAGTCGCTGATATGCTATGTGCTCCTCCCCAGTATTGTGTCGATGGTTGTGCCGGTGCTCGTAGTGAGCAGATCGCTCAAAGGGGAGTTGGCTCCGATGGAAAGGGTGGAAGAGAAAGACAATAACATCACCACGGCGGAACGCAATACTATCTTCTTTCTGGGGGTAGGGGGGCTGATCATGGTGCCGGTCTTCAAGACTTTGACCCACCTTCCCCCTTTCGTGGGGATGTTGCTCATTCTCGGCCTGCTATGGGTATTCACTGAAATATTTTATAATAAGAAGATGCTTGAGCGTGCGCAGGAACGCAGACTCCCCAAAGTGCTTGCCCGGATCGATATGCCCTCTATTCTGTTTTTCCTCGGCATACTGATGGCGGTGGCTGTCCTTCAGGCCACAGGAGTGTTGAGCTGGGTTGCCGGGAGACTTGACTCAGGTATCCATAACATTTACATCATAGATACGATTCTTGGAGTCTTGTCATCCATAGTCGACAACGTGCCCTTGGTGGCGGGGGTGATGGGTATGTATCCGATTGCGGATGCCGGTGCCACCGGCTATGCCGCCAACTTTGTGGTAGACGGTTCATTCTGGGAGCTCCTGTCATACTGTGCGGGTGTCGGAGGCAGCATATTGATTATCGGGTCTGCTTCCGGAGTCATCGCTATGGGGTTGGAGAAGATCAGCTTCGGCTGGTATCTAAAGAAGTTCAGCTGGCTTGCACTCATAGGTTATCTTTCCGGAATAGCGGTTTATCTCCTGGAGCAGGCGATTCTGTAAATCAGACATGGATCTTTAAAAGCAGAGAATAGTTATTCTTGTTAACCATGGAATAACTATTCCTGTAACCGGTCCGTAGGGGGATAGAGGTTTAACCGGGGCTTGATGTCTTCTATGCTCAGGAGATAATGGATTATGGCGAAGATGGTGTTATTATCGGGACACCTGAGAGGTTATTCCACTAATTCACGAAAGAGATTTGCGAAGGTGGATTCGAGTGTATCGGTAGAGATACCGGGATGTGAGGGGGATGTCTGCAGAATTGCACTCTTGGTAGCCGTGAGCCAGCGATAAGTTTCCTCTACCGGCAAATCACGGCAGGGGACATCTTTCCTCAGAAATAACGCAGACTGATGATGGAGAAGATCGAGATCAGCCGTCGGACACATCGAGAGGATCCGCTGTTCGTTTATACGGATTTCACTATGCATCCAACGCCTCCGCTTGCACATCATGATCAGACCGATGTTTATGAACTCCTCTCGTTCCACACGTGGAACATATCTTATCACCGCATATTCATAGAGATTGGCGTCAGAGGGAATCACACAAGTATCAGTATGTAGGTTTCTTTCATTCATACCCCTTGAAGTTTTTGTTGTTTTATCACCTCATCCACAAAGATCCGTGTGTTTTTCAGTCGATTGTGGAGAAATCTGCGGTAGGTTTCCCTACGCTCGGAAGCCGTGATATCCGAATCTTCTTCCGTAAGCCATTCTTCCGGAATGAGATCTACTATTTTGGAGAGCGTGCGCGGAGTTATTGCCTGACGCATAAGCCGGTCTGCTTCTTCAAGACGGGTGGCGTATGGAAGAAATACGTGATTCCTGATATAAGGGAAAGGATCGAGCGCGGATTTGGAGGGGTCGCGCCATGCATGATGGAAATAGAAGGATGCTCCGTGATCAATCAGCCACAGCTCATTATTCCAAATCATCATGTTGGGGTTCAGACGCGTCCTGTCCACATTAGTCAGGAATGCGTCGAGCCATAAGATCTTAGCAGCCATAAGTGGATCCGGTTCATTCACTGCAGGGTCGAATGTGGCTGCACCCGATAGAAAATGCAGACCGAGATTCAACCCCTCTGAATTACGTAGCAATTCCTGCACTTCCTCATCAGGTTCGGTTATGCCGAACATATCCGAAAGATTGAGCACAACTGTTTCCGGCACGTTGAATTTAAATGCCTTGGCAATCATGCTCCCTAAAAACTCTGCGATAAGAGCCTTCTTCCCGTGACCCGCGCCACGGAGCTTCACTACATATTTAAAGCCGTCATCACCCTCTCCGAGCACCGGGAGTGAGCCCCCTTCTCTGAGAGGAAGGATATAACGGGTCAGTTGCTGTGTTCTTAATTCCATATATTTATATAACAGCGTTTATCTATTATTCGTATAATTACACCGATAGATCCATTATATGTTTACGTTTTTCAAGGATTCACATTATCTTTGCGGATACTACGCCGTGTAATACCTAAAAGTGAGTATTTCCGAGGTAAATTATAATGATTAATTTTGCAGCATGATTAACAGACAGAAGCGATATCATGTCGGCAATACACTTCGTGAGCTGATTAGGGATAATAACATGCTGCTCATGGTGCTGAGCCGTTTTAATATTCCGTTCGGCTTCGGAGATTCCACAGTGGCTCAGGTATGCGATGCAAATAATGTCAATGCGGATACCTTTCTTGCGGTATGCAATCTACTCAGCACAGGCGAGGCAGATCCCTCTGCCATAGATCTTGAATCATTGATTGGGTATCTCAAGCGAGCCCACACGTCATTCCTCGAAGTCAGCCTTCCACGTATACGTCAGCATCTGATTGAAGCCATCAACTACACCACCGGTGACAGAATTTCTTATATGCTCATGAAATTCTTTGATGATTATGTGGTTGAAGTAAAACGCCACATGGAGCACGAGAACGATGTTATCTTCAGATATGCCGAAGATCTGCTGATAGGGAAAAAAGATGCGAAACATTCCATAGCGGATTTCTCAGCTAATCACGGTCATACAGCAGCAAAACTTCAGGAGCTGAAAGACCTGTTTATCTATCATTACAATCAGGCTGAGAATACACGTCTGAGCGTGACCCTGTTTGACATTATAAATTGTGAAAAAGATCTCCTCGCTCACTTTGAAGTCGAGAACCGACTCTTTATTCCTGCAGTTGAATTGTTGGAAAATACAATGCACAGCACCACAACAACTGCAGCTACATCTGATCAATCCAATGACTCCATGCTCCTGACCCTCCTTGGAGAGCGGGAGAAAGAGATCCTCTGTTGCGTGGCAAAAGGTAAATCCAACAAAGAGATAGCCGATGAGCTATGTATCTCCGTTCACACGGTGACGACCCATCGCCGGAATATATGCGCCAAACTTGACATCCATTCCACTGCGGGACTGACAATCTTCGCCATAATCCATAACATCGTGCGCATCGAAGATATCAAACCCCAACTCAAATAAAGGGAACTCTAAGACACTCCTTATTGCGTATTTTACACCTGAAATGTTTATGAGACGGGCTCTTAGCAGCAATAACGTCAATAAATTCTTGTCTATATGTTCTTTGATTATTTGATTCTTTGATTCTCTGCAGAATAAATGTTTCCTATCATAATTTTTGGTTAGAATATAAATTCTTTTTACCTTTGCGACAACAGACCGTCTTGCAGAAGCTCCGTTCGGGGTCGTGAAATCAATTGGAGAGTAAGTCCCGGCTTAAATTCATATTGTATTTCACAGCGAGGAGGGACTGTAGTCGTGTTTTGTACAACTTTTTATTCAGGTGGTACTTTACTCGATTGATTAAATAATAAAAAGCGTTTATCCGCGCTGATTCTTGGCGTTTCGAAATTCTCGCAAAATTTCATGTCAAAGTCAAGGAGAGAGCAACGGTAGATGCCCGTGGATATGTAATACGATGATTCCGGCATTGTATCTCGGGAGAGATATAGCCGGAAAGAAATGTTGCATATACTGGCGTGGGCTTCTGCAAGTTGCCGTCCGACTTTGACAGGGCAATGCGAGAAGCCTCGAAACGTAGGACGGCAACAGATACAGATTCCTACG
>CAZFUF010000044.1:0-9543 GCA_964521885.1 uncultured Sangeribacter sp. | reverse complement strand
GTAGGTAATCGCCACCTTACGTAGAGAGGGTCGAATCCTTGCGGATGCGACCCTCCCTTTTTTGTATCTATATCCACCCATTTTCTCATACCATCTCCCTATCCTATTTTGCTTATCCCATATCCGGCGCAGTTCTCGATGATAATCTGGCGCACTTCTCGGTGATAATCCGGTACACTTCTCGATAATAGCTGGCGCACTTTTCGATTATAATCCGGTGCAGTTTTGGATGATAACTGGTGCAGTCTTGGATGATAGCCTGGCGCAGTCTTGGATGATAGTCTGGCGCAGTCTTGGATGATAGTCTGGCGCAGTCTTGGATGATAACTGGCGCAGTTTTAGAAGATATATATTTATTTGATTAGGCAAATAGCTTTAGCTATTTATGGATAAAAGGTCCCGACTCCCATGCTTATGAGTCGGAACCTTATTAGTTTTTATCTCTCAACTATAACTTGTATGTGAGCCAATTGTGTGAGTAATCAGTTATCAGGAATTATTTAGAAGCTGACATTAAGTCGGAGGTTGAATTGGCGACGTGTAAGGTAGTTGGGGACTGCATATTGAATGTTATTTACGTCAGTCACCCAATAGTAACTGCTGACGTTGCTGATATCAAATAGATTGAAGACGTCAAAACCGAGCGTGATGTCTTTAAAGTGTCTCCAAAAATTATATGGGCGAACTCCATTGGTAGGAGCTCCGACAAATTGATAGGTTACACCTATATCAACACGTTTATATGATGGAGCTCGAAAATAGGACTTGTCTCTGCCGGTGTGGGGTGCTGTCATTGTAAGTCCGTCGGCAATTACCCCTCTTAAACTGAATTTAAGCTTTGGAAATTTTGGAAAGTAGTCTGTAAAGAATAGTCCTACAGAGTATCTCTGATCGCTGGGTAATGGTACTTTCTTCCCGTTTAATGTTTGTTGGGTTTTCATGAGAGAGAATGTTAACCATGAGTCGAGTCCTGTAACGAATTGTCCAAACAGTTTCATGTCTAATCCCATTATGTATCCCTTGGAGTCATTGATACCGGAATAATTGATCTTCAGATTATCATATTCGTATGATATAAGCCGTGAAAGATTCTTATAGTAGATTTCACCTGTCAGCTTAAATGGACGGTTCATGGCTCTGAAGGTATAATCCGTTCCAAATATAAACTGGATACTTAGAGGTGATTTAATTTTTCTGTTAAGTTCAATATTTGTATTTCC
Source organism: uncultured Sangeribacter sp. (assembly GCA_964521885.1). Taxonomy (GTDB): domain Bacteria; phylum Bacteroidota; class Bacteroidia; order Bacteroidales; family Muribaculaceae; genus Lepagella. The sequence continues at coordinate 8,323 of CAZFUF010000044.1, read as the reverse complement.
CAAAAGATCGGTCACAGATTCTCTATATTCCTTATAGAATGGTTGCTGATAATACATCCCTGCTGCGACCCTGAAATTCCAGTTATTGAAATTTAGGGGGGATATATTCACATTTAGTCGTGGCGATGCGAGAAATTCACGATTGAAATCCCAATAGGAAAGTCGCAACCCTCCATTGAGAGTAACATATGCTTTTGATGTTTCCAAATAATATGTATCTTCTGCATAGAATGCTATTCTATTGGCAGCCACGTCTTGATGCGATGAAAGATTATAAATAAGATGTACTCCTGCAGGTTGGGTAGGAAGGGAATATCCTGCGGAGTCACGCCATTCCCACTCTTTCGTACGGTCCCTGAAGTTTTCATGTTGATAGATAAGCCCGTATGAGAGATGATTTCCTTTAATCACCGTTGTCCCTCGGAGAGCTGACTGAATCACCGATGCCTTCAACCTGTTGCGGGAGTGCTCCATATATTTCCCCACTCCGAGTTCTCCACCTATTCCGGCATTCTCCCCCGAGCCTCCTGTTCCTGCTTGATCCAGCCAATATTCTCCGGAGATATCATAACTTACATATTCGTTTGATTGGAATGCTGAAAGACCCAATTGAAATGCGGTGGCGCGGTTCAGGCGATAATTTACAGTAAGCGAACCAAGGAAAGTTTCAAACTTATCTTTCTCCTCACCATCAAAGTATACCTTGAAAGATTTTACATCCTGTGCCGTGCCGAAACTTGTCTCACGGTCAGCAGGCTTAAAGTTGAAATGATTTAATGAAATATTGCCCAGCAGATTAAGACTCCATCTGTCATTAGGCTTGAATGTCATGTTTGTCTGATAATCGAAATATAAAGGATCATACTCACCCTTGGTCTCTTGTGATGCAAGAAGGGAATTATTCTTTTTAAGTCTGACCCCGTGGAGTTGGGAGAACTTCTTGCTTGCCTGACCGATAGTAAGAGACCCACCCATCAAGCTTAGTGATACATTACCTTCAAATGGTTCCGGATCCCGATAAGTTATGTCGAGAGCCGATGACATTTTATCAGCATACCGGGCAGGGAATCCTCCGGAAGAGAACTTGATATTCCCGACCATATCCGGATTGATGATACTCAATCCTTCCTGTTGCCCGCTTCTCACAAGTTGCGGACGATATATTTCCACCCCGTTTATATAGACCGAATTCTCATCAAAAGAACCACCTCTCACGGAATATTGCGAACTCATCTCATTGTTGGAGTTCACACCGGGCATGGTGGAAATGAGGGCTTCGACACTTCCTCCTGAAACGTCGGGTGATAGTTTGAAAGATTCAGCATCGAATGTCTGCATCCCGTTGATATTATTGCGAAACCCGATGATTTCTACATCCTGTAGCTCCACATCTTCCGGATATAGTCTGACATTTAGTGTGAGATCTCCTTTAGGTTTGATAAGTTTATGGTTTACGGTTTTGAATCCTATGCAACTGAAGACCACCTCAATCGTATCCTTTTGTGCGACTGATAATGAATAATTACCCTTCAAGTCAGTATTCGTACCGATGGCAGTCCCTGCAATACGCACTGTCGCAAATTCCACAGGTTTATCCTCATTGTCTTTGACATTACCGGAGATTTTGACATTTTCTGCATGTAATGTCAGGATATGAAAGATAATAATTACAGGAAGTATGAGGTATTTTAAATAATTCATCTATTTATGCTGATATTGGATATCGCTATCAAAAAATATCCTTCTTGACTACAATCAAAAAACGTATGTTTCACCTTATTTAGTATATTTAAGGGTTATTCGGTGGTTACATGAAAAATACCTTCTCTAAGAGCCCGTCTCAAATTTTATTAGACGGGCTCTTAGTTCCCCATTTTTTTGAGTGAAGTGCAACCTAAAGTCAGACACAAAACTTTTAAGGGCGCTTCATTTTTGTGAGTCGGGGTCTTTCTTTTTGAAAGATTATATTTATGGTTACATTTTTTTATATTAATTTTGTAGGTAATCCGATATAAAGATACATTGAAATGGCAACTAAACCAAGTATACCGAAAGGAACAAGAGACTTCTCCCCTGAGGAAATGAGTCGTAGAAATTACATTTTTGATACGATCAGGGAGGCTTTCCGTCTCTATGGATATAAGCAAATTGAAACCCCGGCGATGGAAAATCTATCGACATTGATGGGGAAATATGGAGAAGAAGGGGATAAACTTCTTTTCAAGATTCTTAATTCAGGGGATTTCTTAAAATCCGTAAATCAGCAGGATCTTGATGACAGTAATCTTCCGCGTCTCACTAATCAACTTTGCGAGAAAGGACTTCGCTACGACTTGACCGTGCCGTTTGCACGCTTTGTGGTGCAACACCGTGCTGAGATTGCACTCCCATTCAAAAGATATCAGATCCAGCCTGTCTGGCGCGCGGATCGTCCCCAAAAAGGTAGGTATCGTGAATTTTATCAGTGTGATGCCGATGTAGTTGGTTCCGATTCATTGAACAATGAGATTGAACTCCTGAGTTTGATAGATTTCGTATTTACACGTCTTGCCATTAATGTTGCGGTGAAGGTCAATAATCGTAAGATATTGACAGGTATTGCCGAAGTCATAGGTGCTCCCGATAAAATTGTCGATATAACGGTTGCCATAGATAAAATTGACAAGATCGGCATCGATAATGTCAACGCTGAACTTCGTGAAAAAGGTTTGTCTGAAGATGCGATTGTAGCCCTGACCCCTGTTCTCACGATCTCAGGCTCGAATGCTGAGAAGATCGATATACTCTCCGGTATACTTAAAGATTCCGAAATAGGGATGAAGGGTGTGGAGGAATTAAAAGAGGTTATTGACGGAATTGATGCATTAGGTCATAATAATATTGTTGAGATCGATGTCTCTTTGGCAAGAGGATTAAATTATTATACCGGTACAATAATTGAGGTCAAGGCTCTCGATGTCCAGATAGGAAGTATTACAGGGGGAGGAAGATATGATAATCTGACCGGTGTATTCGGTATGCCGGGGCTATCCGGAGTAGGGATCTCTTTTGGAGCGGATAGAATCTATGATGTGCTCAATCAACTCAACTTATACCCCGCAAGCATTACATCTGCCGTCAATATCATGTTTGTCAATTTTGGTGTCAAAGAGGGGGAATATGCCTCACGATGCGTAAAAAAGCTCCGCGAAGCCGGTATTTCTGCCGAGCTCTATCCTGACGCTGCCAAGATGAAGAAGCAGATGGCATACGCCAATGCAGAGAAAATCCCTTACGTGGCAATCATAGGTGAAGATGAAATGGCATCGGTCACCATCACTATTAAAGATATGAATAAGGGAGAGCAGTCTCAATTGTCAATTGAAGCTTTGATAGAAAAACTAAAATCATGATTGAAGGAATCTAAGAGCCGAACTCAGACACAATAGAGAAGCTCTGGAGGGAATTACCCATAGTATCCGCTTGCTCGGGTGCTTTTTGGCTTTCGGTTCAATCATATAGCCCGCTATGATCAATCGCTCAAAAGCCAAAAATCACTCCAATCAAGCGACCCCGGAGGCTATCAAATTTTTATGAGACGGGCTCTAAGACAAGTCAGTCTTACTATATTTCATCTTATGAGATACTCAGTTTTACAAGTTGGTATTTGAAAAGGCGAGATCTAATCATGAAAAAAATTTCAAAAGAAAGATTCTATTCACGTCAGCCTGGATTTCCTAAAGAATATCCGTCCGATGCGTTTTATTATCAGTTGTGTAATATCCTGAAGAGTGATGTGGAAAGGCTTTCCCTCCTGAAGTCTTATCCTGAAAATGTCATTGATCAGTCGATTCTGTGTGCTGTGGGATATTATCAGGACATTATCGCAGATGCCGGGTTATGGCGTTCTTTCGTGGATGCCATGAGAAAATTGTATGGAAGGGATCTCCCATTTTATGATTCATCGCAGTCATACGTCGAATATGAATTGAATCGTAGTGACGTGAGATTTGTGGTTTGGTATGCCCTCTGTATGTATTCTGCCGATCGACGCGTCTGTAATCCATTTGATAGTGAAATATTGAAGGCAGCTGATGCATTTTTCGAACGCTTTGATGCCCTTTACGAGGATGCTCCCACTCCGGAAGATCATAATATAGCGCGCCATCTTGAATTGACAAATGAAGAAGACAAGGAGGAGATGTGGCATTTCGCAAATTGGTTGTTCCTGCATTCCTTCTTGCTCCCTCCGGCTTTTGCGCTTACCCTTTCCGAAATTCTCAGTGAGCCGGGGCTCGATGATCCGGATGACCTCGGTGCCCTCAGGGAGAGAATTGAAAAGGCGATGTATGAAGATTCGTCAGGACCACTGGCATTATATATCGGAGAATGGATGAAACTGATAGTTGAAGGGGAGTTTAATCCTAACCGGGAATCTGAAAAGGTAAGTGATAGAATCCATCCCTATTATGCGTCCTTCACTGGCTTCACCGGAGGGAAGGAAATTGCTTTCTTCAGTGATTACGACGAGCTGAATAACTTTTTTATCGAAGCCCTCGGCTGGGATAAGGATGAACGACATCTCTCGCAATTGGAAAACGATCACGACTTTATTTTATTGGTCAATAAAGAGAAAGGAATGCTTTTGGCAAAGAATATCGCCAAATGTGTGGCTTCTCCCGATAATCCGCTCTATGATCGGGAGTACGCTTCTAAACATGCTATTGATCTTCTGACAGTCAGAGGGTTATGTCCGCACGATCTTCTGCAGTTTATTCATCGTAACAAATGGCTTCCGGATGCTTCTTTCCCCGGGTCCGATGACAATAGACTTGTTTCGGAAAATTTCGATTTTATAGCTCGTTGTTATCTCCAGCAATATTATCGCGGAGACTGATCGTTCAGAAGATTCCTTAAGAAATATGACGTGTCCTAAATAAGCATTTTTTGTAACGCTTATTTAGGACACGTCAAAATATTAGAATAATCTTCAATATGTTATTTGAGCATTCCAAAAATGCTTCGCAAACGTAATTTTATTACGCCGAACATCGCTTCTCCGAAAATCGAAGTATTCATCTTGGATGTCCCGAGCTGCCGGTTGATGAAAATAATGGGCACTTCCACAATCTTATATTTCTTTTTGAATGCCTTATATTTCATCTCTATTTGAAAAGCATAACCCTTGAACTCAATCTTATCAAGGTCGATATCTTCCAGCACCCTTCTCCTATAGCAGACGAAGCCGGCGGTGGCATCGCGTAATTTCATCCCAGTGATGAATCTGACGTAGGCAGATGCAAAATAAGACATCAATACGCGTCCCATAGGCCAATTCACGACATTCACTCCTGAAATATATCGGCTTCCTATTGCCACATCGGCGTTGCGCGAACGACATTTACCCACAAGTTTAGGCAGATCCTCAGGATTGTGAGAAAAGTCTGCATCCATTTCGATCACAAAGAGATAGTCTCTTTCAATGGCCCATTTAAAGCCATGAATATAGGCTGTGCCGAGTCCCAATTTTCCCGACCGTTGTTCAAGAAATACTCGACCGGGATATTGTTCCCCTTTCTGTTTGACCACTTCCGCCGTGCCATCAGGAGATGCATCGTCAATGACGAGAATATCAAACTCCTCTTTCAATCCCATCACGGCATCGATAATTGCGGAAATATTCTCTATCTCGTTATAGGTAGGTATGATAACAAGAGAATCACTCATGGGCTATATTCTCTGGGGTTTATACTTTGTAATATCAATTTACAAATTTACAATAAATTTTTTTACCATACCACACGGATAATATGAAATTTTACTTTTTCGCAGATTCTCGTTCCCGGAATCATCCTCACGATTCACATAAATTAATTCCGGATGTCTCCTTTTCTCCATGCTGCAATAGTTGGAGCATAGCGCCTGGTATACACCCCGATAATCGATATCACCTTTTTCGATATGGACTATAAGTGTGTCTCCGGTTATTTCTCCCATAGTGAAGCCTATGACTTTCCCTCCGAATCTGATTACTAAGCCGCTGCAATGACATTTTTCAAGATTGCGGATGCAATCCATGGTGGCTTGAGTCTCATAGCTTGCCATCTCGTCAGTGTCATGATTCTCATGAAATCTATTGCAAAACTCAATTAAATCATCTTTATCTTCCGGAGTTATCTCTTTTATCTCACTCTCGCTGTAATTTGAATTGAAAAAATTAAGATGGTTACGCTTTTTAGAGAGTTTCTTTCCGGAGAATGTCGACAGTTTGTCTATTTCGTAAAGATATTCTTCCCAGTCTCTCAGTTCTGATACGCTGAAATCCTTAGTAACACAGCTTATCATGTCCGCGTAATAGTCGCTACAGAAAATTCGCGGTGCTAATCCATACTTTTTACAGTAACGCTTTATAAGATCGAGTGATACATTGAGTGAAAGATTACCTATCGGGCAAGAAAACACAGGTTCCCCTTTGCCATCGGGCGCATCTCCTTTCATAAACAGAGTATCGGCATAAATACAGTATTCGTAATGGAAATAGTTAATCCACATCCATACTCCGCAATATGTGAAATCCGTTGTGCGTCCCTGTTGTGTCAGGATGAATGAATATATTTCATTCATTGCATCTGTTGTGATCGGTTTAAACCCGGGGAGATTACCGATAAGTTTTCTCTCTCTTCTGAGTTGTCCGTATTCTGCTACACTCTTTGAGGGTCGATATGTGATGGTTGATAGTCCCGGTGAAAATAGGGAATTGTATGTATTGCCCGGGATTTCGTTATAATTTTTATTATTTAAGCGTGATGTTTCCATAATTTATAAGTGGTTTCGTTTTTCTATATAACAATGTTAATTGGAAAATTCCTTATCGACATTTGTAAATTTTTTTCTTATCCCTTATAAATCTTATGGAATTTTGTGGTGTTATGCCTGCGAACTATTTATGCGGAAACCGGGATTAGTTGCTGAGCTTGTGGAGGAGACGGAGCTTGTCTCCGGAAATGTCCACTTCCCAGAAATTGGGACGACGAATATAGCGGCCGTTGACTTCCGAATGGCTGTGGGCGGAAAGGATGATACGCCCGTCAAGATCCTTGAAGATCATGCCGTGTCCGTAGTTGGGAGGAGTTAAGGGTTCCTGCTCCTGGATCCACGGTCCGTCAAGTGTACCGCTCTCAGAATATGCCACCCCCATCGTGTAGTCGCCAAAAACCCACGAAGTCCAGATCATTCCGAGTTTACCTGTACCGGTACGGAAGAGCCACGGTCCGTCAGTGACACGGTTAAACTGTTCCTTTCCGTCAATCATTTCGCGGCTCCATGGTGAATCAGAGGCACGGAAAAGTAATGATGGCTCTCCGACAGAGCGACTCAAGTCAGATGAGAGTTCAATTTTCTCGATAGTCCCGTTCTGATTATGAAGCCACTCCCCGCAGAACACCATGTACGGTTTCCCGTCAGTATCAACCCAGAACGTTCCGTCAAGTGTAGGACGGTCAGCCGGAAGATAGTCTGCTTCCGATACAGGACGATAAGGCCCCCCGGGGTTATCACTCACAAGAATATGCGAGGCCCTGCGAGGAATTTTACCTTCCTGATTCTCCTCAATGATAATTTCGTCGTTAGTGAATGTGGCAAAATAGTAATACTTGTCGCAATACTTATGCAGCTCGGCAGCCCAGATTGCAGGGTCACTTCCCATCCAGGAAGTGGTGTCAACCTCTGTCACTACGAATGGTCCGTCCCAGAACTTCAGGTCACGGCTTTTCCAGAGCAAGCCACCTGTCCCGGTCATGTAATAGGTAGCCGTTGACGGTTCGGCAAGCACGGCCGGATCTGACAAGATTATGGAATCCGTGGGCACTCCGGTTCTCGGTTCCGGAACAAATCGTCGTGAAGCCATTGTTCCAATACTCATACTGACAAAAGCAGATGCCGCCAAACCACATATCATTAACGATTTATACTTCATGATTAAATATATTTTATACTAAAAATACATGTATGTTTCAATGGACGTTCTATATTGTAATAGGTGCTATTGTTTCATTCGGCAAATTTAATCATTTTGCATTAAAATTAACAACCACTTTTTATGATACGGGCTCTTATGCCAACCGGTACGATCTGCTGACCGCTCAGTATCGGGAACAGTGTGGATGCAAATAAAAAGAGAATCCTTGAAGCTTCAGGATTCTCTAAGTGACTCGTGCAGGATTCAAACCTGCAACCTTCTGATCCGTAGTCAGATGCTCTATTCAGTTGAGCTAACGAGCCATGTTTTATTGTGTGATTCGTGCAGGATTCAAACCTGCAACCTTCTGATCCGTAGTCAGATGCT
>CAZFUF010000043.1:0-11127 GCA_964521885.1 uncultured Sangeribacter sp. | reverse complement strand
TAAGCAGTTTGTCGGTCATCCATGAGGTAGCTGAGCCGGTGGCGACTAACACTATATTGTATTGGCCAATTGCCCATCCATTCCAAAAATTTTCCAGCGCACTCACGAAGTCAGACCTGCGGGAGTCAATCCACGGCATCTCATCTATGAATACCAACTTTCTGCGGTCATTGGGCAATGTTGAGAGATAATCCGCCAATGCATCAAAGGCTTCTATTCGGTCTAAGAAAATATGGTCTGGAAATCTCACACACTTTTGCATAATATTATTTGTTAATTTTCTGTAGTGGACATACACTTTATTACATAAATAATGCAAGTACAAACATGGAAAACATATAATGTTAAATAAAGATTCATAGCTGTTACTATGCTTGTAATAGTGTCCTTTCTAAATAGTAGGATAGGGAATCTAAACAAAGTATTTGTTTCGCTTATGACTTCTCCGTATAGTCTTGAAGAAATATAATTATATCCCGAAAAAAAGCAACCAATAACCATAAAGACATACAAAGCCAAAATCGATAAATCATATTTATCTCTTATTTTGGTGTGCTTCTTTTTAATTTCAATAATCATCTGCTCATTCCAATTAGAAGTGCAAAATATTCGGTGTTAAGAAACGATGAAAAACACCGCAGAGGATTGCCTTGTGGTTGGGGTCACGAAGTCCCCAAAGATCATAGCCGGAAGCCTTAAGCAATACAAAAAAGGAGGAGAACTTTTGCTCCCATCCATGAAATTAACTACTTTTGTATTGCATATGTATAGACAATTAACCTCGGAGCAAAGGTACACAATAAATGTGTTACTGCAAAAGAAAATGACACTAAGTTTCATCGCGGAGACAATAAAAGTGTCTGTGAGCACGGTTTTCCGTGAGATCAAGCGCAATTCAGACGCGAAAGGCCGGTACAGCGCACAGGTGGCGGAACGCAAGACCCTCAGGCGAAAGTCCTCTCTTCCCGGCAACCGCTCAATCAGCCCGCACGTCCGCGGAAGGGTGTTCGGGCTTATCCGCACCGGACAGTGGTCGCCCGAGCAGGTTTCCGGACGGCTGAGGAGTGAGGAGGGGGTTAAGGTATCCAAGTCAACCATCTATAACTGGATAAAGGCATGCCCGCCACATTACAAGGACAGTATCCACAGGCATCTTCGCCGTGGAGGACGCAGGCTGAGAAAGAACGGAGCGGCCGGCAAGTCCCTTGTTCCCAACAGGGTGTCCATTGACGAATGTTCTTTCAAGGACTATGGGGCGGCTGTCGGAGACTGGGAGATGGACACGATTGTGGGAAAGGACGGCAAGGGAGTGATACTGACACTTGTCGAGAAGAAAAGCAGCTTTCTGATTATGGAGAAACTCAAGACAGGCAAGAAGGCCCTTCCATTGGCAAATGCCGTTGTCAGGAGGCTGAAGGAGACGGGACTGCCGGTGAGGATGATAGTCACGGACAACGGAATGGAGTTTGCGGCACACGAGCTCATTGCAAGGGAACTGAATACTTTTACTTCACGCACCCATATTCATCATGGGAGAAAGGAGCCGTTGAGAACATCAACGGGCTTATAAGGCAGTATATACCAAAGAAGGCTGACTTCAAGGGGATTTCAAGGGCATGGGTGGAGCATGTGAATCGAATATTGAACGACATGCCAAGAAAAAAGAATGGATTTAAAACACCAAAAGAGATGATTTCTAAAATAAATAAGTAACTTTGCACTTGCTTATGGAAACCGCCCAGAATGTAGGAGTTGTTAAAAAAAACAAAATGTTAGTTATTGGAAATAAAAAACAAAAGTTCTCTTCTTTCTTTATAATATTGTTTGTATCTTTGCAAAAATTTAAGTAATAATGTATAATCAATGAGCACAGGCGCCTCGAGTGAAGTAGTAGATTCCTATGAGGTTTTTTATCGTGAAGCAAAGAAGGAACTTAAAGAAAAACTTAATGCTCTCATAAAAGAATCGATTGAAGAAAAGAAGAGAATTGTGTCATTGGGGAGAAAGGGAGTCAGAATGTTCGATGATTTGTCTCTTCCCGAGGAAGGAAATTTAAAGCAAGAAAATGCCAATGGTCAGAAAGAAAGGAACGAATTGCCGGATGTGGTGAGTGAACATGCTTTGCCTTTTATAAGCCGGCAGGATCGTAATACGGGAGCGGTATATTATCTGATGGATGATGCCTTATACTACGGAAGCAGCGCCAAAGGCGTTGCCAAGGAGGTGTATGCCTTTGAAAACATCTATGGTATACATGGGCATTCTGTCAATAAAATTTGTTTTCTGTCCGCCATCGACACGGGAGAACTACGTCCTAACTTCGAATGTCATATAGGGAAAATCGATGCCAAGAATGTAAAGGAGGCAGGCTTTGGACGTGGTTACTCGCACTTTTTCTCAAAACGTCTTTCCAAGGATATCCGTTCGTTGGAGAATACTTTCGAGATAGAATTTCCCATTGTTTCTTATGCACTTGACAAACATATCAGTGAAGAAGACTGGAAAAAGGCTGCAGAGACGATTTATCCTAATACCAAGAAGAATGAGGTGTATATTGTGGATCATGTGGAGAACTATAGCATCAACATATTGCTTGACTGTACATACGGTTGCAGCTTCAATAAGTTGCGGCTATTCCCGAGCAATTCTAAGAAGGACTATAACAGGCTGGATTGTGTGAAGGTGGTTTGCATGTCACCGCTACCTATTCGGGATGACGACTATCTGCTGGAGCATCTGTTTGACAATGCCAATGAAGGCTATAGGGCATTGTGGAAGGAAATATTTGACCGATGCTATATCACGACATCGGATACCAATTCGGACAATGTAATGGATTATCTGACCATTGCTCGCTGGCGCTGCAAGAAGTCGCTTGTGGTAATGGCCAACTATCTGATTTCATTCAGTACCTTCGTTCAGCAGTGTGGCAGTCTTGAGAATTTGTTCGCCCAAGCGGGGCTTAAGGCTGAATTCAGAGGCATTGACGCCGAGAAGGATCTTTACTATCTGCTGGGCGATATGGATTTCTGCCGTAAGGTTGCCGAGACGTTGGGTACGTTCTATATGAATAAGACTGAATGTGGAGATGTCAGTGCCAATACAGACCTGCATGTCGACTATACCGTATTTGAGAACAGCAAAGATATGGACGAGAGCATCGTTACGTTGATACGCATTCAAGATGACTATATGATGGAAAAATCCCAAAATATGGAAGAGGCCTTGGGCGCGTTGTTTTATAATCAGGATGTGTTCTACGAGAAACAGGTACTGGCAAGCAATCCCGTCACTCAGGATTTCAACAGGTTGCGCATGGGATATACGTTCGAATCGCTTCGGAAGACAATAGATGATACCTGTAAGAGGAGGGGGAACATTAGACTTGAGCAGGGCACACTGCATCGCTGGGTCGACCAGCGCATCGACGAGGCAAGCATAGTGCCGCAATATGTTTTGGACGAGAAGAGTAAGCACTGGCTTCGCGTATTTCGTCACGGCGAGAACGAAGAGCCGCTACTGGGTCATCTTGCACGCTTTGTGTTGTTGGTGTATCTTGAGTGGAACGAGCATGTCAAGCTCGGATGGATAAAAAGGAGTGATTTTCAGCATTTGCTTATAAAGGCATATAAAGAAATAGGCAATGAGAAGGAACAGATAGTAGAAAGCACGAACATCGATATATATATAGATATAGATAAGAATAATGAGGAAGTGCTGATGTTCACCAACAGTCATTATAAGAAGGAGGAGGATACTGGTAAACCCCATAACGTCTTGCAGTACATGATAGATATGTGCATCCTGTCAGAGGACGCGAATCAAAGGATAACTATCCACAAACGTACCAATTTCTTCATACAACCAGGCATAACGACAATAGGAAAGTTGTATGAGAATAAGATTAAGGGGATGATAAAATCTGAAGCTCTCAAACAAAACATTACAAGCTAAAATGAATAGGGAGTGCCAACAAGTATTCAGAGAGATAGCAGCCATGAAAAAAGACGAGGATTTGTATTTGAAGATTCTTTCCAGGATTTTTGAATATGAAAGTCAGTTTAGTGAAATGAGGCGCGAGGACATTGAACCTTCGAACATAACGGAAGTGTCTGTACCTCTGACTGGCAACGATACAGATGAAGGCTTTAGAGACTTGCGCCTTAGGCGGCTAGAATTCCACTATTTCCGGACATTCTCGATTGACCCAGAAAGTCAGAAGAATTATGGAGTGCTATTTGAGAGCAATGGTGAGCCATGCTCCACATTTCTCGTCGGAAGGAACGGCACGGGAAAGAGCACCATTTTCGATGCCATCGAGTACTACTATGCCCACAAGATAAGTAACGCTGAGCTTAAAACTGTTCCAAAGAGCAAGGAGCACGAATATTTGACCTACGGATTCGGAAAAGTAAATGAGGCCAACCGGACAATTAAGGTCGAGGATGTGCGTTTGGCGGTGGAGACACAGGCCAGCAAGGGTGACTATGAACTGAACGCACTGAATGCAGTCTGTCTGCCTGCCATGTTCTGCTCCGATTATGACATCTTGAGGATAGGGCAGCTTGAGGATGAGGATTTGCGTGACTTCTTTTTTGAGCAGCTAGGCTATTCCGATTTGCTTACGATACGTGAAAGGCTAAACTCAATAGTGAATGAAATCACTAAAGAAATCAATGACTTGAGGGCATTGGAAAACAATGAGGGTAAGGAGGAGATGTTTCTTGAGCCTCAGGATGTGGAAAGGGTTATACACGTCTTTATGAATTATTATTATAAGAATCGGGACTCGGCTATTGGCCTTTGCGAGAAATACATAAATCATGATAATGGTGCCAATCCTATTCTAGAGGAGATACAGAAGCCACAGTTTCGTAAGGAGAATACTTCAGAGACACAAATGCTTTTCGAAAGCGAGTGGAGTACCTTGCAGAGGAATGTCTGCTGGACAGATAAGCCTGAATTGGATTCAGGTATTCAGGAACTTGCGGAAAAACTGAGGCTGATGTATACCCTGCTTAATATGGCTCTTCGCTGCGAGAAACCAACAGATGCCTTTGCCCTGTTTACCGACCAGCAGAGTGAGGCACTGAAGCGGGTCAAGACCCTCGTGCTTTCAAACCAAAAGCAGCGTGAGGTGAACATCGCGAAGAATGAGAAACTGGCCTCTGAGCTGAGAACAATAATAGAGAATCTTGACATGACCTTTCGTGGCCTAGTCACGGGTTTCGTGGCTCAATACGGCAGCTTTATAGAGGAGTGCCTTGGATATTTTTCTAATGAAAATGAGACATTCCGGCTAAACAATGAAATCAAGGTTTCTATAGAAGTTAATAAGGAGAGGGATGTTTTCTCCACTACTCCCGCATGGTATTTGAACTCTTTCAGGTTCAAGCTTTATGTGATAGCCTTGAAGATATCACTGGCTTTCTGGTATATGCAGAAGAACAGGTGTATTATTCCAATTGCCATCGATGATGTTTTCAATGCCAACGACTTTGATAACAGCATACATCTACAGCAGTTCGTACACAGCATCTACGAGGTCTATAATGATAAGGTATGCCCGAGAATTTCCCTACAGCTGATTCTGCTGACTCACGACGAGATTATCCTGAACGCCTTTCAAAAAGGATATAACATCAATGAAATCAAGGGATGGGGTGCATCGGAGGAAGTTCTGAAAAAACAGCGGCAGAAATATAACCTATATAAGAATAATTGTATCGTCGGACGGCTCCTGCCTTGCACAGACGCTAAAAACATGGATTCCCGCCAGAAGAACAAGGTTTCCAACTTCTATAATCTATATCATTTTCTGAATAAAAAATATGAAGATAAAGGAAATGAAAGTGAATGAGAAAAAAGAGGGATGCTGTTCCTCTAGTTGCATAAGTACGTTGGGAATAGTGGTGTGTTTCGGACTCTTTATATTCCTATTTTGGTGTGTAAGTAGCTTCATTCGCCATGTCACTACAGATGAAGTTTTCAATAAGCACGGCCTTGTGTTCGATAAAGAATTGATGTCCCAAATTGATTCTCTTGACAGCCTCAGCTGTTCGCTGGATACCGTCGAACTGAAGCAGGAGGTGTGGCAGCTTAAAAAGCTGACCAAGTATGTTATTGAGCGTGAGTCCAAATATCAGATGGAGATAAATCTCATCATCGATAAATATAGCCAGTGGACAGGCTATTGGCTGAGTATAATATGCTGTGTGCTTACATTCTTCACGTTGATACAGGCGTTGGTTAACTATCGGACAAATAATGAAAGCGCCAAGAATTGTAAGCTTGCTGCAGATGATGTCAAGCTGAAATACAAACAGCTTGTGAAGGACATGGAATCGTCGGCTCATCAGAACAAATTATCATGTATAAGTGTTTGCTTGAGCAGTTTCCCTGATGCTTTCTCTCTTACGCCTAACGAGGAGCGTCAGGAGTTCATAAGGAAGTTCATGAAAATGCTCAATGAAGAATATGCTGATTTTACACATGACATTACCAAACTGACAGACCTTGAGAATAAAAATGACTCAAAGTTTGACATACGTAAGGAACTGGATCTTGTATATTTGGTATGGTGCGACATCAGTATTGCTGTAAATCATGCGATGTATGATTTTACAAGATTTGAGCAGAACATAGCCTTTGAGGATTTAAAAGAGTTGCTGTGTGGCGCAATCATGGACTATCATGACCAAAAGATAAACTATACAAATGTCTCATGCAAAATGATTGATATCATGAATTCCATACAAAAATTGGTTAATGTCTTGTAAGTCCACGACAGTAGCAAAGACTGAATTTATATTGTAATTTATTACACTGAATGGCACGGCTCATTTAAATTGAAAATAATATATGTATCTATTATTCGGTTCATACTGAGTTGGATGATTCTTATTGATGTTCAGGTAGTGATGCAAAAGATTCAGGGATAATACTGACCAGTAGCCATTTCGTGGGGATAGGCATATAGCTTAGCGATTCTGAATAAGATTTTTTTTGAGACTGTCAATACTTCTCAGGGGGCCTATCGGCTGAATCAGAAGAAATGGAGACCTCCATTCTGGGTCTACAAATATTCACGAAAACGCTTTGAAACTGTTTCCTCCCAACTCAACGCCAATTTCATGATGATACGAAACTATGAAAAACAGACCTGCGGACTTTTCATCCGAATAATCGGGAAAATAGCCGCAATGACCTTCATACAATATGTCAACTTTATCAATCATCGTCCAATCGGACAAATTAAGTATTCGCTAATTATATTCAACTAACAAGTATTAAAAGTAACACCTAAAAACGAAAACAAATTTCACCGTTCCAATAGACGATGATAAAGGGCTACAATATTTACCCTTTATATTTTTGGCGATATTAATGCCAATGGGGTTAGCTATGTTATAATTAGTGAGTGTCACAAAATAGTCAAAACAAATCTAATCGACTGATTGTTAATGTAGTATATTTTTAGTATCTTTGCATTAGATGACAAAAAATCCCCCTAACTGCTTTGCACGGCCTGTCTTGGGGGAAACGAAAATTCATCGTTATGGCAAAGGTACAACAAATTTCTCAAATAACCCAAAGTTTTGCGTTCACAGAGTACGATTTTTACAAAGAATATGAAGAATCGTTCAAAAAGAGCGAAATTGGACGCATTCATTCCATCCTTCCGCTTCGTGAGATGGCAATCAGATTTGGTTTGATAGAACCACATCCACGCAGGAAAGTCGGTCGCAAGCCCTACTTCTGTCCAGAAGGCAGGGTGGCTCTCATGATCCTCAAGTCATATACCGGACTGTCTGCTCCCAAGCTCATGGAGCAGCTCAATGCCAACATCCACTACCAGATATTCTGTGGTATTCGAATCAGCACAAAGAATCCTCTGACCAACTACAAGTTGATAGACGATATCGCACTTGATCTGTCTAAGCGCCTGAAGATACAGCATCAGCAGGAAGCCTTGGCAGAATTCTGGAAGCCATACATGAAGGACCTTGACACCCTCTACACCGATGCCACCTGTTACGAAAGCGCGATGCGTTACCCCACCGATGCCAAGCTGCTGTGGGAATGTATAGAAAAGGTATATCCTATAATGTGCGAGGCAAGCAGGGAACTTGGGATTCATCGCATGAGGACAAAGTACCTGGACGTGGCCCGCGACAACATGGCCTATGTCAAGCAGCGCCGCCATACGCAGAAACGCACCCGAAAGATAATCCGTCGTCTACTGGACCTGTTGGGAAAGATACTTGCTGAACTAAGACGTCTCGAAAGGGAACATCCTAGTGCCGGGCTGTTTTCTGACAAGCAAATTGCAGAAATTGAGATAGTAACGAAGATATGCCGTCAGCAACGAAACCATCACAAGAGTGGCAATGCCAAGGAGAGCATCCCTAACCGCATTGTCAGTATCAGCAAGCCATATGTGCGTCCTATCGTGAGAGGCAAGGAGATAAAGAAGGGGAGTTTGGAGCAAAATGCAACAACATACAGATAGACGGAATCTTCTTCATAGAGAAGCTCTCCTTCAATGCTTTCAATGAGGGGACCCGTCTGGAGCACTGCGTGAAACTGGCAGAGAAGTTTTTCGGTAAGAAGATCAAAAAAGTAGCTGGAGACTGCAGTTACTCTGGCAATGACAACCGCTCGTTCTGTAGTGAGCGAGGTATCGAGACGTCATTCTCGCAGAACGGCAGAAAACGAGAAGCGGCAGCCTCTGTCAGCATGGTAAAGAAAGAACTTGCCCGAGTGCGAGCCACAGCAATGGAAGGATCCTTCGGTACACAGAAGGAGCACTACGGACTCAAACGAATAAACGGAAGGATCAAGAAGACGGGAATCCTGATAATCTTCTGTGGTATCCACACGGCAAATGCCGTATGCTTGGCCAAGAGAATT
Source organism: uncultured Sangeribacter sp. (assembly GCA_964521885.1). Lineage (GTDB taxonomy): Bacteria > Bacteroidota > Bacteroidia > Bacteroidales > Muribaculaceae > Lepagella. The sequence goes on along the minus strand of CAZFUF010000043.1, from coordinate 2,214 downwards.
GCAGAAGCAGAACTCAGCCAGGTTGCATAGCTATATCTTGCGCTAATATTTTAACTGTTGATAGGGATAACTGTGTCCTGGATACAACAAAATACCTCAAAAAAACGATAGGACACTGAAAAATGACTGACGAGGGCAACCTCAGATGATGTGCCATAACCAATTGATATTAATATCTTTGTATTAAACGACAATCCCTAATTATGCTCAGTTTTTTGTTTGGGAAAATGACAAACTTAATGTTCGAATAGCAAGAGATATTCCATCCAGCGACGTCGAAGGATATAGGGATGCCTTTTACCTTTGTAGTGGCAAAAGTCTAACAGGTCAACAAGGATGTTGCGATTGCCTGCATCGAGTTTCGTAAGCAATATACTTTGGGGCTTATTTTTATTGCCAAGCAAAGATGCACAGCCGCAGTTATAGCTTACACATCCCAAGAGCAAACTGTCAGCACCATATTTTCGGAATAGGACACAGTTCTTGCGCAGATTGCTACGCAAGATAGAATCCGCCTGATGTTCTGTTATTGGGTATGTTAAATTCTCTTCTGGTTGTATTCTATGACCATAACCTATATATGGGTAGTCCTTACGAGTGTGCCACTGTTCGTAATATTTGATAAGTGTAACTGCACGTTCAAAGGGTGGCAGTTTCATGAGGTTATGCAAATTCTGCTGTGAGGATGCATTAACTGCTCTACATGCTCCACAGAAGAATAACACTACTGGAATCATCATCTGTGTCGTATCATTTCCCGTCCTTCTTTCCCAAAACTGTTTCAATCATATTCTTGACATCCTGAGTAACGGAAACAAAGTTTTTATACAGAATCTGTTCACGTTCTTCCGGTGAACCGAAATCATAGAAGATAGGGAGGGGACACTTGTCGTATTGGGCTTCCTCTTTCTTGATAGCCTCAATATCAAGGTTTGTCTTGCAGAAGAATTTGCTTGTCTTGAACTCTTCTGCCTCCTGTATGTTCATACTTCCGCCTCTACCTGTCTTGGTCTTTTGGAAGTCACGAGCCACCTGACCGCAAATCCAGCCTGTCGGCATATCAGAAATCTTGCTTGCAGGTACAAGACTATCCATATTCTCGTTGAGGTTGATGGAGGTACGGTCTCTGTCAATGGTCACACCTTTTTTCAGCTGTACTACCTTGCCGAAGATGTCATTGCTCAACCATTCCAGGGTTTCTTTTGAACGGGCGGAGCCAGACACGACATTACCGACAGTAGTGATAATCTTCTGCATACCGATTTCCATAGTCGGCTTCCATCTGATGCTCTTCATGAAACTCCGCGGCTTCGGCAAGTGCAGCGGCATCAGTTTCGTCGATTCCACGATGATACCCGTGTGCCACAACCTCAGGAGCTACGCCAACAAGGTCTTCAGGGGCGTGGCCAGGGACGGAAAGGGAACGATGGGATGGTGTCACGGCCAAGCTGCACCTGCTGTGCAACAATCATAACCTTCTGTCTCACGGGAGCGAACGTCGATGACAGGGACAAACGGGTGTGGACCGTCTTCGCCAAGGAACTTTACGGCAAGGTCTTCGCAGACAAGGGATATATCAAACAGGAACTTATCGAGGAACTCTTCGACAGGGGAATACATCTTGTACACGGATTTAAATCCAACATGAAGAACAGGCTCATGCTCAGTAAGAGGTACATCATCGAGTGCATCAACGACCTACTGAAGAACATGGCGAACATCGTGCATTCAAGGCACCGCTCAATACACAACTTCATCATGAATGCCTGCTCCGCGCTCACGGCATACTCGTTCTTTGAGAACAAGCCGAAGGCATTGCTGGTACATGTGGAAAGAACGACTCAATTGACATTGTTTTAGGAGAAACTTATCCCGAACTGACGTATTTCATGAATGTCCTCAAACTTTAGTCACAAGGTCAAACCTTCTGGTTTGGAATTATATTGGATTACTAAAAGAAAAAAATCGTAGTTTTTCCATAACAAAAAACGATGGATAGCATTGAAAATGTCAGGTATTTTGAATGTATAAAAGCATTAGGAGATGGTTCCCATTTCAAATATTTGCAAAAATAACCGAGTAAAATGGAAGTAAAGAAAGAGAAAATAAGAAATATAATCAGGCGATATATATGTGAATCAGATGATGGAACATTGTTCTTCAACAATAGTTTTCCAGAATATGATGACGAATATATTGGTCAGATACTGTCTG
>CAZFUF010000042.1:0-12037 GCA_964521885.1 uncultured Sangeribacter sp. | reverse complement strand
TTAGGCATGTTCTTTGAAGTATATTCAAAGATATCGGCAATAATTTTCATTGAGAATGCCGGCGGATAAATGTAGGTATTTCTCACCATGAATTCCTTGAGGATATCATTCTGGATAGTACCTGCCATTTCTTCGAGACTCGCACCCTGCTCAAGACCTGCATTGATATAGAAAGCAAGCACCGGAAGCACGGCTCCGTTCATTGTCATGGAAACAGACATTTTGTTGAGAGGAATTCCATCGAAGAGTACCTTCATATCCTCTACAGAGCAAATAGACACACCGGCTTTACCTACGTCTCCGACCACGCGCTCGTGATCCGCATCGTAACCACGGTGAGTAGGAAGGTCAAAAGCTACGGACAGACCTTTCTGACCTGACGCGAGATTTCTGCGATAGAAGGCGTTGGACTCAGCAGCGGTAGAGAAACCAGCATACTGACGGATGGTCCAGGGACGCAAAGGATACATTGCGCTGTATGGACCACGAAGGAACGGAGGAAGACCTGACACGAAATCGAGGTGCTCCATATTCTCAAGATCAGCCTGAGTATATACGTGTTTGACAGGAATAAGCTCTGCTGTAAGCCATTCCTCCCCTTTTCCCACATTTACGGGGGTGGCGGGGGCGACCACTTTCTTAATATCTATATCTTTAAAATTCGGTCGCATCACTTCAATAATTTAGCGTTAAAACCAATGAGAGTTTCGAGCACGTTTACACGTACATGAATGAAGTGCTCAATACCTTTCTCCTTAAGTTCATCCATGCAAGCGGGAGCACCGGCGACAACAAACATAGCCTTATCTCCGATGAGTTCAAATGCCTCAGGAGCATAAGCGGCATATTCATCATCACTTGAACAGAGCACAACAACATCGGCACCCGCCTCCATTGCTGCGTCAACACCCTCCTTAACAGTATCGAAACCGATGTTATCGATAATCTGATATCCGGCGCATCCGAAGAAGTTGGATGAGAACTGAGCACGGGCAAGACGCATGGCAAGATTACCGATGGTAAGCATAAAGACTTTAGGACGGACAGAGCTACGCTCAGTGTCAAGTCTCAGCTGCTCGAATTGGCTTGCAGCGCGATCAAAATTGAGTGACTGGACGGCACCATCCTCCGGAGCATCCATGGCACATCCGCATTTGCATGCGCATTCACCTTTTTCAACCTTTTCAAGTGCGAACTCATTGAAATTAGGATATTGATTGGTGCCAAGAAGAATCTCTTTACGACGGGCAACGTCAAGATGACGTTTCACACCGCTTTCGTTAACAAGACCTTGAATTTCACCTTTACCAAGCATTTCAAGGAATCCACCCTTATCTTCGACTTCATTGAAGATTTCCCAAGCGCGGGTGGCGATTGAGGTAGTGAGATTTTCAATATAATAAGAACCTCCGGCAGGGTCAACCACCTTATCGAGGTGTGATTCCTCGCGGAGAAGGAGCTGCTGATTGCGGGCGATACGCTCACTGAACTCATCGGGACGAGTGTAAGCGAGATCAAACGGCAGAGTTTCGATAGAATCAACACCGGCAAGCGCCGCACTCATAGTTTCGGTCATCGAACGAAGAAGATTCACATGAGCATCATAGATAGTCATGTTGAAACGGCTTGTAACTGCATGAACAAACATCTTGCAATCTTCTTCCGGCACACCGTAAGCCTTGAGTATTTCAGCCCACAACATACGGCCGGCGCGGAATTTTGCCAACTCCATGAAATAGTTGGATGAAATACCCATGTTGAATTTAATTCTATCGGCAACTTCCTTGGCGGGCATACCTGCGGCAGTAAGAAGTGTCATCCATTCCGCACCCCATGCGAGTGCATACCCAAGTTCCTGAGTGATATATGCACCGGCATTATTAAGCATGGCGCTATCAACCATGAAGCAACGGATACCCTTGATATCCTTTACGATTTCATAGATTGCTTTTGAAGTCTCTACGATATCCTTGGGGAACTGAAGGCCGTGACGCAAGAGTCGTTTGAACGGATTAAATTCCACAGAGCCACGGAATGTCGATTCAGCTCCGGCTTCCTTAACCAACGCTACGAGCACTTTGGCAACTTCCTCTGCCTTACCAGGACAGCAGGAAACATTGACTTCGACCTTTGCAAGATCAATACCCTTGAGCATTTCGCGTAAATCTTCCGGAGAAGCTGAGCCACAGATACAGATACCCAGGGATTCAACGCCACGGTCAAGGATGTGATGAGCCTCGGCATTGACAGCCTCAGGGGTATCACCGACAACAGCCTGACGGATTAGCCAGTCATTGTTGTCACGCGTACCACGTACGTAAGGGAACTGACCGGGGACACTCCCCAATGTCGGAAGACCTTCGAGATCCTCACGGCGATAGAAGGGTTGAACATTAAACCCCTCGTTAGTGCGCCACACGAGTTTCTTATTAAAATCGGCGCCTTTGAGGTCGACATTGATTTTCGCTACCCAATCTTCTGTAGAGACGGGTTCGAACATGTCAAACAATTTTTCTTTATTATCTGCCATAATTACTACAGATTGTAAATATATGTAGGTGTATAGTAAATTCCGGTATTAGAAATAATTTGTAACCCCTTGTCAAGAGGAACTGTCACCCTGTGGAATTACAGGGCAAAGATAATCATAAACCGCAAGAGAAAAAAATTTTTATTTAAAAAACATCATCAGTCTTCACGTAACGATTTATCGGCACATCTGACGATTCTCGCGGGGAAGTCTTCACACAACTGAAGATTATGGGTAGCCATCAATACGGAATGTCCTTTTTCCACTAAAGAATGAAGAAGGGAAACAATCTGATATCCTGTGGTCGGATCAAGATTACCGGTCGGTTCATCTGCCAGAATCAGCTTCGGCTTATTGAGGAGCGCCCTAGCTATAACAACCCTTTGCTGCTCTCCTCCGCTGAGTTCATGTGGCATCTTATAGCTTTTATTGGCCATTCCCACACTCTTGAGCACCTCCTCTACTCTTGTCTCTATCTCGTGTTTGCCGTGCCATCCGGTTGCCTGAAGCACGAAACGCAGATTCGCACTGACACTGCGATCCTGGAGCAATTGAAAATCCTGAAAGACTATACCTATATTACGTCTTAGAAAAGGGATTCGTGATCTTTTAATATGAGCGACATCAAAGTCTAAGACTTCCGCCTTCTGAGCGTGCGCGACAGGCACATCCGCATACATCGTTTTCATCAGAGAGGACTTGCCGCTCCCGACTCGTCCTACAAGATAACAAAACTCCCCTTCATTAAGGGTAAAATCAACATCACGGAGAACCATCTTCTCAGCGCGGGTGACTTCCACTTTCTTATAATCAACTATCAAACTCATCTGATTTTTTCGTTAATCCCGGGATTCAATGATGCTCTGAAGAATCCATAAGAGTAAAGCGAGGAATAAAAAGGATATGAAATGAATAACGTCAGGCGATAATACTCTCCTACCTCACTTTCATCTGCAAAGATAATGATTACCGCGCTATTTATAAAAAAGAAGTTATGAAAAATTCAAACAATTATAAAAGTTGTTAACACCGACCGGTTTTTATTAGAAAATAAACTGATTTTTCATTAAATTTGCATTGACAATCCTCTGATTATTTCATCATAAGTTCCCCGTATTCCCGAACGAATGATGAAAAAAAATTATCCATATTAAAATTTATAATCCACACCATATTTCTTCAATGTTCACTCATCTTCACGTTCACTCTCAATATAGTCTTCTCGATGGGAAAGCGTCAGTGACATCTCTTGTTGACAAGGCTATACAGCTCGGTATGCGCGGGCTGGCTCTTACCGACCATGGCAATATGTTCGGAATCAAGGAATTTACCAATTATGTATCGAAGAAAAATAAAGATTTACCCGATGACCGGAAGCTCAAACCTATTATCGGATGTGAGATGTATGTGGCAAAAGGGAGCAAGGAAGAAAAGAAAGATAAGAGTGACAACGGGTACCATCTCATCGTTCTGGCCAAGAATAACAAAGGATATCACAATTTAGTGAAATTGGTGAGTCGCGCATGGACCGACGGCTTCTATTATAAACCGCGTACCGATCATGATGATCTGGCAACGTATCATGAGGGATTGATCGTTTGCTCGGCATGTCTCGGAGGAGAAGTGCCTCAGTTCGTATTGCACGGTGATCTGGAAGAGGCTGAGAGAAGGATATTATGGTATAAAGAAATTTTCGGGGAGGATTATTACCTTGAGCTTCAGCGACATGAAACTTTTAAGGAGAACGCTAACCGTGATGTCTATCCGGAACAGAAGAAAGTCAACAGTTTCCTATGCGATATGGCGCATAAGCATGGGATTAAAGTGGTGGCCACAAACGACACCCATTTCACCAATGAGGAAGATGGAGAGGCACACGACAGACTGATATGCGTCTCGATGCAGAAGAACTTTTATGAGCCACGCATGCACTACACAAAGCAGGAATGGCTCAAAAGTGAAGATGAAATGCGCGCGATCTTCACCGATATACCTGAAGCAATCGATAATACCAACGAGATACTCGATAAGGTGGAGTTTTATTCCATCAATCACGACCCCATCATGCCGAACTTCGAGATTCCGGCAGACTTCGGCACAGAGGAGGAATATCGTAACCGGATTACGGAACAGGAGTTGTATGAAGAATTTACCCGCGATGAAAACGGGAATGTTGTTTTGACACCTGAAGAGGGTGAGAAGAAAATCAAGCGTCTCGGAGGATATGACAAGCTCTACCGTATAAAATTTGAAGCTGACTATCTTGAGAAATTGACTATGGAGGGTGCCAGGGAGAGATATGGCGACCCGTTGAGTCCCGAGGTGGCAGAGCGATTGAAATTTGAACTCTACATAATGAAAACGATGGGGTTCCCGGGGTATTTCCTTATCGTGCAGGACTTCATCAACAAGGGACGTAAAGAACTCGGAGTCAGTGTCGGTCCGGGACGCGGGAGCGCTGCGGGAAGTGCAGCGGCTTATTGTCTTGGAATTACCCAGATCGACCCTATCAAGTATGATCTCCTTTTCGAAAGATTCCTGAATCCCGACCGAATATCGCTCCCTGATATCGATGTGGATTTCGATGACGACGGACGATACGAGGTTTTGAAATATGTGACCGATAAATATGGCGCGGAAAAGGTGGCGCATATAATCACATATCAGACCATGGCTACCAAGATGGCGATAAAGGATGTAGGAAAAGTTATGGGGCTTTCCGTGGCGGAGACCAACCGTCTTGCAAAACTCGTGCCGGACAGAATGCCTGAGGTCGATGGGAAGGCGCCCAAAATAAATTTCAAGAACTGTCTTAAATACGTTAAAGAATTTGAGGCGGAAACACGCAATCCCAACCCGGATGTCCGCGAAACAATGAAATATGCCGAACAACTTGAAGGGAATGTCCGCGGAACCGGCATTCATGCCTGCGGCGTCATCATATCCAGGGATGATATAACGGATTGGGTACCGGTCTCCATGGCTACGGATGCCGATGGTTCGAAAGTTATATCGACCCAATATGAAGGTAGCGTCATCGAGGATACAGGACTTATCAAGATGGACTTCCTTGGGCTCAAGACTCTCTCGATTATCAAGGAAGCCCTTGCGAATATCAAACACACGAGGGGCATTGATCTTGACATCGAGAATATTCCACTTGATGATCCGGCCACTTTCAAGTTATATTGCGATGGCGCCACCACCTCTACATTCCAGTTTGAATCTCCGGGTATGCAGAATTCCTTGCGCCAGCTTCAGCCCTCCAAGTTTGAGGATCTCATCGCCATGAACGCCCTTTACCGTCCGGGACCGATGGACTATATCCCCTCTTTTATCAAACGGAAACATGGGGAAGAGCCGATTGAATACGACATACCGGTGATGAAACAATACCTTGAAGAGACTTATGGAATCACGGTCTATCAGGAGCAAGTCATGCTTCTTTCCCGACTTCTCGCCAACTTCACGCGCGGAGAGAGCGATATGCTCCGAAAGGCAATGGGTAAGAAGCTCATCGACAAGATGGCCGCACTGAAGGTAAAGTTTATCGAAGGTGGCAAGAGCAACGGACATAAGGAGAAAGTGCTGGAAAAGATATGGGCAGACTGGGAAAAATTTGCATCATACGCATTCAATAAGAGTCATGCCACATGCTATAGCTGGGTAGCTTACCAGACAGCATATCTGAAAGCAAATTATCCTGCTGAATATATGGCGGGAGTCTTGAGCCGCAACCTTACCTCGAGCGACAAATTGAAGAAAATCATGGAGGAATGCCTACGGATGGGTATCGAGGTTAAAGGACCGGATATCAACGAATCGGTGCAAAAATTCGGTGTGAACAAGAAGGGTGCGATTCGCTTCGGTCTGGAGGCGGTGAAGGGTGTAGGGTCGAATGCAGTGTCGGCTATCATAACCGAACGCGAAAAGAATGGTCCTTACACGGATATCTATAACCTTGTGGAGCGGGTTAATCTCGGAAGCTGCAACCGTGCCGCGATAGAGAATCTGGCATTGGCAGGTGCTTTCGACACATTCAATGTTCCACGCGAAGCTTTCGTAGAGCCTGTGGGTGATACAACCTTTTCTGATCTGTTGGTAAAGTACGGTCAGATGGTTCAGAATGACCGCAATTCCCTGCAGGCAAGCCTATTTGGAGATCTCGAACCGATAGAGACAGATAAACCTGTATTTCCCAAGACAGAGCCATGGAGTTTACTCAAACGATGTGAGGAGGAGAAAAAGATGGTGACCATCTATCTATCGGCTCACCCTCTTGATCCTTATTATATGGAGATAAAATATGGATGCAACACACCATGCGATACATTTGAAGATAGCCAGACACCCGGTGCCGATATTTCCATCGGGGGGATAGTGACGTCTACAAGTACACGTACAACACGGCGTGGATCTACATACGGAGTAGTGGAGATTGAGGATTTCAAGGGGAGAGCCACCCTGAGATTTTTCAGGGACTATGAGTCACTTTTGAGAAGATTCACACCCGGGGAGGCGGTCAGAGTGCATATCCGGTTTGAGCAAAGTCGTTATAATCCCACCCGCACTGATATGAATATCGTAGAGATTCAGAATCTTGATGAGTGTCGCGGCAAAATCGCCAATGCCATCACCCTTGTGCTCCCTTACGATTCAAAAGAGAGTGCTCTATATAAGGAATTGGAAAAATTTATCGGAGGCGATGAAAGGCCGGGGGATCTATATCTTGAATTCTATGATCTTGAAGCAAGACAGTCAATAAAGGTGCATAGCCGACGTAAGATATCCCTGACTAAGGATCTGCTGTCTGTTCTCGACAATTTTGATGTCGAATATAAGATAACTACGGAATAGACCGAATCTCAGGATGATGAGAGAACGAGAGTACCCCCACTGAGGAGATCACGATGAATAATGAGCCCCGACAGGTGGATATATCTCACTCCACCTGTCGGGGTTTAGACTCCGACTCATATACTGCAGGAATTAATTTAGCCGACCGGAAACACCGCACACTTTTCCATCAGACGGAATGTGCAGGCGAAACGGGGAGTTACAGGATGAGTTTCTGTCCTCCCATTAGGTAAACACCATGTCCGATACTGAAAGATGTCGTTCCTTCGTCATATTCCACTCTCTTTATAAATCTGCCATCCACGCTATAGATATTTTCTGCTCCGGGCGCATCTGCCTCGATAATAATATTACCCTTCGAGTGATAAATATATCTTTCCCTGTTGTCAGAAACATTGCCAACTCCATTCGTAGTGACATTTATTCCAACCACGCGGGATTTGATTGATTCTGAATCAAGATATGAGAGCCCGACGAGACGATATTCACAGAACCCCTCTTTATAATCAAAATCACGATAATAGCAATAAGTGCCATGTCTGAAATCTGCTTCGGACACAAAATCTATACGCTCCCACTTCCCTTTATTTACGCGACGCTCGATGTAATATCCTTTCCCAGTCTCACCGTTGTTGTCATAGAAATCTATTCTGACACGATTATTGCTGAAACGGATTTTAGTGATCAACGGAGGAGCTATTTTCCAAGTGTGGATATATTCCGTGGCACGGTTAAATGCAGGACGTGAATCATATTCCGCAAATACCTTTCCTGCTGGAGTAAGCTTATCTTCGATTACTACCGAACGGGCATCTTCAACCCAATTATAGAAGGCGTGCCGCTCAAGCCAATCACATTTATCGAAAGCATCAAGTGCTTTCTCAAGCCACTCCTTATGCACGGCAGAGTTAGCCTCAGTGTGAGGGCGCGTCACATTGGTGGTATTTCCCTTTTCATCATAAATTATATTAAACTCAGCATCCCTGCGCGGCCCTTCCATGTCGGGCCACCACTCGTTGGTCCAATTCGCTCCGTTGTTCCATTCCGTTATCCACATCGGACGTCCCCCGTATGTATTTTTACAAAGATTGGCTATTTGATCTGCCAATTTATAAGGATCCTGAGAATTCCAATACATGTGAGTGGCGACAAAATCCACACGATAATTCAAAGAATCTGCTTGTGCCAGAAAGTCGCTGAGCCAACGTTTATTGACACTGTCCGGAGCCGGTGATCCTATACGCAGACCTGATTTCATCATCTCAGGCCACATCCCGATTGCCACGTCGACCCCTAAATCAGATTGGTCGGCATGATCCGGTTCGTTAAAGCCTAAAACGGCAGATGTATTGACACGGGAACCTATATTTTCCCATGAATCCCACCATTGATTGTGACGCATCGGCACAAACTCACAATCCATCGAGCTCACAGCGTCCGCACCCCAGGTATAAAACCAGGAAGACCGTGTCTGGACAGGGATGTTATCACCTCCGGATATACCCTTCTTCCCTATCCAATCATGACGGCAGACACGGATAAATGATACAAAGCATAAACCCTCAGGCATCGAATTTACCACAAGATCCTCATTATCAGCAATAAAGACACGCGAATAGCCGGTACCATCAGGATTATTTGCCATAGTGCATGAGAATCCTTTTTTAAGGATGAACGACCTCACCGAGTTGTCAAATTCCCCCAAGGAAGATTCCGGAAGTAGAGATTTATCACCCTGCAGTTCCGAACGATAATAACGATCATAATCCAGAATCATCTCCTCTCCCTGACAATTCTCTTTATTATAAATTTTCAACGGTGCAATCCAACCGTCAGCAATAACAACCGAGCTATTCCCATAGATGGCAAGCCTGTCGCGTGAAGGATCGAATTTCCTTTCTCCGATACAAATTTCATGAGTATCGACTTCCGAGGGGAGTTGATTTTTAAAAATATGCATATCCCCGGGTCCGCTTAGAATTACATCAGCCAAAGATAATGCGGGGGATACTGACAACAAAAGTGTTACGAGAAAATTGATTTTCATAAGTATTAATAGTAGTGATTAAGGTAAAGTGCAATGAAAATAGATCCGACTGATACACGGATGAGACCGGATGCAAAGATATAAAAAAGTCCTGAACCATGGGCTCAGGACTTTAAAAAATAAATAAGGTATATGATTGTTCAATAAGTTAAATTTATTCAGAAATTACACGGCGAGCGCCAATATACCGAGGAACGTAATAACCCTCGAAATCGCTGATTTTAACCCCTCTGACACTTGCATGAATAAACTTGAAGGTACCCTTCTCGTTATCAGCGGAGACTACGATTCCGACATGTCCTACATTTTTACCGGAACTACGGCTTGTGAAGAAAACAAGGTCACCGGAACGCAAATCGTGACGATCAACCGCAACACCTTGAGTATATTGAGTTCTGGAACTTGGGCTGAGGTTATAGCCGAACTGCTTAAACACGTAGCTTGAAAATCCGCTGCAATCAAAAGTATTCGGACCTTTAGAACCATGCACATAGCGTTTCCCGATATGAGTGCGAGCTTCATCAAGCAAGTCAGCTATCATCGCGGAAGACTCCTGTGAGATTGAATTCTTATGGTTCTCATGAACGAGGATATCCTCGCGGATAAAGTCGGAAATTACGCTCTTGTCAATTCTTGATTTATTAGCCGCCAACTGTGCGCGATGCGCTTCCTGATGGGCTTTGGAGACGTTATGGGGAGTTTTTGCTGATATGTTGAAAGCACATGCCATTATCATGGCAGCGCATGCTATATTTCTGAATTTCATGATGTCGGTTTGATTTTGGGTATTGCAAAGATAAGAATGAAATGTTAAAATTCCAAATAATTTCTCCTTATTATCAATATTTTAAAAATAATTAGCAAACGGCACACCAAACGAAAGTATGTGCAAAAACCGACATTTTGACCAAAATCGCACTATCGAATCTGAAATTGTTTTTGTGTGTTATCAGTTTAATTTGTATTTTTGTCGTAAAGATGATCAAACATATACTAAATAGATTCTTATGAAAAACTACAAGACAGGCACGGCTTTGCTGACAGCCGCTTCTTTTCTTATGCCGGGCTTAATGGTTCAGGCAAAAGATCGCGTTACCCATAATCCGGATATCACCAACACGGAGACAATACTTCACGCCTGGAGCTGGAACTTCCCGGAGATAGCCAAAAACATGAAAACCATCTCCGATGCAGGGTTCACTATGGTTCAGACATCTCCGGTGCAACAATGCTATAATCCTGAGGGTAGCTCTAAAAAGATATTCGATGACAATGTGGCGGAAGGTAACTGGTATTATTATTATCAGCCGACAGACTGGAAAATCGGTAATCAAATCGTTGGGAGCCGCGATCAGATGAAAGAGATGATGGATTCAGCAGCGAAATATAATATTAAGATAATCGTAGATGTTCTCCCCAATCACACTGCATTCGATGTCGATGCCGTTTCGGAAGACTTTTATAAGGCGGTTGGTGGTCGCGATAAAATGTTCCATACTCAGGGATTGATTCCCGTGCAGGATTATAACGACCGTTTACAGTGCACGCTTTGGGGAAGCGGGGCTCTTCCGGATGTAAACACGGAGAATCCTGATTTCCAAAAGTATTATATGGAATTTGTCAATGACCTCTTGTCTTTAGGAGTCAAAGGTTTCCGATATGACACAGCAAAGCATATAGGTGTTCATTCGGATCCTGTTGATAAAGCAGCCGGAGTGAAGGAGAATGACTTTTGGGATGTTGCGACGGGCAGAAAGGGGGTAAAGGGCGTGAAGTTAGCACTCCCCTTCGATTCCCTCTTCGTGTATGGGGAAATTCTGCAGGATAAGAATGTGCCGGAAGCGGAATATGCAGATTATATGGGTCAGACAGCCTCTTCTTACGGACATGTTCTAAGGGAAGCACTTGAGAAAGGATCGGTGAAAGATCTGGATTTGATCAATTGGCATCACAGTGCCGCTCCGGAATATCTCACCACCTGGGTGGAAAGTCATGACACGTATGCCAATGCACATGAATCTGCGCATCTCACCGATGACCAGATACGCACCGGATGGGTGTTCCTTACATCCCGACAGAATGGGGTGCCTCTTTTCTTCAGTCGTCCCGCCGGGTCCACCCGTCAGGCTTACTGGGGGAATAATGTATTGGGAGCAAGAGGGAACGATGAATTTTTCCATCCCGAGGTGAGTGCTGTCAATCATTTCCGCACTGCCATGAACGGTCAGAAGGAGGATCTCCGGATAAGCGATAACGGACAAGTGCTTCTGGTCAACAGAGGAAAGAAAGGGGCAGCACTGGTCAATATCAATACACTATCCAATAAAGTGGATTTACCGACCGGGTTACCGGACGGGACTTATCGCGATGTTGTCTATGGCAAGGAATTCAAAGTAAAGAAAGGGCGTCTCACGGGAATCGCCGCTCCTCTCCGCACATATATTCTCTATGCAAAGAAATAAGACTGACCATCCGGATTAAATATTGATTTTCATCATTATAGACAGAAAGATTAATATTAAAGAAATCAGGTCCCAAGCAAATGCATGAGGGTGTGTCAAAATAGGCATACCCTCCTTTGTGTAACATGCTGAAAAACATAA
>CAZFUF010000041.1:0-13378 GCA_964521885.1 uncultured Sangeribacter sp. | reverse complement strand
GCGATTGAAGCCGGACGGTCAAGACCTTAGGCTTGATTTACGAAAGCGCGGCGGCAGTGCCGCAACGCCATTAAGAAACGTAAAATCATTTCTTAGTGGGTGGCGGAGGCGGAGTTGGAGGCGTTATCTTCGGTAAATCTTTCGTTGTATATGTATCGGACATTATTTCTTAGTTGGAGGTGGTGGAGGTGGAGTATGAGTTATCTTGGGTAACTCACGAGTATGTGAAGTCTCAGCCATTTGTATTTGCTTTTTTTACTGGAGGAGGTGGTGGTGTAGTCATTGTAATACTTGGTACTTCTCCGCGGACTTTGGAAGTAGCCACATTGGAAGTAAGGTTGCCTGAAGGAGCGGAACTCTTGGAAGAGGTACTATTACTCATAATTAAAAGTTTTTATATTTTTGATTAACATATTCTTCTGCTTCTCTATCAAAACGTGCGTGCTCTGAGTCCGAAATATAGCGTACAAGCCTATTATACTCAGGTGTGATTTCCTCTAATCGTTTCTTTTCGACATTAAGTTTACCTTGAATTTGAATATCAGTGACTTCGGAAAGATTGATGAAATCAAGTACTGCACTTTCAAGATTATTACGAATGGAAAGAAGGGTCGCTTGAATACTATCTAATTTCGCAAGTTCGGTTTCAGGTTGAATTACCTTAGGGGTGAAATCTTTTAGAAAATCGACTATCAACGGAACCAAAACTATGAGCCAAGCATATTCAGCAAAGAATTTGCAAAGGACTGCTGCAAATAGAAGAACTATTACCATTCCTATATCGGCATATCTTTTACGTTTGCGCATTTTGTTTACATAATTCTGAACGCAAAGGATATAGCCCTGGGCAACCTTTATATGATAATAGAGGTCGCTCCATAATAGGTTTCCCATAGCCATGTTTTCGTCAGTTGCAGCCATACGTAAGACTAAGCGTTATTATCCTTAGAGGCTTTGGCAGAAGATACATTTTCATCGGTGTCTTCTAATCCAGTAACCACAAATGTCCCGGTTTCAATCCATTCATCAATAATCTGTGTAAGGATGTTGATACTTAACTTCATCCATTTAGCAAAATCTAAGTAAATAAACTTATCTACTTCAAGATTATATGAGTGGCGTCTTGTAATCGGGTGGTAGTGTTCAGTTAATGAAAGAAGTTTATAATTAGTATTTAACTGATTAAATTTTTGAATAACAAGAACTTTACTATTAGTGAGTTTATCAGAAAGTTGTTTTATTGAAGTGCCTTTTGTCCCCTTGCCGGTATATATCTTACCAGTGGCGGGGTCAACAAATTCCGAATAATTTTTATAGAAGCTGTCAAAATCTACTGCGGTTTCCTGATTAGTGGGCAAACTATCGTAAAAACCCTTTCTTGAAGTAGCCCAAGACTCAATTGATTTTAGCGCTTCTGTGTTCTGTTTTCTAAGTTCTTCAATCCTTTCTTCTTCGGAACACGTTAATAGATATACTCCAAGAATAATATCGGAATGTATGGCTCGTATGATAAGTTTATGTGCAACGCAGGTATATTCATCAATAGCACCTAATTTCCCGAGGGAAATGAGATTACCATTTATCCTTTTGAGGATATCTCTACTAATTTGAAAAACGCCTGATACGTCGCTACCAAACTTAGTATCCAATTTTTGTCCTATGGGAATAATATAATTGGATATATCTGTATAATAGGAATATAATTCCTTGTAAAATTCAGTATCGGTCATATAAGATGGGTTACATTGATTTTCTTGTATTTGTTACCCATGCCGAGGGTTACTGCCATTTGGTCTTTGATGATAAGTTCTCCCTTTTTGAGGCTGCCTATGGCGGCGCGAATGTCGGCAAGTTCCTGACCGCTGACACCGAAGAGGTCTTTTATGACCTTATCATCAATAGTCTGCTGACGCATAATGAGCGGATACTGGGCATTGGCATAGAAGTCAAAGCCACGACTCTTGAAGTCAGCCATGTTCTGAGTGGCGAGAATAATGCTGATACCCTTGTTTCGACCAACGGCTATGAGGTTTCGTAGCGGTTGGTTGTCGAAACTGAGCATATAGTGAGCTTCGTCGATTATTGAGAAGTGGCGGATTTGCACAACATCGTCGTTTGTCTCCTGCGGAGGCAGATCGGAATAGATGTTGTAGAGTTTCGACATTAGGAAATAGACGATTGCCTTTGCAATCGCGCCACCTCGCGGATAGCGGTCAAGTTTAATGATGTAACTATCATTTAACAGGTCCGCTTTATCTTCCGTCTCGAAGATGTGTGCGTCCACGAGTTGCTTCAAGACGGAGGAAATAGTGTCGTCTTTTTCCGGGTCTTTCATCCGTGCTTGATAATTCTTGAGCATCATATCAAAAGTTATCGGAGCACCATTAGTTGAATTGTACGCCTCAATGATAGCCTCGCGTAAGCGGTTGCTCATTGTGGCACTTGCAGAAACGCGGTCGATAGAAGATAAGGCTGAGGACATCTCCGAGGCATACAGACCGATTTCGTTAATAGTTTGCCCGGTCATATCCTTAAAGGGATTGAACGGAAGAGGGCGTTCTATCGGGTCAAGAATAGCGGTGCGGTCTACGTCGAAGTAAGACAGCCAACGATTATTCTGAATGTCGCTGAACTCTCCTTTGTAGTCAAACAATAGGAAGTTCACTGGATAGCGACTTTCGGTAGAAAGGGAACGGAACTGGTTAATCAGGACGTTCAGAAGATTAGTTTTGCCTGAACCGGTGGCTCCGGCAATAATAATCTGAGAGTTTGTGATAGCACGGCTATTAATATCAAGCGTGGCTTCCATATCTGCATCGCCGTAATTGCCGATATGAAGGTTAAGAACCGGAATGTCCTTGTTCAACTTAACGCGAGAATTGACGGCACAGAGGTATTGTTCAAGGTTTCCCTCCTTCATAAGGTAGTCTCGCCCTCTGAAAATTTCCGAAGCAACAATACGCGATAGCGTAGGAATATGCGACCAATCTATATTTAGATTGTGGTAACGCATCTTCAGTAACGCTGAGTAAAGCGGTGCAAGATTATGGAGAGTGAAGAACGCTGGAACAATGGCGGTGGTGTTCTTATTGAGGGCAATGCCTTTGAAATCGTCCTCTTTGCGCTCGTTGCCAAGACTAAGTCCGGCAATAAAGCATATACGCATAACCTTATTTGTAGGGAGGTTTATGCGCTTCTCTTTCCCGACACTTCGGGAGAGACTGACCGTATTTTCAAGCCGCTCTTTGATAGCGGCAAGTTCGTCTACTATGCCGTCGGGCTGCGTAACTCGGAGAAATTGTATAGCCATCGCGTTATTGTTCAAGTTCAATCCCAAAATAACCGTCCTCGACGGTAGTATTTTGGTGTTCGACATTACGTTTAAGTGTATAGGTCTTGGAAATATAGGGCATTAACTTTATATAGTCGCTGTCCGTGCGTATTTCCGAAGTGGTGCAAAGAAGAATAGTTTGCTCCGCAAGTTGAGGAAAATATTCTTCCATAAGCGCATCACGGCTCTCGTTATCGAGAACGCCCATCACAGTATCAATCATTACAGGCGGGTTGTAGTCTCCGAGGTTGCGGAGTACTTTGAGAAGCACCTGTATGAAGATTTGCTTGGATGCGGCATTAAGCTGATTGAGTGAAATCTCGTTACCGGCAGTATGGAACAACTTAATGTTGAAGTTTTCCATTGAGTCCGATAATTCAACACGACCGATGTGTCCTTTGTAGGAAACGAGCAGAGTGTTGAGTTGCTGCTGCATTTCACTCTCAATCTGCGCTTTCTTTTTCCGAAGGAGGTTGGAGGCAATCTTGTCAAAGAGAGCCGGAAGTTTGACAAGCGTGTCATACTGCTTGTCAGGTTCCTGCTGAATTTGCACGTCAAACTGATGTATGCGTCGGTCAAGTCCGGCAATCTCACGTTTGAGATTGTCGTCTTGTGATTTGAGGGAGTCAATGGTTCTTTTGGCTTCCTCAAATTCCTGTATAAGTACTTCATTGCCTCCGGCGCGGGTGGCTTCAAAAGCCTTTTGCTGAGTGCGGTAATTGTCGATGTAAGAAATCTGCACCTCCAATTCCTGACGTGTACGGTCAAGTTGGAAGAAGGTATTATTACCGGGGTTATTCGCGAGAGCGCGCAATGCGGTAACCTCGTCTTCGTCAAGATAATCGTATGGGTCATTTGTATTGGTAGCCTGTTGGAGGGCTACAACGTGATTGACCACATTTTCCTCATCCACCTCGGCTGAACAAAGTGAGAGGTCTTTAAGATAGGATATTATCTTAGAGGTTACATCGCGGAGGGTTTCAAGCGGATATGACGCAGAACCTGACTTATGTAACTCGTCCTTGACATGAAGTATACGGGCAATATCCTGTTGAAGATTGGTGGCAAGTTTCGGGAGGAATACATTAACCTCAATGCCGTCCATGAATTGGGCGGTAGAGTTAGCATATTCAGCGGCTCGGTTAAGTATATCCTCGATTTTATTTTTGAGGTCAGCAATCTTCTTGCTCAACTGAGCCGATTGTTGCTCACCCTCTTTGGCTTTAAGATATTCGTCGTTTACTGCGGTGACGTATTTATAGAGGCGATCGAGATTAGCGGCAATTTCCTCACGCTGTTTCTCGCACGTGCGTTTTTTCTCGCAGAGAGCATCATATTCAGCCTTTTCCTGCTCGGCTTGGAGACGTGCCTGAGCCCATTCCTGGTGAAGATGCGCGGCGGCTTTTTTGAGTTGAAGATACTTCTTAAAACCGAGCACGTTCTCGAAATTGTCGCGTATGGTCTGAGCAAACACATTCTTTTTGAGAAGTTCGCTTGACTGCATGGCGTCAAAAAGGAAATACTGGCTTAACTCCTGTGGGAGATTAGCCTTGATGATTTTATTAACCTCTTGCTCCGATTTGGCACGTTGAGCCGGAGGGGTCATAGTGCCATAGACGAAAGTATTTCCGTTCATATTGAGATATACGCTCTCAACGGGGTTTCCGTTGAGACATTTGTAGGTACGTCTCAATATGTATTTCTGCTCTTGACCAAGAACTTTGCCTGAGAATGTAACCTGCAACTCGATTGTTGGAGCAACTTGACCTAACGCGCCTTGATTGAGCAATTCGTTAAAGTGAGCCTCATTCTCAATCTTCAAACCGTAGAGTGCACCGCTTATGGCTTCAAACAAGGTGGTTTTACCGCCGCCGTTTGAACCGCCGATAAGAATTATCGGGCACTCATCATTGACCGTGAGGTCAAGGTCGAGATTGAGATAAGTCTTATAGTTTGATATTTTGATACGTTGTATAAGCATAGAGCACCTGATTATTTATGTATGCGGTTGATTGCCGACTGAATAATATCTGCGGTGTCAGTATCACTGATTTCAATCGCTTCAACTTTCCGGGCGTGATAGGCTTTGAGAATTTCTTCACTAAGCCAATCGAAGTCCACATCTTCGGCTTCGCAAATAGCCTCAATCATGGCGAGGTCTTCTTTGCGGATGCCGTAATGAACGAATTTTTGATCTATTCCTTTTGCCATGCAGTAAGAGTTATTTGCTGTTTTCGGTATTTGGATAGAATGCCACCCAACCGTCGTGATCAATAGTATTGTCTATATGGAAACGAGACCATTGCCAGTTCAAGCCATCTTTGACTATAACACCACCTCCGGCGATGTTGGCACCTTTGGCATTTTCCTCTGCGATATAGTCAATGAGGGCATTATGCTTGAGATGTGCGGTGAGCGGTTCGCTACCCGCGCTTTTGGTGTCAAAGAGGAAGATTTTGCCGTTTTTCAGACGGATAACAAAATCAATGTAGAACGGATGCTTGGTGCCGTCCTCTCTCTCGTAGCCGATTGCGTAATGCTGACGACCACTGTCTCCGTTCTTATACCACCAGTCAATCGAGTCTGAATTTTCTTCAAGGAACTTCGCAAATTCCTTTTCAGGATTTGAAGCCTTGTTGAGTTCCACGAAAGGCAGGAGGGCATGATTGTCAGCGCTAACGATTTTATGTGTTTCTTCATCGTACAGCCTTTCTTCGGGCACCTCCCAAGTAAATTCTTTCATAGCGCGACCCGCAGCCTTTTTCTTCTTATCCTCTTTGATTTTAAGATATTTGGCAATGGCATCGCGTATCAGTTTATCGAATTTGGGCTTGTTTTCGTGATAGAGAACAACCTTTTTCGCGTCGGTATCAAACAGACCGAAAAAGTCTGCGAGAGTTTCGAGCAGATAGCCGGCGAGTTTATCTGCCGGGTTGTTCTTATTCTCGAAGCCTCCGAGGTAGCTTGAAATGAAACTGATGAAAACGCGGTCGATTTCACCTGCGGTACGTGCGAATTTGATACTGCCTTGTTCACGCACGTCAATTTCCTGCACCTCGTTCTGAAAGTGAATATCCTTCGGGATAGGCACGTCTATGCGAGTAACATCCAATCGCAGAGTGTTGGCTACTCTGCGGCGGTTTTCATTTATCTGCTCGTCTTCGGTGTCGGGAAGTTGCTGTGGTGCTTCATCGCCACGCATTGCGGCAAGTTCGGCGAGTGAGAACAGACTGCCCTGAGCCTGAAATATATCCCAAGTGTTTTCGCTGACTTCGTAAAGCACTTTGCGGAAGTCAGGACCGAAATAGTTGCGCGTATCGTTAGGTCGGTCGGAATAGACTGACCTGAGAGCAACATTATTCAGATTGGCACGGCGCACTGCCGGTATTGCGTTCTTCTTTATATAGTCAGCGTCAGCAGTGACAATGTTAATCTTATCTTTGGCGATATCAGTATAGACGTAGCCAATGTTCAATCTGCCGTCGGTGTAGTGATGTTGCTCTGGCATACGCAAGATACGTCCCACGGTTTGGATGGTAAACTCGTCGCCCGACAACTTACGGAATATAAGAAGGACGGCTGCACGAGGGCAATCCCAACCGAGGGCTATGGCTTCTTTGAAAAGTAGGACTTGTGCAAGATTGTCAGGTTCTTCAAGTCCGTTAAGGTTCTCTTTTTCATTGGCAAGCCACACAGCGAGTTTGCCGTTCTCCACGGTAATGTCTTTCATTACTCGGAGATACTGACGCACGAAGTCTGCAATCGCAGTGTCCTCGGTGGTCATGGTTTCCTTAGTGTCATTAGGCAACTGAATAAGGAGCAAGGGATTGATGTTAATGCCGAGAGCCTTGTATGCTTCAGCAAGTTGCTCGCGCTTTTCAAGAGCTTTAGCCATGAGGTGATTATTGAGGATTGTTTCATCGGAGATGCCATCCTCAATTTCAGGGTTCATAATCACCTCGCGTTTGATCATACCTGCGTCAATAACATCTTGACGCGGCACTCTCACCTGCTCGTCAAAGCGCAGTGTCTTGGGTGTCGCAGAGATGCGGATTTCAACAGCCGGGTCAATGCGGTCAAGGACTGCGCCTGATTTGTCGGCGGTTTTCGACCAAAACATGTGTTCCTCGTCAATGATAGCCACAATGGGAAGACCGTTTTGTTCGCGAGTGCGTCGGCATATCTCATACAGAGAAGCCGAAGCCTCGCTGTCGCGTACCATTATGTTTTTGTCCTTATTGACACTCTCCCAGTTGACAAAGAGGATTTCTCCGGGTTGGATGCCCTCGCTCTGGTCGAGATCATCAAACATTACCGGGCGCAATTCGCGTCCGTCAGAGAAAGCGTCTTTCAACTTCATGTAACTTTGGATGTGGAGTTTGCGCGGAGCGAACCATATAAACGCCACATCTTCATAACGGTTGGTGCCGTCGGCTTTCAGAGTATCTATAATATTAGATAGCATCTGACAAGCCATAACAGTCTTGCCGGAGCCTGTCGGTGCTTTGAAAACGACTTTACGGCGTGAACCGCCCTCGTTGAGAAGTCCGACTACTTTCTTCGTCAAGTCCTCGACGGCTTTTTGTTGGTAAAGGAAATCTTTCATGCTTCGCCTCCTTCCTCAAACAGTCCGCCGAGGTTTTCTTCAGCGGCTTTGGTTTCCTTGTCTTCTTCCTCCTTTATTAGAGTATCTTTAGGTTTGGGTAGTACTCGTTTGTAAGCGTTATAGATAGCCGCAGGAAGGGCGGTGAGACGCACCTTGTCACTCACGCTTTCAAATTCGGTGTTCCACGGGTCATTTGCCGGAGAGAACACGTATGTTATTATGGGCTTTGCCACATCCATATCTTCGAGCGCGTCAACGATTGTATAGATGGCTTCCTCGTTATAGATTATCAGCATTTGCTTCTTGCCGTCGTCAAAGAACCGGAAGCCGTTTTCGAGCGTCGGCATACCGGCAAACTCATTGACCTCAGTATAGACATTTTCCTTTATGCAGAGCATATCGGAAGCGAGCAGCATAAGGCGACGCATATTTTGCGGAGTGCGACGACGGCTCACGAAAGCCGTGCGGTAGTAGCGGAGATTGTTGTTGTGCAATCCCTCGACATATTCGCCGTTTGGTTTAGTATATCCCTCAATGACTCGCTTGTTGCGCTCGTAAGTAACATTCTCACAAATACCGTTCTCGTTGTTAGTGCAGAGAATGCACTGGCGACGTCTGCCATCCTCTGCGTTCAACTGCATAACGGCATGAAGAGCAGTGCCCGAACCCGCGAAGAAATCAAGGATGGTTACATCTTTCTCTTCCCAAAAAGGCATATGTACTAAGAAGGAAATAAGAGTATGTGGTTTGGCATAGTCAAATGACATCTCCAAATTAAAATCCTTCATTGTTTTTTGCGCGTCCTCATTGGTGCCTACACCAACTTCTTCATCAATAATGTTAGAAGGAACTTTAGTCGCTTTATTCGCTTTTTGAAAACGAGGAGAAAATTGCATGGACTTAATCAAAAAATAAGTTCCTTCACTCACTTCCCGTAATAAGTTACTCTGACCCCATTTGAAATGAGCACTCGCTCTAAACTCATTTTCGTTGGTTCCATTTACAACATGGACATTATCAAGAAGGTGGATTTTATAGTTAGGATTATGACTATATATTCCATCGGGAATATTAAACTTAACAGTCCCCTTAGGGAAGGAAAGCGTCCCTAAGGGATTTCCAGTGTTAAGCAGCGGGGCGTCTCCACCATCGACATAGCCCTGTGCAAAAGTTCTCTGTGGAATATTTGATTTTTGATAGCACAGGACAAATTCTAATTTTCTACGAACCTTATACGAAAGCGCAGGTGGTGTACTGGTTCTTTTCCAAAAATATGAAGCAATGAAATTCTTTTCTCCAAATATTTCATCACAGAGGAGTTTCAAATTGGCTTGTTCATTGTCATCAATGGAGATGAAGATAACGCCTCGGTCAGAGAGAAGTTTTTTAGCTATGCGCAGTCGTTTTGACATAAAGGAGAGCCATTTGGAGTGTCGGTAGCTGTCCTCGGAGTCAACATAGGAATCATTATAGATAAAGTCCTTGTTGCCGGTGTTGTACGGAGGATCTATGTAGATAACATCGATTTTGCCCTCGTGAGTGTAAGCGAGAGTTGTCAGGGCTTCGAGGTTATCACCCTCAATGAGGATGTGATTAGGTGCGTCAGGATTATCGGAGATAATGGCCCGGCTCGCTACTTCTTTGAGTACGGGCAATTCGGTACGCAGACGTTCCTCGACTTCCTCCGGCTTGTCTTCCCACACAAGCCCGTAGGTCTTTGTGTCGTTGAGTAAGCCAAGAAGCGCAGACCGCTCTTCATCGGTCAGCCCCTCAATGGAACGGATGCGTTCAGCAAGTTTTATTTTGTCAGTCGCTTTCATGGCGATGTTATTGATGACTGCAAAGCTAACATTATTTTGCTTACCAGCACGATTTTAGTCGGTAAAACAAAGCGTCAATTCCAATTATACACCCGAACAATCCGCGTTGGATAATGTCGGCACCAAATGTTCGACCAATAAATTAGTCGTCTTCAACAGCTTACCCTTTCCTTGGGCTGGCGCCCACGGCTACGAACTTTAACCGCTAACGCGGTTATTTGCGTACGCCCTCACTCCCGACGCGCACGCGGCGAAGATTCAATTGCAACATCTGATGCAGTGTACGTCCCACCCATGCCTAACCCCTACGCAACACATTGAACACAACCGCGTTAGCGGTTAAAGTTCGTAGCCCTGGGCGACAGCCCACGGTCCATATTAGCCCATATTCCCGACCAATTTATTGGTCGAACAATACCGGTCCCACGTCAACCTTTAGCCCACCGGACACACGAGCCTTGTCCTACGTTTGGCCGCTACTTTCAAGCGAATAAGCAGTTTGTAATCAATATTTTTCACAAAGTATGGCTACGTTCGGTCCTTATTTGAGGTTCGGCGTTATTATGGACGGTGACGATGTAACAAAAGGAGGTCGTGTAGCTACACGACCTCCTTTTGTTATGTAATCTTTATGGAGATTATTCGGTGAAGAGAACGATGCGGTTCCAGTTGTTCTCCTTGTAGGGCTGAACGTCTGAACCGAACTGCTCGGTGCGGAGACGGCTTGAGTCGATGCCGTAGTTGTTTACGAGCATGTCATAAACGGCCTGTGCACGACGCTCTGAAAGCTTCATGTTGTAAGCGGCAGTACCGGTATCTTTGTCAGCATAGCCACGGATGATAACCTTTACATCGGGGTTAGCCTTCATGTACTCAGCAACGTTGTAAACGTTAACCTCCTCGTAGGGAGTTACAACAGCACTGTTGATTTTGAAGCGTACGCAGCTCAACATGGGAGCAGCCTGGCGAACAACGTTGGTCTGGGTAACGGGAGCAACCTCGGGGCAGGGGAGCTGAGCCTGGCAAGCAGCGAGAGCGGCAGCGGTGGTAGCGAGTGCGCCACGCATGTCGTTAACCTGGTTGTTGAGGGCAGCAATCTGGTCCAGATAGTCGCAGGGGTTGATTGACTGATATTCACGACCGCCAAGGTTGAAGTTGAAACCACCGAGGGCTACAGCGTCAACGTCGAAGGGACGGTTGGCAGCATAGCGGTTCCACTCGTCGCTGTAGAACATGAAACGACCTTCAGCGAAGAAGTCAACATACTTGCAAAGACGGAAGCGCAGCTGGATACCGGCGCTAACGGGCATTGTCCATACGTTGGCTTTGGGATTCTGGTGGTTATCATATACGTTTACGTATGCGGGGTTGTCGTTGAAGTCCCATGTGAAAGCACCACCAACACCCAAGAAGGGGATGATAGAGAATACACGGTCTGACTTAACACCACAGATTGAGTTCAAAGCATCCCACATGATCTCAAAGTTGAGATTTGCGTTCTTTGATTTGCTCCATGATTTTTTGCTATCCCAGTGGTTAGCAGTGTAGAAACCGGTGAAGCGGAATCCCAAGTAGGGTGAGAACCAGTGACCGAAACCTACATTATAGGTAGCGGTGATGTCCTTGTACCAGTTGTGGCCGAAACGGGTGTCCTCAACGAAAGGCATGTGCGCACCGGCGCCAACCTGGATAAACCAGTTCTTGTGCCAATCGTGGATGTAGTGATTTTTGCAGGGCACGTCGTATGTGGTAACGCTGACAGCTTCTTCAGCAACTACCACTTCCTGAGCGTTAGCCTGACCGGCTGCGAAGAGCGTTACTCCAAACGCAGCAAGAAGAGTCAATTTTTTCATCTCTCGCTAATGGTTAGTGATACAGATATTGATGTTGAATAATTAATTGTCTACAAAAGGATTAAAAACCACAAAGAAGAAACTTCCCCGAATGGCTAAGCCTTAACTACTAAACAAATGCTTTGGGCATAAGTTCAGAAATCACGGCAAAAATAGTTATTTTTTTTTAACTATAACAATTTAACACTTTTTTTTTACAATTTTTGTGCCAACTTTTTCGTTAGCGGGCCTTTAGGGCCCGTCGGGGAGGGTTAACTCGCTGTGGGTGCCGCTCTGTCCAAGCGGGCAACTGCCGTCGGGATGCTCACAGAGCCACGTATAGGGGAGCATAACAAAGTCTCGCTCTGAGGCATGGGGGTGGGGCAACACCAACCGGGGATGATTGAGGCGGACCTCCCCCAACGCTATCATGTCGATGTCTATCACCCGGTCGCGGTATGTCCCGTCGGGGTTGCGATGCGGCGAGGCATCAACCTCGCGCTCGGCTTGCTGCACAACATCCAGCAGTGCCAACGGGTCAGCATCATCATTGACCTCAACGGCAACCCCGAGGTTGAGGAAGGATTGCGAACCGGCAAATCCCCAGGGCTCGCTCTCGATAATGGGGCTGAGACGCAGTTTCCCCAAGCGCCTTTCAAGGGCAGCGACCGCTCGTTCAAGGTTTGAACGGCGATCGCCTAAATTTGTCCCTATATTAAGGTGTAGTGTCACAGGGTCTTCTTTACTTCAACCTCCTCGTATGCCTCAATGAGGTCGCCCTCATGCAGGTCGTTGTATCCGGCTATTGAGATACCGCAGTCATACCCGGCGGTGACCTCCTTGACGTCATCCTTCATGCGGCGCAATGAGCCGAGCTCGCCGGTGTACTTGACGATACCGTCGCGAATGAGGCGCACTTTGCATGAGCGCTTGATTTTGCCCTCGCGCACCAAAGCACCGGCGATAGTACCGACCTTTGAGATTTTGAACGTCTGCAGAACCTCAGCGGTACCGGTAACCTCCTCCTTGATTTCGGGAGCAAGCATACCCTCCATTGCGGCCTTGACCTCTTCGATAGCCTGATATATAACGGAGTATAGGCGTATCTCAACACCCTCACGCTCGGCCTCACGACGGGCAGCCAATGACGGGCGCACCTGAAAACCGATGATGATGGCGTCTGAGGCCGCAGCCAGGGTCACATCGCTCTCTGAGATCTCACCAACACCCTTGTGCAGTACATTAACCTGAATCTCAGGGGTTGAGAGCTTGATGAGTGAGTCGCTCAACGCCTCGATTGAGCCGTCAACGTCACCCTTGACGATGATGTTGAGTTCCTGGAAGTTGCCTATGGCGCGACGACGGCCGATGTCCTCAAGCGTGAGAATCTTCTTGGTGCGCAGACCCAATTCACGCTGCAGCTGCTCGCGCTTGTTGGCAATCTCGCGTGCTTCCTGCTCGGTGTCCATAACGTTGAAGGTGTCACCGGCAGTGGGTGCACCGTTCAGACCCAGTATAAGTGCCGGCTCGGCGGGGCCGGCCTCGGTGATGCGCTGGTTGCGCTCGTTGAACATAGCCTTGATGCGGCCGTAATGGGTTCCGGCCAGGATGATGTCTCCGATCTTCAGGGTACCGTTTTCAACCAACACCGTGGCTACATAGCCGCGACCCTTGTCAAGAGAAGACTCAAGGATGGCACCCGTGGCCTTGCGGTCAGGGTTAGCCTTGAGGTCAAGCATCTCAGCCTCAAGAAGCACCTTCTCCATCAGTTCGTCAACGCCGATACCCT
>CAZFUF010000040.1:0-14717 GCA_964521885.1 uncultured Sangeribacter sp. | reverse complement strand
AAAATATGGTTGAAAGAAACGAAGTCCTGCACCGTTACCGTATCCAGGGAAAGTCGAAGCGCCAGATTGCAGAGGAGCTGCATATCAGCCGGCACACGGTTGACAGATAACTCTTTTTATTATTTTTGCAATAACTATGGTCTGGCGCATTTCTCGATTATTGTTTACAGATCAGTATGCTGATGAGAAAGACCTCGAACTCATCAAGAAACTTGGAGAAACCAATTGGCTTCTTACTCAACTCTAAGAAAACTACCAAAAGAAATAAAAACGACTTCCGGTTGGAGGTCGTTTTTGTCGTGTTCAGAGGGTCGTTCAATCCTCGTGGATAGAGCTTGAGATTAATTGTAAAAAAGTAGGATAAAAGTCTTACAATAGGCTGGTGTTTGTAAATTTGCATCATTTAAAATACCTCAGATGAGCAAAAAATTACTCAGTTGTGTGACAGATTCAGGAGTTTACCGAGGAGATTTACCATCTTGGGATTTCCCATTGCGGTTCTCAATATTCTGTTACGCCGATAGAATACTTTACTCATTGCATTTGAGGGACGACGAACTCTGGGATTGTCAACTATACCGCAAAGGAAATCACTCAGTTGCTCATTGAATGTGATATGAGAATCAGCAGCCAGTTTAGGAGCACGGAGTATTGACAGATATCTTTCCGGATCCGTGTCTATCTCTTTCAGATCCCGCAAGAAGCTCTCTTTGTTTACATAGTCGCTCACGTCAATATATGCCTGAGGATTAAAATCCTCGGAAACATCCGGAGCTCCCCAATATATCGGCACCGTGGAAGCAGCAAAAGGTTCAACCACTTTTTCGGTCACGTATCCTTCCAACGCACTGTTTTCCAACGCAAGATTGAATTTATAATGAGATATAAATTCAATTTTCCCGTCTACCGGAACCCTTCCTCCTATATTGTTACGGTAGGGTCCTCCATAGGCTATCGGTTTATAACTTTCCACAGCATCGATTATCTCCAGTCGCCGGCGGGCACAATCCGTTGAGTTAGACATCAGGAGCGAGCAGAATCCACGTTCAAGCGCTTGCGAATCGGCAATCATCCGAGGATTAAGCGCATCTTCTATCTCATAGGTCATATAGAGTGGGTAGCGCAGATGGCGCCCGTTGAAATCCATTCTGTTATGAGAAAGAGCATAATCACATTCATTAAAATCCGGCACATCGTTTTCCCCTGAGAAATAGATCTTTACGGTGTCCTGATATTTGTAATGTTCGTTGCCGAACAACGAATAAAACAATAAATCAGGTTTTTCCTTGCTGCTTCCATCAAGCACTTTCACCTTGAACTTTGCCGACAAAGCATCTACAAATACATTTTTTCCGTGATTAAACGATTTCCAAAAATCAACAAACTTTATGGTAATTTCCTTCATTAATCTCCTTGTTTAATTCCATTGTTTCCTTACGCTTGCAAAGATAAGATAAAAAAGCGATTCTTAGACCCCCGACTCTTAAAATGGAGCCTTAGTTTTTCTGATGATAAACAATTGGAAATAAATTTTTCATATTCGGAAACACAGAGAAAACTAAAAATAGAAATAACATTAATGATGATGTTGCTCTCCATAACCACCTGTATCCACGTGGTTATGACGATCATAGGAATGTGAATCACTTTTCCCGAACGAATACGCCACTGAAAGTCGAAGGGTTCTCCCTCCGGTCCATTTACTGATTGACTGAGTATATCCGTTTCCGTAAAGTATATCACTTGTCTTCCTGGAATTGAATATATCCTTACAAACGAGTGATATTTTCCAATCTCCTAAACTCTTACGCAGACCGGCTTCCACGTCCCAATCAGCATCAAGAATACCCTGAGCGGTCACACGACGCGAATTATATCGACCGGTTGCCTGAAAAGTCATATCCCATGGGAGCTTAACTGAAGCCATGCACCGGATATCCCACACGAATCTGTTTTGTCTCTCTCCCCTAACTTCATATTCCTCCCCATGCATAGGATAAGATGTCGCCCAAGCCTTGAAAAGGGTATTGTATAGGTTTACTGTTGTGGTCAGGGTCAATCGATTGAAGAAACTATTTCGTGAGATAATTTCCACCCCGGTGTTGGTCATATTTCCCACATTCGCATGTCCGTAATACATGGTGTTGACATTTGGATCAGAAGACATCGGAGCGAGGAAACTGATATGACTGATCATATCGGAGTTATGGCGAAGATATGCAGCAGCGGCCAGAGAATGTTGGCTCCATGTCTTGATATATGATAATTCCACAGCATTACTATATTCCGGCTGAATACCCGGATTCCCAAGATGCACCTCAGAAGGGTCAGAGATATTTTCAAATGTATTGAGCTGCGGGCCGAATGGTCTTCGGATGCGGCGTGAATAATTAAGTTTCAATTCATTATTGTTCAGGAAAGACCAACCTATGGAAGCGGAGGGAAAAAATGCAAAATCATTCCGTTGAAATTTCGCCACGTCTTTATCGGTCTGCCCGAATCCGAGAGATCTCGTTGCAATCCTCCATCCCTCCCCTCTCAATCCAGCTGAAAATGAAAGATTATTATAGTCTCCCGAGAGAGTGATGTAGGCTGCATGGATATCAGTGGCATATTTAAATCTATTATATAGATTATCAAGTGGTTTCAGATCATTTTCAGATATACCTTCATAATACGATGCCGGACTGTTTTCACGATTGAAATTACCTTTATATCCGGCTTCCAGGCGCAGCCATGTGCATATTCGGTTGGAATAATCCAAGGCAGCTTCCCAATTGCTGATATTCATTTTCTGATGCTGACTCCTGAAATTCACTTCTTCAGAGCCGGGATATTCCCATATTTCCGTTTCCTCAATTCTGTCATTATTGGAGCCATGCCAGATATTATAACTGACATTTACGTCAAGGAAATGATCCGGTTTGAAATTATGTTTATATCCGAGAATAATATTGGCACCGATATTATTCCCCTTCTCGCGCATAATATTGTTATTACGATCCCATAATTGAGGAAGATCAGAGAGATGAACCGTATTCGTGCTTCCACTCTTATTGCCCATTGTGCCAATTGCGCTCAAATATAAAATATTATGCTCATCCGGAGTGAAATCCGTGCCGATGCGCAGAAACATACTGTTATCACGGTTCTTGATTTTTCCATCCGACTTCAGATACTCCCCATCCGAATACGACCGCAAGGAATGCATACCTCCTGGCTCACTGCTTGATTTAAGCCCGATTCCGGCAAAAGACTCAAATTTCCCTTTATTGAAATTAATATTGAAATTTGCTCCGAAAGAACCGCGTGAATCAACATTCGCTTCTGCACCGCCGAAATACCCCGCTGTGTGATTTTTTCTAAGCCGGATGTTGATTATTCCGGCAGTTCCCTCCGTGCTGTTTTTAGCGGACGGATTCGTCATCACTTCGATACTTTCAATTGACTCGGCAGGAATCTGACGTAAGAATTGAGAACGGTTATCAGCGTTCATCCCCATCTCTTTCCCATTTATCCACACCAAGACGTCATTATTTCCACGCAATGATATATCCCCCTCGGCATTCACAGCTACCGAAGGCACGGAAGCGAGCAATTCTTCAGCAGAGGCACCCGTGGAAGCAATATTCGAACTTACATTGAAAACTCTTTTATCGGGATTGATGGAGACCTGACTCTTTTGTGCGACTACGGATACCTCCTGCAGAAGTTTGACATCCTCGGAAAGATAGATACTTCCCAGATCCATATTCTCATCCTCCAGATTTATTTCACGCTCCTGAGGGATACTGCCCACATTGCTGAATGTTATAATATATTTTCCGGAAGGCACATCTTTGATAAAAAAGCTTCCCCGCTCATCAGTTGTCACACCGCGACGGAACGAAGAGCTTTTTTCCTGAGCGACAACTGAGACTGTGGCAAAATCGACCGGCTCCGACGTAGTCTTATTGAAAACTGAACCGTAAATATTCCCATCGGCAAAACCATTACACACAGTAATGGCCGATAACACGGAAGCTATGTATCTGATGATTTTCATTTATGCGTGCGTTATTTATTCCGAGAGCAAATGTATGAAATATCAAACGCAACAAGGTGTCAAAAACGGCGATGGTGAGTCCGGATTCTCATTCAGGCTCACCATCGTCAAAACTATTTCTCATTTCATGCGAGTACTTCCGTCAAGGTTTCTCAACCATACGGATAAAGCCCGCGTCACTCAGAGTAGGTGTGTTTGTTTGTGATCTTCTATAAGCGTTATAACCATAATGGCTAAAGTCCATGGTCTTATAGTTCATATCCCAGGCATTGGCATACGAAGGATCACTCTCAGTATTATATCCTGAAGTGTTCCAGAGGGGCATTGCCAACCAATAAATGGCACCACGGGTATACATAATATTCCAGAATGGAGCCCGACTCTCAGCAAGATCTTCCTTCATCATTTCAGATCGACCTGCATATCTCAATCTTCCGGTATCATCTCGATGTCCATAACCGGAACCGCCAATCGGGAACATGACATGCCGGGCATCCATCTTGTTATAGACAATCACACACCTCATCCCGTAATCATTTGTGTCGCCATGGTCTGAATTATGACCGAAAGCCTGAGCGAATGAAGAAGCTGTCGTGCCGGCATCATCTCCGTATACTACTCCGTAAGCAAACTCGCAATTCACATTTGTATTGATTTTGTGGAAATCATCAAATGTGGCGGGATATGGCTTATTGGCAGTCTGACGAGCCTTCAGATTATTTTCAGCATTGGTTCGAGCTTCATCTTCAGTAGTTGCCCCGGGCGGTGTTTTACCCGAGCCTGCCACGAGCGCATCAATGAATGAATATTCTGGAACTGCATTTTTTGATATTATCTTCGCGAACGTTATATTGCTCCAAGTTGATTTTGAAGGGCTGGACAGATTCCTTTCACGGCTTTCAAACGTATTGGTTGGGGTATCATTAAACTTAAACCCGGAACGGTAATTATTGGTGGATGAAATACCGAATCCCCAGTTCCCATATCTGAACATCGAACCCTCGTCAATAGGATTCTCCACATCATAAATCTCACTGTTCGCGCGATAATTCACATTTCCGGCATGCCATCTACATCCGCCATCGATCACTGCGGTGGGGGTATAACCTTGACGCACAAAGATTCGGTGGATACAACTGTAGTTATGATAGTAGATGGTAATGATGGCAAACTTACTCCTATTCTGATCCCCATTACCATTAAAATTGATATCGAAATCAATCTCCGAATTATGATCACCCCAATATTTAGTCAGAGAGATAATCCCCGGGTCTCCGATATTCTCAATCACAGCACGCCACGGTCCATTTGACTTAACGGAAGTGAACTCACCGATATTTTCCGGATCTGAAGAAGGCTCTTTATCAGCATACTTAAGGTTGACATGGAATTTCTTGTTATTATCCCAACGTCTGTAGACCGCGGTAGGATTTGTCACGCGGCGAGCCTGAGTCACAGTCACCGTATCTTGCAAAGTGGTGTTCTTACCATCGACATTTACATTGACAGTCAGCTTAACCTTTGCTATACGGGTGCCGACCTCATAAAAATTCTGACCGGAATACCCGGTGCTCTTTACAAGGTTCTTTTCACGAGTATAGGCCTCGATATTAAATCGTGTTTCCTTAATATTATTAACCTCATGTACCTCACCTCCTGTGTAGGTGCGAATACCAAGTGAATTAGAGGGATCTGTGCTTTCATTCTTGATATTTGCAATCTTTCCCCGATGAATATCCTTCCCTTCCCAATACGCTTCAGGATAATATTGCTCCTGAAGGGTTCCCTCATCACCTGAAGGTTTATTACTATAGATCAACGAAGTGTTTTTGGATTGGTAAAGTGAAAGGAAACCGAGACCTTTGTGTTTCACCCCATCCTGGATATATGAGAAATAATCATTTTTCCAAGCATCTCCTTTGCCACTCCACCCGAGGCTTTCAGCATTGGTAAAATAGGTATTACCATTGATATTGGTTTCAGGATGCCAGTTGTTCTCAATAATTTCCGCCTTGATTTCATTGACTTCACCACCAAGGACTCTGACCGGGATGGTCACAGGCTCGTTATAGGCGTATGAGGCATAGACACCATTTGTATAAATTTTAGGAGGTATCTCTTTATATTGCACATGCCAGTCGACATCATTACCGTTTCCGCGGAAACACATGGTGATCTTGTAATGATGGTTGCGGGTGACGTCATAGTTATCCACAGCATCATT
Source organism: uncultured Sangeribacter sp. (assembly GCA_964521885.1). Lineage (GTDB taxonomy): Bacteria > Bacteroidota > Bacteroidia > Bacteroidales > Muribaculaceae > Lepagella. The sequence continues at coordinate 8,448 of CAZFUF010000040.1, read as the reverse complement.
TCCGAGCATAAACCGATAAGTGATCGGACCGCTTGAAAGGGGGCCGACGTAATATCCGGTCACTTCAAGATATGTTCCGAATTCTTTTCCATCACGATAAAACTCGTGGTCAGGCTCTCCGCTGTCGGGATGATCGATCACCCCGTCATTATCGCGATCCTGAAACTTCTTCTCCCCTTTTCCCTGCATATTTTCAAAACATACAAGACTTGGAGCATATTCATTATGGAATTTAAGTTTTGTCTTGTCGGAAAGGGTGTATGAATCCAATCTCCCGGAGCCACGGCTTACAGAAGGCCAATTTTTATACCCGCCATTTGCCGATGACCCTGTTCCGTACACCAGAGTATGCGCTGAAGCCACTGTGTCGGCGTCAGACAGCACCTTGGACGGTTTCCCGAGATACGCCCAATTTGCAAGAGTCCTTATCTTTGCAGACTTTATATAAACCTCTACATTGTTTCTCAACTCAGAGCCATCGAAATCTATAGTTATCTTAGCCAAGGCACGGCGAGCCCAAGAATGAAGCTGCACATTTCCGGGACGGATAGAAAGAAGTTTATCTTCCTCAAAATCCATATTTTCGGCTTGCTGGGCATCTCCGGAGGTGAAGACACCAAACATCTGTAGGTTCTTGGGAATATCGTTCGAAGTGAATTTTATCGGGAGAGAACGCAAATCCTCAATTGTGGGAACCTGATTAAGATCTATGGAAGTATTCAGGACGGAGAAGACATAATACTTTCCGCTTTTTATAGTCTTGGAAAATGTCACCTGAGGAGTTTTTGTCTCAGCGGCTATCTGCCCGACGTTTGTGGCGTTCAGATCACGTGGTTTGGAATTATTAGTGTAAGTCGCCACGGGTCCGGAGTAATCCTTGATAAGGTTTTGATTCTCATCATAGAAAAGGACGGTAACGGAATTGACCGAAGTCAACTTCCCCTCACCGAAAGGAGCCACGGTTCCATCAGCCCACCCGTCAGGAGTGGCACGTGTTCCGGCTTCCTCTTTCATTTCGACAAGGGGGCGATAATCGACAACGAACTCGACTTTGGCATCTCCATCGGGGATGTAGCTATCGTCAAAGAGGATATCGTCAGTACATCCGGCCGCTATGACAGTGCAGACAATAATAAAAAGTATTGAAAGTGACTTATATATATTTTTACACATTAAATTCATGTTGTCAGATTTTTTGTCAGCTTAATAGAACGAAGCTGAAATTCGGCTGCTAAACGTTTACACGTTTATAGTTATATTTGAGAGTTAAATCCGATTGTTTTTAAGACCGGAGAAGGTATTAAAACAATCGTCTAACGGAATTCGGATTGAAAAAGACCACTCAGGGGGAAATCAGGAAGATAAGCCACCTAAGATCTTCTTCCATTTTTCGAGAGCAACATCTTTGGATTCATCCGGTGAATGGAAGTCTCCTGTGAAATCATACCATCCCAAATAATTCCCTTTGGGATTAGGATTATTTTCCACAAACCCATATTTATTGACTGTGAACCATTTGTCAGATTCCAACCAGAATTTATGACCCTCTTTATCTTCATAGAATTCAAGGTCGCCTGAAGTGGAATTATAGTATGGGTCAAGACCCGAGATACCTTCCATGGTCAGTTCATGGCGGACACCTTTATAGTCAAACCAATGGTCGAGGGTATCGAGGGTAGGTTCTTCATAGGCAAACACAAAGTGGGTTTCTCCATCCTGAAACAGCCACCATTTATTGCCGTCAGCATCGAGCCAATATTTTATCTCCCCCGTGACCGGATCGCGTACAACCACATACCCTGAGATATCATCCCTCTCCAATCCGAAATGTGGAGACACTAATACCTCTGAGAAAGGAATCACATCCACCACGGGATTGATTACGAAGGGTCCGTCGGAGAAGGAAACAGTCACAACGACATGAGTATTCCTGAAAAGAGCTCTCACATTGGGAAGAGGAACATTGAAATTCTTATTAACCCCGTTGCTTGAACAGGATATATAGAGAGAATACTGTTGTTCCGCGGGATATGTGGTTGTTCCGCTTTTCAATTGCTTACTTTCTGCCACATATCTGTTTTGAATGGTCCTCGAGCCGGGATTTCCGTTGGAATCTATCTTGGGAAGAGTAAACGAGGATTCGTATGCAAACGCGACAGTCCGAGTCGTTGAGGGGACATCATATCTAAAGAGCCATCCGGATTGATCAGCAGTGGGATCGTAAGGATTGATCTCCGATTTCTCACTGACATCTTTCAACCAGTCAACCCATGAAGAATATCCGGGGAAGGAAGGTTCAATACCACCGGTGAAATTCGGCAGAAGGAATTGACGGTCGCCGAGTCCTCTGACTTCAAAGTTAGAGATTGTCACGTCAAAATCCCTACGTGCATTCTCGAAGACAAACGAGAACTTACAGGCGGTTCTGACAAGCCACATACTTTTCTCCACTCTTTTGACACCTTCCGGAATATTCACCTCATAAATGGCATTCATAGGGATCCCCTTGGAATAGTCAGGGGTGAAATATACCTTGGAGATTACATGTTCAAAATCTTCATTTCCCACGGCTAAACCATCAAGATAATTGTGTAAAGATCCGGAAATGGACACTGTATTATCATCAGAGGTAATACTGCCGACTGCACCTTCATTTGCAAACAGGTAAACCGTCTTTTTTGCACCCGGGGAAACACCAATTATGAAAGAGGTTTGCTCATAACTTGCGTTGAAGTCCATGTATTTGTTAATCTCCACATCCCCGTTACCATCAAGCACAATCACACGTAATGTCTGCATCGCTTCATTCGGAAGGATAGGATTTGCACGGGTCTCACCAACCATCCCGACATTGCATACCAGAAATATGTCTGAAGAATCCTCCGGCTCCTGAGGCACACCCGAAGAGCCGCTGCATGATGCCGCCATAATCATGACGGACAGCATGAAGCAGATATTCAAGATATGTCTAAAGAACAAAGTCATCTGTTAGTTCAAAAAAATTAATCGTTTAAATTGCAGAAAAAGGTATTAATCCTCTTCTGATTTCAGATCCACATCACTGAGCATTACTTTCCAGGAATGAATCATGATGGAAGAAGAGACCCAGGTATTATTCTCATCGAGGAAGAGAGTCATGACGTAATCATCCTCGCGATCAAGAAAATCCTGATCGGTCATCTTTCGTCCGTAGGCATGTTCGTAATAATCTTTGGAAAGGAGCGCATAGTCAATCACCGGGATTCGGGCCACAGGTTTCGACTTATCCTTATGGGTGATGGTAAGCATCATATCATAGCGATGTTCTTCCATCATTCTACTCACCGTGAGATCTGCAATAGCTCCATTGACCATTATAATACCTTTTGTATTATCATCTTCCACATCGTCCTTACCGACTCCGGCAACTCCGGACGACTTATTCCATGTCTGATAAAGGATCTTACAATCAGGCACTGTGTTATTATGATGGTCGAGCTGACCGTTGTCCGCCTCAATTTTGAATTCAAAATCATCCACATTAATATCCGATGAAGAAAGGTGTTGAAGAATAACGCGGACGTGGTTAGTATCCTTGGTCAGGGGCATTGTAGTCACCCTTTCGCCCGGTTCAGCAGTCATGGGGTCTTCAATCTCGACATCAGCGACGCCATGAAAAAGAGACCATAAGTGACTGTTGCTGACGCGACTTCCGTCCTCACCGAGAGAATGATTCATGGAAGCGATGACTTCTTCCTGAGTGGATTTTCCAATCTCGAGATCAGGCACAGTGAAAGATTCATCGCGACTTCCGTCGTTCACGAGACCACACCATGCGATGAGATGATACTTACCGGGTTCAAGATCAAGAGTCATAGTGTACCCTTCGCGGGCAAGAGTTTCTCCATTCTCGAAACCTTGCCAACGGAGAATCCCATTCTCATCGAAAGCACAGAGATTGATGGATTTCACTTCATTGGCAAACGCATCCGCCCACTTGAGATTCTTGTCATAACGGAAACGTATTTTGTAGACCACCGAGCAATCCCCTTCGTAATCGAAGATCGGATTATCGCAAGAAGTCATCAAAACCACTGCCGACAGAAGCATGAAGAAATTGCGAAGCCGCAAATATTGGTTACACTTAAATTTCATTTGAATATATATTGAATTGTCAGAAATGACAATATTATAGTCTGATAAAAAAGAAAGGAGAGAATAATGAGATTAATTATGAGGCGAGATAAAATTGTCTTGATGACGCTGTCATCTTTTCTTGTTTTTAAGCTCACATCCAAGACTTATGTATAGATGTGAGAAATCACGATCAAAATATAAATGGAAGGGAACGATGGGGAGATTATTCCCGGGGGAGTCATCTCCCCATCGCATATTCAGTTCATCGGAATCTCATCATAAAAGGCTGTATGGCTGTCTAACTAATTTACACTGCGTTTAAGCCAACTGATGAAATCGATCCCAAAAATTACCATTCAAGAGAGATAGTGCTCGGGACAACGCGCCATGAAAGGATGTTGATCTGAGCGGCAATATAAGTATCTTCGTTTTTCGGTTTCTCCGGGATGATCGTTTCTGAAGGATCATAGACAGGAGTACCAAGACCGGCGATAGAATTGATGGTCATCTCATAGATATGGTTGCGGACAACACCGTTTACACCATAGTGGGGAATAGACGAGTAATAGTAGGTATAACCGGTATTCCATATTTTGGCACGGTGAGGAAGCTCGTCCGGACCCATAAGGGCAGCATTAACTTCAGCGATGTTTGATGCAGTTATATTTGCATTTTCACCTGAATCGATGATACCTGCGGCAGTAGAAGCTGTAGAAGAAACCCAATCTCCGGTGATACCTGATTTCAGTAGAGGATAAACATAATATGATTCAGTGCCGTCAGCATCTAATTTACCTGCAGCTTTAGCTGTCTGGAAAATAATATCTCCAGTATCGATAGAAGTGTATTTAGCCTGTCCGTCAACAATAGTCTTCTTGTAATAATATTTCCCGGACTCATGAACGTGGGCCAGAATGGCTTTCTTAAGACGAGCATAATCAGTATCATCCACAAACGTACTACCGAAGTATTCACACATATTGAGAGCTTTTCCTTCAGCATCACAAAGTGTTCCATAGAACATTACTTTAGTAGATGCTTTGCCGGAATTTACGCCATTACGCTCACCATTCTCATTACAGTATTTAATACCGTTTGTAAAGCTCAATTTAGCAGGGCTTGTGAAATTACTATATTGATTGGTGAACTCTTCCACACATGTAGCTGCCCAATAGCTACGGAAATAGGGATAATAATTCCAAGGCATACCATTGTTGAAGGGGTCATCCCATCCGGTATCGATGCGCTTGCTCAAATTAGCTTTATCAGGATCTGCAGTCACGTTCCAACCTGCAAGTTTAAGATAAACCTGTGTTGTAAAGTCGTTATTTGCAATGACGAGATCTTTACCATCTTTATCCTTTAATTTAATAAGCTCCTCGCCACCGACAGTTGTTTTCTCATTGCTGAGATTAAGTCTGGCTCTCACTTTGGCAACGTTGCGTTCCACATACATCACGACAGGATTCTTCAATGCTTCTGCCTCTGAAGGAGCATACTGAGCGGATGTAATCTTGGTTGATCTTACAGCATTGCCTGCAGCATCCATGTAAACTGAAGTTACCATAGGGAAGACAGGATCAGTGGCGTCATTAGCCATTGAGGCATAATCTGCAGTCTTTTGACGTAACTGAGATAGAGTATAGGACTCACCGTCAAGTTCTTCACGAGGATTGATAACAGCTACCACTTGAACCGGGAGGTTATCGCCACGCTTGGTATTGATGATAAGTACGGCCTTTATTCTCTGGTCAAAATTGGGAGCGGATGGACCCATGAGACTATCGTTAGGCACCGGAGACCAATCGGAATAGTTGTTTGTAGCACCAACCTTCACAGCAGACGGGTTACCAGACTCATCGAAGAAATAGAAGCGAACCTTATTCACTTTATTCTCGACATCAGTACCCTCCTCATATTTAGCACCTGAAGGGTTACCGGTAGTTTGATCTCCGGCTGCACGTGTCCCTGCATCAGGCACAGACACGATGTTCACGGCAAGATAATTGATCGTTGCGTCCCCATTCTCACCATTGTTCGGTTCATCGCTTGTGCAGCCGGTGAGAAGAGCAGCCGCAAAAACTGACGAAAGCAGAAATAGTTTTTTCATACGTCTGAAATATAGATTGTTAATATTAATTTTATTCATTTATGATATTGTTATTTCTTATTATTCCTTTTGTTTAGATCCTCAAGAGTATCCGCAGCTTGTTTCAATCCGGCAGCGTCAGCTTTTTCAAGCCATTTAGTCGCAGCCTCGATATCACCGCGTCGGATCTCAAGTGCAGCCCGTGCGTAATCCGCTTCTTTTGAATCACCGGCCCGCTTTAGATATTTCTCCGCTGACGTGAAGTCATCTCTGCGAATCGATGCATTGGCGGCGTTGATATTTGCAACCTCATCCTCAGGATACAATCTGACTGCCGTCTCATAGACGTCGGTAAATTCATCCGACCCCGGTTCGTATTGTTCAGCAAGAAGATATAACTCATTCAAGCCAAGCTTATTAGGCTGTGTCTCCATTATTTTTTTTATCTCGTCAACATCATTAAACTGACGGATATCGTATGCTATCCTATAGTCTGTATGACGTAATGCAGGATAGAAGTTTTGAAGCATAAACCGATATTCAGCAGGATATGTCTTTTTGATCTTGGCTTCTTTTGCATCAGGCTCCATATCGCTGTCGATAAGAGCAAGAATTTCCGAACGATGATCAATATTTGAATTTTCAACAAATCGTCTTAATCCTGCCCAATCTTCCGGCTCATAATCAGTGGCGATTATGCCGGGAGCAAAGTGATAGAGTTGCTGAATATAATTCTTTAGAGCGGCAGTTCGTCCGATTGCGAGTTCTGTATTATGCTTATATGGACTCTCTGGAGATGCAAAACCCTTCAACCATACCTGAGTGATCGTGACATCGTTATCATTTCTGACAGAGTCTATAGTTGCCTGAATCTTTCCCAATTCGACGGTATTGCGGCGGTAGTCAGGATATATGATCGTCTGATCAACCGGGAAGTCGATGAAGGCTGATCCTTCAAGAGAGCGATGCTTCTCGATTTCCCCTTTAGGATTCATAAAAACCAAAGTTGGAAAGAAAGCGGTTTGCTCAAAGAAATCACCGATCGGGATTAACTGCTCACCGAGGAGGGTGTTGCAGCAACCGTAATCCTGCCGTCTCAATTCCAGGGTAGCCCCGTTCATCCAATCCTCAAACTTTAGAATTTGATCACAATTTACAGCCGAAGGCTTCTTGGAACTGCGATAACTCACCTCGTTTCCGTTGGAAAGCATACTTTCACCATTTCTTACATAGTGATAATACCTCTCACGACCATAGACGCCGATACCCTTTAGAAGAACGGAATCATTGCCGTTGATAAGGATCGGAGTTATGAGAACAGCGCGATTATGACCGACTTTCAGGTTTGACAGGTCAAGAGTCATATCAATGGTGAGATAGTCGCCATTATGGGTGATGTTATAATCGGAGATCTCCACTCCATCGATCACCCTTTCCATTCCCCGCATCAAGAGGGAAGAAAGCAGCACAGCTGAAGTCAATAAAAAATGACGTAATTTCATATCTTAATGTGGGTTAGAAAATATAAACGATATTCAAGGCCGCCTTTGTCGGACCAACATAGTTATGAGGTTTGTCTTCCTGCAGCTTTCTGCCGCATCCGGTGCATTGAAATTGATCATAACGTGTGTAGGAATACCCAATTCCAACTTCTGCCTCGAGATTCCAATGCTTATCAAGGATAAAAGCATACCCATAGGAAACTCCAGCTCCGACAAACCAACCTTGATAACGATAATCAGCGAGTTTACGGGTATCTGTGCCAAAAAGATTCCATCCCCCGTTGAAGCCACCGACATTATACTGTCCTCCATGCACACCGAATCCGAAGAAATGACCACCAAACCGGTCGCAAAGCCAATAGCGGGCTTCCGGCTGCACAAGCCAATGTTTCCAACGCTTATCTCCCTTAAGATCCCATGCATTAAAGCCACCCGTGACGTCAAGCGACCACTTTGGAGCCAACCCGACTTCAAAACCAAGATTCGGAGTCAGGAGCGCAGCATCATATATGAGATTGGTTTTAAGCGCGAAATTCTGAGCTGATGTACAGAAAGCACTGAAAGTCATTAGAAAGAATAATGCAAGTATCTTAATTTTGGTCATATTCCGGTATATTTTGACTCATAATACCCCTTCTTATCTACACATTAATAATACACAAGAACGAAGGCAAGCAGTTAGGTCTTAGCAGCTTTATAATCTGTTAACTTCTCATTAAGTATCTCTTGGTAAGAGATACT
>CAZFUF010000039.1:0-16430 GCA_964521885.1 uncultured Sangeribacter sp. | reverse complement strand
CACCGTCAACACGTTGGTTACGGAGACGAGTATTGATTTCGGGAGTACCGGTGTGGTTATCAGCCCAACCTGTAAGAGTATATTTCTTATCGGGGTTAGATTTCATTACTTCAGCAACAGAAGCAAGGATGTTCTTCTCACGAGATGAGAGAGTAGCCTGACCGATAGGATAGTAAACAGTTGCAAGACCTTCGCAGTCAACTTTTTCTACCTTGGGAGCACGACGGAGACAAGCGTCGAGTTGTTCCTGGAGGTTACGGATCTGGTTGTCAGCCTGTGAAAGACGAGCTACAAGAGCGTCACCTTCAGCATCTGTATATTTCCAAGTGGGGCAAACAGCAGTAACGGGGCAGTTCCATTCAGTCTGACCGAAGTTGATGTTAAGACCGAGAGAAGCTGAAGCGTCATGAGAAAGTTCGCGAGTAATATCGAACATTTCATACTGAAGATCGATGAAGAGATCTACATGTTTGCTGAGACGGAAGTTGTTCTGGAGACCGATGTTAGCAAACAAGAAAGTGTTGTGAGCTGCACGCCATTTGATATCATTTTCTTTGTAAGCCTGTTTGAAAGTCCAGTAAGCACCGGCACCACCGTGAAGAACAGCATTGTAAACACGACCGGGACGATAGCCACACCACCAGTTGGTAAGGTTGATCAATACATCAAACTCAGGACCTACACCCATGAATTTTTTAGTATACCAGCCCTTGCTGTTAACACCTTCGTTCATCTTACGATACATACCGTCAACAGTTGTAGCACCCTTAGGCATAATCCAGCTACCACCAAAACGGAAACCGAAGTTAGGAGTTACCCATTTACCTACGTAAAGAGCAGCGTTTGCACCAAAACGGTTTTTAAGATCAGCGTGGATGTCACCATGACCGAAGAGGAAGTTAGTACCGCCCTCTACAGTGAGGAACCAATTGCTTGTATTCTTGTTGATAAGAATACCCTGAGAGCAATCCTCAACATAAGTTACTTCCTGCGCATTAGCGAATGCAGTACCCATTGCGAGCGCTACGATTCCGAGTAATACACTTTTTTTCATAAACAACTAATATTTAAAAAAAATTATACAATCCAAATTCGGAATATATACCTATTCAGAATATAGTTTATATTGGTTTTCTATTCTCTAAATAGTTAATTAACTTAACTATTCTTCAAATTCGACTGCAAAGATATATATTCTTTTTCAATTAAACGTTAAAAACTTAAAAAATGTTTAACACTTTCTAATATTTTTTCAACATTATACCCGAATTTTTCATCAAGCACCTTTGCAGGAGCCGATGCACCAAATCTTTCCATACCTTGAACTTTGAAATCTCCACGCAATACAGGGAGCCAGACAGCAGGTAATCCGGAAGATAAAGCGAAAACTTTTCCACCCTTGGGAAGAACAGAATCTCTGTAGGCTTCAGGTTGTTGCATAAACAATCCTATAGAAGGCATCGAAACGACATTTGCATTAATGCCCTCTTTAGTGAGCTGCTCGGCTACTTTACAAAGCAAACCGACTTCGCTACCATTCCCCAACAGAGTAATGGCAGGATTTTCAGATTTCATTACCAAATATCCACCCTTTTCAGATTGGCGAGCTTCTCCGCGACGATCTCCTGATAAAGCGGGAAGGTCATCGAGATTCTGGCGTGAGAAAATCAGAACTGAAGGTGAATTCCAGTTGTTCATTGCCAAACGATAAGCTTCAACAGTTTCGGCAGAATCAGCAGGACGAAGCACGAGAGCCGCTCTGTGACCTTTGAAATTATCCATCTGCTCAAGCAAACGAATCTGAGCTTCTTGCTCGATAGGTTCATGTGTGGGACCATCCTCACCTACTCTGAATGAGTCATGAGTGTAAATAAATTTAACCGGAAGCTCCATGATTGCTGCCATGCGAATCGCCGGTTTCATATAATCGGAGAATACAAAGAATGTGGCACACGCACCGATCAAACCGCCATGAAGGGCAATACCATTAATCAAGCAAGCCATCGTAAGCTCAGCGACACCTGCCTGAAGGAAACGTCCTGAGAAGTCACCCTTCACAAGAGCGTGGGTTTTCTTTAAGAAACCATCAGTCTTATCTGAATTAGCCAAATCCGCACTGCTGACAATCATGTTATCAAGATTTTCAGCAAGGAAACCGAGCACAGTAGCAGATGCAGCGCGACTTGCCATATTCGGTTTAAATTCTATTTTGCTCCAATCCAGCTCCGGAAGAGTATTGCTTAACCAACGTTCCATTTCAGCCGCAAGAGCCGGATTCTCTTTTTTCCAGACCTCTTCACTTTCCTTACGCTTGGCTACTATTTCCTTCAATTCCTCACGACGATGAGCGTATAGAGCCTCCACGTCATCAAAAATCTTCCAGGGATTTTCAGGGTCACCCCCGAGATTGCGAACAGTAGCAGCGAGATCTCCACCTGCCGCAGATACAGGTTGACCATGAGTGGAAACCCATCCTTCCATAGAAGTTCCGTCTCCCTGGACTGCACCCCGAGCCATAACCGTGCGACCTATGATCAATGTCGGGCGCAAAACCTCATTATTCGCTACAGTTAAAGCGCCTGCAATTGCTACGGGATCACAACCATCCACTTCAATTACGTTCCAGCCCCATGCACGGTATTTTGCGGCAGTGTCTTCATCGGTCACTTCATTAACCTTTGTAGACAGTTGCACACCATTTGAATCATAGAACATAATCAAATTATGAAGTCCAAGAGTACCGGCAATACGCCCTGCACCCTGAGAGATCTCCTCCTGGATTCCACCGTCGGAAATAAAAGCGTAGGTCTTATGAGCCCAAGTTTCACCGAATTTCTCAACAAAGACACGTTCGGCAATAGCGGCACCGACAGCCATCACATGTCCTTGGCCGAGTGGACCTGAACTATTTTCCACACCACGTTCTACATCAAGTTCGGGGTGTCCGGGAGTTACACTACCCCACTGACGGAACTGTTGCAGATCTTCAAGTGAAAAACGACCGGTCAGCGCGAGCACTGAATACAACATAGGTGACATGTGACCCGGATCAAGGAAGAAACGGTCACGAGCAATCCAATGCGGATTCTCCGGATCATAGACCATATATTTGGAGAACAGGACATTGATAAAATCCGCTGCTCCCATTGAGCCTCCAGGGTGACCTGATTTTGCCTTCTCAACCATCTCCGCAATGAGGATTCGGAGATTATCGGCGGCTCTATTCATAAGTTTTACGTCCATTTCAATATTTTTTGTTCATGTTCCGATATCCGTAAAAATATCGGAACATGAATGATAAGTTAAATTCTTAATAAACTATATAATTAAAGAACGTGTACATTAATATTATTTGAATACTACGACGTATCTTTAAATTGTAATGAAAGAGTCTGACACTAATACTCAAAAAGGTATTGTTGTCATATACCGACTCTCATTGATATTAAACGAGTTCTTCCTTGAGTTCTTCAACAAGATCAACCGGAATATCCTTGTTAACATTCTTAGAACCGATGAGGGCATAATAGAATATGTAGACAAGCATAGCAAATACAAGCCAATAGCTTGTTACATATCCGGCACTGCGACCGATCCAATCCTGGATAAAAGGCATTACACCACCACCGACAACCATAGTCATAAAGAGACCGGATGCCTTCGGAGTATATTTACCAAGTCCTTCTGTCGCGAGGTTGAAGATACCACCCCACATCACGGAAGTGCAAAGTCCGCAGAGGAAAAGGAAAAGAGTCTTGATAGGAACTTCACCGCTGCAGATATTGAGAGCTTTAATTTCAGGAGAGTTGAAGGTAACTTCCTTAGGAATGAAGATAGCAAGAAGCACGAGGATAATAGCTACGGCAGATGCGAAAAGGAGCTGAGTTCTTGTTGAAATCTTACCACTGATAACGGAACTGAGAGAACGACCGATAAGCATCATCAACCAATAGAGGGCAGCAAGAGAACCGGCAACAGCCGCTGCACCTTCAAAGTTTTCACGGCTAATCCATGCATTCATTTCACCGGGAATACCGATTTCGATACCAACATAGAAGAAAATCGCGATGACACCAAGTGTGCAATGGCGGAAAGAGAGAGGTGAATGCTCATATTTCACCTGACTCAGGTTAGCTTGAGGCTCCTGAATCTTAACGAAAGATATTATGATAAAAGCGAGAACGAAGATCACGATACCGGTTATGACGAGGGGAGCAACAGAACCCATGGTTGTTTCTGCAGTCAAAGTACCCACGAGCATACCGACAAAGAGGGGAGTCAATGTGCCTGAAAGGGAGTTAAGAGCACCACCGGTCTGGATAAGTTGATTACCCTTATTGCCACCACCACCGAGGAGGTTAAGCATCGGATTAACCACTGTATTCAGCATACAAACACAGAAACCGCAGACGAGAGCACCGAGAAGATAAATGAACAGATTAAGGGTTGTGGGATTCTCTCCGTTGATTACGATGACATCATCACCGACCACACTTGACAGAAGCTGGATTGTCAGACCTATTGCACCGACAGCCAAAGCAATCAAGGCAGTTTTTTTGTAACCGTATTTGATAAGCATATTACCGGCAGGAATACCCATGAAAAGATAAGCCGTGAAGTTCATAAGGTTACCAGCCATACCAGCCCACTCATAGCGGAAACCCCATATGTTTCCGAACGGGGCAGCCATATTAGTCACAAATGAGATCATGGCGAAGATGAAGAACATCGTCACAATGGCAACTGTTCTTCCGCCTGACTTTGGCTGACTCGCAGCCGCAGATTTTTTAAGGTTCATAGTATATTTTGTTATAGTTAGTTAAAAAAGTTTTCAATAGTTTCAATTAAGATGTTTCATTTCATAATCTCGCACCAAATATTGTGGAACCGATACGCACAATATTCGCGCCCTCTTCTACAGCGATTTTCCAATCACCGCTCATCCCCATGGATATGAGATCGAAACCTCTTAATCCTAGAGACTCATCAGAAGCGATTTCATTAAATAAAACGGATATTTCATGAAAATCCGCGCGAACACGCTCCATGTCATCAGTATTTGACGCCATACCCATTAGTCCTGAAATATGGGTATTTGTCAATGCTTCGAAGCGTCGTTCACGGAAAAAGTCTAATAATTCATGAGGATAAAACCCGGTTTTTGTTTCCTCCTTTGCCACATGAACCTGCATTAAGACTTTAGTAATGACTCCCGCCTTTCGGGATTCATTATCTATCAAAGTCAACAACCTGTCACTATCCACACTTTCAATCAAAGCAGTCTTCCCGATAATTTGCTTTACTTTATTTGTCTGGAGATGACCGATAAAATGCCATTCTATATCATCAGGCAGATTTTCGTATTTCGCTACAAATTCTTGCACCCGACTCTCTCCAAAAGCACGCTGACCTGCAATATAGGCTTCCAAAATATCTTCCTCGGAATGAAATTTTGAGACAGCCACGAGCTTAACTCCAAGAGGCAGCTCAGACTTAAGAAGTTTAATGGTTTCAGAGATGTGTGACATTGTTAATAGGAATAATAATTTTCATCTTCATCAGCAAGACGAAGGAGCATTAACAAATAGCGCATCCTTTGATCTCTCATCAAATTTGTCAATAATTACTCTGACTTATCGGCAGAAAGATCCAAGGGGTAGACATCCATTAGAGGGGTTTCAGCAATAGAAGCTATTTCGAAATCGGCAGCCGACCCTTTCATTCCTGCATTGAATTTATCAACGGCATCTTCAAAATCAGAAGCCTGCACCAAAATAAAGGAAGCCGACTTCTTTTCAACACCACTCTTTTCATCAAGAGTTATGAAAAGCACCTTTACCATATAATACCGGTCACCGGCATCATTGAAGAAGATTTCGGAAATTTTCGTTTTTTTAACTGCAGAAATAGAAAAATCACCCGACATGTATGGTGTTATTTCTTCAATAATTCTTGCTTCCGCTTCAGTGAAAGTAAGAGCATCCACAAGATATGGCTCGTTGACCTTTTTTACTGCCCCATTCTCCTGCATCTTACTATATCTCACTTTACATTCAAACCACATAATAATTCAATTTTGAAATATCCGGGAGGTAATTATTAGATAGACTTACAGACACAACATTAAGGTGCTGATATAAAACATTGATTTCCAACTCAACACCACTTAGATATGCCCTGATATTTTTTCATAGGATAAATTTGACATATCCTCTCGTTGCAAAGATAATAAAAATTTCAATAAAATTGTAAAGAATAATTGATTGATTAAAAAAATTGTTAAATTTGCAAATGTGAAAAATATGAAAAACTTTTTATATCGGGTTTGGGATCTCTATTATGATGGTTTCAAATCCATGACCGTAGGGAAGACTCTATGGATCATTATCTTAGCAAAACTGTTTATTTTTTTTGTAGTGATAAAGCTTCTATTTTTTCCCAATCTTCTCCAGTCGGAGTTTGATTCTGATGAAGCACGCGCGGATCACGTCAGACATGAGCTGACCACTCGCTGACCATAGAATCCAATCCCTTCCAACCCAAGAAATGAATAACTTAAAACAACAATACTTATGGATGATTTAATGACCGTAGTTGACTGGTCGCGATGGCAATTCGCATTAACCGCGATCTATCATTGGCTGTTTGTGCCTTTGACCCTTGGTCTGTCGCTGATTGTTGCAATAATGGAGAGTATCTATCTCAAGAAGAAATCAGAAAAATGGCTTGCAGCCACAAAATTCTGGATGAGACTTTTCGGAATCAACTTTGCAATAGGCATTGCGACAGGACTGATACTTGAATTTGAGTTTGGGACAAACTGGAGCAATTACTCCTGGTTTGTCGGAGACATTTTTGGAGCGCCCCTTGCCATAGAAGGGTTACTTGCCTTTTTTATGGAAGCCACTTTTGCGGCGGTCATGTTCTTTGGGTGGAAGAAAGTCAGCAAAGGATTTCACCTTGCCTCGACTTGGCTTACATGTATAGGAGCTTCGATTTCCGCCCTTTGGATTCTTGTGGCCAATGCATGGATGCAATTACCGGTCGGGATGGAATTTGACCCCGCCCAGATGCGTAACGTCATGGATGACTTTTGGGCTCTATTCAGTCCCGTAGCAGTGAATAAATATTTTCATGCAGTATTCAGCGGCTGGGCATTATCCGGAGTATTTGTGATCGGTGTCAGCGCATGGATAATATGGAAGAAACGCAACTATGAGTTTGCCATCCGTTCCATCAAGGTCGGGGGATGGGTCGGACTTATCGGTTTGATTCTCACAATTTATACCGGGGATGGCTCCGCAGTGGAAGTTACTCGCTGCCAACCGATGAAACTCGCCGCCATGGAAGGACTTTATAATGGTAACCAACCACAAGGGATTGTGGCAGTAGGTATCGTGAACCCTGATAAGGAATGGAACAATGACGAGAAGGAATATATATTTGATATAGAGATACCGTATGGATTGTCTATACTTGCAAAGCATGATCCTAATGCTTTTGTGCCCGGTATAACCGACATTATCAATGGTATCGACATAAATGAAAACGGAGATACCATAAATACTGTCAGCTATGAAGAACGAATAGCTCGAGGGAAAGCATCTCATGAGGCATTACGCGACTATGATAAAGCGAGATTAGCTAAAGATACCGTTGCGATGCAAGCAGCGGAAAGCCGTTTGCGAGCTGACTATCCCTTCTTCGGATACGGATATTTCGACAGTGTTGAGCAAGCCATTCCGCCGGTGGGTGTAACATTCACATTCTTCCATATCATGGTAATTCTCGGTGGATATTTTGTATTGTTCTATATCGTAGCGCTAATCTATGCTTATAAACCTCAATATTTTGAGAAGGCAAAATGGTTGCAGTGGATATTTATATTGTCGGTTCCGCTGATGTGGATATGCTCTGAAGCGGGATGGATAGTGGCCGAAGTCGGCCGTCAACCATGGACCGTGCAAGATCTTCTCCCCACTAAGGCAGCGATTTCAGCGATACCTTCAGCTTCTGTCATCACGACCTTCTGGCTATTTGCAGTAATCTTCACTGTGCTTTTAATCGCTGAGGTCAGCATAATGGCAAAACAGATTAATAAAATGTCAAAGACAAATCTCGAAGTCGATCATGACTAAGAGAGAATCTCATCAGGGAGACAGTAATCATTAATAACTGTAGTTATCCCAAAGGAAAAAATCAAAAAAAAGTAAAATCATGACACTTCAATATCTTCAAAATTACTGGTGGTTTCTTATCTCAGTACTCGGAGGATTGCTGGTATTCCTGCTATTTGTGCAAGGAGGACAAACAATGCTTACGGGCAACGATATGAAAAGACGTGATCTCATAGCGAATTGCATGGGGCGCAAATGGGAACTCACCTTCACCACCCTCGTGGTATTCGGAGGGGCTCTCTTCGCATCCTTTCCTCTCTTTTATTCCACAAGTTTCGGAGGAGCTTATTGGCTCTGGATACTGATACTTTTCAGCTTCATAGTTCAAGCTGTAAGTTATGAATATCGTAACAAAAAAGGTAACATCTACGGTGTAAAGACCTACGATACGTTCCTGTTTTTAAACGGTAGTGTGGGGTGCATACTCCTTGGAGTTGCCGTGTCCATGTTCTTTTTTGGAGGAGCATTTACCGTGAGCCGCGGAAACTTGCTTGACATCGGCTCTCCGGTGATAAGTCAATGGGCTCCGACACATGGCTTTGAAGCAATATTCAACTGGAAGAATCTCATACTTGGAGTTGCCGTTCTATTCCTTGCGCGTACTCTCGGGTGCCTTTATATGATGAACAATATAAAAGATAATGAATTTTTCGCCACTCTTAAATCACGCACATTCTTAAATGCCGGGATTTTTGTAGTCTTCTTCCTATGGTTCCTTGCAATGCTACTGACCGCCACAGGTTATAACATTCAATCATCGGCTGACGGAACAATTCTTAATATTGAAGAAGCTCCTTATAAATATTTCTATAATTATGTAGAATTCTGGTGGGCAGGGTTAGCACTCATCATCGGTGTCGTGCTGGTTTTAACAGGTATCATCCTTTCTATATTTAAGAATCATTACACCGGAGGGATCTGGTGGTCAGGAATAGGTACATTTTTAGTAGTAGCCAGCTTATTCTGGGTAGCCGGATATGGCGACACAGCTTTCTATCCCTCCACTTTAGATCCGGCAAGTTCGCTGACTCTAAGAAATGCAAGTTCTTCATTGTTTACATTGAAGACAATGAGTTACGTTTCAATTATTATCCCGTTCGTATTAGCCTATATAGTATATGCATGGTATTCCATGGATAAAAAGAAACTAACTTCCACCGAACTTGATAACACCTCTGAAAAATACTGATATGATTTAGTACATACTTATTTTTTCCTACCATTTGCTTATTTCCCTGACATGAGCGTTTCCTTAAAGGATCCCACTCATGTCAGGGTTATTTATAGTCAACATTCCCCCCGACTCATAAAATATGGGAGCCTACATAGAGAAGGAGTCTATTCGTTCAGGCTAACTTAAAAATGAGGACACTAAAAAGAGGACATCTGAATGAGACATTCAAATATTACAAACGATAATCAGGAATTAATAAGATTTTGCTTAATTTTGCACTCTATCTATAAAGATAGATACTCATCAAAACAACTATCATGCATTTATATCTAAAACTATTTCTGACATTCTTCAAAATCGGAGCATTCACTTTTGGAGGAGGATGGGCTATGATTTCCATTATAGAACGTGAGATAGTGGATAAGAATCATTGGATTGAAAAAGAGGATTTCCTTGACCTTCTCGCAATCGCTCAATCACTTCCCGGAATTCTGGCTGTCAATATCGCTACTGCCATAGGAGATAAACTAAGAGGGGTCAAAGGGAGCACCGTAGCCGCGCTCGGGACTATCCTGCCCTCCTTCATATTGATATTGATAATAGCAATATTCCTTACTCCGGATATGATAAAGAACAACAGAATCCTTTCATCAATATTTATGGGAATACGTCCGGCAGTAGTAGCATTGATCATAGCACCTGTTATCACATCTGCCAAGGCTGCTAAATTAACGTGGAAAACGGTATGGATACCCATTATCACAACATTAATGATTTCAATAAATATCGGTTGGATATCAAGTCCTCCCCTCTATATTTTGCTTGGTGGAATCGGTGGTCTCGGATATTGGTATCTAAAACACAAGAGACCAAATGTAATAGAAAAATAATAGGATTTCTCCTCATCTTCCGGCATTAAATTGAATACAAGTATCAAACTATAGCAAGGATTAAATATGAATATATACTGGCAACTGATCTGGGCATACATAAAAATCGGTATTTTTGGTTTTGGAGGTGGATATGCCATGCTTTCACTTGTGGAACATTCGGTTGTGGATCCCGGCTGGATTTCAGAAACGATGTTTACCGATATAGTTGCAATCTCACAGATGACACCCGGACCGATAGGAATAAACTCTGCCACATACATCGGGTTTGTTGCTCCAGGAGAGGTTGATCCCGCATTCTCAGGCCTGTGGTGGGGGATTTTAGGATCGTGTCTTGCCACACTTGCAGTGACCCTTCCCTCTTTTTTCTTAGTGCTTTACAGCTCCCATTTCATTAGAAAACATCACGAAAGCGGAGCCATTAAGTGCATTTTTATGGGTCTTCGTCCGGTAGTTGTAGGATTGATTGCTTCAGCAGCAATCTTACTTATGAATTCAGCAAACTTTAATCCCAACGGAGAGACATGGCAATTAGCTATCAATATAATTATTTGTGCAGTAGCCTTTTGCCTTAGTTATTTCCCACTTCCAAGAATAAAATTATTTACGAAATCATCAGATTCAGATATTCCGGAAAAAGGGAAACCATTACATCCGATAATTGTGATAATAATGGCAGGGATTGCGGGTTATCTTTTATACGGACTTTAACAGTAGACTGATGCACTGCTGTTTAACAAATAATCATAGAATACATAGAAGATGAAAAATCAAGCTACTAAATATCAGGAAGCTTTAGATTGGCTATATACTCAATTACCAATGTTTTCACGAGTAGGAGGAGCCGCATATAAGGCTGGTCTTGAAACATCCGAGGCATTGGATTCTTATTTTGGACATCCCCATACCCACTATAAAACCATTCATGTAGGAGGCACCAATGGAAAAGGAAGTAGCTCAAACATGATAGCCGCCATCCTTCAATCCGCCGGCTATAAAACCGGATTATACACTTCCCCTCATCTTGCGGATTTTAGAGAAAGGATAAGGGTAAACGGACAAAAAATCCCGAAAGAGAGGGTAATCAAGTTCGTGGAAGAATGGAGAGAAGGGGGATTTGACGGACATACCTCATTTTTCGAACTGACTATGGCATTGGCTTTCTGCTGGATGGCTGAGGAGCAAGTGGATGTTGCCGTCATAGAAGTCGGGATGGGAGGTCGACTTGATTCAACCAATATTATTACTCCCGATCTTTCATTAATTACCAATATTTCAAAAGATCACACTCAATTTCTCGGAGACACGCTTGAAAAAATAGCTGCTGAGAAAGCCGGAATTATTAAAACAGGAATTCCCTCGATAATAGGTGAAGCCGGGAATAATAAAATTAAAGAGGTCTTTTTGACTAAAGCCGACGAAGCAGGCAGCGAGATCTTCTTTGCCGAAGAAGCACCCCTGCTCTCGGCATGTATTGAAAACGAGGAAGGTGGATTTGATTGTGAGACAATCAGCGGGCTTAAGTTTCATTCCCCTCTATCCGGAGACTATCAGAAAAAAAATATCAATACGGTATTGAAAAGTATCGAAATACTCAGGGAGCTGGGCTACAGGATTTCAGATGAAAATATCATTGAGGGGATGGAGAATGTTAATGTCCTTACCGGGTTTTATGGCCGCTGGAGCATACTTTTGAAAAATCCGCTGACAATAGCCGACACCGGACATAACGAAGCGGGACTCCGGTACAATATGGCTCAGTTGGAACGTCTGATTAGCCTACGTCCGGATGGAGTACTGAGAATAGTAGCCGGATTTGTCGCAGATAAAGACATAACCAATATACTTGGCTTATTCCCAGAAAATGCCATATATTATTTCACTCAGGCTTCCATCCCGAGAGCCCTTGACGCCCATAAGCTTCAATTACTTGCGGGAGAACACGGACTTAAGGGGAAAGTAATAGAAAATGTGCGGGAATGTTATAACTCAGCATTAGCCGAATCAGGGAAAGATGACATCCTGTATATCGGAGGTTCAACATTCGTGGTAGCCGAAGTCATTGACTCCGATCAGTAGTAATTTCCTCAGTAAGGAGATTCTTACTGATTCTTTTATTTGTCTTAGCACCTAATTGTCGTAGTCGTTCAGCCCTATTGACAAGACTTGTCGGTCCGGACGTCAAGTGGTTTAAACACCTATCGTATGCACGTCGCGACAACTCCAATTGGCTCCCCATATTCTCTATTTCTGACACGAATGCAACGAATTTATCGTATAATAAGCCTCCGAGTTTAGCAATATTCTCTGCGTTTTTATTTTGATTCTCCTGACGCCAAAGCTGCGTGACAAGTTGAATGATGGAATAAAGATGAGTAGGAGAAACAATGACCACCTTTCGGTCAAAGGCATATTTGTTAATATCTGAATCCAGCTCCAGGGCGGCAAAGAAAGCTCCTTCATTTGGAATAAACATCAAGACGTGTTCCAAAGCATTTTCGACACAAGAATGATACTCTTTACCACACAATTCATCAATGTGTCGTTTCACTGACTCAAGATGTTTCTTACCGGCACGCATTCTTTCTTCAATGGAATTGGCTCCTACGAACTCCATATATGCTGTCAACGATACTTTGGAATCGATAATCAGCCGATGGTCATCAGGAAGAAGCACGACAACATCCGGGCGTTTCCCCGCGTGGGATATATCATCACTTTTGATCCCGGTCTGTGTAAAAAAATTGACATTCTTAATCAGCCCAACACTCTCCAGCAAAGACTCAAGCACCGCCTCCCCCCACTGACCTTGAACACGGGTATTACCCTTTAATGCGGAAGATAGATTGCGGGCTTCCTCTCCTATTGAAACATTCAGACGCATCAGATTATCGATTTGGTCAGAAAGGCTCTTCCGAGTGGCATTATCATTCACATAAGATTCTCTTACGGCCGATGAAAATGATTCAATCTGTGTTTTTAGCGGGGTCAAGACCGACCCGAGATATTCTGAATTAGTTTCTCTCAGATTCCTTGTTGCCTGTTGCAATGTCTCTGATGCCACATCTCTAAATTCGAGAGTATTTCTGCGATGCAGTTCTGCTGCATATTCTTCGAGTCTTGCCTGTGAAGCTTCGAGCCGACGATTAGCTTCTTCAAGCCTACGTTCACGCTCTGCATTGAGCTTTTCGAATTCAGAAATATTCTCCATAGCTTTTTGCTGTGAGTTACGGACTATCGAGTAAGCCCCCAAAAGAGCACCGACACCGATTAATCCAAAGATAACAGTGATAATTGTGGTAAGCATGAAACAATGTTAATTAGGGATATCCGTGAAAGTCAGATCAAAAACATGAGGGAGACTGCCAGGATGAATAACTTTCTCTAATTCCCCACCGACTATTAATTTTCAACTAATAATTTATCAAATTGAGGATTCGACCAACTAGTGGAATCTGTCAGGATAAGATATACAGGATATTTTAACTTATCGAACATTACACGTGCCTTTTCAGAACCGACAGCCATGCATGCAGTAGCGAGAGCATCAGCTTCCGCAGACGAAGGGGCTATTACAGTGGCACTTAAAACATCCGTTTGAATAGGTCTGCCCGTGACAGGAGAGATAGTATGAGCAATTCTTCGTCCTCCCTCGGAACGAAAATTTCTGTAATTGCCAGATGTAGCCATTCCGCAATCCGTGAGAGATATAATACACTGAGATTCATGATTAAGAATCGAATCAGATGCCACAGGGCGATCTATCGAGATATTCCATTTTGATCCACGGGGAGATTCTCCTCCCAAAGCAATCTCTCCTCCTATCTCCACCATATAATCTTTCACACCGCTTCTCTTCAGCATTTCTGCCACGGCATCACATCCATATCCTTTGGCAACAGATGAGAAATTGAACTGAATTCTTTTATCCTCTTTTATAATATAGCCATTTTTACATTCCGTCTTTCCTAATCCAACATATTGGAGAATCTCATCTATTCTACACGTATCCTGAGGATTCACCTTATGCCCTTTCCCGAATCCCCAGGCATCTATAAGGGGTGATAGTGTGGGATCAAACATCCCCCCGCTAAGATTAAATACTTTCTTTGCTATTCCATATAAATTCACCAAATGTGTATCCACTGAAAGCGAGTCGGAGACATTCAGTTCAGAAACAATGGAATTTTTATTAAAAACTGAAGCGCTTTGATCAATTTCTTTCAAAACAGCATTAATCGAATCAGATAAGTCTTTATCTGATTTATATATAATATTATACGTTGTATTCCATACCATTCCCTGATTTTGAATGTACCGCTCTTGATTTGCACAACCGATGATAACCAATGATATTGCAACAACCCATAAAAGTTCAATTTTTCTCATAGCGCTAAACGGTGTGATTCGGTGATGACCCTTGAAGGGGAAATTCGGAGTTTTATTCAGTTGTGAAATTACAGCAATCTTTTTAAATAAGCAAATCGATTCATCAGTTATTTATGACTGTAGATTAAAAATGTGGATAAAATCTTTGTAATAATAAACATATTCGCTATATTTGTGGAATATATGACAGTTCTGTCAAAGAAATACGTAGAAAAACAAAACAATTATACAATGAAAGAATCTTTCCTATTTTTAGCAGAGGGGTTCGAGGAAATTGAGGCCCTAACAGCAGTAGACATCCTGCGACGTGCAGAAATTCCGGTCAAAACTGTTTCTATCACACCATCACTCCAAGTAGTGGGAGCGCATGGTATCACTGTCACAGCTGACTTACATTATGATAATATTCATTTCAGCAGTCCAAAATGGTTAATACTCCCCGGAGGAATGCCGGGAGCTTCCAATCTTTATTCATTCCCTCCGCTTCAAGGGTTATTGGCTCAACAAGCTGCATCTGAAGAGGGACGAATAGCGGCTATTTGCGCTGCCCCCTCCGTAGTATTAGGACAAATGGGTCTTTTACGCGGTGAGAAAGCCACATGTTATCCGGGCTTCGAGAGTGATGCACACGGTGCGGACTATTCCGGGGCTCCGGTTGAAGTAAGCGGTAAATTTGTCACTGGAAATGGACCTGCAAACGCCATGCTTTGGGCTCTGACAATTGTAGCGGAAGAGAAAGGAGAGAAATTTGCACGTGGAATTGCCAACGGCTTATTGCTTTATCCGACAAAGATTAGTGATTTGGATAACTACTTCGGTTAATAATTCCTGATTCACGAACCAAAGCAGATGTTATATATTTAATGATAAGCATTGATCGTATGACACCAATGTATCATTAAGACCCCGACCTCGGCACACTACGATAATTTCTGAGGCGGGGTTCTTCTTGCCCATCGAAGGGCTATCAACAGAAAATATTTCTTACAGAGTACTGACTCAAAATATATGGCTGAAGATTTGTATTACGTTCCGGAGCGAGAAGGAAGCGGTCAGCTTCGAGAGAAGATGAGCCGTTTCATATCATTTGTGAGAAAAGTTAAGAGTATGGACGAGGCACGGAATATCGTCAAGGAATATCAAAATGAATATCATGATGCCCGTCATGTCTGCTGGGCGGCGATGATAGGATCGGAACGTAAGGAATGGCTTGCTAATGATAACGGAGAGCCCTCAGGAACTGCAGGGAAACCGATATTAGGTCAGATCAACTCAGCGGAACTGACAGATATTCTCGTGGTTGTGGTCAGATATTTCGGAGGTATCAAACTGGGGACACCCGGATTGATAGCAGCTTATAGGGAAGCGGCACGCCTTGCCATAGAAGACTCCGGAAAGAAAGAGATGTATCAGATGCAGACATTAGAGATAAGTTTTCCATATATGGCGGCTGACGGAGTCCTTAAAATTGTTAAGGGGATGGGATTGGAGATACTGGAACGCACATTTGACAATACATGTGTGATGAAAATTGCGGTAAGAAAGGATCTGATGGGAGAAGCATCCGGCAAGATTCTATCCCTCTCCGGAGTCACGGGAAACATAATAACTAACTGACCCGATTTTAGACACCGACTCTTAATCATATGGATTGAAGTTTTAGGCCCCGGAGATCACCTATGCCTCCTTATTTTGCCGTGACCGCCTAAGGAACAGACGTTAAAACGACAGAAAACTAAAGAAATAATACGGAAAATCAACTTAATGTTTCCTTAATTCAAAAAAAATTACGATATTTGC
>CAZFUF010000038.1:0-19524 GCA_964521885.1 uncultured Sangeribacter sp. | reverse complement strand
ATTGAAACCTCAGCGGAGTAAAAAAGAGGGTGTGCCTATTTTGACACACCCTCTTCAAGTTTATGATTTTTACATCATGCCGCCCATTCCGCCCATTCCGGGAGCACCCATCGGAGCGGCAGCGGGAGCATCTTCCTTCTTGTCAGCGATGACACATTCAGTGGTCAGGAACATACCGGCAATACTTGCGGCATTCTCAAGAGCAACACGGGTAACTTTTGCAGGATCTATCACACCGCTTGCAAAGAAATTCTCGAAAGAATCAGTACGTGCATTATAACCATAGTCACCTGTACCCTCTTTAACACGCTGTACGATAACCGCACCTTCCACTCCGGCATTTGCAACAATCTGACGGAGCGGTTCCTCGATAGCACGTCGGATAATGGCTATACCGGTGTTTTCATCATCATTTGAACCCTGAAGCTCATCAAGTGCCGGGAGACAACGGATATACGCCACACCACCACCAGGCACGATACCTTCAGCGATAGCCGCACGAGTGGCAGAAAGAGCATCGTCCACTCTGTCTTTCTTCTCTTTCATCTCGACTTCCGACGGAGCACCTATATAGAGAACTGCAACACCACCGGCGAGTTTGGCGAGACGTTCGTGAAGTTTCTCTTTATCATACGTTGATGTAGTGGTCTCAATCTGAGCTTTAATCTGACGGACACGGTCTGCGACAGCCTCTTTACCACCGGCACCGTTAACGATAACAGTATTATCTTTATTTACGGTAACTTTTTCTGCAGAACCGAGGTCGTTGACAGTGGCCTGAGCAAGCTGCATACCTTTAACTTCGCTGATTACTGTTCCACCTGTAAGAATGGCGATATCCTCGAGCATCTCCTTACGGCGATCACCAAATCCAGGAGCCTTGACAGCGCAGATCTTGAGGGAACCGCGCAGACGGTTGACCACGAGGGTGGCAAGCGCTTCGTTATCCACATCCTCGGCAATGATAAGCAACGGACGGCCGCTCTGTGCCACGGCTTCGAGCACTGGAAGCATATCCTTAAGATTGGAAATCTTCTTGTCATAAAGAAGGATATATGGTGAATCCATCTCACACTCCATCTTTTCGGTATTAGTGACGAAATAAGGTGAGATATAACCTCTGTCAAATTCCATACCTTCCACGACCTCAACGGTTGTCTCAGTGCCCTTGGCTTCCTCAACGGTGATAACACCCTCTTTCTTTACCTTGCGCATGGCTTCGGCGATCAGACGACCAATCTCCTCATCATTATTTGCGGAAACACGGGCAACGTTTTCAATTTTATCCATATCATCGTCCACTTCCTGACTCTGAGCTTTGATACCCTCCACAACTTTGGAGACCGCCTTATCGATGCCACGCTTCAGATCCATAGGATTGGCACCGGCAGCCACGTTCTTTAAGCCTACATTGATAATTGCCTGAGCAAGAACAGTGGCGGTTGTGGTGCCGTCACCGGCGAGGTCACCGGTCTTTGAAGCCACTTCCTTTACGAGCTGAGCACCCATATTCTGGAAATGATCTTCGAGCTCCACTTCGCGGGCAACAGTCACACCATCCTTGGTGATGTGAGGAGCTCCGAATTTCTTTTCAATGATTACATTGCGTCCCTTGGGACCAAGTGTCACTTTGACTGCATCAGCCAACGCATCGACACCCTTTTTAAGCTCTTCGCGAGCATTAATATTGAATTTAATTTCCTTAGCCATAATTTGTCAATGATTTATGTGGCGCATTCATGCCACTCTCATCTGTATTATTTTTTTTATAAAATATTTACCTCCGGTGCTGAATTAAATAATAACAGCAAGAACATCTTGCTGACGCATCATAAGATATTTCACGCCTTCGAGTTCAATTTCAGTGCCGGCATACTTGCCATAAAGCACTTCATCTCCGGCTTTAAGTTCCATGGGTTCATCTTTAGTGCCATTTCCGACAGCAAGCACTTTGCCACGCAATGGTTTCTCCTTGGCAGAATCAGGGATAATGATACCGCCGAGGGTAACTTCTTCAGCAGCCGACGGCTCGATGAGCACGCGGTCAGCCATAGGTTTAATATTCATATTCATAAAGTTTTAGATTTTGGGTAATTCCTTATTATAATATTTATACGGTATAATATTCAGAAGGAGCGGACTATAAATATAGACACGCCCAATCGTGACACTGCAAATACCGTGCCAATTGTAAAACAAATCTACCATCTCAATAGTTCTTACCACCTGCAATTTTTGGTAGCCAATCGCAATACCTGCTACAGCAAGTTAAGTTCCTGAGCAAGAAACTTACCGGTGGCGGTGCCGGATGCAGCAACTTGTTCGGGAGTGCCTTGAGCGAGGATCAATCCACCGTTACGTCCCCCTTCCGGACCGAGGTCTATGACATAGTCGGCACTTTTTATCACATCCAGATTATGCTCGATCACGAGCACAGTATTCCCCTTACCTACAAGCCGATTGATAACCTTCAGCAAAACCCTGATGTCTTCGAAGTGAAGTCCGGTGGTAGGTTCGTCGAGAATGAAGAGGGTTTTACCGGTGTCTTTACGTGCCAGTTCAGTGGCTAACTTCACACGTTGATTCTCACCACCCGAGAGTGTTAATGAAGGTTGACCGAGTTTAAGATAACCCAGACCGATATCTTGAAGCACCTTGATCTTGCGCAGGATATTCGGAATACCATCAAAAAACTCGACAGCCTGATTTACAGTCATTTCCAGGACATCAGCGATGGATTTCCCCTTATATCTGACCTCTAAAGTCTCACGATTATATCTTTTACCCTGACACTCTTCACATGGCACAAGCACATCGGGAAGGAAGTTCATTTCTATTGTGCGATAACCGTTCCCTTTGCAAACTTCACACCTTCCGCCACTGACGTTGAAAGAAAATCTACCCGGTTTATATCCCCGCAGGCGCGACTCCGGCAATTCAACAAACAATTTACGGATATCAGAGAAGACTCCGGTATAAGTGGCGGGATTGGAACGGGGAGACCGTCCTAACGGTGACTGGTCTACCGTCACGACCTTATCGATATTCTCCAATCCCTCGACCCTTTGATAAGGCAGAGGTTCTTGCATGGCTCTATAAAGCCGCTGTGCGAGCAAAGGCTGGAGAGTGCCATTCACCAGGGATGATTTCCCCGAACCGGAAACTCCCGAAACGCAGACAAACATTCCCAACGGAAGCGTCAGATCAACATTCTTCAGGTTATGACCGGAAGCACCGAAAAGCTTTAGGAATTTACCATTCCCCTCCCGTCTCTCTTTTGGAATCTCAACACTTTTAGAACCATTTAGATACGACGCAGTCAGAGTATCAGACTTCAAAAGCTCTCCGGGAGCACCTTGAAACATCACCTCACCTCCCCTTCGTCCGGCACCCGGACCTATATCCACGACATAATCCGATTCGAGCATCATATCCCTGTCATGCTCCACAACGATAATGGAGTTGCCAGCGTCCCTTAATTGCTTAAGGCTGTCAATGAGACGCTGATTGTCGCGCTGATGCAAGCCGATAGAAGGCTCATCGAGAATATAAAGTACGTTTACCAACTGTGAACCAATCTGAGTCGCAAGCCGTATCCTCTGGCTTTCTCCACCGCTCAGCGATGCACTGGCACGATTAAGGGAAAGATAATCAAGTCCGACATCAAGAAGGAAATGGAGACGCGTTCGAATCTCCTTGAGCAGCTCCACTGCCACGGCACGACGCTGGGGGTCAACCCTATCTTCCAATCCATCGCACCATTCGTATAATTCCGAGATATCCATTGCGGAAATCTCTCCGATCGTCTTTCCATCCACATAGAAATTTCTGGCTATCCTGTTGAGTCTGACTCCCTCACACTCCGGACAAACGACACGCGAAAAGAACTGACCGCTCCACTTATTGGCTTCGGCACCGGCATCTTCGCTTTGTTGCATCTCGATGTATTTTATCAATCCATCGTATGATAAGGAGTAATGACTGGTAGACATCGTTTCGTTGCGTATATCCAATTTGGCATCAGTTCCATTCAGGATATCATCGAGCGCTTCGCGCGGAAGATCTTTGACAGGAGTGTGGATATCACATCCATACAACTTGCATATGGCATCTATCTGCCAGAACACTAATGAATTGCTATACTTTCCAAGAGCGGTTATCGCCCCTCCATGGATTGATTTGTTTTTATCGGGAATGATCTTATCCTCATCCACGCGGTTAACATAACCCAGGCCACGGCATTTCGGACAAGCCCCTTGCGGAGAGTTGAAAGAAAAGGAGTGCGGAGCCGGTTCAGGATATGAAAGCCCGGTGGCAGGATCCATCAGGGATTGAGAAAAATGTCTCACCTCCTCTTTCTCCACATCATAAATCAGTATCTCTTTATTACCCTGCTTCAGGGCATCTTCCACGGATTTACGCAAACGTTGGGGATCCTCATCGGAGACCCTCATACGATCCACCACAAGTTCTATGCTGTGGTTGTGATACCTATCGAGTTTCAATCCGAAGGTAAGTTCTCGAAGTTCTCCGTCGACTCTGACGTATAGGTACCCTTTCTTCCGCAGATTTTCAAACAAGTCTTTGTAGTGACCTTTCCTGTTTTTCACAATGGGAGCAAGGATGTAGATCTTTCGTCCTGAATATTGGGTCGAAATCATATCGATAATCTTATCGATAGTATATTTGACCATTCTCTCGCCGGAAAGATAACTTCTGGCTTCCCCAAGACGCGCATATAAGAGTCGGAAAAAGTCGTATAGCTCTGTTGCCGTGCCGATGGTGGAACGGGGATTGCGGCTTACTGTCTTCTGATCGATGCTTATAACCGGACTGAGACCTGTTATCTTATCCACATCGGGACGCTCGAGACTTCCTATCATATTACGCGCGTAAGATGAGAAAGTCTCTATATATCTGCGCTGCCCCTCAGCGAAAATTGTATCAAATGCAAGCGAAGACTTTCCGCAACCACTCAGACCGGTGACCACGGAAAGTGAATTATGAGGAAATTTTACGTCTATATTTTTAAGATTATGGACTCGTGCACCGTAGACTTCCACGGCTCCCTGACCATAATCCTTTGAATTGTTGCCAAGCATCACGTATATTCTAAAAATGTTTTTCTATATTGCCTCGATTCAAAATTCTTCATCCCCTTCTGTCTGCTGTCGACCTCCTTTATAACGGATGATGTTGATGTCTCCGCTTTTCTTATATTTCTTTCCATCAGCTCCCCGGGCTTGAATCACGTAATAATAAACACCCGGAGGGACTAATTTACCTTTCCGTTTACCGTCCCATCCTGCCGAAGGGTCGGTAAAGCTGAAGATTTCATTTCCATATCTATCGAAAATCCAGCATTTAAATTCAGTCAATGATCTGTAAGCTACTTTCCACTCATCATTCACACCATCTCCATTAGGAGAAAAAGCATTAGGTATGAGTAATTCCGACGCACCGATTGTAACGGTATACACATCACCGAATGCCTCACAGGAACCGTCGTCATTGCTACCGGCATAACGAACGTAGAAAGTGCCCTCTTCATCAAAGGTAAATGTCAGATCCTGTTGATTAAGCCGATACTCTATTTTTTCAAATTCAGGATCCGCGGCAATCTGCCACTCATGATGAATCACTGCATCGGAGGTGTATGCCAGGAAGTCTATGGTAGCCGGTGCAGATCCTCCGAGACCTTCGGTATCAGCATGCAAAAGATTACTTCCGGGGGCTTCTGAATCTTCATCTTCCGAGGTGGATTCATTTTCCGAAATCGCCTCGGTATGCACTTCAACAGCCACTGGAGTAATGGTCTGGGTCTCTACTGTCTGGAGCCAGTTCCAAGCTTTCAAAAAGCGGTCACCCGAAACAGTATAAACAGTGGGACATAAAGAAGCAGGTCGGACATTCAGGGGGTCTGTCAGGTATGGGAAATTCGCGCTCTCTTCCGATTGCACAAAGAGCTTGGTTTCCTCATCCCATATCAACGTATTCCACCTCACTTCGATCTCACGGTCAAGAACCTTCTGCTGACCGTTAACAGTGAAATAATGAATCGGACCTCCTGAGCCGTCAACTATTAAAGGTGTGTAATCACACGATTGCTCTTCACCTGGAGCCACGGAATGCATATCGAGCATTTGCGGCCGGTATTCCACAACCCAGAAACAATGCTGACGTCCGTCTTCCTCCACGATATAACCTGAATTTGGTGTGACCGCGCTCAATGTCGAGACGGCTCCATCGAATTCTATATCCGTTATCTCCTCTGCATATCCACCTCCCAGATTACTGAAACGATACCATTTAACCCCGGTGGAAACGGATGACAACGAGGTGTAAGCTGCCGACAATCCTGCACATTCGAAAGCCACATATATGGATTCCAGACCGGTGGAAGCCTCCGGAACAACGGAAAGTACCGGAAAAGTACCTCCTGAAAAATCAAGACCGGAAGCAAACGCCGGAGACATGAGCGATAGTGCACACCCGACTGCAGCAGCCCGAAGACTGCCTTTAATAGATTGTGAGGTGCCAAACAAACAACTAATAGCGCGTTTTTTATAACGGTCAGCTAAGAACAATCCGGTTTTCTTCATAGGGTAATCCGAGATTAATTTCAGATGAATTGCTCATCAGTGAGCGATTCTTTTCCTTTAATAATGAGCTTCTATATAAAACGAATCAAACTACCTCCATATTGTATAGGCCTATCTTTTCATGGTCTATACATATCTTTTCTTTTATTTTCCATTTTACAAATATATCCCTATTCTTTAATATATCCTTATACTTAGTGACAATTCCATTACGAAGGGATAAACGGATAAATTTCGAATGGATATAATGGATAAATATGAATAAATACCGGAAACTGGATTTAATATTGATTACTCACACCTCAAAAAACCGTGTCGTTTAAAGAAAGGAACATCATCAATAAAAAAAATAAATGAGAAGTAGCAGGGCATTTCCATCATATTTTCAAAATTATCACCACATCAGGCTTAGAAAATTAATTAAAATCCAAGATAAAAAATTGTGATTTATAAAAAATAAACTTAAAAATTGACATCAAAAAAGGAAATACGACCATAAAAAGGAGTAAAAAAACTCTCGATATTAAAAATAAATATAGCAAAAAAAGAGAATTTTTAAGTAAAAAAGAGAATATATTTGACCAAAAATAAACACAAAAAATACTTATGTATTTAAAGGAGAATAACAATTCAAATAACAAAAATTTAGAGATAAATGGTACTTAAACGTAATAATTTCTAAATAAATAGGAATAATTATATAATAATAAAGGGTAATAAAATGATGGTAAATTATAATTATTAAATAATAAAAAAGAATAAAAAGAGGAAATAATATTAAATTATTGGAAAAAAATTCGAAATAAATATTCTGATAATAAGAGTAAAATTAGATACTCTCTATGACCAATTACTATGATTAATCAGACCATTTATTATAATTAATCGAACTAAATATTGTAATAAATCAGAGTATTAATTTCCTGATATATCAGTTTATTTATCGTGATATTTAAAAAGTCATTAAAAAAACACAATCCAATATATAGGATCAAGACCATAATAAATCCATCTGATTTACCATCAACAGCTAATTTTTAGAAAGAAAATCAGTAATAATAATTATATTACAGAGACTATTAAAATCAATTACTCCCCGGTTATTATAACTAAAATATTTATCGCTAAAACTCCCCGATATGCAATCAAATCAGACTCACAACAAGGAAAGAATCCTTATAGGAAATCTGATAAAAGGATGCACGTAAGTAATTCCGACCAAGAGCAGACGGACACAATACGGGAATAATTAATTGAGATCCATGCTAACAATAAATGAGGTCGGTGATAAATAAGGAGAGGGGAATGATATCAGATAAAAAAGTGATGATACGCACGAAGTGGAATATTAATTTTTTGAATTCTTACGCTCCGGAACAAAACTCTCAAAGGTAGAATCATCATAAAAAACTGTAATCTGAGAAACCTTACGAGGATTTAAACGCAAATTTTCTATTTGCAATTCCAAAGAGGTAATTTTTTGTTTACATTCATCTAACTCTTTATCAGCGGTTTGAATACTGATTTGAGGTGATTTAACCCCATTTTCCTTGCGATATTCATTTTTATCCTTAGGGATGTACGGATTTACGGGATTCTGACGTAGATTTTGAGAATTAAAATTGTCGATACCCGGAGAAGGATCGATAAAATTTGAATTACCATAAGGAGCAGGCTCTTCAAAATCAGATACTCCTAAAAAAAGAGAATCATCCGTTGAACCGCCATCGGTAAGCATCCCGGAAGAGTCGGAATCATCAAAAGAAGATAAAAGCATATCACCTTCGCCAAATAAGAGCCAGACAACAGAGAGCTCCGGGAATTTATCATGAATGGCTCCCACGACCACATCATTGATCTTCTTATTTCGACCATTAAGGATTTGAGACATTGAGGGACGCGGAATACCACAAATATCTGCAAAAGCAGTGGGGGAGATACCCTTGAATTTCAAGAAGACATTTAGACGAGTAGCGAAATTTTCTTCAGACATGACAATAAAACAAAAAAAACAATGGATATGCAAAGATAAACAATATATTTGAAATATCAAATTAAATTTTATAAATTTCAAATTCAAAATACCAAACAAACCAAAACACAATTGCAAATTATATTTGATTTGAAAAACAGAACATCTTAACCTATCTTACGGACACGACACACTAAATATCCTGCTAAATAGTACTTACGATGTTGTATCACCCTAAATACTCAACCATACTGTAGATATTTACATATTATTTTAATCATACTTTATATTTTATTGTTATTTTATTGATATTTAATAGTATAAGATTAATGTTAATAAGTACTAATCCAATAAATTCCAAATTGCAATCATCTTTCAAGAAACTAAAATTCAATTCTAAATTATCCCAACACTACTATTCCACTTCCAACACTTTTCAGGTTATTTACATTTGCAATTACAAATATTGCAATTCTGAAGAAATTTATACATACCGCAATTAAAAAATACAAACTCATTCTCCCTTACAAAATTGCTACTCATTCAATATTACATTTTGACCAATATAAATTCCCTCCCTCCTCCATCTTATAGATTGCATCTAAGTCTCCAGTGACAACCTTTTCTGTACTCAATTCTTAATTCAGATAAATCGAATAATTAACTGCAAAAGTTTTGCAGTTAATTATAGCAACTGAAGACTAAATTAAGATTAAATCCTGAATTTTCTTTTCAAATTCCATTATTTGCGTGTAATTGTAGGTGTCATAAAATTCCATCGAATCTCAAGGGCTTAATTCTTGCTTATTTGCAAGATAAATTATTGATTATCAATAGAATTTGCATTACTAAAATTATTAGATTTAACTATGTAAACAGAAAAGATGATATATAATTTGCAAATTATATACCATCTTTCACCCTATTTAGATCTGAATTATTTACAATTTCAGAATCCACCGATCACAAACTACAATAATATATTTAAAATGCGGAAGCAGTTAATCATGATTTGAGCTTATCCTTCTTTCACTCTTTTGTTTTGAGATTATTTAATTTCCACTGGCAATGTCAAAACTGCATTTCCCAATTCGGTTAATCCAGAAGATCAAAGGCTGTCATATTAGCATGAGGTAAATTTAAAATATCAGCAGCCTCACTATTTTGCGGTTCAAAGAGGATCTCTTGTAACTGGGCAAGTGTCACAGCATTTTCTTCCTCCTTATCATCGACCGGTTCCTCAAAGATTTTTCCATCCTCATACCTAAAAATAATGGGCGATAGAATATGCGATTCAAAATCGGGTATTTTCACGAGAATCGAAAATTTCTGATGATTCGAGGAATTACCCAAAAATTTTAGAATCTCAGAAACTGACAAAATCCGTATCATTGAATAGGGTACTACCCTCTCTGCATTATTTTCCACAGTCATTTTCTCTCCTATTTGATTTTCGGAAAAGGAATCCGGTTCGGGTTGTGCAAAATAATAATCTTTCAATTGATCCGGCACCGTGCCACCCGGTGAGTTCCAGACTAATAAAGAACATTCAGGACGGCGGGTCATAATAGCATCAAGAAGCACCAGTTTCGATAAATCGCTGTCAGCCCAAAGATGAGGAATCACCATTTCTTGCTCAAAAATATTAACGGTTGCCAGAGCCGAAATCTGACCAGATTCGGAGTTTTTGACCAATCCGATAAACCCTCCTGAAATTAAACATTCATCAAAAATTGTCTTTATATCGAGGGCATTTTGTACGATAGAAATAGTTTTTTCAGGTCTGTTCCGGGCAATGAAATGCCGGCACTCCCCTATCAGAGTTTCATCAAAAGACTCAGGAAATTCCACTTTCCGGATGCGAAATTCAGCCAACTTTTTCATGCGTTCCTCCTCATCAACCGGAGTGATGGAATTAGCGTATTGTCTATAAAAATCATGACTGGAAACATAGCGCTCCGCTACCCTTCCGATCCCATTGGTGAAACCAATAAAATGGTAATATCTACGTAGCGCTTCAGAGGCAGGGATTAAAAAAACCATAGCATATCCTAATTCTTTCCCGCGCTGGCAGACACTTTCTATCATGGTTTTCATTATTCCCTTTCCCCTCCAGTTTTCACGTGTGGAGAGTCCACATAAATATAACGATTTAAAGCAATTATCCTCATAATAAAATTCATATGGAATAGCCAATAATCCACTGATTAAATCTCCTTTTTTACCATCTGCGAAACATAATTCATACAAAGATTTATCAAAATATGTATCAAATAATAACGATATATATTTTTCATCATCTTTAAAAATATCTTTCCAAAGCGACTGAAATTTAGATTTAATTTCAGATTTATCTATTTCTGAAATATAATTAGTTTCGTTTTTAAATATCATTCCCATAATAATTACATCAAGATAATCATTGATTTAATTAATTTGCACAAACAAAATATTATTTATAATCAGAACAACGGAATAAAATTATTTGAAATTATTTATATCCTCAGTAATTCTGATCCGAATTATTATTGTGATCAATCAACCGGAGATGATTCAAATAATCTCCGGATAATCACTATTCATAGCCCGGACTTATATTTTGCACCCATACCTGGTCTATTAATATAATAGATTACACCATATTATGGTTCATTTCAGTCACCCAGATCTTCCTCATTAATCGCACATCAGAGTCTAACTGTCGGCAAACATCCCCGGAACGGTTTTTGCACACCTCAATCCACAGGCATTTTCGCTATGCTGCCACAGAAAGCACGGAATCCATATAAACACCATTATAAGGTCTTCTAAGTCAAACATTGAGGACTTTCCAAACCATATATACCTACTCACCATCACAACTACACGGATGATTTCAGGGGCAATAGATTTAGCTAATGAGGAATTTGATTTACATAGGAGAGGAGCTATATCCACTCGAGCCAAATAATATTATCATATCAAATAATATTATTATTCATAATATAATAATATTGGGAATAATAATTAATATCAACAATTGCCATTAATTAGAAATTAATATTATTCATAATATTATTCTATATATTATTATAAACATTAAACCAATATAATGCAGACATTTTGTAATATTAATTATTATATTTATATCTGATTAGTAGTATTTCAATACTATTATATATATTATATTGTTATTAGCATGTTATATTTTAATATTTATTTCAATTTTATATTATTTATTATTTTATTTCTCAGCAGTATTATTATACGATTTTACATATTTATTATTATATTTATTAGTTTATTGGATTATTTGTTATTAATAGGTTATATGTATTATTTTGAATATTATTATATGTGTGATAATATTTATTATTTAGTTTATTACAACAAATGTTGTTATGATTTAGTAATATAGATTTATAGTCATTAGTATTATTATACATATTTATTATTTATGTAATTATCTCATATATTATTAAATTGTTTACTGTATTTATTACCTATAAAAAGACTATTAATAGATCAAGCATCTGACATTGCTATTGTAAATATTATTATCACCTTAGTAATATAGGATTTATTATTTCTTTGTTATTTATAATATTATTTAAACATAATAAAAAATTACAAAATTTAATTCTTCTTTTATTATGAATCGCTACAAAATTTGTATCTTTGCACATCCGATGAAACGGAGCTTATTATTATTGATAAGTCCACATATTATAATAAATGAAAGCAACAGTAATCACAGTAGCCAATCACAAAGGAGGAGTGGGGAAAACCACCTCCACGGCAACATTAGGAGTGGCGCTTGCATTGAAAGGGAAAAGAGTATTGCTTATTGACCTTGAT
Source organism: uncultured Sangeribacter sp. (assembly GCA_964521885.1). Classification (GTDB taxonomy): domain Bacteria; phylum Bacteroidota; class Bacteroidia; order Bacteroidales; family Muribaculaceae; genus Lepagella. The sequence goes on along the minus strand of CAZFUF010000038.1, from coordinate 7,113 downwards.
GCTCAGCAAAACCTCTCCTTCACTCTCACACAAAACGAAGATCCGGACAAAAGCATCTACGATTCCCTCGTCAACGATGAGCCGCTGCCAATTGTCAAACTACGTGAAAATCTTGACCTCGTCCCCTCTTCTCTTGAGCTTGCAAGAGCAGAGATCGACATGGCTACTAAGATAGCACGCGAAGGAATACTAAAAACGCATCTTGAGCCTCTGATGGAAAAGTATGACTATATCCTTATGGATTGTCCTCCGGCTCTTGGGATAGTCACCACCAATGCTCTTGTAGCTTCCGATAAGCTTTACATACCTCTGACAGCTGAAGCGCTCCCTCTGAAGGGATTGACAATGCTTGATGACGTGGTAAACGAAGTAAGACGTCGCGTTAATCCGGCACTCGAATTAGGAGGAGTGTTCTTCACCCGCTTTAATAACAGAAAACTTAATAAAGAGGTTGTCGGAATGATCCAGAACCGATATGGCGATAAGGTTTTCAAGACTAAAATCCGTGAAAACATCTCATTGGCAGAAATGCCACTTTCAGGACAGTCAATATTTGAATATGATCCCAAGAGTAATGGCGCAGCGGACTATATGGCTCTTGCTGAAGAAGTTATTGAGAGAAACGAAAATAAATAAGAGAACGTCACACAACTGAACCAATATGGCAAAGAAAAATCTTGCAGCCCTCATGGAGGGTATCATCGGAGAATCCGATAAACAAACCGCTATCACCGAGCCGCGGGAAATTTCGGCTCCCTCTGTTATCGAGCCGTCACATCAGGAGGTGACGCAAGAAGAAATCAAGGAAGAGCAAACGCCACCGCAGAATACCCCGGAAAAGAGACGTCCGGGTCGTCCGCGTAAGAGCGAAAGCGACCAAAAGATTGAGGAGATCCGCGCCACTTTCATCGTAGACTCTTCTCAGGTCAGAAAAATGAAATACATTTCTTTGGTGGAGGGAAAATTATTAAAGGATGTCTTAGCAGCCGCTCTCAACGACTATATAGCATCCTGGGAAGAAGAGAATGGCCGCATTCGTCTCCCAAAGACAAAATAACGTATTGACAAGTGAATGAGACTTCATGCTCTCATTCACTTTTTTCATTCCCAATTCTCCATATACACGACTGAAGAAATTTCAAGCGTAAAAATTCTCTTCTCAGTTTCAAACATCTGTCTATATATCAGACAGCTAGTTAAGGTATAAAGTCAACATTGTTAAATTCCAATAAATAAATTTCTATGGGAGGTTTTTTCGGATGTATAGGTAAAGAATCTTGCATCACCGACCTATTCTACGGCACAGACTACCACTCACACCTCGGCACTAAACGTGCGGGTATGGTAACTTTTGACCCCGAAAAGGGATTCAATCGTTCTATTCACAGTCTTGAAAGAGATTATTTTCGCTCTAAATTTGAAGACGAATTAGACAAATTCGTTGGCAACGAAGGGATCGGCGTGATTAGCGATACCGATCCACAGCCGATCATTGTCAACTCACATTTAGGAAGATACGCGGTAGTGACTGTTGCTCGCATAAATAATATGAGGGAGATAGCCTCTGAACTCCTTGCTCAAGGGATGCACTTCTCCGAGATGTCTGCCAATCGCATAAATCAGACCGAGCTTGTGGCACTGCTGATAAATATGGGGAAAGATTTTGTGGATGGAATAAACCTTGTCTATAAAAAGATCAAAGGCTCATGCTCAATGCTCGTTCTCACTGAAGATGGACTTATTGCCGCACGCGATTATATAGGGCGTACCCCTATCGTCATCGGTAAAAAAGAGGGTGGATATGCCGCAGCTTCAGAGACTTGTTCCTTTCCTAATCTTGATTATCAATACGTTAAAGACCTCGGACCCGGAGAAATCGTCAAACTCAAAGCTGATGGAATACAAGTGCTTCAGTCGCCAGCATCCCGATGCCAGATTTGCTCATTTCTATGGGTATATTATGGATTCCCGGCCAGCGATTATGAAGGGATCAACGCAGAAATGGTGCGCGAAAAAGCAGGTGAGAAAATGGGAGCTATCGACACAACAAACGCTGACTGTGTCTGTGGCATTCCCGATTCAGGCGTCGGACATGCCCTTGGATATTCAGAAGGGAAAGGGATCCCCTATCAACGTGCTGTTCTTAAATACACTCCTACCTGGCCACGCAGCTTCACACCCGGCACCCAGCGACGCCGCGACCTCGTTGCCCGCATGAAATTAATCCCTAACCGTGCTATCCTTAACAATCAGAGCATAGTATTCTGCGATGATTCCATTGTCAGAGGCACTCAGCTCAGAGATAACGTAAAGACATTTTTTGAAGGAGGGGCCAAAGAGGTGCATGCCCGAATATCCTGTCCACCGTTAGTATATGGATGCCGATATGTCAATTTCACTTCGTCACAGAGTGATATGGAGCTCCTCACACGTCGGATCATCGCTGATTTTGAAGGAGACCCTGATAAGAATCTGGAAAAATATGCCACATACGGAACTCCCGAATACAATCGAATGGTGGAAGAAATGGGTAAACGTCTTGAGTTGACTACATTAAAATTCAGTACACTTCAAGACCTGATTGCAAGTATAGGAATACCCAAGGAACGGATTTGCACTCACTGCTTCGATGGCACAGGAATTTCCCCTCAGCAAGCATGGGAAGAGGATCACGCAGTAGGGAAGGAATAAATAACAATTCTTGTAATTATTGCCAATTCAAATATCATTTCATTTAATACTACAACTATCATTCATAGTTAATCATTAATAATCAGCTAAATAATATAAATTGAATTTATATTATTTAGCTGATTTGATATTTTATTAATTTATTTATATATTTAAATATTACTATTTTATATAAATTATTTTATTATTGAAACGAACGAAATGAGCCACAATACAAAAAAGAGCATGCGGATTTATGTTAGCGATAGAATTACGGCCGTAGCTTTCAGATCATTACTTTCAAATATAGAAGATTCGTAAATGTTGAATAAATACAATTAATGAATCATTACAATAAAGGGATCTTAATCGACAATAGAATCACCAAGCTCAGTAAGCAATTGAGGCGCTATTCCAAGATTGAATGAAGGGGATAATTATGAGCTGAAAAAATTATTAAGAAAAAAATATGTGGATGCCAGTGAACCTATCGGGAGTGCCGAACGTTTAAACAGTGTCATTAGATGCACTATGTCATCGGATGCATAATCAAAAACTAAATAAAGGCTACTGAACAGAAGCAAATACATCATCATTACGATATCAGTTTTACCAAAATAAAAAATAACTCATTTCAAATAATTGAAAATTATGGCAACCAATATTATCAATATTATTTTAGTTTCCCTCCTTCTTGTTGGAATGGTAATGTTATTAGCCGGTATCCGTTCTATGTTTGGAGAGAGTCACGCAGCGGCAGAAAAATTAAGCCGCGAAGTAAAGGAAGACGAAAACGTAATATCAAGCAACAGCATATTCAGTGAATTTCTATCCCACCCGGAAAAAGACGAGGTTGAAATTTCCGAACTCAGTGCCGAACCGGTCTCCGTAGTTGAAGACCAACAAGCATTCGCGAGGCTTAGCAGGGAATGACAGGAATCTGAATACTTCAAATAAAACATTAAGAAGAAGAGATACTCAGAAAGATAAAAAATGAAACAGGCGCTGAAAAATTCAACGCCTGTTTTCTTTTAATTATTATACCGCTTATTTTCTGCCGGGAGCAAGTTTAAATGAGAATGATTGGGACTTAAACGGTATTTTGTATTTATCCAAGGGGAGACCATCCTTATTCCAGGAGTTAACACCGCCCACACCCGCATGAGCGCCATCGAGTCTCAGATAAACCTTATTATCAGGATCAACCTCTTCAAAATGACGATAATGTTTTGCCACGCCATCATCAAGTGACTCAGTGGAATAACGTATAGCGGAAGCATAGAACGGAGCGGAACCCGTCACTTTTAAGCCAACACCGCCCTTGTTTCCTTGATGCCACTCGCGTATACCACCGCGAGTTCCATTTTCTTGCGGGCGGATATACTGATACACCTGATCATCCGCCGTCAGATCATAGCGTCCGAGGAACGCACCGCTGTGACGGTCGCTATAATTCTCCACCGGTCCACGTCCATAGAACGAAGAGTGATCATATTCCGCATCCATCGGCAACACCATTCCGAAACGGGCTATATAATCAAGACCCGCATTGTCTCCCACTTCAAGAATCTGAGTCACGACAACCTCACCGGTATTGCCTATTTCATACTTATGCAGCAATTTGGAATTCAGATCAGGGAGCTCACGGGAAGTAGTCACCTCTACAGATCCATTATCATTTGCATTCCATTTCATTTCAAGATTTTCAAAACGCGGATCAAGAGCCTTTCGACTTGTAATTTGGAAACCGCCACCCATATCATTATCAGTCGGAGCACGCCAGAATGAAGGCTTCAGATAAGAATCTGAAGAAATCATATCCTTTCCGGCGACTTTATAAGAACACAGATAACCATTCTTTTTGTCAAATTCAATCGTGAAATCATCACCTTTAACAATCAATCTCTCTCTATTTGAAGGATCAACACTTACCGCAGTCGAGGTTTTGCTTTGGGCAGGAATCAATTGTGCAAATCTTGCCTCATCAATTATTAATTGTCCGTGAGCCATCTCATGCCCGGCATCAATAAGATTAGCAGTAGATTTTTTCACAAAACTCAGGTCAATCAGATTCTCCTTACCGGAATCGAGCGAAGCAACAATCCCTCCTATCGGAAGGAGAACTTCTCTTTTGGACTGAGCGGGAGTAACGATATCGGATACGATACCGCGTGCAACAACTTTTCCATCGCTGAGAATACGCCATTCCATCTCGGTATCATCAAGATCGGTAAAGAAATTCTCATTATAAATTTCTATCTCTCCATTTCGGGGATTAGCGCTGTTAACCCAGATACTTTGATACTGGTATTTGGTCTCAGTCATGGAAGGATTGGGGATACGATCAGGATTCACAATACCATTGGCACAGAAATTGCTGTCATTAGCATCGTAGTAATTGAAATCTCCTCCGACGCCATATACAGTCCTGCCTGTTTTCCCTTTGGTACGGATCGCCTGATCCACAAAATCCCAAATATATCCACCCTGATATTTAGGATATTTACGGATAAGATCCCAATACTCCTTGAAGCCTCCACCTGAGTTGCCCATGGCATGAGCATATTCGCATTGGATCAGTGGCTTTTGAGAGTTTGGATCCGCTGAATATTTCTCACTTGATTCATGTGTGTAATACATAGGGCAGAAAATATCAGTACCTTCTCCACCTCGAGCCTGCTCAAACTGAACCGGACGACTCGGATCCATCTTCTTGACCATCTCGTATGCCTTCAGGAAATTATCACCCATACCTGCTTCATTACCCAGCGACCATACGATAATGGAGGGGTGATTGAAATTTCGGCTGACGTTACGCTCATTACGTTCAAGATGGGCTTTCTGATAATCCTCGCGTTTAGCAAGAGTCTTATCCTTATATCCCATGCCGTGACTTTCAAGATTAGCCTCAGCAGTCATATAAATACCATATTGGTCACACAAATCATAGAAATAAGAATCATCGGGATAATGGCAAGTCCTGACAGCGTTGATATTATTGTCTTTCATCAACTTGATATCCTGCAGCATTCGTTCACGACTTACTACATAGCCACCATCAGGATCAAGTTCATGGCGGTTCACACCCTTAATCAAAACAGGTTGTCCATTGACAAGAAGCTGACCATCTTTCACCTCTACGCTCCGGAAACCTACATTCAAAGGGATAGTCTCCATATATTTACCACCCTTGGAAAGAGTAGCGGTCAGTTTATAGAGCACAGGAGACTCGGCACTCCATTTCATAGGATCCTTCACCTCCATTACGGCGGTTGAATTAGCGGAGGCATTGCGAACCGAAGAGGAAGCGACCTCAGTGCCGTCAGGAGCGGTCAGTTTAAGTTCTATGTCAGGAGATCCCTTTGATTCGATCCGGATTTCAAGTTTTCCATCCTTATAAGCGGAATCCAGAGAAGGAGTTACACGGATATCAGTCAACGCCACTTTAGGATCGCGGGTATACAGATAGCTATCCCGTGCAACCCCTGAAAGGCGGAAGAAATCCTGATCTTCGAGATAAGTGCCATCACACCACTTCGCCACCTGAAAAGCGATAAGATTCTTACCCTTCTTCAGATAAGGAGTTATATCAAATTCCGGTTCCAGCTTGCTGTCTTCACTATATCCGACGAAATGACCGTTAACCCACAGATACATACAGGAAGTGACCGAACCGAAATGAGCGATTACCTGCTTACCGTTCCAATCCGCAGGAATCTCAATTTCACGTCTGTAGGAACCCACATGATTACCTTTTTCAGGAACATGCGGAGGATCAGACTTAAAATCATTTCTCCAGGCATAACCCATATTGACATATTGGGGATCACCATAGCCGTGTAGTTCCCAATTACCCGGCACCGGCATTATATCCCAAGACGAATCGTCAAAATCTGTGCGGAAGAAATCAGTAGGTCGGGAAGTTCTATCCTTCACCCAATTAAATTTCCAGTTTCCATTCAGCGTCAGATACCTCTTGGAATCTTCAGGAGTGCCTTTCCGAGCACTTTGGGGAGATTCATACGCAAAGAAATGAGAGTGCATTGGAAGACGTTTCACAGCATTAACTCCCGGATCGTTCCATTCATTAAAGGTCTGTGCCTGGATTGTCAGAGCGCCTGCAATCATCGAAAGCATCAGCCATCCTGTTGAGATTTTTTTCATGATTAAGGTATGTTGAAAATTGTATTTTATTAACTGCAAAAATAATAAAAATCCATTAGCCACGCAATCCGGATCGAACCTTTAAAATATATGTTCCTATCATATCCGCAAAACGAGGATCCAGCTGAACCGGAATCAGCTGAACTTCGGATATACACCACAGCTGAATGCGAAAGGGGAAAAGAAAAAAGGTTGAGATGCTTAATGCAACTCAACCTTTTCAAGTGTCCGAGATGAGAATCGAACTCACACGGCCAACCGGCCACTACCCCCTCAAAG
>CAZFUF010000037.1:0-20519 GCA_964521885.1 uncultured Sangeribacter sp. | reverse complement strand
TCCCAGGGATGGGGCTGGAGCTGCTTGAGACCGAGAGCGATACGCTTCTTCTCGTTGTCGAAGTCGATGATAACGACCTTGATGTCTTGATCGAGTTCCACAACTTCATGGGGATCTGAAACGCGACCCCAAGAGAGGTCGGTGATATGAACGAGACCGTCAACACCACCAAGGTCAACGAATACACCGTATGCAGTGATATTCTTAACCTTACCTTCAAGAACCTGACCTTTTTCGAGTTTTGAGATAATCTCACGTTTCTGCTGTTCAAGCTCAGCTTCGATAAGTGCCTTGTGGCTGACAACTACGTTCTTATATTCCTGGTTGATCTTGACAACCTTGAATTCCATAGTCTTGCCGACGAATACATCGTAATCGCGGATGGGGCGTACATCGATTTGAGAACCGGGAAGGAAAGCTTCGATTCCAAATACATCGACGATCATACCACCTTTAGTGCGTGACTTAACGTAACCCTTGATGATTTCATCGTTTTCGAGAGCCTGGTTAACACGATCCCATGAGCGGGTCTGGCAAGCTTTCTTGTGGGAAAGGCGGAGCTGACCATTCTTATCTTCGAGAGTCTCGATATAAACTTCCACTTCGTCACCGACTTTGAGATCGGGATTATAGCGGAATTCGCTGATAGGAATGATTGCATCAGACTTCATGCCGATGTCAACACGGACTTCACGCTTGGTGATTGCTTTTACAACACCTGTTACTACTTCATTGTCTTTCGCTGTCTTAAGAGACTCATCGTAAGTACTGATAAGTTCTTCGCGGCTCTTCGAACCAGCGGCGTCACCGTTTTCGTAGGCTTCCCAATCGAAATCGGCGATGGGGGATTGAATATTCAATTCAGTCATTAAAAAGTTAATAAAATAAGTTAATAAATCTCGAAATTTCAGGGTTATAGCGCTTTCACAGGCTGAAATTGCCAAGCCATCGCGAAACCGGCATATCCCTGTTAGCTTGTATTAGCGCGCAAAGTTAAGAAATTCTTTTCGTAACCGCAAGTAAAATAACAGGTTATTTTTTTGCTCAATGGCAAATAATTAAAAAATTGTGAGTTGCCAATGATAGTGTCACGGCGTATAATTATCATCCGGTTCATGAGCGATAGGTTCCTGAGCATAATTATGCTCCCCTAATTCATGGATGAGGTGGGTGAATTGATGTTTTTAATGAGTTTTGTAACAAATCCTCGATGAAAAGTGTTATATTTGCTGAATATTAGCGCACGAATTTTCGGCTTTATCCGTTGCGTGTGGTAGATGATATAGAAAATTATGATAGAAGACAATATTATAAATAAGGAGGCCAATGAGAAGACTGTGCTTGTAGGCCTTGTGACGCAGCGTCAATCGGAAGCAAAAGTTAACGAATATCTTGACGAGCTTGATTTCCTTGCGCGTACTGCCGGAGCCGAACCGGAGAAGAGATTTATTCAAAAACTCGATTATCCGAATCCGCGAACGTATGTGGGAACCGGAAAACTTAATGAAATCCGTGACTATGTGGAGGCAAACGAGGTGGGGCTTGTCATTTTCGATGATGATTTGTCGCCGAAGCAAGTGGCAAATATAGAGAAGGAATTGAAGGTGAAGATTCTCGACCGCACCAGTCTGATTCTGGATATTTTTGCCAAGAGGGCTCAGACTGCAACTGCCAGGACACAAGTGGAATTGGCTCAGTATCAGTATCTCCTGCCAAGACTGACAAGGATGTGGACCCACCTCGAACGCCAACGTGGCGGTATCGGCATGCGTGGGCCGGGAGAGACGCAGATAGAGACCGACCGCCGAATAATCCTTGATAAGATTTCACGCCTGAAAGAGGAATTGAAGAGTATCGACCGTCAGAAAAGTATTCAGCGTAAGAATAGAGGGAAACTCACGCGTGTTGCCTTAGTTGGATATACGAATGTGGGAAAATCCACATTGATGAATCTTCTGAGTAAAAGTGATGTGTTTGCTGAGAATAAATTATTTGCGACGCTTGATACCACGGTGCGTAAAGTGACCATCGATAACCTTCCATTTCTGCTGACCGACACTGTCGGCTTTATCAGAAAACTTCCCACACATCTTGTCGATTCATTCAAGTCAACGCTCGATGAGGTGAGAGAAGCGGATTTGCTTGTGCATGTAGTCGATGTCAGTCATCCGGGATTTGAGGAACAAATAGAGGTGGTCAATCGCACGCTCTCCGAAGTTTGTGGAGCTGCCGAAAAACCGATGATTATGGTGTTCAATAAGATAGATGCATTTTCTTATACACCCAAGGATCCGGATGACCTTACTCCCGCCACACGGGAAAATATCCCCCTTGAAGAATTTGAGAAAACATGGATGGCAAAGATGGACAATAATTGCGTCTTTATCTCAGCAAAAGAAAGGATAAATATAGATGCACTCAAGGAGCTGCTCTATGAGAAGGCAAAGGAGATTCACGCTGAGCGTTTCCCATATAATGATTTTTTGTTCCAGAAATACGATGAAGATTATGCCCCTGAAAACGATCAACAAGGAAATGACTGAAAACCCTGCGAGCATACCCTCTGTGAATAAAACAGACACATCGCGCCAATTATATTGGTGGGAAAGGAAACAGCTTGAAGAACAAAGTTGCATAGCTGAGGATTGGGATAAAGTCTATATCACCGATGCCACCGATATGTCGTTGATTAGGCGCGTGGAATTCGAAGGGGAAGTTTTCATAGGGAGACTCGATCGTGAAAAAAATCCGCATGCCGGAATTTCAGATGCCTTGATTATAGATTGCCGGGTTGGAGATGATGTCGAGATTCGTCGTGTGCCCGGAGGTTTGCGTAATGTAGACGTGGGTGATCGTGCCTCCATCATCAACACCGCTTCCATCGATATTGAACCTGATGCCCCCTGTGGTATAGGAGTCACGGTCAATGTGCTTGATGAGTCAGGGAGTCGTCCGGTAGTGATATATCCGGGACTTAGCAGTCAGTTAGCCACCATGATGGCACGCTTGCCCTTGCGTGCTGACGAGGCATATATCCCCTCAATCAGGGATTCACTCTTTTCTCTGCCGGGGCGTGGAGGTGTAGGTGATGATGCGAAAGTTATAAATTCCGGTTCTCTCCATAATGTTAGAGTCGGACATGAAGTGGTCGTGGATGGTGCAAGCCGTCTGGTCAACGGCACGATTGTAAATAATGCTGCCCGCGGACGTTGCCTTTCATATGTAGGCGCCGGCGTGGATGCTGAAAATTTCATCATTGAAGATGGGAAGGTGGAATGCAATGTGATTTTGCGAAATTGCTATGTGGGGCAGGGCGCTTCAGTGGCTAATGGATTTATGGCTCATGATTCATTATTTTTCGCCAACTGTACGCTTGAGAATGGTGAGGCGTGTTCCGTGTTGGCAGGTCCCTACACGGTGAGTATGCATAAATCAACATTGCTTATAGGGTGTCAGCTGTCATTTATGAATGCCGGGTCTGCCACAAATCAGAGTAACCACATGTATAAGCTCGGTCCCGTCCATTGGGGAGTGCTTGAGCGTGGCGTGAAGACCTCCTCAAATTCTTATCTGATGCTGGGGGCAAAGATCGGTGCTTTCTCCCTCCTTATGGGTGATCATAAGACACATCCAGATTCTACCCAATTCCCGTTCAGTTATCTTTTTGGAGATGAAAGAGGAGCAACGGTAGTTGTGCCGGGAGCGATGCTCCGTTCATGTGGGCTGCTTCGCGATGAACAGAAATGGCCTACTCGCGACAGGCGTTTGAAAAGAAAACTTCCGCTCCATGACAGGATAATGTTTGAGGTGCTTAATCCCTTTACAGTCGGGAAGATGACCGATGCCCTTGAAGTGATAGACTCGATGCTGCAACGAGAAGCTGATGATGACCGTTTTATCCGCTATCGTGGAATGAAATTTAACAGAGCGAGTCTGGAGAGAGCGCGCCATTTATATACGCTTGCATTAGGGAAATATCTTTATAATGTGCTCGGTGATGGGGGTGCTATCCCTGTATCCGATGGGGAGGAACCAGAAGAATGGCTCGATCTCGGCGGACAGATTATTTCGCGTCCTGAGTTTACACGCATATCTGAATTGGAAGATATATCGGAAATAGAAAAAGAACTTGACAGGGCAGCTGAAGAGTATGGGGAGGCTCAGAAACGTTGGGTGTCACGGAGGTTTGTCGACTCGCTTCATTTTGATGCCGCCAAGATTGCTGAGCTGGCTCGGGAGTTCGACAAAATGATAGACGATGATCGCAGTGAGTATCTTGAGAAATTGGCGGCTGAGAACAGTATGCTGGGGTTGTGATCAATGATCAAAGTATCGGAATTTGAGCATGGAATTAAGGGAAAATGACGACATTAAAAAGTATTGAAAATATTAAAATGAGTTAAAATAGGATTTAAGTCATTTTTTTTGTTAATTTTGCGCTTTAAGACCCCGAACGAAGAGTATGAAACTGATAATATTGACCATAATCCTTACAGGCATTGCTGTCTTATTGTTGTCTGTGAGGGTTATCTTTTCACGAAAGAAAGAATTTTTGCAATGTCATCATCAACATCATCGGGTGAATGCAAAAAAATAAAGATGAAATTTCAGACGGAGTCTAAACATCCTGAATATTAAAAACCTATAAATAATGAAAAGAAATCTCTTAAAGATTACAAGTTTTTTAATGGCACTCTGCGTAATTTCAGGAGTGGCATCATGTAGCAACAGCAAAGAAGAAACAAAGAAAGCCGCTCCTGCCGCAACCGGTAAGACAGCTGCCGTCCTCCCTAACTACCGTTATGTGGATCTTGACACTGTCTTGAGCAAATATAATCTTGCCAAAGATTATAATGAGGAAATGATGCGTATGCAGAGCAATATGGAGGATGAAGTGAAACGTCATCAGGGCTCCATTCAGAAGCAGGCTAACGCTATGCAGAACAAAATGCAGAATAACGGTTATCTGACAGAAGAGTCCTATAAAGCTGATCAGCAGAAACTTGCTCAGATGCAAAGTAGTGCTGAGCGCTCGGTCGGCACTCTGCAGCAGAATTTCGAGAATGCAGCGATGCAGGCGCAAAAGACAGTGAATGATTCCATCGAGGCGTTCATTAAAGAATATAATGTCAAGAAGGGGTATGATGCGATCTTCTTCAAGGCAGCCACATTATATATCAATCCTGCTCTTGACATCACTGATGAGGTGGTCGAAGGGTTGAATGCACGTTACAATAAAATTAAAAAATAAATATCAGCAATAAGAGGGTGTGTCTCAACTCAGCCATACCCTCTTGCCGTATCTTATAATTTTCCGCCGCTCTTTTGTTAGAATCGTATATAGCCCAAAGTCATCCATTACTATGATGATCAAGAATAGACGAATAGGCGGAGCAAAACAACATTACCATGAAAGTAAATGAATTGCAGCCTGCCCTGATATGGCAGTGTTTTGATGAGATCACAAAAGTTCCGCGTCCTTCATGCCACGAAGAGCAAATTCGTGCGTACCTTCTTGATTTCGCAAAAAAACATAATATAGAAGTAAAGACAGACAAAGTAGGCAATGTCGTGATGCGTAAGGAGGCTACCAAAGGGTATGAAAACGCCCCGGTCGTAGTGCTTCAATCACACATGGACATGGTGGCTGAAAAGAATGGCGATATTGAACACGACTTTATGAAAGATCCCATCGAGACTTATATCGACGGGGATTGGGTGAAAGCTCGCGGAACTACTCTCGGAGCTGACAATGGTATCGGGATGGCAGCGGCATTAGCGGTGATGCTTGACAAATCATTGGAACACGGTCCGGTGGAAGCTCTTTTCACAGTCAATGAAGAGATCGGGCTCGAAGGGGCTCAAAATCTCGGTGAGGATATGCTCAAAGGTAATATCCTTATCAATCTTGACTCGGAGGATGACGGTGAGATTTTCGTGGGTTGCGCCGGTGGAATCGACACCACGGCAATCTTCAATTACAAACGTAGTTTTTCACCTGAAAACTTCACTTTCTTCCGCATCAGTGTCACCGGCTTGCTCGGCGGTCACAGTGGCGGAGACATTCATCTCGGGCGTGCGAATGCCAATAAGATAGTGGCTCGCTTTGTGTGGGAATGCTCTCAGAAATGGGAAATCGAGGTGTCATCTTTCAACGGTGGTAATCTCCGCAACGCTATTCCCCGCGAGGCTGAGTGCGTGTTCGGCATCCACAGTGATTACAGTAAAAAAGTGGCAGATCGTCTCAAGAAGTATAAAGAGAATATCTGCAAGGAGTATGAGGGTATAGAGCCATCACTCAATATAACACTCGAGAAAATTGATCGTTCTGAATATTGCATCGATTCAGCCACATCTCTTGCTCTTATCCGCGCTCTTTTCAGTGCTCCTCACGGTGTTCAATCCATGAGTCGTGATCTTGAGAATCTTGTCGAGACATCGACCAACCTTGCAGCTGTAAAAATGATGCCTGATGAGAATAAGATAAAGGTAACGACTTCTCAGCGAAGCAGTGTCGAATCACGCAAGGAGGATATTGCCGGACAGGTCGAGGCTCATTTCCAACTCGCCGGAGCTGAAGTGACTCACTCAGACGGGTATCCCGGATGGGCACCGAATATGCATTCTCCTATTATGCGTCTGTCAGCCGAAGCCTACGAAGAGCTTTTCAATGTCAAACCTGCCATTAAGGCTATCCATGCTGGATTGGAATGCGGACTCTTCCTCGACAAGTATCCACATCTTGATATGGTAAGTTTCGGACCCACAATGACCGGGGTTCATTCTCCTGATGAACAACTCCTTATACCTACTGTTGAAAAATTCTGGAAGCATTTGTGTCTTGTGCTGAAAAAAGTGGCACAATCATGACCCGGCGTTCCCTGATCATATTGACCGCCCTCGTTGTCATCCTTCTAACAGGAGGTTGGCAGGGGGCGGTTGCCTTTCCTTCCTATTCCCGGGAGGGTAATACCGAGATAAAGGAGGTGCAGGTTGACAGTGTGCCTGAAGTTGATTCCGAGTCCCGTTACACTCACCTCACCGATGAAGATTTTGAAATAGTTTCTAAAGAACTTGGCGTGGAGGTGGCAGCGATCAAGGCAGTGGTGCTTATAGAAGCGGGAACCCAGATGAAGGGTTTTTGGGCTCCAGGAGTGCCGGTGATCAATTTTGATCGTACCATGTATGCCAAATTCCGTAAGAGTGGAGGTGAAGGTGTCAAAGGAGAAAAGGTGCCGGAGGGTCTGACAGGATATGGCAAATCCGAGTGGACCCAGCTCATCAACGCCCGCAAGGTTAACGGGAGAGCAGCTTATATGGGCACATTCTGGGGAATGTTTCAGATCGGAGGTTTCAATTATAAACTTTGCGGTTGCAAATCAGTGGATGAGTTTGTATCCCTGATGTCGTATTCGGAACTTGAACAGCTCGAACTCTTCTGTGCCTTCATCACCAACACAGGGATGCTGACTGATCTTAAGAATAAGAATTGGGCAGGTTTTTCGCGCAAGTATAACGGACCCGGCTATGCAAAACGTGGATACCATACCAAGATGGCAAATGCATATGCAAAGTTTAAGGCCCAGTTGCAGAAAAAATAGTAACTTTCGGAGCTGAGATACTGATTGCAATCCCCTATAAATTAAAAGTTTTGAAAAGTATATTTCATGATGCTCCCCTCAGTCGGGGAAAAATAACATAAATTGAAAAGAAGAAAATGAAGATAACAGATCTTAATCCCAGACTTATTTGGGAATGTTTTGATGAAATTACAAAAATTCCCCGTCCCACCCACCATCTCGACAAGATGAAGGAATTTCTTGTTGACTGGGCTAATCGTCATGATATTCCGGTTAAAACGGATGCTGTTGGTAATGTGGTGATGTCGAAGCCCGCAACTCCGGGACATGAGAATGCCCCGGGAATAATTCTTCAGGGTCATCAGGATATGGTGGCTGAAAAGAGGGGAGATAAAGAACATGATTTCCTGACCGATCCTATCACTACGATCGTAGATGGAGATTGGGTGAAGGCTGACGGCACTACTCTCGGAGCCGACAACGGAATGGGGTGTGCGGCAGCAATGGCTGTTCTGCTTGATGATACACTTGTGCATGGTCCGTTACAATGCCTGTTTACCGTTGATGAAGAACAGGGTCTGATCGGAGCCAACGGTTTGCAACCCGGCTTTGTGGAAGGTGATATCCTCCTGAATCTTGATAGCGAAGAGCATGGGCAGCTTGTAATTGGATGTGCCGGAGGAAAAGTGACCGTGGCTACCTTGCCATTTACCACCCTGCCTGCCTCTAAATCTAAAAAATATTTTAAGGTCCATATCAACCACCTGAAAGGGGGACATTCCGGAATGGAGATAGGTCTTGGAAGAGGAAATGCAAACCAGCAGCTCTGCAGGTTCCTGTTTGAGTCATGGAAGAAATATGATATGGAAATGGCTTCCATATCCGGTGGGGGGCTTGCAAATGCAATACCTCGTGAAGCATGGGCTATTGTAGGAATCTCAACAGGTAAGGAGGAAGAGTTTGCCAAAGATGTGGCGGAATTTTCCGATATGATACATACGGAATATTTACTCGCGGAAGGAAATGATTTCACTTTTGATGCAACCCCGGTTGAAACATGCGCTGAAATAATTGACGGCCGGACAGCTTATGCCTTGGTCAGTGCGGTGTTCGCTTGTCCTAACGGAGTGCAGGGGATGTCGAATGCTGTTCCCGGCTTGATTGAGACATCTTGTAATCTCGCATCGGTCAAAATGATCGAGCCCGGGAAAATTGAGATAACCATTCATCAGCGTTCGTCAGTAGATAGCCGTCGTGATGAGATCGCGGACAGAGTAAAGGCTTTATTTGAACTTATCGGATGCAGTGTAATATTTGATGATACGTATGTAGGGTGGGCTCCAAATCCAAATTCAAAGGTTCTTGAGGTCGCTAAAAAGAGTTTCGAAGACCTTTTCGGCACAGAGCCTAAAGTGGAGGCGCTTCATGCCGGATTGGAGTGCGGGCTGTTCTTGGAAAAGATGCATGATCTCGATATGATATCATTCGGTCCGACTTTGAAAGATATTCATTCCCCGAGTGAAAAAGCGAATATTCCGTCTGTCGGGAAATTCTGGGAACTTCTTTGTGAAATCCTGAAGCGCCTTGCGTGAAGGAGGAGTTCATCCATGCAGATGAAGTGCCGGTGGAATAATGGAATAATGGATGAAGCCTGTTGTGCTCATGATGGCGGTCAATATGAGACGGGCTCTTATATTTTTTGATTAAAACTAGGTCTTTCCGGATATTTATTTTTGTAAATATTTGTTAGATGGTTTGTTAAATTCATTTTTTTAACTTAATTTTGTCGGTATGGTTAGCCAATAAATGTGATAAAAATGGCGTTATAATGCAATAAAACGGTTCGATTAAGGTCTATCCCATAAATTTTTATTGAGAGAAAAAAGCCGTTTTTTAGTTATTGGTCATTGACGAAATTGTAAAATAAATTAACAACATAACAATTGCGGCAACCGACAAGAAAGATATTTTTGGTTGCCGCCTATAAAACCAACAGTATATGATAAAAAAACTTTACACTGCTCTTGCTGCTCTTGCACTCCTGGGAGGTGCCGGAGCCGTAACAGTAAGCGCACTCGGAGAATCGTCTCCTTCAGTGCAAGGTGTGGATCTGGACGTGACTCCCAACTACGTTACTGTTACAACATCTGTTAAATTCGATGTTCCCAACAAGAAAGTTTATCCTCATATTTCATTTACTTTGCCGACAGAAGGTCGGGATGATAACTGGGTTTATCAACCCCTTGTTGTCCTCACTCAGGTAATTGTGCAAAGAATGGAATCGTATTACGATGAAAATCCTGTTGTGATCTATTCCGAGACAGATCTCGAACCCGGAAGTACAATTGAAGTAGATGATACTAAAGAGGGTTTGGTTATGGGTAAGGAATATGTCTATAGGGTATTTGCATATGTAGGTGATAAATTCACTACCGCTACTGACTATTGCACTGCCGGAATTCAACCTATCTATCCCACTGAGATTTCTTGCAAATCAACCGACGGAGAAAATCCCGTTGTCATTGAAGTGACATGTCCGCAGAAAGGATATGGAAGCAGTTGGAATCCGACCCCCTTCCCGGAAGGAGTTGAATTCACAAGTCTTAAATTCTTTGTGGTCAATAAAGAAACCAATACTGAAGAGTTGATCCATGAAGTCGAGAATCCTGTAGCCGGTGAAAAATATTCCTATACCTATAATGATGCCACGCTGGGAAGCAATCAATTTAAATTCCGGGTTGATACCGATTTCGGTAATAGCTCGTACGGCTATGCTTCCGCATACATAGGACCGGATTTCCCTTCTGCTCCTAAAGATCTGGTTGCTGAGGCTATCGATGATTACGTTAAGATTTCATGGAGTCCATCTGAACCATATTATGGTGGTAAGTACGACCCCTCTCAGGTAGAATATACTGTCTACAGAAATGATAATGACGAGTATGAAAATTATCGTACTGTCTGGAAAGAAATCGGTAAAACTTACGATTGTGAATTTATAGATAATCTTTCCGATCTCATTGAAGAGACAAGCGTTAAATATCAGGTGACTCCTTCAAACGGTGTTGAGGCAAATGGGAATAACAGCTCAACCACTTATTCTGCAATTGTGGTTGGTCCTCCCTGTCCTCTGCCATTTATCGAGACATTCAATACCGGCACAAAGTTCAGCAAGAATTATGATAAGAAATGGGATCGATCATTTGATTACTATTCAATGAGCGAATATTACATCCGCGATAACAGATCCTTCACGCTCCCTGATGGCACGGAAATGACAGTTGTGACCGGGGCTGCCGGAGGCGATCCTAATTCAGATACAGGATGTGATAATTACCTTTATGTAGCTCCATACGACAGCCCATGGGGTACTCCGGCTTTGGAGCCTGGCTATTTGACTTCAGGTAAATTTACCTTGGCAGATGCTGTTAATCCTTATGTTTCTTTCTGTATCGTTCCTTTAAAAGGTTCAAACGGAACAGTCACCGTTCAAATCTACACCGGTGAAAAGGATGAGAATGAGAATCCCGTCTTTGAGGATGTTCAACTCGTGAAATATGATGATGAATATGAAATCCCCGCTCCCGCCGAATCAGTGGTAAAGAAATCTGAAGGGGAGGAAGAAGAATTTGGGATTGCCGAGCCATGGGAACGTGTTTATGTTTCATTGGCAGACTATGTAGGGAAAGAAGTTTGCAAACTCCGTCTGAAATTTGAGTACAGGGAGTTGAATGGACGTCAGCCCATGTGTTTCGATGAGTTGAGAATCGACGATTATCCTGCTGCTACGGATCTCACTGCCACAGTCGGCGCCGAAGGTATCGACCTCAGCTGGAGTCTTGGTGAAGCCGCTCTCGCAAAGAAGCCTAAATTCAATGTTTATCTGAATGATGGTGATACTCCTGTCGCTTCTGTTTCCGAACTCAAATATGTTTACGCTGATATTGAAGAAGGTGAATCCTATAACTTCGCAGTTGAAACAGTATATCCTGATGAAATCGTCGCTCCCGTTAAGGCTGAAACATCTGTCTCGGTTCCCGTAACTCAATTCGTGGTAGATGGTATTACCTATAAGGTAGCAGGTGATGAAACCACGCCTCAGGCTGTGGCAAGTGAACTTTCAGAAGAGCTGACCACTGTTACTGTTCCTGCATCAGTGACTTATAAAGACACTCAATACAGTGTGGAACTCGCATCAGATCTGTTCAGCGGAAATACCACAATCGAGGAAGTTAAGATAGAGATGGCTCTTGAGCAAATCGGTGATGAAATGTTCTATGGCGCTACAGCTCTCAAAAATGTAACCATCCCTTCATCAGTTGTCAAGATTGGAGATAAGGGATTCTTCGGATGTGTATCTCTGGTAGAAATTACTCTTCCCGAGGGATTGATGATCATCGAAAATTCTGCATTTGAGAATTGCACTGGATTGTCTAAGATGGTATTCGGAGAGAATATCGTAAGAATCGGAGACCGCGCCTTCTGCAACTGCTCTAAACTTGCTGAGGTAGAGTTCTTGAGCTCTGTTCCTCCGACAGTCGGCACCGATGCGTTCAAAGGAGTTGCAAGTCCTTGCCAAGGTTCTTGTCCGGACGGAACTCTCACAGAATATCTTTCTGTTGAAGGTCTAAGCCCGATAACATTCAAAGGAGCAGGCGTGGCAAATATCGATATTGACGGTGCTGTAAGTGTAGAATACTTCACACTCTCAGGTGCTCGCGTCGTTGAGCCGGCAGACGGTCAGCCCGTGATAGTTCGCGCACGTTTTGCAAACGGTGAAGTTAAAGTTGGCAAACTGCTGAAAAAATCTCGTAATTAATTAGATATTATGGCCGGGAGTGTATGCTTTATCCATTCACTCCCGGTTTTCTATATTCCGGGGTTTAGAAATCCATAATGAATTAGAAATAATACTTAATATATATACCCTATGAAAAAATCTTTACTTTTGGGGTTTATCCTTATTTTGTCAGGCAGCGTTGCGTCAGCGGTTTCATCTGCGCAGGGTTGTCTGAAATCGTTTTCGGCCAACACTGCAGCGGTTGAGAATCGTCCGAATATGCGGATAGTATCTGAAGAAGGCACTGCAGGGAAGGCTTTTATCTCAGAGAAAGGGAAGGAATCAGCTTCAGTAAAATATGAAATGGCACCTGTCGCCGGTGTCAGAGGTCCGCGGCAATTGAGCCTTTCAGGTGCGTCTGTCTACGGATGGCTTGCCGCAAACGGTGAGGACGTGCCGGGGGGGTGGTATTCTTTAGATACTGACGGTACGTATAAAATGCAATGGACGTCACCCGTGGATGATGCCTTTATGAATATGCTCACCGGATGGGTGAAAGGTGACAAGTTGTGTGGCACTATGTCATATAATTTGAACGGTATGGTCTTTTCGTATAATTATATAGAGTATGACTTAAAGTCCGGAAGAGTGCTCAGTACTGATGTTATCGGTAAGGAACTTGATTTGTCGCTCTATTTTACAAGCAGCGTCTATGTGCCTGAGGAGGATAAGGTGTACGGTTATGCGTATTCCAATTCAGGAGCTACCGCAATGCGATTCGCATCCGCACCGGTGTCTGATCTGACTGATCTCACGACAATCAAAGACCTTGATGACAGGACCACCCGCACTACGGCTTTATGTTATAATCAGGAAGAAGGGGTGTTTTACGGTGTGACATTCGATGATAACTTCGTGAGGATAGATAAAGAGGGCAACCAGACTGTGCTTTTCTCCACCGGGCTTGATGGTGTCAAGACGGATCCAAGCGGTTTGGTATATAGTCCCCTCGACGGATGCTATATCTATACACCTGTCTTTTATAAATATTGCAGTCAGATGTATTATATCTATCCGGAGAAAAATGAGATGCGGTTTATATGCAATTTCCCTTCTGATCTGGAATTCTATTATTTGCTGGATCTCTCTTCAAGTTCTCTAAACTATAATCCTGCAGCTCCTGCACGCCCTGTGCTTGATAATGATCGAATAGCACCGGGGGCAACCTCAGGGACTCTCGAATATATCATGCCTTCGGAATCGGGCAACGGACAGACCCTGACAGGAAATCTCAACTGGATTCTTTATCTTGATAATGTTTCCTTCAGCACAGGCACAGCTGCCCCCGGTAGTAAAGTCTCGGTGGAATTTACAGATATTGCAGAAGGGGAACATGTGTTCCGCATGGTTGCCTTGTCTGGCGGCTTGGAAGGGCAGAGTTGTGTCTTGTCTAAATATATCGGAAACGGTGTTCCGTTCCCTCCGGAGAGTGTTACCCTTGATAAAACAACCATTTCCTGGGATGCGGTCGATAAAGCGGAACTCAACGGATATCTGGATCTGGCTAATATTGAATATGAAGTGTATCTGAACGATAAACTATTAGGCACGACTTCATCTACAAGTATGCCGACATCACTTGATCCGAACGCTGAGATGGCATACTATTATGCATACGTTAAAACGGTTTGTCATGGAAAGAAAAGCGAAGCAACTCAATCCAATAAGCTGATTTTCGGTGCTCCTATCGAATTGCCGTATTTTGTCACTCCTACCCAAAGTGAGGCGGATTTATGCACATATATAAATGCTGACGGAGGCCCGGCATACGGTGAATGGGATTTTTCTGAAGCTCGCTGGCATGAACCTGTCTTCTTCTCCGGATGGAGCAATGATCCGGCTGATGACTGGTTGATTCTTCCGGCAGTCGCTTGCGATGATCTCAGTCATGCATACCGCATCACCCTCGATGCTATCTGCGGTGGAACAACAGGTGATGATGAACGTTTTGAAGTGTGGTGCGGTCCGGAACCGACCGTGGAAGCAATGAACACTCTGATAATCCCTGAGACTCAGGTCAATAAATTTATAACCGAAGGGTGGGAAACATTCACAAACCTCTTTGTGCCGAAGCAAAGCGGTCCATGCTATATAGCCATCCGTGCAGTCTCCCCTCCGGGTCAATATTCGTTGTTGATCAGGAAGATCAATATCGAGGTAACGGATGAAGTGGCGGACGTGCCTATGGCTCCTACTGAGGTTGCTATCGTGGATTCAAGCGATGCGGATCTGACTGCTACTGTCTCAATGGTGCTTCCTACTATGACAATCGGAGGTAATGTTATCCCGGCGACCGCAGATATGAAGGGGGTTGTGAAAGTTGGCGAAAAGGTAACTGAAGTCAGCGGGACTCCCGGTCAGAAGATACAAATCGTTGCCGATACATATCAAGGCGATAACCGTCTTGATGTTTATTGCGTTGTCAACGGGCAGTCCGGTCAGCATGCAAGTGTCAATATCTTTACCGGCACAATCCCGCCGAACTTCGTGGAGAACTTCAAATATGAGATAACCCGCGACAATATGGGAGTCAAGATGAGCTGGGAGCCACCGGTGAGAGGGCAGGAGAATCTTGAGGGATACTACAGTCCTGAAGGTATGCATTACTGGGTAATGGAAGTGGTGGAAGGTGAATACGGTCAGGAATGGCAGCCGACGATCGACCTCGGAAATGTGACCGAATATACATTTACTTTCCCGGAAGGAACCAAACTTGGAATGTATTATGTGGCAATTGTGGCTGCTAACAATGGAGGTATCTCCCAAGCGTTGTCATATGTCTACGCATGTTTCGGAGAACCATATAAGCCCATCGTAGATGAGAATTTTGTTGTCAATCGTAATTTCGGATTAAATTATGAGCCCTTGCGAATATTCTCCGGTGGATCTTTTGCAGCCGTGTCATGGGATTTCGTGCGTCCGGAAGATGTTAGCCCTGATTTCTGGAATCAGAATATTCCGTATGCGACAATAGCTTACACCACCGATCTTGAAAATGGAAGCGGAACCGGATGCATGATTCTTCCGAAGATGAGCAGCGAAGGTCTTGAACAACCAATTCTGACTCTCCCGTTGTGGACAGGTGCTTACAGCGGCGAATTAGCAGTTATGGCGAGAACTTATGGTGATGATGATTATCAGGAAATAGCAAAAATGACGCATTCCGGTGGATGGGATAATTTGTATGTGAAGTTTCCTGAGAAATTCCATAATATGCCATGGATAGAAATTGCACTTTATGCAACTTGTGCAGATCCTCAGAAATATGTCCTTGTCGGAGGGTATAAGTTCAGCGACATCAAAGACTCAGGTGTCGGGAGCGTGACTCTCAATGATGGAAGAATATCCGGTGGTACGGGAGAGATCGTCGTGACCGGTTTCGAGGGAGTTGACTTGGATATATATGCTCCTGACGGAAAGCTTGTGAAGAAGAGCGTCCGCATCAACGGTGATACCCATGTGTCAGTGCCCAAGGGTATTTATATCGTGGCGTGTGGCGATACGCGGGCGAAAGTGATGGTGAAATAAAAAGCAACACTCCAAATGGGTGCGTGTCATTGATAACCTGCTCCCCGAAATATCCTTGCTTCAGGATCTCTTTCCTATAATAATATTTAATAATATTCCATCATGGTGAAGGAACCGATAGGGATGGAAATGAACAAGTAGGGGAGTTATAAAGTTATATTAGTAGCGTCATTGATATCGGACAGGTTTTTACTTCGGCATCCTGACGCTACTGTTTAATTATATTGATGGTATTGTTAGAAGAATAAGTATTATGCTAAGATATATATCCATAGGTGTCTTTATCGATGGCGGCTATTATGCCAAAGTAAACCGCGCCCTGAAATCCATCGAACGTTCAATCATACGTGTCCGTTCCCTTTTTGATTTTATTTGCAGCCGGTTGTCGCTGGAAGAAGATGTGAAGCCTGAAGATTGTCAGATCACTGAAGCTCACTATTTCAGAGGCAGATTCCGTGTAAAAGAGGCTTACGACAAACACCTCCTATATAATGAGAGAAAATTTGAGGACACATTGATTGAGAATGATGTCATCTTTCATTATAAACATTTGCGTGAGATGGAGAAGGATGGTGAGGTTCAGGTCATCGAAAAAGGAGTGGATGTATGGTTCGCGCTCGAAGCATACGAACTCGCGATATTTAGAAAATTTGACTATGTAGTGCTGATTACCGGTGATGCTGACCATGAGATGCTTGTCAGAAAGTTAAAGGCACTAAAAATCAAGACCGTTCTGCTGACCTGGAATCTTACGGATGTAGATGCCACTTCTCCTCTGCTTAAGGAGGAAGCGGGTCATCATTGGGAGCTCTCGCAGATTCTCGAAGAAAATCCGCGTCTCAAACATCAGCTTCTTTATAGACTAAAGGAGCCGGCAATCAATCCTCTTGGGGAAGATTTCTGAGTGCAGTGATCCGGTATATAATGATATCAAATGGGTAACTCTCAAAACGGATTCTTTATGAGACGGGTTCTAAAATCGAAATAAAGCTAATAAATATAAATTCTAAAGTTATGAAAATTTTAAAAATCACATTGTTTGCTGCAGTTGCCCTTATGATGGCATCCTGTGGCGGTAAGAAAGAAGAAGCTAAAGTCGATAGTGACACTGTATCCGTTGAAAATCAGACTGAGGTAGGATTTATTGAGGATATGCCTGCTGACTCATCATCAACAATTGCTGAAGGTGCAGGTGTAGCAGTGGATTAATCGATGCACTTTTTTTGAGAGAGGGATCTAAGACTCCGGCTCACATTTTATGAGATAGGGTCTAAAGATGTTCGCCTTAGTTACCGTAGGGTAACAAACCGTTTAGAGGGTTGTATTGGAGATATCTCCAATTACCGACCCTCTTTTTATATGTACTGATCCAAATTATATGTACAGATCCAAAAGAAATCCGCGGAGTCACTTATGTAAATGATATTCGTCAGAATGGAATAAACCTTGGAGATACGGTGCTCAAAATCACCGGCAATGCGACTTGCATTTCAGGGAGTGGTGGTCCACCGATGACCAATATTGACGCCTTGAATTGAAACAATTATGAGAAAATTAAAAAAGAGTATATGTTTTAGAACATATTGTAAAGAGCCGATGTGGTTATGATTTGTGGCAAAATGATAGCATGGGTGCCGAATTTTAATAAATATATAGGGAATAAAGGGTGATTTTATAATTATTCCTTCCTGACAATGGTCATTGTGTTAAGGGGAATATTTGGAATTGGAGAATTTTAATGATACCTTTGTAAAAGGGAAAGGGAAATAATAAAATTCCGGTTTCTCTAATGGCATTGCCCGCAGCGCACATTGACATCGCTCGTCACAAGGATTAATCCTCTAAATCTTGCAAACTAATACCATCAAAAACTCCATGATAATGTGATGTCACCTTTATGCAAGAGTCCATCACTAATATGATCTGAAGAAAACAGATCTTTCTATACCTTGAATCCGCTTATCAGATTGGAAAAACTCACAAACACAACCTTAAAATCGGAGCTGAGAATGAAAGAGCCGTGAGGTCGAATAATTGTTCTGCCAATGAATGGATAATAGCTCTGTTTTGCAAGTGCCTAATCAACCTCCCTATAAGTAACGCCGTGTCCATATTGAATCCTTTGACAGTGATTGTCAGCGCTGTGGTGCAGCCCCTGTTGTTTCGCTTGATCGTCTGTGATCATGGTTGGCGATTCATGATTGACTCGAAAAGAACAAAATACGTGCAAAAGGGTGGAATATATACTTTTTTTCGTAATTTTGCGTTTTAGAAAGGGAGTCGTATGCTCCGACTATATCTCAGATGAGGTTGCAGATATGCTGAAATGAATCTCAAATGCTTGAGATTCAATCCTGCGACTCTTTGTAAATGAACTGAATCCAATACCAATATGTGTGGAATAGTAGGATACATAGGTGATGGGAATGTGTATGATATACTTATCAAAGGTCTCCATCGTCTTGAATATCGCGGATATGACAGTGCGGGAATCGCTCTGGTTGGTTCCGATGGAAAATTGAATGTATACAAAACCATGGGTAAGGTCTCTAACCTTGAGGCCTTTTGTAAGGATAAATGTCTGGATGCTTCGGCCGGAATAGCCCACACACGTTGGGCGACTCATGGCGAACCTTCTGATAATAATGCCCACCCTCATTATAGTGAAGATGGAAATCTCGCTCTCGTGCATAACGGGACTATAGAGAATTATAAAGTCTTGAAGGATGCCCTGATTCAGCATGGATGTTCTTTTCACTCAGAGACAGATACTGAGGTTCTGGTGCAACTTATCGAGTACATTAAGTTGCAGAATAACTGTAGTCTTGTCGATGCAGTCAGGGCTACCCTTAACCAAGTTGTCGGTGCTTATGCCATAGCTGTGATTGATAAAAACAATCCCAATCAAATAGTTGCAGCGCGCAAGAGCTCACCGTTGGTGATCGGGATTGGGGAACATAATACTTACTATCTTGCTTCGGATGCCACGCCGTTTGTGGAATATACTAAAGACGCCGTGTATCTCAATGATGAGGAGATAGCGGTGATTACGCGCGGGGAACCGTTGAAAATACTCAATCTTCAGAATGAGGAATCCAAGATAGATGTAAAAACGCTGACTCTTTCAATTTCCCAGTTGGAAAAGGGTGGGTATTCTCATTTCATGCTTAAGGAGATCTTTGAACAGCCGGAGACCCTCAGAGATTGTATCCGCGGACGTGTCGTAGATGGAGGAAAGCGAGTGATGCTCAATGGCGTCATCGATAATATAGACCGCTTTTTGAATGCCAAGAGGATTGTCATAGTGGCGTGTGGCACTTCATGGCACGCTGCCCTTCTGGGTAAATATCTTATTCAGGATATGTGCCGTATTCCCGTTGAGGTGGAATATGCGAGTGAGTTCCGATATAATAACCCTGTTTTGGATGACAGGGATATCGTTATTGCTATATCGCAAAGCGGTGAGACTGCGGATACCCTAGCTGCAATTCACATGGCGCGCAAGGCAGGAGCATTCGTCTACGGTATAAGTAATGTGGTCGGAAGCTCCATCCCGAGGGATACTGACAGCGGTACTTACATTCACGTGGGTCCGGAAATAGGAGTTGCTTCGACCAAGGCGTTCACGGGTCAGGTAATGGTTCTTACCATGCTTGCAGCTTCGATTGCCCAAGCCAAAAAGACAATGAGTCCTGAGGAGAGTCTGGCTCTCGGGAAATATTTGATAAAAATGCCTGAACTTGTCAAGAAAGTGCTTAAGCTTGACAAGCAAATCAAACGTCTGTCGTTGATATATACATACGCGCGCAATTTCTTGTATCTCGGACGTGGGTACAGTTATCCCGTAGCGCTTGAAGGTGCTCTGAAGCTTAAAGAAATATCTTATATTCACGCAGAAGGGTATCCGGCTGCAGAGATGAAGCACGGTCCGATCGCCTTGATAGATGCGGAGATGCCTTCGGTTATCATTGCCCCCAACGATCATTTGTATGAGAAAATCGTGAGCAATGTCCAGCAAGTGAAGGCGCGTGGAGGAAATATTATCGCTATCGTCAGTGAGGGTGACACGGTGATTCGCAATATTGCGGATCATGTGTTGGAAGTGCCTGAGGTGCCCGAATGTCTTACTCCGATTATCACTTCGGTGCCGTTGCAGCTTTTATCATATTATATAGCAATTAATAAAGGTAAGGATGTTGACATGCCACGAAATCTTGCTAAATCGGTGACAGTAGAGTGAAATATTCTAAATCCAATTCTGTGATTAGCAATCAATTGAAGAGTGTGTGACAATAATTTTGCCCGCATATCGTTAAAAAAATACGTGCAAGTGATAATTTTTTTGCTATAAAATTTGGATGGAGAAAAAAAATATTGTAATTTTGCACTCGGTTTCCGCAAGGCTCATTTTCGAAGAGTGGAAATCAAGATAAAGTTGCCTCTTTAGCTCAGTTGGCCAGAGCACGTGATTTGTAATCTCGGGGTCGTTGGTTCGAATCCGACAAGAGGCTCAAAAATAGGGCGAATACCAGAGTGGCCAAATGGGGCAGACTGTAAATCTGCTGGTTGAT
>CAZFUF010000036.1:0-21952 GCA_964521885.1 uncultured Sangeribacter sp. | reverse complement strand
TTGAACCCTCGTCCAAACGTGGAATCAATAAGCTTTCTACATGCTTAGTCATTGATTTGGTTTTCGTGTGTCGGCAGGCTCACGACTACCAACCGACACCTTAGTCTCTAAATTTCAAGAACCGCTCGAGACCATCGGTTCTCTATTTCCGAATTTCTTAGCACCACCTTATCCAAACGTCTCGGAACGGGGCAATGGGGTGATGTCTCGTTCTCTCCACTGTGGAGAGAATTAAGCGATTTTACTATGCTTCAAATCAAGCAGCGAGAGCGTAATTGTTATTTTCGCCAATTATAGTTCGATGCCTTTGTTATTATAGAGTTCAGACACCGGAACTCTGCATGCTTACCTACCGCTTCTACACGCTGTCAAAGCCATGTCATCCCCGGTTGGTTATTATAATAACTCAAAATTATGAGTATTATTGTTTCTTAGCTTCTTTTGCCCATGTGTCGCGAAGCCCAATTGTCTTGTTGAATACGAGATGATCGGGTGTGGAGTCGGGATCAACTGTATAGTAGCCAAGACGTTGGAATTGGAAGTGGTCGCCCGGTTTCGCATTTGATGCGAGCCATGGTTCTACTTTAACATTTTCGCGAATTTTTAGTGAATCGGGGTTAAGAAGGTCTCTGAAATCACCTTCTTCGGCTGATGGATTTTCTACAGAGAAGAGTCTGTCGTAATCACGTACTTCGACATTTACAGCCTGAGGTACTGATACCCAGTGGAGTGTGCCTTTGACTTTACGATCAGCACCCGGCATTCCACTTTTTGTGTCGGGATCATATTCTGCATATATCTCTTCTATCTCGCCTGCATCGTTCTTCTTCAAACCGGTGCATTTGATAATATAAGCACCTTTCAGGCGTACTTCACGGTCGGGTGAGAGACGGAAGAATTTTTTTGGAGGATTCTCCATAAAGTCTTCACGTTCTATCCATAGTTCGCGGCTAAATGGCATCTGATGTGTCCCTTCTTCTTTATTTTCAGGGTTATTCTCCATCTCCATCATTTCAACTTTATCTTCCGGATAATTGGTTATCACCAATTTGACTGGATTCTGAACGGCACAAACGCGAATAGCGGTCTTATTGAGGTCTTCGCGGATGGAGTGTTCGAGAAGTTCGATATGATTGAGGGCTTCGTATTTGGTATATCCGATACGGTTGATGAAATTCTTGATAGAGGAGGGTGTATAGCCACGCCGGCGGAGTCCGCGAAGGGTAGGCATGCGAGGATCATCCCAACCATTGACGAGTCCTTCTGTGACAAGTTGAAGCAGTTTGCGTTTACTCATCACCGTGTAAGTGAGGTTCAGACGATTGAATTCTATCTGTCGGGGACAATAAGATTCATCTGCCAGTTCCTTCACGAAATATTCATATAGCGGACGATGGGGCACAAATTCCAGCGTACAGATGGAGTGTGTGACTCCCTCGAAGTAATCACTTTGACCGTGGGCATAGTCATACATGGGATATACTTTCCATTTGTCTCCTGTGCGCCAATGTGGGGTCTTGATGATACGATACATGATTGGATCGCGGAAGTGCATGTTGCTGTTAGCCATATCGATTTTAGCACGGAGCACCATGCTTCCTTCGTCAAATTCTCCCTTATTCATTCTCTCAAACAAGTCGAGATTTTCTTCTATAGGTCTGTCTCGATAGGGACTGTTAACGCCCGGCTGGGTGGGAGTACCTTTCTGCTGTGCTATCTGTTCGCTTGTCTGTTCGTCAACGTATGCTTTCCCCTCTTTTATGAGTCGGATGGCGAGATCGTAGAGTTGCTGGAAGTAATCGCTTGCGTAATATAAGCGGTCTCCCCAGTCATAACCCATCCAATGGATATCTTCCTTGATGGATTCCACGTATTCCGTATCTTCTTTTTGAGGGTTGGTATCATCGAAGCGGAGATTGCAGGTGCCTCCGAATTTTTCAGCTGCACCGAAGTCCATAATGAATGCCTTGCAATGACCTATGTGCAGATACCCGTTAGGTTCGGGAGGGAAGCGAGTGTTGAGTCTTCCTCCGTTCTTACCAGCCGCAAGATCATCTTTTATTTCCTGCTCTACAAAACTAAGTCCTCCCTCTTCAGGGAGCATCTCTTCTGTTTCTGCAATCTTCATAGCTAAGAGTATATGAATATTTTTCTCAAACCGAAGTCACGATTTGATACGTTATTGATATTTTAAACTGCAAAATTACAAAAATCCTATTAACTGCGCAAATTCTCTCTTATAAACGCATTATAATCCGAAGTTCAAGCCGTTAAGTAAGAAGCGCTCAAGAGATAAACTATCTTCTAATCAGGCTTTTATAAATATGTGTTGATATGTTTTCGCTCTGAGTACTCCATTCTGATTACTGAAACGTGGTATTTTTCTCCCAAAAGTCAGTAATTTCATAAATGGTCAAGGTGATTTTCTATGGGCATCAGGCGAAGATACTTCTGAAAAGTTCTTCTAATTTTCCGACTTCATGAATTTCAATTGTGAAATTCTGTTTGATACCTTTCAGATTCCCTTTTGGAATATAGATACGTTCAAATCCGAGTTTCTGAGCTTCAGCAACGCGTTGCTCCATTCTGGTGACTGTCCTGATTTCTCCTGATAATCCGACTTCTCCAACAAACGCTGTGTGAGGAGGGAGTGTGACATCGAAGTTAGACGACATTACGGCAGCCACGACTGCCATATCCAATGCCGGATCCGATACTTTTAGCCCTCCCGCAATATTCAGGAATACATCCTTTTGTCCTAATTTGAACCGTGCTCGTTTTTCAAGCACTGCTAAGAGCATATTGAGACGGCGTTGGTCAAAGCCTGTTACGCTTCGTTGCGGGGTGCCGTAAGCTGCCGTGGATACAAGAGCCTGAACTTCGATGAGGAATGGACGTGCGCCTTCGAGTGTCACTCCGATCGCTGTCCCGCTCATCTGCTCCTCCCGATTCTCGGAAAGAAGCATCTCAGATGGATTCTTCACTTCACGCAATCCTTTGGTTACCATCTCATATATCCCGATTTCGCTTGTTGACCCAAATCGATTTTTTATGGCACGGAGAATACGGTATAAATATTGTCGGTCTCCCTCGAATTGGAGCACAGTGTCAACTATATGCTCAAGTACTTTAGGACCAGCGATGCTCCCTTCCTTATTAATATGTCCGACCAGTATGACAGGCACACCGCTTTCCTTGGCATATCTGAGTAGGCGTGCGGCACATTCCCTCACCTGGCTTACACTGCCGGCTGCAGATTCAATATCTTCGGAAGCTATGGTCTGTATGGAATCAACTATGAGAAGATTAGGCTTTACATTCTCTATCTGAGTAAAAATATTATCAAGAGACGTTTCGCAGAGAATCAAGGTGTTTTCACCCATCTTTCCAAGTCTGTCAGCCCGTAGTTTCAGCTGCCCGGCACTTTCTTCCCCGGATACATACAGAATCTTTCGATTACGTATCGATAGAATATTTTGCAAGAGCAAAGTGGATTTTCCGATTCCGGGTTCCCCTCCAATAAGAGTGATACTGCCTGCCACAAGTCCACCTCCAAGCACGCGATTCAACTCTTCGGACGGCATCCGCATGCGGGGTTCCTCGGTAATCGAAATCTCATTCAATGGGATAGGTCGCGTCGCTACCGCACGTCTGGATTTCTTTCCGCTCCCTTTCGCAGCCACAATCTTTTCTTCTACAAACGTATTCCATTCGCCACAAGAAGGACATTTTCCGAGCCATTTGGATGATTCATATCCGCATGATGAGCAGAAATAAGCGGTTTTAGTCTTTGAAGATGCCATTTGGGTGTGAGGATAAATTCACTTCGGGAGTCCGCTTCCGGATGAATTAACGCAATTCAGCTTCGATGCTTTCAACTGCTTGTGCAAGATCTTTTGCGTATGGGATTCGGTCGGCTATGGCTGATATGCCGTGGAGCACCGTAGCATGACGTCTATTGAGTTTCTGACCGATAGCGTTTGAAGAAAGATTGGTGTATTTGTGGCAGAGATACATGATCATCTGGCGCGCATCCGCTATGTCGCGGACACGACTCTTGGTGAATATTACGTCCGGATTCAGTCGGTAATATTCAGCAGTCGCCTCAACAATCATGTCGAAATTGACAACTTTTTTCTCGACTCTTTTTATGGAGTGTTTCATTACTTCTGCCACAAGTTGCGGTGTGATGGGGGAATTAAGAGTAATGCTCCGGGTTAGGATTCCCATTATTATCCCTTCGAGTTCTCTTACTGAGCCAACGGAATTTTCCGCAATGAGGTTAATGATGTCTTCATCAAGATTCAATCCGTTGCGTGATGCCTTGAATCGCAATATCTGTTTGCGCAGCTCGATGTCAGGCTTCTCCAGTTTTTCCGTGATTCCCCATTTGAAGCGGTCGATAAGCCGGTCTGCCACTCCGTCAAGTTCCATCGGAGGACGATCGCAAGTGAAGACGAGTTGCTTCCCGTTCTGGTGAAGATGGTTGAAGATCGGAAACAATGCTTCATCGCAAGTCTTTATCTTTGAAGCCACCTCCTGAAGGTCATCAAAAAGGATACAATCCATCTGGAGATACCAATTGATGAAGAAGGGTACTTCTTTTTTTATGACTGCGTGTTGATATAGATTCTGAAATTGGCGCAGGGTAGTGAAAAGCACTTTCGCCCTTGGATTTCTCTCCTTGATTCTTATACCTATGGCTTGAATAAGGTGTGTTTTGCCGACACCGACATCCCCATATAAAAAGAAAGGATTAAATTCTTTCTTGTTTGGATTGTTTGCTATATATTCACCGATAGTGAAGGGGAGACGATTACTTTTCCCGACGCAATAATTCTCAAAATTGAGGGCGGAATTCAACTGGGGATCGAAATCCATGCCTGAGCGCTGCTTACCGGGCTCTCCGGTCGGGTCTTGCAGCGATTGCATGTAGCGGCTCTTGATAACCGGAGAGTGCTTGACGCTGCTAATAGTAACGGTCGATTCGCGGTCATTGCCTATGGTCGGAACTTTATAAGTAATCTTCGTTGCCGAACTGAAGACTCTGTCGACTGAGCTTCTTATCAGGTTATAATAGTCATCATCCTCAAACCGTTCGAAATAATACATTGACGGAAGACCTATCACAAGATTATTGTCATCACATGAAAGCGGTTCAACCACCTTGAAAAAAGTGTTGAACTGCTCCGGATTGACATTATCTCTGATAATGGTCAAAACTTTACCCCATTTTTCTTTAAAGTTCTCCATCAATTATTATTTGCGAAAGATGTCACAAAATAACTCAAAAAATTCAAATAAAAAAAAGTCTGAAAAATTTTGTATTTTCAAATTTGTTGCAATTGTTTGTGACTCAGTTTAATGTCTCTTTTTGAAAGCAACGGGTTGATGATTTGCCTGTAGATTGATTTATTTAACTGAAAATAAACCCGATAGTGAATAATGCCAGATATTGCATTTTTATGCAATATCTTTAGAAATCCCCTTTTATAAGAGAATCTCAAAAAAATGTTATTTGTAATGATTCCTAATAAGAGATATTGGCAACTTTACAGTTACTTACTCAGAATACTTTAATATTTATATATCTTTTTGGATTTTTCTTAATATCAAGTATTAGGGAGTCAATATCCGCAGCAACTGCATTAACTCTATTGTAGAGTTCAGGATCATTGGTAAGTTTCCCCAATGAGGAATTCGGATTATTGAGAGATTTTGAGAATATTTCGAGATTGGAGACAACGTGGTTGACGTTATCTACCGTCTCATTGAGAGGCAAAGTTCGAAGTTGTGCTGAGAGCACCTGGAGGTTAGCACAGATCGAATCAATGTCCGTAACAACTCCGTTTGCATTTCTGACAATTCCCGGCACTTGCTTGTTGAGAGTATAATTAAGCCCGACTGAAGCTGACATTACATTATCTGTAATGCCATCAAGCCGATTTATAGATTGTGCTAAGGCGGGATCTGCCACAATCCGGTTGAGATTATAAAGGATTGAGTCTATGCGGGGAAGAATATTATCTACTGATGGAAGAATATCAGACTGGATTTTTGTCATCATATCAGTCACTGATGCTGACTCAATTGTTCCCCCAACCGGCAACATCTCTTTATTTGACCCAAGATGGATGTCAATATAAGAGCCACTCAGTAATGTGCTTGCAATTGTAGCTTTGGAATCAGTCGGAATATGAAGGTTCTTGTCAAGAGCGAGAAGAACACGTATTTTCCCCGGTTTATCATAATTGAACTGAATCTCTCTCACCTGCCCGACTTTAAATCCGTCAACACTCACGATAGAAGATTGCGCAAGCCCGGACACATTATCATATTCAGCATAATAATAGTTAGAAGGGGTAAAAAGATTTATACCCTTAAGATAATCGATTCCAAAAATCAGAATCAACCCGGCGACAATGACGCTGAGGCCAATTACAAATTCTTTCTTAAATATCTTTTTCATATAGTTTAGAGTGATTTCGATGTGGATGATTTTGTGAGTTTGATAACGTATGCATCAGGAATCTTTTTTTTGACTTCCTTAAGCAGGTTTTCTATTTCCGATTTATCTTCACTTTCTCCGTAGGTATATTTATAAAAATCCTTATCGCGGAAACAGCTTATCGGTTTAAGTCCCTGAAAATTCGGATTATCAGCGGTGAGCCGCTCATGAGTGGCAAGCAGCTGTATCTGATAGACCGTTACTAATTTTGCACGCTCACGTGAGGCATAGCGCCTTCCGGAAGCATTATTCGCGGTCTTTGTTTTTTTCTCTTTAGAGGATGCTTTTTTCTTGGAATTCCCCATAGTGGGTTGCTGTGCCGGCTCATCATTAAAATTGGTTATTTCCTCCACTTCAACATTGTCAATCATTGCAAGACGTTCATTATCGCTGTGAAGCGGGATAGAATCGGTCTCGAAATTACGATTTTGTGAAGTCGCCCTTGATGAGGCGGATCGGCGTTTTCTTGATGTCGAGGAATATCCGGCTCTGCTCCTTTTGGCATCTGAAGCAACTGCCGGTGGGGTATCGGTTCGTTTATCGCTTTCTATGGAAGTAAGGGTAGCGATCGGAGTAGCAGTGCTTGTGTCAATCTTTTTCTCTTCGCGTGCTGTTTTCTTACCAGCGGTATTATTTTTGATATATGATTCTGAATATGATTTGACCGAATTAAAGATTGCCTGAGCCAATTGTTTCTGACCTTCGGTGGAGGCAATGAATTTTGCTGAATTGGGATTACAGATGAAGTCAACTTCAATAAGAACAGAAGGCATGGATGTTGCCCACAGCACCCAGAATCCGGCTTGATGCACTCCTCGGTTCGCACGTCCCGCAACCTTGACGAGTTGCTTCTGCACATCATCAGCAAATTTAATACTCTGGCTGAGATTCTTTTTCTGCGCCATCTCAAATATGATGTATGATTCATCCTTGGCGGGATCAAATCCCGAGTATTTTTCCTCAAAATTCTTTTCAAGTTCAATCACGGAATTCTCGCGCATTGCCACTCTCTTGTTATTATCATCCTTATGAAGCCCGAGAGCATAGACTGAGGCTCCGGCAACCGTGCGACGATTCTTATTACTTTCATCCACACTATTGGTATGGATTGAGATGAAGAGATTGCCCTTTGCCGCATTTGCTTTATCGGCACGCTGCTGAAGTGTGAGAAAGGTATCATTGTCTCGGGTCATGACGACTTTGACATTCTTGAGCTCTTTTTTTATAAGTTGTTCAAGTTGCAGTGCGACTCCGAGATTGATATCTTTTTCTTTTACATTATTGTCGCATGCCCCTGTGTCTTTTCCGCCATGACCTGCATCAATCACTACCGTAAACGGTTGATTGCCCGCCCCATGGATCGATGCGGGTAACAGTGTGATTGATAGAATGATAATAAGGGTGGTTAATATGTTATATGCGTGTTTATTCATTATCGTGCTTTTTCGGGAGAAGGTATAAATTCTTACAAAATTAGCAAAAATTACTGAATAACACCCTGCTTTTATTAAAACTTATTGAGGATTTATCGAAAAGTTATTTCGATTTGAGAAATACGATAATATCGCGCGGAGTGAAATTCTTACCTTTTAACAACAGGGAGCAAGTGTAGACTTTCCCTGCAAATATTAAGGAAATGTAAGCGGATATGTAGAGCACGATTAGCGAAATTGCCGTTTCCCACCATGGCACCGACTCCGTCACTGCGTTCACGCAACCTATGGTTGGACTTGTGAAAGGAATTATTGCACACACGCGGGCAAAAATTCCGGATCCGTTGTCGACGGCATATTGCCCGATATAGAAACATGCAAGCAACATAAATGTCAGCAGAGACATATAAATCTGATTCTCATTATCTTTATCGGTCATGGCTCCGGAAACAGCATAGAGTGAACCATAAAATATATACCCCCCGATAAAGTATGCGAACATCCAGAAGATAGTGGCCCAAAATTTGGGATGGAGCAAATAATGCCACGGAATATCGAAATTGAATACAATCACTACTCCACTTGCAAAAACAGCAATCAATATGGCCCAGACCAGCATCTGAGTCAGACCCACGAGACCAACGGATATTATTTTGGCAAGCATCATCGTGCGCCCTTCGACGCAAGTGGCGAGTATTTCCACAATGCGGTTACATTTCTCATTTTTAACTTTATTGAAGATTGAGGCGCCATACATCATAAGGAATAAAGTCAGCATCAGACCCATCATCATTCCCACGGCTTTGAGCGGTGTGAGTGTATCTTCTTCGGGAGTTGTCGGCAACTTATCCATTACGGATTGTGCCGAATCCGATTCTGCCATAAGGAAGCCCATGACTACTCCGAAAAGTGCAATTACCAGAGGACCTA
The DNA here is from genome assembly GCA_964521885.1 of uncultured Sangeribacter sp. Classification (GTDB taxonomy): domain Bacteria; phylum Bacteroidota; class Bacteroidia; order Bacteroidales; family Muribaculaceae; genus Lepagella. The sequence goes on along the minus strand of CAZFUF010000036.1, from coordinate 13,081 downwards.
CGATTGAAGCTATCCAAAATGATTTGGATTTAACATCTGTGAGGTATTCGTTTTTTATAATTAATTTAAGTTGGCTCATTATTCGGATATTTTTGTGGATTGGTTCTCAGATAAGGCCGTCTCCGGTGTTTTTGACGGAGCATCGATCTGAGGTTTGGTAAATTTGATAAAAATTTCGTTGAGAGAGGGGAGTTCTTCTTCAAAATGAAGGATCTCACACTGATAGGAGAGTGCTTGGATGAGATCGTTATTATTGATATTCTGTTTTTTAGTCAGATAATAGGAGTTCCCCTTACGCCATGATGAATCTTTACGAATTTTTGCTTCTGTCACTGTATCGGTATCTTTCAGAAGCTCGAGATCGAGAGGAAGACGGGTTGTGACAATGACACGTCCGGTCTTGTTGTTTTCCTTAATGTCTTCGATATTATCGTGAATAAGTACTTTTCCACTGTTGATCAATGCTATGGAGCTACACATCTCCTCCACCGCCGGCATATTATGAGATGAAAGAACTATTGTAGTGCCCTTATCGCGTAATCGGTTAACAAGATCACGAAGCAGAATGCCGTTTATAGGGTCAAAGCCGCTGAAAGGTTCATCAAGGATTACAAGCTCAGGTTCGTGGACTATAGTTGAGATAATCTGTACTTTTTGCTGGTTTCCCTTGGATAATTCCTTTATTCTGCGGTTGATATTTCCCTCCATTTGAAAAATTGAGAGATATTCATTCATCACTTCGCGTAATCTCTTAGGATCTCCACCCTTGAGCTGACCGAAATACATGATCTGATCCTGAACTCTCATTTTATCATAAAGCCCACGTTCTTCAGGCATATATCCTATGTGGCGACAGGCCTTAAGTGAAGCGGGTTCACCAAGTATGGTGACTGAGCCGGAATCGATTGTAAGCAAATTATTGATAATCCTCAGAAGGGTCGTCTTTCCGGCACCATTTGGTCCCAGCAAACCGAGCACGGAACCTTTTTCAACATTCAGCGAGACATTATCGAGTGCGATGACTTCGCTGAAATGTTTGGTGACATTTTGTATCGATAGAATATCCATTTAATTCTTGTGTTTTTTAGTTCTGAAGTATTAACGTTGAATATTTATATTATTAGTGTTCTTGTTTTTATCTTATCTGTTGTAGCGTTTCGGGGCGAGGATCCGCTCTCCGATATCTTTTGCTTGCCCGCTGCGGACAAGAAAAATCTTATTTATCTCCCGCTGAATGTTTAAGACTTCCTCATCCGACATGTTATCGCTGTCTCTTAATTTTTCCAGCAACTCCTTGAGATTTCTTTCAAGCAGTTCCGCTTTCCATTCGCGGATGGCGCGTGGAATGAGGTTATAGAGATCATCTTCAGCATTCGTGACCATACCATTACGTTGGTAGACTTTACTCAGCTCATGCGGTTCGGTGATCAACTCCGTGACGGTGTTCCTTATTTCATCGTCAATGTCGCTCGCAAGTTGTGTTGAAGGATAGTTACGCGCAAATTCATTAAGCCTGAAATCCCGTTCTTGTTCAAGCGTCAATTCCAATTTTTTTTCTTCGGCTTCTATTGCATGCATATCCAGTCCGCGAGACGCGATATCGTTGTATACTTCCTGTCGGCGCTGCTCAAATTCCCGATTGATTTCTTCCTCTTTTGCAATCAGAAGCGGTTGAAATTGGTCGAGAAGCGATTTTACCCTATCAAAAATCTTCAGATACGGTGGATGAGAAAATGAGATGTTATTCATGATCATCTCATCATTTATATATTCCACTACGGTGAGGATATATTCTTCCCCCTGCTCATTTGTGGTAAGACAAAAGTCAGTGAGACCGTATCTGACGGTATATTTGATAATTTCCCGTTCAAGAGGAATCATGGAATTGACCTGATTGATTCGGGAAGCGTTAACGGGAGCTTGGGGTGAAACAGAAGCGGGATCGATATTTATCCGTTCATTATTATGTTGACTCGCATCAGATGTCCCGGAAGAATTCTCATCCGGTATCAAGTCAATTTTTTCCCGTTCTCTGTTACGACGGATATTTTCAATTATTTGCGGCCTTACTTTCTGAATCTGCAGTGATATGGAATCCTCGGGAACACCCATAATGGAAGCACATTCCTGCACATAAATATCGCGCTTCACTTTATTGGAGATACAGGCGATAGACTCGATCACGCTTTGAACCGCTCTTGCCCTCAGAGAAGGGTCGTTTTGCGCTTGCTCCATAAGGATGCGTGCTTTGAAACGTATAATATCCGTCTCATTATCCTTCACATATTGACGGAACTGCTCCGGGGTGTTGACCCTGGCAAATGAATCAGGATCATGACCATCAGGGAGAAGCAGCAATTTGATATCCATATCATGGGCAAGAAGCATATCTATGCCGCGCAATGACGCCTTAATCCCGGCTGCGTCACCGTCATATATCAGAGTCACATTGGATGTGAAACGATGAATCAGAGCAATCTGCCCGTCTGTCAAAGCTGTTCCGGAGGAGGCGATCACATTGCGCATCCCCGATTGCCACATGCCTATTACATCCAGATAACCCTCTACTAAGAAACACCTGTCTTCCTTGACAATGGCTTGACGGGCCTGAAACATTCCGTATAGTTCATTGCTCTTTTTATAGAGTTCCGATTCCGGAGAGTTGATATATTTCGCTGGTCCCCCTTTTAAATCCCGTCCACCAAATGCTATTACCTTCCCTGAAGAGTTGAGAATCGGAAACATCACTCTGCCGTGAAATCTGTCATACTCACGACCATGCTGGCTCATGCCGATCAGTCCGAGTTGCTTGAAGATATTAAGGTCGAACCCTTTGGCACGCGCGGCATTTACCAGATGCTGGCCTTCATCCAGAGAATACCCGAGGTGGAAATGTCTGATGGCTTCCTTAGTGACTCCCCGCTGATAAAGATAGGAGAGTCCGACATTTTTTCCCTCATCGGTATTCTCCAGATCATTCTCCATCAGTTTCATTGCCCATTCGTTTGCCATCAACAGTGATTCGCGCAATGTCCTTCGTTCCTGTTCTTCGGGCGATAATTCCTTCTCTTCTACTTTAATGCCGTAACGCTTGGCGAGTTGCAAAAGGGCATCATGATATGACACCCCCTCTTTTTGCATTATGAAGTTGACCGGGGAGCCCCCTTTGTGGCAGGAGAAGCAGTAACAGAAGTTTTTGGCTTTATTAACCGAGAAGGATGGTGTGCGTTCGTTGTGGAAGGGACAAAGCCCCATGTAGTTGGCGCCACGACGCACCAGATGGACATAATCGCTGACTACATCGACTATGTCTGCCGCATCCTTTATTTTCTGTTCGGTTGCTTGGTCAATCATTTAATGTGGAGCAGACATTGAGGTCTGCAAGCAAGCGATGGATTTTTTCGTTGGTAGATACCCGGGTGGGGACCAATGGGAGTCTCAGTTCATTTTCTATCATTCCCATGGCGTTAAGCACACATTTCACTCCTGCCGGATTCCCATCTACAAAGAGCAGATTGAATAGTTCCGTGAATTTGAAATGTATAGGAAGCGCTTGTTCAAAATCACCTTTGAGACACAGATGGACCATACGTGAAAACTCACGTGGCACGGCATTCCCGATTACAGAGATGACCCCTTTCGCGCCTAAAGTCATCAAGGGGTAGGTGATGCTGTCATCGCCTGATATAACTTTGAATGATTCAGGCTTGTTTTTTATGATCTCTTCGATTTGAATAAAATTTCCCGATGCTTCCTTGACTCCGATGATTCGTTCGCAATCACGGGCAAGTCGGAGAGTGGTCTGCGCACTCATGTTTACTCCCGTGCGCCCGGGAACATTATAAAGAATCACCGGAAGGGGAGAAGCGTCTGCAATTGCTCGATAATGGCAATAGATTCCTTCTTGTGAAGGCTTATTATAATAAGGCACTACGGATAGGATGGCATCAAAACCGTTTAAGGAATCAGAATGGAGCTGTTCGACAATCCCCAGTGTATTGTTGGAACCTATCCCCAATACAAGTGGCAGACGTCCGGCGTTTCTCTCTACAACAAAATCTCGGATTGAAATTTTTTCGTCATCTGATAATACCGGTGTTTCACCTGTTGTCCCCAAAACAACGATGAAATCTGCGTTCCCGGTGATTAAATGGTCTATCACTCGTCCAAGTGCTTGGTAATCAACGCTTTTATCTTGTTTAAAGGGTGTCACTAATGCGACTCCCATTCCTTCGAGTTTAAAATCGGCCATAGAAGTTCAGATGTTTCGATATGCAAAAATACAAAAGATTAGGAAATCTGCCAACTCCCCTCTAATAATTTTTCGAATCACTCTACAAACAAATACATAAAGAATGAAACGTGAATGGATAGTAGATAAAAATATCGGGCTAAGATAAGTTGTTAAACATATTTTTAGTAATTTTGCATCTTGTGGGAGCATTGACCATCCGTAAAACGGATCTTACCGATATTCTCTCCCATAGTAATATAAAATTGAGATTAAGTCTCAGAGATTAAGTCTCATAAACGGTTGAACTGTCTAAGATGCCAAAGAAAAATAATAAACTCGAAAGTAATTCCAGAGGTGTAGCTTCTTCAGTTGTCACTGAAATAAGAACTGATATCGATCTTCGGGACATAAGAGTCAATGAAGAGTCCATTCCATTGTTGCCTCTTGTCAATATCGTTCTTTTCCCCGGAATACCGACACCGGTAAATTTTGAATGTGAGGAAGATATCATATTAGCTAAAGATGCTGAATCAAAAAAGGAAGCTATTTTTGTGACTTCCTATAAAGAGGGGAAGGAGGACTCGGCTCCTACGATCCGAACTGTTGCCACAACAGGAGTCATTTGCGTGGTGGCAAAAGTGATAGAATTACCCAACAAGACAGTTACGGCATTCCTGTTGCCGGGAAATGTGGCAAAATTACAGAAAGTCTACAAGAAGACGGCTGATTCCGAACCGTATTATAGATGTGAAGTGAAGACCCTCACCGAAGTATTCCCTTCTGAAGATGATTTGAAGATGGATACTCTGATTGAGCAATTGCATAATGTCTATACCACGATGCTCGATTTTGTGCCGGAGCATGAACGTCAGGAAATACTTTTCGGACTCAAGCAACAGGATTCCATCGCTAAGAAACTCAATTACATGAGTTTTAATTCACCAATTGATATTTCCGGTAAACAAGCGATATTGGCGGAGTTAAATATCAAGAAGAGAGCTATGGTTCTTATGGAGCAGTTTAATCTCGCTTATCAGAAAATGGAGATTAAAGCTGAAATCCAGATGCGTACTGAAAAAAATCTCAGTCAGCAACAGAAAGAGCATTTTCTCCAGCAACAAATGCGGACAATCCGCGAAGAATTAGGTGATGCTGAAGCCGACGGTGAGATTGAAGAACTCAGATTGAAGGGGGAGAAGAAACTTTGGAGTGAAGCCGCTAAATCTCACTTCGAAAAGGAATTGAAAAAGCTTGCCCGTTATAATCCCCAGAATCCTGAATATTCGGTTCAATATTCCTATCTCGAGACTCTCCTCAATCTTCCATGGGATGATATGTCGGATTCAAAAATAGATCTCGACAAGATAGAAAAAGTATTGAATGAAGACCATCACGGGCTTGAAAAAGTGAAGGAGAGAATCCTTGAACACATGGCTGTATTAAGCCTGCGCGGAGATATGAAATCTCCAATTCTCTGTCTCTATGGTCCTCCCGGAGTAGGAAAGACAAGTCTTGGTAAATCCATAGCACGCGCAATTGATCGCGAATATGCACGCGTATCACTTGGTGGTCTGCATGATGAAGCGGAGATACGTGGGCATCGACGCACATATATAGGGGCGATGCCGGGTCGAATCATCTCGGCGCTTGCAAAATGTGGAAAGGGAAATCCTGTCTTTGTGCTTGATGAAATCGACAAAATCGGGTCGGATTTTAAAGGTGATCCTTCAACGGCACTCCTTGAAGTTCTCGACTCGGAACAGAATAACAAATTTCACGATAATTACGTTGATTTCGATTATGACATCTCCAAAGTGATGTTTATAGCCACAGCCAATTCCCTGTCTTCATTATCCAGACCTTTACTCGACAGAATGGAGATAATTGAGATTGACGGTTATATTACTGAGGAGAAGATTGAAATTGCTTCCCGCCATCTCATACCGCGAAAGAATGCTGAGCACGGTTTTGAAAATGATGAAATAATTTTTGAAACCGACGCCATTAAATACATTATCGAACGCTTCACCCGCGAATCGGGAGTGCGTCAGCTTGAAAAGCAGATTGCCAAGGTGCTTCGCAAGGTCGCTACCCTGAAGGCTCGTGGTAAGGATTACCCGACTGCAATCACCGTAAATTTGGTTAAAGAGTTTCTCGGAAAGGAATTGGTTAACCCTGAAATGTATGAAAACAATGACTTTATCGGTGTTGTAACCGGACTTGCATGGACTTCCGTCGGTGGTGAAATTCTTTTCATCGAATCCTCTCTTTCAAAGGGTAAAGGTGAAAAACTGACTCTGACCGGAAATCTCGGAGATGTGATGAAGGAATCAGCGGTAATAGCTCTTCAATATTTAAAGGCTAATGCTGAGAAATATGGACTTGATGCCAAAGAAATGGGTGAATATGACGTGCATATTCATGTTCCCGAAGGTGCAATTCCCAAAGACGGTCCGTCTGCCGGAATCACAATGGTGACTTCCCTGGCATCTTCGTTTACTCAGCGAAAAGTGAAAGATCATCTTGCAATGACCGGGGAGATAACCCTTCGCGGGAAAGTACTCCCTGTAGGTGGAATCAAGGAGAAAATATTGGCTGCGAAACGTGCCGGTATTACTGACATTATTCTTTGCGAGGATAATCGTAAGGATATTGATGAAATTCCACAACTCTATTTGGAAGGATTAAAGTTCCACTATGTATCAAAAATTGAAGAAGTACTCGAAATAGCTCTAATTTAGATCCGGTCTCATAATATTTTCAGGAGACTCAGGATCGTCCAAGTTGTCATGGCTTCCGGATTATTGAAATTTAAAAACAATTCCGATTCATTATGGTGGATATATGTTGCAACTGTGGTTGCAATGTTGCCCGCCATTATCTTCCGTGATTTTACTCCGGATAATGAATTGAGGTATATAAGCATTGCGGATGAGGCACTTGCAAACAGATCTGTGTTTTGCTTTTATAATCATGGCGCGATATATGCCGATAAGCCACCCCTTTATTTATGGGTGACTATGCTGGGTCGTTGGCTGTTCGGATATGATTGTCTTTGGTTTATCTCGCTGTTCTCGCTTATCCCAATGCTCATTACCGGCAGAGTGATGGATGGCTGGTTTAAATCATATTGCACATCGGGACAACGTCAAGCCGCTCTTCTGATGCTCTTTACCTGCGGATATTTCCCCGGGTTGGCTTTGACGTTGCGTATGGATATGCTTATGACAATGTGGATTGTCCTTGCTCTGAGGGAAGTGTGGAGAATGAATGCTGTCGGAACATCAAGACGTCACGAAGCATTACTTGGATTATATACGTTTCTGGCACTCTTTACCAAAGGTCCGTTCGGAGTATTGATCCCGCTTCTCAGTTCAATCTGCTTTTTATGTTGGACCCGCAATTGGAGGAAGATTAATCATATCTGGGGATGGCCGGCATGGGTGGTTTTGTTGCTGGGTTGTGCTTTGTGGTGGAGCGGAGTGTATATTGAAGGTGGAAAGGAATATATAGATAACCTTCTGTTTCATCAGACATTAGATAGAGCTTCAAACGCTTTCACGCATCAGAGACCCTGGTGGTATTATCTCGTTCATATCTGGTATATAATGGCGCCATGGTCAATCGTAATTCTATATCTGGCAATAAGGGAACGTAAAAATGACTTCTCTACGAAAAACTATCAGTTATGCGAATTCAGGAAATTTATGGTTTCAGTCCTTATTATGACCCTGTTGATAGTTTCGTGTGTAAGCTCAAAATTACAGGTGTATCTCTTGCCTGCTATTCCATTCACTGTATATTGGGGTGCTTCCTTAGTTGAAGGTAAGACTCTCTCAAAAGCGATCCGCATTATATCAGTTTCGATACTGTCTCTTCTTTTCTTTGCTTCATTGACACTTCCTTGGATTAATCACACTTATGGATATGGAAGTGTGTGTAAAGAAATACGCGGCAGGAATGTGAGCTCAGTTTATGTGGATACTGAAGTCAGAAGAGGTGAAAATATTGATGCATATTTTAACGTCCCCGTAAAGGTAGTCGATAGCAGGGATTCCACTTTCCGGCTGCCTGAAAATTCTGCGTTGATTTTACGTGGGGAAGGTAATAATAAAATAAAAGCTGTTTATGCTAATTAAATTATGTGATTATGAATGCTACATCAGGATATGATTTGACCATTATTGTTCCGGTCTATAATGAGGAAGAAAATATGGTGGCTTTGGAAAAAAGACTTTCCGATTATTTGAAGTCTGCGGCAAGGCGTGCCTGTGTGCTGTTTGTAAATGACGGATCCAAAGACAAATCAGAGCAGCTTATCGCTGAAGTGTGCAGTCGTAATCCAGATTTTTTTTATATTTCGTTTGCGGCTAATTGTGGATTGAGCGCCGCCATCAAGGCCGGTTTTGACGCTGCTGAATCCCCCTTTGTAGGTTATATCGATGCCGACTTGCAGACAGATCCTGAGGATTTTGATCTCCTGTTGCAATACGTTGATGACTACGAGTTGGTGATGGGTATCCGGGCTAACCGGAAAGATACGGCATTCAAGAGGATGCAAAGTAAAATTGCCAATGGGTTCCGCAGGAAAATGACAGGGGATGATGCTGTGGATACCGGCTGTCCGCTAAAAATAATTCATACTGACGTAGCCAAGAGAGTGCCCATGTTCACCGGTATGCACCGCTTTCTTCCGGCTTTGGTATCGCTTCAGGAAGGGAAAGTCAAGCAAGTTCCGGTAAGACATTATCCGAGGGTGGCAGGTGTGTCAAAATTCAGCCTGAGCAATCGCTTCTGGGGTCCGCTTAATGATTGCTTCGCTTTCCGTTGGATGCGTCCGCGTTGGTATAATTATAAAATTGGTAAAACCAACCTTAAATGAATGCAATCTTAATAACCTCTGTCGGACTTTTGGCACAGTGTTTCTTCTCGGCAAGAACACTTGTGCAATGGATTTTAAGTGAGAAAGCCCGGAAAGTGCTTTCCCCCACCGCATTTTGGGTATGCTCGGTTATCGGTTCAGCTCTTTTGGCAACATACGGATGGTTACGAATGGATTTTGCCATCGTTGCTGGTCAGATGATTAACTATTATATCTATCTTTGGAACCTTAAGGCGAAGGGAGTTAAAATGGCGATCCCGTTTTGGTTGGCTCTTATGCTTTTCCCGGTTATCGCGTTGTGTTGTGTCACTTCTGACTGGGATTCGTTTGTAGCTACTTTCCTTCATAATGCAGACATTCCGCAATGGCTTCTTATTTTTGGCACTGTTGGTCAATTTGTTCTTTCCATCAGATTTATCTATCAATGGATATATTCAAGCCGTCGCGGAGAAAGTATGCTTCCCCCCGTGTTCTGGTGGATTAGTCTCACAGGGGCTACTATAGTCTTCACTTACGGTATCATCAGATTTGACATAGTACTTATGTTAGGTCAGGGGTTCGGACTTCTGGTGTATGCCCGCAACCTTATGATCGGATACCGGCAAAAGAAAACAGAGCCCGCATCTTAGAAATCGAACGGCACTCAGAAAGGCAGACCCCAGGGATTCTCAATTTTTATGAGACGGTCTCTTAGTCTATAAATTTATTTATGAGATCCAAAATGAATCGTAACCTTAGACAGAAGGTCAACGTTTTACAAGTCTAACGACGTTTTCCACATGATGGGTATGGGGGAACATATCGACAGGTTGCACGGATTCTAATCGGTACGACTGATCAAGCATCGCTATATCCCGTGCTTGAGTCGCTGGATTACAGCTGACGTAAACAATCACTTCAGGAGAAGCATTGAGTATGACTTTCACCACATCCTCATGCATCCCGGCGCGCGGAGGGTCGATTATCATTATATCCGGTCGCCCGTGTTCTTCAATAAAGGAATCTGTCAGCACTTCTTTCATATCTCCCGCGAAGAAGAGAGTATTGTCAATTCCGTTTACACGCGAATTTAATTTAGCATCCTCTATCGCTTCCTCTACATATTCTATTCCTATGACTTTCGAAGCATTGCGCGCTACAAAGTTTGCAATTGTCCCGGTACCGGTATATAAGTCATAGACGAGCGGACGTTTCTCCGGAGCTATCTCTTCTTCCAGTCCGGCAAATCTTCTGGCAACGGAATAAAGCTTATATGCTTGCGCTGAATTTGTCTGATAGAAAGATTTGGCATTGATCCTGAATTTCAATCCTTCCATCTCTTCCTCAACATAATCAGGACCATGGAATGAAATTACTTCCTGATCCGCAATCGTATCGTTCAGTTTTTTATTGACAACATAGAGCAAAGATGTAATTTCGGGGAATGATTCCCTGATTTTTTCCATGAGTGACATCCCCGGATTCTCCGGCTCCTCTCCGAATGAGATGCAGACCATTATCTCGGAAGTGGAGGTTATTCTTATCATAAGTGTTCTCAATAAACCCTTATTTTCACGGATATTATAAAAACTGAGTCCGTTCTCCTCCGCATAAGTATAGATGAAATTGCGTATTTTATTACCTATATCATCCTGAAGTCGGCAATCCGATATGTGGAGCACCTTATCAAAAGCCCCCGGAATGTGGAATCCGAGCCCATTATTCGAATCATTGAACTCGCATCCCGATCTTACCTCCTCCCAGGTTCTCCATTTTTTATTGGAGAAAGTATACTCCATCTTGTTACGGTAACTGTAGATATTCCCGGATCCGAGGGTAGGATTGATTTCCGGCATCTCCACCTTTGCAATTCGCTTAAGGGCGTCTTCGACTTGGCGACGTTTTGCATCGAGTTGCATTTGATAAGGGATATGTTGCCATTTACACCCCCCGCAAATGGTAAAATGTTCACACTCCGGCTCGGTTCTGTCGGAAGAGGGTTTCACCATGCGAGTGATGTGTGCTTCCGCATAACTCTTTTTCTTTTTATCTATTTGCAAATCGACAATATCTCCGGGGGCGGCATAAGGCACGAAGATAACGATCTCTGATTCATCTTCCGGACGCAGCCTGACACGTGTCATGGCTTTCCCCTCGGCAGCTATATCTTTTATCTCAATATCATGAAGCTCCGGCAGAGCCCTCTTTTTTCTTCCCATAATTGATGCGTATTTACCCACAATCCACTTATTAAATTCTCCTCTAATTTCAGAAATGAAGATATTTTTTTGTGATATTGTATTTTTCAGGTGCAAAATTAGTAAAAATTAACATGATTTTTTTATATTTGCACCACAAAAGGGAAAAACAATCTTCCTCGTTTGTTTATAGACAGTGAACCACGATGTTTTCACTGTCGTCATACCATGAATTAAAGATTGTCAACTATTCTAAGTATTAATTACATAAATAATATTCAATGGCACAAAAAATTTATACATTCGGTGATGGAAAAGCCGAAGGTAACGCCGGAATGAGAAATTTACTCGGTGGCAAGGGTGCGAACCTTGCGGAGATGAATCTTTTGGGTATGCCCGTACCTCCCGGTTTCACTATTACCACAGAGGTCTGCACAGAATACACACAATACGGCCGTGATAAAGTCATTGCCGACATTAAGGCAGACGTAGAGAAAGCTATAGCACATGTAGAAAAATTGACCGGAAAGAAATTTGATGACCCTTCAAATCCTCTTCTTGTGTCTGTACGTTCCGGTGCACGCGCATCTATGCCCGGTATGATGGACACTGTCCTCAATCTTGGTATCAATGATGCTACAGTTGCAACTCTCGCTGAGAAGAGCGGTAACCCGCGTTTCGCTTGGGATAGCTACCGTCGTTTCGTTCAGATGTATGGCGACGTAGTGCTCGGCATGAAACCTCAAAGTAAGACAGACATTGATCCCTTCGAGGCTATCATGGATAAGGTGAAAGAGGAAAAAGGTGTCAAATTCGATAATGAACTCGATGTTGACGATCTTAAACTTCTCGTCAAACTCTTCAAAGAAGCTGTAAAAGAATATACCGGCAAAGACTTCCCGACTTCTGCTTGGGATCAGCTTTGGGGTGGCATCTGCGCTGTGTTTGACAGCTGGATGAATGAACGCGCTATCCTTTATCGTCGCATGAACCAGATTCCCGAAGAATGGGGAACTGCCGTTAACGTTCAGGCAATGGTATATGGCAACATGGGTAATAACTCCGCCACTGGTGTTGCTTTCAGCCGCGATGCCGCTACAGGTGAAAATATCTTCAACGGAGAATACCTGATCAATGCTCAGGGTGAAGATGTTGTGGCCGGTATCCGTACTCCTCAGCAGATCACCATCGAGGGCTCACGCCGCTGGGCTGCTCTCCAGGGTATCTCCGAAGAAGAACGTGCTTCTAAATATCCTTCTCTTGAAGAGACAATGCCCGATTGTGCAGCTGAGCTTATAGCTATTGCTCACAAACTCGAAGATTATTACCGCGATATGCAGGATATGGAGTTCACTATTCAGGATGGTAAACTCTGGATGCTTCAGACCCGTAACGGCAAACGCACCGGTGAAGCAATGGTTCGCATTGCAATGGAACTTCTCCGTGCCGGTATGATTGACGAAAAGACAGCGCTCCTGAGAATGGAACCTCAGAAACTTGATGAGCTTCTCCACCCTGTCTTTGATAAGACCGCCCTCAAACATGCTAAGGTTGTGGCTAAAGGTCTTCCCGCATCTCCCGGTGCGGCTGCCGGTCAGATCGTATTCTCAGCTGAAGATGCGGAAGACTGGGCAGAAAAGAAGAAAAAAGTTGTCCTCGTGCGTATCGAGACATCACCCGAAGATCTCCGTGGTATGGCTGTGGCTCAGGGTATCCTTACAATGCGCGGTGGTATGACCAGCCACGCTGCAGTGGTTGCTCGCGGTATGGGTAAATGCTGTGTATCCG
>CAZFUF010000035.1:0-22081 GCA_964521885.1 uncultured Sangeribacter sp. | reverse complement strand
GAGCGTCTGCCTTACAAGCAGAGGGTCTGCGGTTCGAATCCGTAATCGCCCACAGGCAATAATTGCCCAATAATATTCTTTCATAATGCAATAAGAGTTGATTCTTAGGAATCAACTCTTTATTGTTTTATCAATTACTTCTATTTTTCGCGACTGTTTTTGTTCTTGAGATATTCATCAATAGCTTTGGCAGCTTTCCTGCCGGCACCCATGGCCAAGATCACCGTGGCTGCGCCGGTGACGGCATCTCCTCCGGCGAATACCCCTTCCCGTGTAGTTCGCCCTTCTTCATCTGCCACTATGCAACCGCGCTTAGTGGTTTCGAGTCCGTCGGTCGTAGCTTTTATCAGCGGATTCGGACTTGTGCCGAGAGCCATAATCACTACATCGCAATCTACCACAAAGTTGCTACCTTCTTTCTCGATCGGTGAGCGACGTCCGCTTGCATCCGGTTCTCCAAGTTCCATCTCTACGCATTCGATACCTTTTACCCAGCCGTTCTCATCACCGAGAACCCGGACAGGATTGGTAAGCATCCGGAACTCAATTCCTTCTTCCTTGGCGTGATGCACCTCTTCAGCACGCGCCGGAAGCTCTGCCTCGGAGCGACGATAGACAATTATCGCCTCAGCCCCTAAACGCTTGGCAGTGCGCACGGCATCCATCGCCACATTTCCACCTCCGACAACCACCACTTTCTTACCCTCCACAATCGGAGTGTCATAGTCATTATCATAGGCGTGCATCAGATTGGCACGGGTCAGATACTCGTTGGCAGAAAAGACTCCGTTAAGATTCTCTCCGGGGATACCCATAAATCGGGGAAGTCCGGCGCCTGACCCAACGAACACCGCATCAAATCCTTGCTCATCGAGAAGCTGATCTATAGTCATCGTACGCCCTATGATTACATCCGTCTCAATCTCCACGCCAAGTTTCCTGACGGATTCGACTTCACGAGCCACTATCTTCTCTTTGGGGAGACGGAATTCAGGGATACCGTATACGAGCACACCACCGACTTTATGGAGAGCTTCAAAAATCTTTACTTCATAGCCGGCTTTCGCGAGGTCGGAAGCACAGGCGAGTCCGGATGGACCACTGCCTATGATCGCCACTTTCATACAATTACGCTTGATTTCGGGGGTGTCGAATTCAGCCTCATGCTCAATTGCCCAGTCACCGACATATCGCTCAAGTTTTCCGATAGCCACGGGATCACCTTTCACTCCCAGCACGCACGCCCCCTCGCATTGCGACTCTTGCGGACACACGCGCCCGCAGACACTCGGCAGAGAACTGTCGCGGGCAATCGTCAGCGCAGCACCGTGCAAGTCATTATTGACTATATGATGAATGAAAGAGGGAATATCGACATGCACCGGACACTGTCCTACACATCTCGGCACCTTGCAATTAAGACATCTCGATGCTTCGAGAGCCGCTTCTTCGGCATTATAACCATAGCATACCTCTTCAAAATTGGCGGCTCTGACCTTCGGGTCCTGTTCGCGTACCGCCACACGCACCATTCTATTATTAGCCATTACATTTGCATTTATGGGTGGAGGGGTCGGTTTTCCTGTTTCCCCGATACATATTCTGACGGCGCATCGCTTCGTCATAATCAACCTTGTGGCCATCGAATTCAGGACCATCGACACAGGTGAAATAGGTCTTTCCTCCGACCGTCACGCGGCAGGCACCGCACATTCCCGTGCCGTCGACCATCAACGCATTGAGCGATACCATTGTCGGAATATCATACTCTTTAGTCGCCATCGAGGCAAACTTCATCATGATCATCGGGCCTATAATCACACAGTGATCATACTTTTTACCTTCATCGTCGATTAAATGCTTCATCAACGCGGGCACCATTCCGTGGAATCCGGCTGATCCATCATCAGTGCATAGATATACATTTCCGACACTCTTCATCTCCTCGACGTATGTAAAGAGATCCTTTGTCTTTGCCCCGATGACCACATCTGCCGTGACGCCATGCTCCTTGAGCCATTTCACCTGGGGATAGACCGGAGCCGTGCCGACACCACCCGCCACGAAGAGAATCTTCATCTTGCGCAAATCCTCCTCTGGCACTTCGAGAAGATCGCTCGGACGACCCAAGGGTCCTGAAAAATCGGCGAATGAGTCACCCTCCTCAAGAGAATTGATTTTATTAGTGGAGAAACCTATCGATTGAGTCACGATAGTCACCGTTCCCGCCTCGCGATCATAATCGCAAATGGTCAGCGGTATTCTTTCCCCGTGATCATCAGTGCGCACGATGACGAACTGACCAGGAAGGGCAGACGCCGCCACCCTTGGTGCAAGCACTTTCATCTCGCTGATATTGGAAGAAAGCATCCGCTTGCTTACTATTTTAAACATAATATTGATATAAATTATTCAGATTCTGATATTTCTATCCCTATCCCCTGCAACTATTCCCTTCATCAGTTCTTATCTCTATCCTATCCCGATTTTTAACATTAGAGTCTGTCTCATAAAATTGCGGGAGTGGGGACTTGCAAAATTAAAGATTTTTTAAGACACCGCAAAGAATCCCCCTGAAATATAATACGCATCCACCGCCCCGACTACCTAACGGCAGCCAGGACACCCCTCTTCACTCAACTCACCCATCTCCTATCAGGATGCTCCAACTTCTTCCCCACGCCCCCTCTGAACCTAAGGAGAAATCTTCCGGACGAGTAATGTTGAGGGAGTAAGGAGGATGAAAGCGATAAGGGGAGCATAAAAAAACCGGGCGCGTTTGCGTCCGGTTTTTTTATTTAGAGCTTACTGATTAGCGGATAGCTACCGTAAATGATTTGCCGTTCACTTTTATAATGTATATGCCGCGGTCGAGATGTTTAACTGACGGATCAACCTTGATACCGCTGATCGTGTAAACATCACCTTCGCTGATCAGCTCTTCGAGTGAGTAACCTTCACCACCGAGCATGATCCGGTCAACACCGGTCACGATATCTCTCGTTACCGTGAATTCATAAGTCGGACCATTGTCATACATAGTCTTCGCCAAAATCTTCACAGGCACGTCATCTTTCACCGGAGTACGCTTCATCGGAGCTTCGTCAGCTTCAACCGTTGCCTCAACTTCCTCGTCAGTCGGCACGAGCTGTACAAGACCCTTGTTGTCTACAGTCACCAGACTCGGGTTGCTCGACTCCCAGAAGATAGCACTCATTGTTGCGTTTTCAGGATCCATGATGATATGGAGTTGCAAAGGTTCGCCTGTCTTCACGACGATTGAATGACCTTCGTCGCTATGAAGCTCGCTTGCCACAATCATCTGATGACGTACATAACCTGACCATCCTGCAGCCGCACCGTAAGCCTGCTCTGCCGCGCTTCCCTGAACGTAGAGGGCCGCACTGCTGTTGCTGCCAAACGCGTTAGCTCCAAGTGTCGGAGGAGTCTGTGCGGAAATTGCAATGACACTGATGTTGTTGCCGGCAAAGGCATTCTCACCTATTGACTGGATACCGGCACCGAGGTGGATATCAGTCAAGGCACAATCGCTAAAGGCATTTTTGCCGATTGCAGTCACATTCGAATGAACATTGACCTCTTTGAGCTCTGAGCAACCGCTGAATGCATTTTCACCGATTGAAGTCACCGAGCTACCGAGATTCACCTCAGTCAGAGCCGTACAACCGCTGAATGCGCCACTCTGGATTTCAGTTACCTGATTAGGCACGCTGACCTCAGTCAGCGATGTGCATCCGCTGAAGGCGTCAGCACTGATAGCTGTCACACTTTGAGGAATCTCAACTGTTGTCAGTTCTTTACAATCTCTAAACGCATTCTCAACTATTGTAGTGACAGTTTCGGGAATTTCAACCTCTTTCACGTCAGCCGGAACGAAGTATATAGTCTCCGGAGTGAGAATAACACCATCCTCAGTCACTGCAACCTGATCAGCAGGATAGCTTACCCCTACACCTTCACCGAAGGGCTCGTTGAGAGTATCAGGATAAACCGCCTTGTTAAGATTTGTGCAACCCTCGAAGGCACCTGTCCCCACTTCAGTAGTCGTCGGCGGGATAGCTACGCTCTTAAGGTCTTCGCAACCCTTGAACGCATTTTCACCGATTGTGGTCACACCGTCAGGAATATTAACGGTCTCAAGGTTTGAACAACCCTCGAAAGCACCGCTGCCGATCTCCTCGACAGTCTCGGGAAGTTTAACTTCAGTCAGTGAAGTACATCCGCTGAACGCATTTTCTCCGATAGTGGATACTTCACCCTGGATTGTAACGGTCTCAAGGCCTGTACATCCTTGGAATGCACCATTACCGATCTCTGTCACCGATGACGGGATCTCGACTTCTGTCAGCGAAGTACATCCGTTGAACGCATTTTCACCTACTGTCGTCACACCTTCAGGCACTGTTACAGTCTCAAGACTTGTACAGCCTTCGAACGCACCGTTGCCGATCTCTTTCACTGTTGACGGGATTTCAACCTGTGTAAGTGAGCTACATCCGCTGAACGCATTTTCTCCGATTGTCTCGACACCCTCAGGAACATTAACATTTGTAAGTTTTTCGCAACCCTCAAATGCACCGTTGCCGATCTCTTTCACTGTTGACGGGATCTCGACTTCTGTCAGTGAAGTACATCCGCTGAACGCATTATCACCTACTGTCGTCACACCTTCAGGCACTGTCACTGTCTCCAGGCTTGTACACCCTTCGAACGCTCCGTTGCCGATCTCTGTCACTGTATTCGGAATTTCAACCTCTGTCAATGAAGTACATCCGCTGAAGGCATTTTCTCCGATTGAGGTCACACCCTCCGGGATATTTACATTCTCGAGATTTGTACATCCGCTGAATGCGTTTTCACCGATTGTTGTTACGGTCTCGGGGATATTCACAGTTGTCAGATTTGTACAACCTTCAAATTCACCTGCACCGATTTCAGTGATTGTATCGGGAAGAGTAACTGTTGTCAGCTCCTCGCATCCTTCGAACACGCCTTCACCCAGATTCTCGACATGGCTCGTATCAATCTCGGTGATATTGTTACAATCCTTGAATGCACCGTCACCGATCTCTTTCACAGTTTCAGGAATATCAAGTGAAGTCAAACCGGAGCAACCTTCAAAGGCATTGCTGCCGATTGATTCAAGATTTTCAGGAAGATTAACCTCAGTGATTTCCTCACAACCCTTGAATGCGCCGTCGCCGATGCTTGTCACAGTCTCAGGCACAGTGTAATCACCCTTCTCATCCGCCGGGACATAGAGCAATGTGGTGCCGTCACCCGAGAGTAGGTTGCCGTTTTCATCCACCTTAGTATTTTCAGCCGTGTAAGCTACAGTCACCACAGTGCTGACTGTCTCACCGTTTTCATCCTCTTTGGTCGGGAAGAGTGGCTTACCTTCTTCAGCCAGTTTCTCTTCGAGAGCTGCGGGCACTGCCGCTTTCACGATATTGTCTGAACCTTCGAACAGACCTTCACCGATATTGGCATTTTCAGAAGCAACGCCTGTGCCAAGTATCACGGATGTCAGGTTTTCGCAATCGCTGAACGCACCGTCGCCAATAGCAGTCACATTGTCAGGAACCACAATATTTGTGATTGAAGTGCCGCTGAATGCACCGGAACCAATTGTCTCGACATTCTCACCGATAGTTACGCTTGTCAGATCATCGCAACCCTTGAAGGCATCGTCACCGATCTCTGTCACGCTGTCAGGTATTACCACTTCAGTGATTGAAGTGCCGCTGAACGCGCCGGAACCGATTGTCTCAACTCCTTCAGCTATGGTCACCTTCTCGATCTTGTCGCAACCTTCAAATGCTCCGGCTCCGATCTCCTTGACATTCTCGGGGATCACAACCTCGGAAATATTATCGCAACCCTTGAAAGCTCCGTCACCGATCGCTGTCACATCCTCGGGGATAGTGAATGTGCCGGACTCACCCTCAGCGTCCGCGGGAACAAACACGAGAATCTTCTCGGTTTTACCTTCGTTTTCCACGATTGAGTAAACGAATCCGGTTTCAGGATCTACGGTAGTGCTCGGGGCAGTGTAGACCACTGTCGCCACCTCATTCTTCTTGCCGTCTTCACCTTCAGTTGTCGGGAAGAGAGTCTCGACCTTTTCACCCAACGTCTCGGCGAGAGCTGCAGGAATAGCAACTTTAGTGATATTCTCACATCCTGTGAATGCGTCTTCCGCAACCTCGGAAACACCGACACCAAGAATTACAGTCTCAAGAGCTGTACATCCGCTGAAAGCTTCAGCCTCGATAGTCTTCACTTCATCTGGCACGATAACCTCAGTAATCTTCGAACATCCGCTCAAAGCACCCTCTGCGATTACTTCCACGCCTGCGGGAACTGTGTATTCACCTTCCACGGTAGCGGGCACGAAATAGAGAGTTGCCGGGTCGGAATTGGAAACCACACATCCGTCTACCACCTTAATGTCGGTTGCTTCATAAGCCACCACGGGCACCTCTGCCGGGAACGGATTAGGTTCTAACGATGCGGGATAAGCACTCTTAGTCAGGTTGTCGCAGTTTTCAAATGCTGTTTCGCTTACTGTCTCGACGCCTGAACCAAGGATCACTGTCTTCAATTCGGAGCAACCGCTGAATGCGCCATCACCGATTGTAGTGACATTATTGGGAACGAACACCTCTGTCAGACCTGTGCAGCCGCTGAACGCGTTGTCGCTGATGGTCTCAAGGCTTTCAGGCATCTCAACGGAAGTAACCTTCGTGCAATCGTTGAATGCACCTTCAGCGATTGTAGTCACACCCGGGAGAATAGTCACTGTGCCCTCAGTATCAGCAGGCACTGACAAGAGAGTCTTCTTATCGGCTGAGTAGACGCAACCGGTCTCATCCACGAAGTCCGGACGTTTCACCGTGAAGTTAAGGCCATCGGCTCTGTGTTCTTCAGCCACCTTGAAGAGATATGTTCCATCCTCCTCGGGTGTCAGAGCTACGCCATTAACGTTCAGCTCGGTGTTGGAATCCGATGCAGATTGAGCATCCACACCATTTTCCTCAGCGGCTTTCTTAGCGGCAGCTCTTCTTGCAGTCACAAGTTGAGCCATCTCAGGATTCTTATACTGAATTGCAAATGTGATTTCTGTGCCGGGGAGAACATTGTGTTCGGTAGCGGCAGCCAAATCTACAACCTGAGCGTGGTCATGTTTGATTTCGATATCGAAGAATTCGTGATCAACATTATATTTCACGTTAATCGGGCTCTTCTCTTCAACAAAGATTTTCACTACTGAATTAGTAGGCAGGGTCTCGGGGAATTCATAACCATTGGCTTCACTATAGCTGATGAGTTCATTATTCACATAGACTTTCATCTCGGACTCGCAATTGACAGCCATCGGGAGGTCAGAGTCACCGAACAGCATCTTCTGATACCCTGGCTGCAACCACATCTCCTTTTGCACAGCCTTACCTTCAGCCACTGTCAGAGTGATCTTAGGCATTTCGGTCTCATCATGCACATAGATTGTGAGTTCCTTATCGCGGTTGACATCTCCCATTTCAAGACTAAGCTTCATCTTGTCGGTCACACCGGAAACGACACCTGTCTCAACATCGAAGGTGAGCGGATTGCCGGTGGTGGCGTTGATAACCTGAGCTACACGCTGAGTATCGGAGAGGGAGCGGAATGTCAGGGACTCGGTTCCTACCGGGAATTCGAATTCTGAAGATGCGTCATAGAGAGGATAGCTGAAACCGCCACCGCTAACGTGGATAAATCTCCAGGCGTCATCACTATTGATGGTGACTCCTACTTTTTCACGTTTCAGTTCTATCGTATTACCTTCCGAAGTCACCTGGAATGTATAGTTCACTTCAGTACCTCTTGAGATAACCTCACCGTTAACCTCGACGAAAATTGATTCGTTGGGCTTAACAGATTTAGCTTTCACTTCAACAGTAGTGCCCGGGAGAATCATAGCTTCACCTGCTTCTGAGACAGTCTGTGCCTCATCACCATCGGGAACAGCTGTGAATGTCACGCCCGGCTCAACCAGGAAGACCACGCCTACGGGTTCAGGTTCTGCCGGATAGATCTTGATGACCGGAGGATTGGCTGGATCTGAGAACGCTTCAACCGGGAATACATATCCGTTGTGCTCCGGAGAATAGGTGAGCACTTCGCCATTGACCATAACAGTCGGGAGTTGCTTCGGATCAGTGGGCACTGTGCCATCTTCACCAAGATAGGAGTCGGGGAGCTGAAGAATAATCGGGAGATCCTCTTCGCTGAACTGAACAGTCGAATTACCGCTGCCAAGTGACTGGCCGGTCTCGATCTGCTTGCCGCTACCGAGAGTAATCTGGACACCATCCATCTCACCACCGTCAACATAAATATTGACTTCCTGCTGACGTTCGATCTGCTTGGAAGTTACGGTAAGAGTACCCGTTGTCAGACCTGTCAGAAGACCGGTGTTGAGATCATATTGCATGGAGCTTTCGCTTGAGCGAACCTCTGAAATATAATGATCTTCCTCAGCCGAAAGGATGGTCAGAGACTCAATTGAAGGATTGAGGCGGAGCAGATTGTTCGTAGCGGAAAGTTCATGGCTGTTACCATCGCTGTCTGACACAATCAGCTTAGAGAGATCCGTGTCGGCACCGGCGACAAATGTAATTTCATTTCTCGGCTTTTCGATGCTGATGGACTCGGTGGCATTGGTCACGACAATTCCTTGCTCCAAATCCGCGCTGCTAACCTTGACACCGTTTCGATAAACCACAAAGTCGGAATTATCAGTTCCTTCCGCAGGTTTGATCTTCACGACAGTATTCTTGGCAAGTGTATATTCCTTAACCGAGAGATCATGTACTTTCTGAATGTCATGGTAAATATCAACATCAATGCCATCTTCTATCTGATAAGAAACAGCACCGGTATTCGCAGACTGCATAATTCTTATTACCGAGCCATCGGGCAAATTATAAGGCAAGGATGGAGTTGGAACCAAGGTCTTTGAATAGACGTAATCAATATATAATTCACCATTTACATATACGTATGGCTGCTCATAGTAACGGGCTGCACCATTCCCGGCCATTATATATGGGGATAAAGCTATAGGCATATCTTCACGACTGAACTTAACCGAGGTAGCTCCATTTCTCGTTAAATCCATCTGAGTAGTTGCACCGGCTTTCATCCTGCAATAATTTGCATAATAATTGGTATTATCCTCATATATTGTCATTGTCAAGTCCCTGACAAACAGTTCTCCCTGGAGATCAAGATCTACGTTGCCATCCTCTGTACGATAACTTGTCAAGTTGGAGATTTTACCGGTTCCCAGATCAAATGGTACAGTCGCGCCTGAATTGCGGTCCGTTATTCCGACAATCTTATAAACATCATCAGAAATATAAATATCAGTGAAATACAGATCCTCAAGGAAAATTTCATCTTTTATGGGGAACATATGGTGCATCTCCATAAGATCCTTACCATCATCGGATACACCGGGAACATTAATATCCAGAAGTACGCGTTCACCGTTTAAATAAAAAACTAAAGTTATATCTTCACGTTCAACGCTCGCATAGTACGCGGAAGAGAATTTGTCTCCTGTAGGGAAATCAATCCTGACATTTCCATTCGAATCAAATTCGTATTTTTCTTCGTTGTTATTGGTATCTGTAATGATAAGTTTAGTATGGTCGGTATCGTATTTATCCGGATCCACATGAATAGTAGCATACCCACCTGCATGGATGGATAACTTTGGATCATCGTAATAAGAATAGATGGGACGCACATACCGTGTGAATGTACCTCCATCCGCGGAATAGGTGAAGTCATCGACATCGGTGTCGCGGTTAAATATAAGCTCACCGGCTCCGGAATATTGATCCCTAATTATACCCTCCACCATTGTCGGGTTCTCAAATACGATATCGTATTGTCTATCGATTAGATGACTATCGGAATAGGGATCATTATATTCTTCACCGAAGTACCCGTAAAATATTCCATAGAAATTTTCATCCACTTCAAACTTATAGGATGGAGCGGGTCTCATCTCACCGGAGTCAGGATCTTCTACCCATATTATATCATTCACACGTACATACGGACCTATTGCAATCGGGAAACTGGTGACCTGAAGATTCATTTTATTGGAACCATAACGCAATGGTTCCAATTGAATATCACCCCAAGCATCAGTATATTTTACTGTAAGACCGGTCTCCGATCCTTCATCCCAATCATGCTCCGGATTTACATATATGTCATAGCCATAACCTTTGACATTTTCGGAGATCTCAAGACTCAGACTCATTCCATCCTTAATTCCGGTGGCTTTTTGAGCTGCCTTGTCGAAAGTGAAACCTGCTGAAGGTATAGCTGTGATATTGGAAACATTAAATTTACCGTTCGGGTCAGTAAACTGCAGGGTATAAGATTGAGCAGACTCATCATAGTGGAATACGTAAGGCTCATTGACTGTCCCCTTCAGGAGAGTTGTTTTCTTATTCGCAGGATTGTAGACATGAATATTCTTCTCAGACGGGCAAGAGATCGTGATCTTGGCAGGGGTCTTATGAAGAGTATAGGTATTATCACCGTCGACAGTCAACGTGATGCTTCCATCAGCTGCCTGCTCAGTGTATTCCCCGTACATGTTCTCTACAACAAGCCCGGTTTTCTGAGTCGGGGTAAACTTTATGACTGTGCCCTGGAATAATTTTTGATTACCCGTGCTGATAGTTTCATCATCGGCAGTAATCGCGCTGCTTATCCCGCTTGCAACCTGAAGCTTAACATTATTGATATAGGGCTTGCTCGTAAAAATTTTAACTTTGGAATTGGCTGTCAGATTCTTAGTGCCAGTGAAGACAGCATACCCATCCTGCTCTACAAGGGGTGTCATGCTGCCATTGATATATATGGCGGCATCGTCAGAATAAGTCTGGAACGGGAGGTCATCTTTATTGACCATGATTGTCTGCCATCCGCTTGCAAGGGGAACAATCTTTTTTGCCTGTCCTCTCGGATCAAGAGTGATGCTGTAGTTGCTGTAATACCCTAAATTGCAGAACACCTGAATGGGTATATCACGTTTATATTCGCGGGGGGTGACGGTGATAACCTCATCCATCTCCTTGGGATAATAGCATCCGTTTTCATCGAGAGGGATAGTCTGACCGTTTACTTCAACTTCATAGACAGCAAGTGGATTCTCCTCAGTCACGGAATTTTTACCCATCGGGCGGAGAGCCGGAGCACTAAACCCTGAAGTGCCATTATAGGTAGACACCCCTTCCGGCAAATTGATTAAGGAATTATTAACCTCGAGTCTAGTTCTGTCCGGATTGGTCATATTGAGAGTATAACGCCAGTTGGAGTTATACATACCTCTGATTCTAAAGACCTGCACATCGTTGGGATCATCTGTTTCAACAACACAGGATGAAGAGGAATACGTCAGGGCGTTATCATTGAACCATGCCTTCTCATATTCCCAGATACCTCTGTATTGCTGCTTTATACCGATCGAGAATTGTGCACCGTTGGGGATTGTGAATCCGGGTTCCAGCCATCTTTTATCCGTATATTTAGTGCCGTTGATAGTGAGGCTCTCGATCATACCGGAGAGATATTCGGGATTTTTCTCATTACCCGTGGTCTGCTCGAATTCGAAACGCATCGGGACATTCATCGGAATCACTGAGGCATAGGCATTGACGGTATGCGTTCCAGGTTCGTTTCCAAGAGGAATACTGAAAGCATAAGAAGCCAGCGAATTGCCTGAAATCAAGTAACTCTTTGACAATTTTTTCTTACCGTCAAGCTTTGCAATAAACATATTCTTGGAGTTGCGCAAATACCAATAGTTCTCGGTCAGAGGATCGTACGCAATCTCGATGCTGTTATCTGTAAAGGAAGAGTAGGGATAATTTAAATTATAATTATTTCCTACTGAACAAAATACATACAGACCCTCCGTCGTGGATCCGCCGGGATCACTGTAATTGATTGTCAACCTTCCTGTCAGGATTTCATTCAGCGGAAGGGTATTTACAGTGACCACTTTCCCCACAGTCATATCCGAAGTCTTGATGATGGACTTTCGGGGAGCGCTGGCGAGAGTTTTTCCGGTATCATCGGTAATCGACCGGATACCATAACTGTCCTGTAAGTTTGATATTACGTTCGGAGTAATACTGATATTGGTCGGTTCATCCGAAGCGGAAACGTAGTAGACTCTGTGGGTCTCGTCGACATCTCCAT
Source organism: uncultured Sangeribacter sp. (assembly GCA_964521885.1). GTDB lineage: Bacteria > Bacteroidota > Bacteroidia > Bacteroidales > Muribaculaceae > Lepagella. Next base: position 9,787 of record CAZFUF010000035.1, on the reverse strand, counting down.
ACTGCATACGCACACCACTTTGACTGTTTGTGCTATACGTAATCGAACTCACATGCTGAGGATTAACCTCGATGACATAACATCCGCTCAAATCAACACCGATATCGATAGCCCGGGTATCGGCAACCACACGTGGCACCACAATACCCCCTATAAGGGCTATCAAACCTATGACGAGCGCCGAGAGATTTAGTTTGGTCTTTCTCATTGTCAGGTCAGATTTAGTGATTAGAATTTTTGGTTTTTAATTATTTGGATTTGTAAATATGATTTTTCTCAATCGTGAAAATCAACAATATAGAATATGGATTAACGAGCGAATCCTGACACAAGAATCTGCAGATCATAACAAATCTCTTGCCAAGAGTCACTATCTAAAACACAAAATTAAGAAATATATCTAATTTACAGACACTTTTCTTTAAATATTTTTGCAAAAAAAATTCAGGATTAAACGGATTTTTTGCTGAGCGTTGAGCCTTTTCTCTTTTGCTTATTTTCTAATCCTCTTATATTCAACCCTATACACATCATCCATATCTCTTGGCAAGAGATACTTATCTTCATCCCCCGTTTTGCGTCCTGGCGGAGCGCATTCCGGGGGATATTTTGTGCACTTTGCGGACGTTTTGTAATTATTTGGGAGTGGAATTAGGTAAAATGCAGTTTTTGACGTATTTTTGCAAATTGAAAAATCAGTCGGCGCTTCGAGGGTGACTTCCGGGGCGCCACTCAAACCGTAAAATCAAATGAATCTTTTTGATCAAATAAGTGAAGATATCAAGAAAGCGATGCTCGCCCGTGAACGCGTCCGTCTTGAGGCTCTCAGAGGTGTTAAAAAAGAATTCCTCGAGGCTAAAACCGCCAAAGGTGCCAACGGTGAATTAAGTGATGAAAACGCTGTCAAGATTCTTGTCAAGATGGTGAAACAACGCAAGGAAAGCGCAAAGATCTATCAGGATAACAACCGTCCGGAACTCGCTGACAACGAATTGGCGGAAGCAGCCGTAATCGAGGAGTATCTCCCCCGTCAGCTCAGTGAAGAGGAACTTCGCGATGAGATAACCGCCATCATTGCCCAAGTGGGCGCCACATCGCGCAAAGAGATGGGGAAAGTGATGGGCGTGGCTACCAAGGCACTCGCGGGGAAAGCTGAAGGGAAAGCCATCTCCGCTATGGTGCAACAGCTCCTCCCGGCGTGAATTTGTAATACCAAAATATATTCTCAATAATAATGCTTACACTTCAAGTCATTAAGGAAAATCCTGAATATGTTATCTCTCGCCTTGCCGTCAAAGGGTTTGACGGGCGTAAGGTGATTACTGATATTCTCAAGATAGATGCGGAACGCCGCCGCCTTCAGCAGAGGTGTGATTCGGACGCTTCCGAACTCAAAAAATTGGCTGCAAGCATCGGCGCCTGCATGAAGCAGGGTGATAAAGAGGGTGCCGAGGCTGCCAAAACCCGCGTGGCGGAAATCAAGGGTGCCACAAAAGAATTGCAAGACAAACTTGCGGAATGTGAGACAGAGATGCGCAATCTCCTGCTTACCGTTCCCAATCTCCCCAATGAGACTGTGCCGGAGGGGCTCACCGCTGAAGACAATGTGGTTGAAAAGACCGGAGGGGTCATTCCCGAGCTCCCCGAAGATGCCCTTCCCCATTGGGATCTGGCAAAGAAATATAATCTGATAGATTTTGAAACCGGGGTGAAAGTCACCGGAGCCGGCTTCCCCTTCTATGTGGGAAAGGGAGCCCGTCTGCAACGCGCGCTTATCCAATTCTTCCTCGATGAAGCCTGGAAAGCGGGGTATGTGGAGGTGGAGCCGCCATTTGTCGTTAACGAAGCCTCCGGCTATGGCACCGGTCAGCTACCCGACAAAGAGGGACAGATGTATCATGTCACCCTTGACAATCTCTATCTGATTCCGACCGCGGAAGTTCCGGTGACCAACATCTATCGCGACGTGATATTGGCAGAGAATGACCTTCCCCGCAAGAATTGCGCCTACTCCCCCTGCTGGCGTCGTGAAGCCGGCAGCTACGGCAAGGATGTGCGCGGTCTTAACCGTCTGCACCAGTTTGACAAGGTGGAGATTGTACGCATCGAGCGCCCCGAAGACTCATACGCGGCTCTCGAAGAGATGAAAGACCATGTGCAGGGACTGCTTGAGAAACTCGGTCTGCCATGGCATATTCTCCGTCTTTGCGGCGGCGATATGTCGTTCACTTCAGCTATCACTTTCGACTTTGAAGTGTGGTCTGCAGCTCAGAAACGCTGGCTCGAAGTCTCTTCAGTCAGCAATTTCGAGACATATCAGGCAAACCGCCTGAAATGTCGTTACCGTGGAGCTGACAAGAAGACTCACCTCTGCCACACGCTCAACGGCTCTGCTCTCGCTCTGCCGCGCATAGTGGCCGCGCTGCTCGAAAACAATCAGACTCCGGAGGGTATCATAGTGCCGGAATGTCTGCGCAAATACACAGGGTTTGATATTATAGATTGATTCCAATATATCCTCTCCTCCCCGATTTTCCTCACCACCCATCAACCATCAAACAAATGTCTCAGCAATATATAAGTAAGAACGAGAAGAAAATTCCAATCAATGACCCTTCGGGGAAATGGTCGGATCTGACCCTTATGCCTGAGTGGTCGGAAAAATATTATGACGTGTACACTGTGCGCAAGCATGGGAAATGGGTGATGCTCAAAGCATTGAAGAAGGAATATGCCGATGATCCGAAATACAGGAAATGGCTCGAGCAGGAGTTTGACACCCGCTACAATCTCGCCCATGCCAATATAGTGATGGTCAACGACCTGGAGGATGTGCCCGGAGTAGGACGCGCCATAATCACCGATGACGTCTATGGATATTCTCTTAGGCAACTCATCGATGAGCACCGTCTCACCCCCAAGATCATCCACCGTCTGGAGACTCAGCTTCTCGATGCCCTCGAATATATCCAGGAGAATCATATAGTTCACAATCCGATTACCCCGGATACAATCATCTTTACGGAATATAATGAGAATCTGAAGCTCATCAACGTCGGCTACGCGCAGGCGGATGTATTGTCGCGCTCAAATACCGACCGCGACATTGAAAATTACGGTCATATCCTCAATGAAGTGCTCGACGCCCTCCCGACCAAACTTCCCAAGCTCCGCAAGATTGCGCAAAAATGTATCGACAAGAGTCATCCCTACCGTTCGATAACGGATGTGCAACTCGCTGTGGAGCGCCGCTCCGCCGGTCAGCTCTATATATTCATCATTGCTTTCATGGTTCTGATGATAGCTGTCTTGATATGGCTTGCACTATCCGCATCTTAGAGCCAAAAATCACTCCAATCAAGTGACCCCGGGGGCTCTCGAATTTTTATGAGACGGGCTCTTAATCACCACCCACGGTCACGTCATTCCCGAATAAACTACAATAATACTATGGTTAATGTCATCGCAATAGAACCCACAAAGAAGAATCTCAAGAAATTCACCGAATTTCAGAATAATCTTTATAAGGATAACCCTTACTTTGTTCCACCCCTGATAAGCGACGATGTCAATACTCTCTCTCCTGATGTCAATCCCGCTTTTGACTTCTGTGACGCTGTCTATTTCATGGCTTATCGCGATGGCAAACCCGTGGGCCGCATCGCCGGAATCATCAATCGTCGTGTCAATGAACATCACGGCACCTCCAACGCCCGCTTCGGGTTCATTGATTTCATCGATGACCATGAAGTCTCCGAAGCTCTGATGACCGCGGTAGAAAACTGGGCCCGCAAGAAGGGGATGAAGAAACTTATCGGTCCTCTCGGTTTTTCAGACCTCGATTATGAAGGGATGCTTGTAGAGGGATTTGAGGAATTGGGCACCATGGCGACAATCTACAATTATCCCTATTATGCCGCACACATGGAGCGTCTCGGATATGATAAGGAATCCGACTGGGTGGAGTTTCAGATGACAGTGCCCGAAGGGATACCGGAACGCTTTAACCGTGTCGCGGAGCTCGTGAAGAAAAAATATGGCTTCAGGGTTCTCAAATTCAATAACCGGAAGCAGATCAAGGAGCAATATGGCAGGGCTATATTCCATCTCGTCAACGAAGCTTACGATGGGCTCTACGAATATTCCCCGCTCACCGAACGTCAGATCGACCATTATATAAGTATATATCTCGACTTGCTCAATCTCGACCTGGTGACACTCATAGTCGACAAAAACAACCAGCTCGTCGGAATCGGCATCTCCATGCCTTCGATGAGCCGTGCGCTCCAAAAGAGTAAAGGAAAGATGTTCCCTCTCGGATGGTGGCATCTGCTGAAAGGTCTCAAAGGGAAAAATGACAGAGTGGATCTGCTTCTTGTGGCAGTCAAGCCTGAACTCCAGAATAAAGGGGTGAACGCTCTCCTTTTTCAAGACCTTATTCCCCAATATATCAAATACGGATATAAATACGCTGAATCAAACCCGGAAATGGAGACGAACTCAAAAGTTCAGAATCAATGGGAAAGTTTTGAAACACGTCAGCATCGCCGCCGTCGTTCGTTTGTGAAAAAACTTTGATTCAATCCGGGATTATAAAAAATGAGTCGGGGTTGTATTACGGAATCAGGAATTGAAGATGGCAGACGCGGAAGAAAAAGTGCTGACCGGAGCTGAATGTGTGAACCCGTATCGCGCTAGTGAAGCGAAGGGGAAGCAGGTGGAGGAGATGTTTGATTCAATCGCCCCCGCTTACGACTTCATGAACACAGCCATGACTTTCGGACTTCACCGATGGTGGCGCAATCGCGCGTTGAGCATGGCTGCCCGGGCATTGGGGCCTGTGACTCAGGAATGTCAGATTCTTGATGTCGCCACAGGCACCGGTGATGTTGCTTTCAAATTAGCATCCATGTTTCCGCAAGCTCAGATTACCGGGATAGACCTCTCGTCGGGGATGCTCAGGATTGCAGAGGAAAAACTGAACGGACACGCCGGTCTGACCGGCAGGGTGAAATTCATGCAGGCGGATTGCCTGTCCCTCCCGTTCGCCGACAACAATTTCAAACTCGTCACCGTGGCATACGGAGTGCGCAACTTCGAGTATCTGGCAAAGGGGTTGCGGGAGATGCACAGGATCACCACCCCGGGTGGAGTTATCTGCATAATCGAGCTTTCGACTCCTGAGCATCCGTTCACCCACGCACTCTATAATCTCTATTCACGGAGAATAATTCCGGGAGTGGGACGTATGGTAAGCGGCGACTCCAGAGCCTACTCTTATCTTCCGGAAAGTATCGCGGCTGCACCGCAACGCGATGCCCTGACCCGGCTTCTTTCAGACGCCGGATTTACCGACACATCATGGCGTTCGCTCACTTTCGGAGCGGTCACCATCTATCTCGCAAAAAAACCTAAATGAGAAGAGAAGATTTTGAAATAATGGCTCCCGTGGGGAGTCGCGAATCATTGGCGGCGGCATTACATGCCGGTGCTGATGCCGTCTATTTCGGCATCGAAGGTCTCAATATGCGTTCGCGCTCTTCCGTCAATTTCACCGCCGATGATATGGAGGATATCGCCCGGATCTGCTCCGGCGCCGGGGTGAAAACCTATCTCACGGTCAACACCATCGTCTACGATAACGATATGGAGTTGATGCGCAAGATTATAGATCGCGCGCACGAGGCGGGAATTTCCGCCATCATCGCTTCGGATATCGCCGCTATCCTATATGCCCGCTCTATCGGACAGGAAGTGCATATCTCCACTCAGGTCAATATCACTAATTTCGAGGCTGTCAAATTCTATAGCCAATGGGCGGATGTGATGGTTCTCGCCCGGGAGCTTAACCTCGACCAGGTGGCTGAAATTTCACGTCAGATTGCCGAAACCGGACTGACCGGTCCGGGGGGGCGTCCTATCCGGCTTGAGATGTTCTGCCACGGAGCTCTCTGCATGGCAGTCAGCGGGAAGTGCTATCTCTCGCTCCATGAAATGAATTCCTCAGCCAATAGGGGTGCTTGCAACCAGATATGCCGGCGTGCTTACACGGTGACCGATAAAGAGACGGGTGATCAGCTCGATATAGAGAATCAATACATAATGAGCCCCAAAGATCTCAAGACCATCCATTTCCTGAATAAAATGGTCGATGCCGGAATCCGGGTCTTCAAGATCGAAGGGCGTGCCCGCCCGGCGGAATATGTGGCGGAGACTGTGGAATGTTATTCTCTGGCTCTCGAAGCTATCTGCAACGGCACTTTCAGTGAAGATACCCTTGCTCCCCTCGAAGCTCGCCTTGAAAAAATCTTCAATCGTGGATATTGGAACGGATATTACCTCGGGCAACGGCTTGGAGAATGGAGCGGCAAGTATGGCTCTTCATCCACACGCGTCAAGGAATATATCGCCAAGGCAAGAAGATATTTCAGCAAGCTCGGTGTCGGAGAGTTCAAGATGGAAAGCGGCACACTCCACCCCGGCGATGAAGTCATCGTCAGCGGTCCGACCACCGGCGCTCTCATCTTTAAGGCGGAGGAATTGCGCCTGACGACTGACCCGGTGGATGAAGTGCGCAAGGGTCAGATCTTCTCGGTCCCGGTCCCTGATAAGATTCGTCCCTCCGACAGGATGTATCTCTGGCGCGACAAGAGTCTGCCCAAGGAGGAGAAAGAAATTTCCGATAAGTAATCATCATAAATCTCATACTAACCGAAAAACAAATTCTGAAATATGAAAAAGAGTTCCTTTATATTGACCATGATGGCGTCCGCCCTATGTGCGTCTGCCACAGGAATGCCCGCACCCGCAAATGCCGGTGCCGAACCCGTGAATCCGGATTCCACCGGTTTCAAATTCACCGACATCAAGGTTCTTCCGACCACTCCGGTCAAAGACCAGAATAAGTCGGGGACATGCTGGAGCTTCTCGGGAATATCACTTCTTGAAGAAGATGCACTCCGTCGTGGCAAACCGGAATTGGATCTGTCGGAGATGTTTGTGGTGCGCAATTGCTATATCGACAAGGCAAAAAAATATATCCGCACCGGAGGTAAAATCAATTTTGCCCAGGGTGGCTCTTTCGCAGACGTGAATTATGTGGCTGATACCTATGGAATGATGCCCGAGGAAGCATATGCAGGTCTCAACTATGGAGAAAATAAACATTCTCATTATGAGATGGCGGATGCCCTGACAGCTTATCTTAACGCTATCCTCAAAAATGGGAATAAACACCTCTCCACCGCCTGGCTCGATGGATTCACCGGAATCCTGGATGCTTATCTGGGGAAAGTGCCCGAAACTTTCACCTATAACGGCAAGACCTATACCCCACGCTCATTTGCCGATGAAATGGGTATCAAAGGGAGCGATTTTGTCTCCTTCACCAGCTATACGCACCATCCTTTCTATACTTCCTTCCCCCTCGAAATAGCCGACAACTGGCTCTGGGCTTCCTCGGTCAATGTGCCGCTGGACGATATGAAAAGAATCGTCGATAATGCTCTTGACAAGGGATTCACCGTAGGATGGGCGGCCGATGTTTCCGAAGGTGGTTTCAAATGGAACAACGGTTACGCTATCCTCCCTGCTGAAAAGACTGAAGCTGACATGGATGGCACCGAACTTGCCCGTTGGGTCAAACTCAGCGATAAGGATCGCGAGAGTGAAAAGTTTGACATAAAAGGTCCGGTGAAGGAGAAAGGAGTGACTCAGGAATCACGTCAGAAAGGGTTTGACAATTTCGAGACCACCGATGACCACGGCATGGTCATCATCGGTACGGCTGAAGATCAGGAGGGTAATCGCTATTATAAGGTCAAGAACTCCTGGGACACCAATCAACTCTATGACGGCTTCTTCTATGTGTCGGAACCTTATTTCCTCGACAAGACCATCAGTATCATGGTCAACAAGGGAGCAATCCCCTCGGACATCGACAAGAAACTGAAAAAATAATCAGCTGACTGAAAAAACGTTAATCCACACTAAAAACGTTATCCTTCAGCAAATATCATAATCGCGAAAAGATGAACGTCAGGCCGAAGAAAGCACTCGGACAGCATTTTCTGACCGACACGGGGATAGCTGCAAAAATTGCGGCTACCATCTCCGCGCCTGAATTGCCCTGGGAAAGCGCGGAGATGTACGGAGCACTTCCGGTATTGGAAATCGGACCCGGCACAGGGGTTCTCACCCGCTGCCTGCTTTCCGATAAGCGGGATGTCACTGCCATTGAGCTCGATTCCGAATCGGTGGAATATCTCCACCGCACGATGCCCGGTCTGCGAGTGATCGAAGGAGACTTCCTGAAGCTCGACCTGACTGAACTTTTCGACGGTAAATTCGTTCTCATAGGAAATTACCCTTATAATATATCGTCGCAGATATTTTTTAAGGCGCTGGAATATGTGGATCAGATACCGGTGATCGCCGGTATGCTTCAGAAAGAGGTGGCTGAACGCATCTGCAGCCGTCCCGGGAGTAAAGTCTACGGGATTCTGTCGGTGCTTCTGCAGGCTTGGTATGACTGTGAATACCTGTTCACAGTCCCTCCGTCAGTGTTCAATCCTCCACCAAAGGTGCAGAGTGGGGTCTTGCGCCTTATCCGCAACCGGAGAAAGGATCTCGGTTGTGATCCGGCACGCTTCAAAAGCGTGGTGAAAACGGCTTTCGGTCAGCGCCGCAAGACGCTCCGCAACTCCCTCTCCCCGCTTTTGGGACAACTCCCTGCCGGAGATCCTCTGCTGAGCGACCCTATTCTTAAGGAACGCCCGGAACGTCTATCCGTGGAGGATTTTATCGACCTGACACGAAGGCTTACGCCACCCGTGAAAGGAATTTAGCCCCCTCTCAATAATTTTCAGGAGACTCCGGGTATTAACAGTAAAATTTTTGCAAAACATATAATCAATGTCAAATCAAGAACTCACCGAACAAGAGATTGTGCGTCGAAATTCACTCGATGCCTTACGCCAAAGAGGGATAGACCCATATCCCGCACCCGAATATCCGGTCACCGGACATTCAGCAGAAATCAAAGCTAATTTCTCCGATGACCTTGAGCCTAAACGGGAAGTGGCTGTGGCAGGGAGAATCATGTCCCGCCGGATCATGGGGAAGGCTTCTTTCATGGAGCTTCAGGATGCCGACGGTCGAATCCAGATTTATGTCAGCCGCGATGACCTTTGCCCTGGTGAAGACAAAGATATGTATAATGTCGTCTTCAAAAAACTCCTCGATATAGGTGATTATGTAGGTATCAAGGGTTATGTGTTCCGCACTCAGATGGGAGAGATCTCAATCCACGCGCAGGAATTGACCCTCCTTTCAAAGTCTCTGCGTCCTCTCCCGATAGTAAAGATGAAAGACGGGAAGGCTTATGATGCCTTCACCGACCCGGAACAACGCTATAGGATGCGCTATGTAGACCTGGTGGTAAATCCGGGTGTAAAGGAGATTTTTATCAAGCGCACAAAGATGTTCAACTCCATGCGCGAGTTCTTCAATTCTCACGGCTATATAGAAGTGGAGACTCCCGTGCTTCAGTCGATTCCCGGTGGGGCTTCGGCACGCCCGTTTATCACGCATCATAACGCTCTTGACATCCCTCTCTATCTGCGCATAGCCGATGAGCTCTACCTCAAACGTCTGATTGTGGGTGGTTTCGAGGGTGTGTATGAATTCTCCAAAAACTTCCGCAACGAAGGTATGGACCGCACCCATAATCCGGAGTTCACCTGCATGGAGATATATGTGGCCTATAAGGACTACAACTGGATGATGG
>CAZFUF010000034.1:0-25193 GCA_964521885.1 uncultured Sangeribacter sp. | reverse complement strand
GAAATGGAAGTGGAACAGATGCCTATCTTATCAAAGATGCCCTTATAAAAAATTTCGACTATAGTTCGCTTTCTCTGAGTTATAATAATCTTAGAAATATCTCTGTCTGGGAGAGCATTATTCAGAAAGAGATAAATGAAGGAAGACCTGTAATTTACTCAGGTTATTCACCAGAATACATTGGGCACTCTTTTGTATGTGACGGTAGTGATGGAGATGGATATTTTCATTTTAATTTTGGCTGGGGAGGAGAAGCAAACGGATATTATCTGACATCCGATAATTTATATACGGAACAACCGATGATAAATATTGGAGTAGCTCCAAGACATAAAAATCCTAATATTTATTACTTTTTGTGCTGGGATTCAAATAACAACTTAGAATTAAATCCTTATTCTAAAACAATAGATCTTCATGCATTGGTCAGCTCATCGTTGAATGTTACGGATCCAATCTTTGATTTTGCTATGGCAAAAGAAAATATCTCAACCGGAAATATTGAGTATGAGTTTTTGTATTCTGCAACAGGTATGTTATCAACATATACGCCCGATGCATCCGGCTTAGAAGATGGAATATATCATTTTTATCCGGTTGGCAGATACCTGGATGATGACTGGCAAAGAGTCATTTATTCCACGGAATCAAGTCAATATGTAGAATTGGAAGTCAAGAATGAAGAAATTGTTTGGCCCGTAGAACAAGGACAATGGACAATCGATGGAATAACATACCTGCAGGTCGATGAGGAGACGGTTAAAATCATCAATGTGATTCCTGACGAATCGGGAACCGTACGGATCCCGGATGAATTCATTACCATTGAAGGGAAGAAATATAACATAGGATATTATGTACATATCGAGGCAATCCAGGAATTAAAAACATTAATCTTGCCATTTTATTATGCTACCATTGCCGGGTGCAGTAATCTCTCCAATGTTATCTTTACTTCCTCCAAACCTATTAAAGCAATATTCTATAGTTGCCCGGGTCTGACAAATATTTCTTTACCCGACAATGTAAGTTATATATATCTGGAAGGGATAGACAGTGTAAAAGAAATAGATATTCAAAATGCACATCCTTGCCTCGAGATAAGCACAATAGGACTTAATTCAACTACCGCCTATAATTTACATTCGACAACTCCTCCAAGCTTGATCGGTCGTACCCCTTCAATTGACAAAGGACTCATTACCTTCAATATTCCTTTCGGATATAAGAAAGTTTATGAGACACACGGGTTTGCCGGATATAATCTAATTGAGAAATTCGAACCCACATCTACCAATTCCATAGAATTTGGATATAATCCGGGAAGAGAGATACATCCGTTCGGTTTAGGGTTCGGATATGGTTCCTCAGGGGAACTCAGCATCTTACTGGATAAGGATGCCCTTAAACCCTATATCGGCAAAAAAATAACTGGTGTAAATTATTGTGTATCAGAAGATGCTCCTCCATCTTATATTTTTATTTCAGATTCAAATCCCGGATGTATTAAACAATCACCTATAAAAAATAATTTCGATAATGGTTGGCAGTCCTTCATTTTCCCAGACTCCTACACCATTACAGAAAACCCGATATACGTTGGTGTTGGTTTTAAGGGTCGCACATTAGCGACTTTCACATCTTCAAATGAATACTGCGACAAGTACTTTTTCAGAGGTGAAAGCAGCAATAACGAATGGATGCCTATAGGCTTAATTTGCTCTCCAATGCAAGCACCAATAGCTCTTTCTGTCACGATAGAAGGAGAAGATTTACCTATAGATATGTATATTCATAAAATAAATTGTAATGGAATAAATACAGACATAAATAATCAAGAAGCTAAAATTGCTGCAAAATTAATCAACGATCCTATATTAATTGATTACGATGTCTGCGAATTTCAGCTGCAAGTTCAAAACCGGTCATTAGAAAGGGTGGAGAATGTCACGGTTGCAATTCAACTCAATGGGGGTGAGATAATTGAGAAGGATATTCCCTATCACATGGGGCCGAATATGATCTCGACCATCTCATTTACAATACCCTTCGAAAATATGCCCGTGGATAATATTGTTAATCTTGACGTCACCAAGGTTAACGGGAAAATGGATAATATTCCCAATCCGATAGAAATCCTAATTGAAAATGTATCCTCTTTACTGACATATCCCAAAACTAATGTCGTCGAGGGATATATCTGGGAAAGTGATGCACTTGAATGTTCTTCTAAGGTCATTCAAGAAATAAATCGTATTAATTCTGAAAATCAGGAATCTTTAGTAGGAACATTGGTAGTAGAAGGGTTTAACACTCAAACTGAAAATTATGAACTATACGTTGTTCCTGATGGTTTTGGAGATAACGGTTATATAAAGTCCCATTTTGAAATATCAAGAAAATTAGCTTTCGCAGCACTGGATGCTCCCGATTTCGAAAGTTTTATCAATCATGATAATCTCTCTTACGGACTAATTACAAATTCCCCAACATTGAATAGAAAAGGGCTATGTGATAACTCATCTAAAGTTAAGATAGCTTATGATGCTAAAGGATCGGACTTTACAATTGCGTACATACTTGTGGAAAATAACGTACCTCTCGATAATTGGAACGGCGAAATGCCCAATTCAATAGCCAGAGGTATTTATCCGGATAATATGGGGATGGGGATAGTAATGCTTCCGTCTAATATTAAAGGGGATGAAACTTATAATATTCATCAATCATTTACAGTGCCCGATTTTATACTAAATAAAGATAACCTTGAAGTTATAGCCATATTACTTAACAAAAGAGGGGAAATTATAAATGCTCATAAATCGAAAGTAATTTATGATGATTCAGGAATATATCAGGTGGAGGGTCTTGATAATCCTACCACATACGATATATACAATTTAGAGGGTATAACCATTCGCAAAAATACCACAACATTGGAAGGACTGCCTGCAGGTCTCTATATTATTCGTAAAGGAAATGAAACATTTAAAATTAATATTCCTTAATTTAAAATTATCACATCCTGCTACAAAATACAGGAGCAATTACATTACTTAAATCACTGAAATTATTTTTATATAGTGTGTAAAAAAATTTTAAATTAGTCATACGACTCAAAATGGGTGTTTTTCTAAGTGAAAAATGCCCATTTCTTCTGCTTTAGGTCAGAAATCATTTATGAGACGGGCTCTTAGTATTCCATGGAAATGAGGCTTGCAAAAACCATCTCCTTAAGTAATTTTAAAATATATGGTAAAACCTAAGGGATCGTTCATATAGAGTAGATCTCAATAGTTAATAGAGATAAGCAAAGACTGCTGAAATCATCGGGCGGAACAAAAATTCTCCGCACAGAATGACATCAGCAGTCTTTATATTTAAAACAACCTTTATTAGTGCCTCTCCATTTAAGTCACCCATAGATTACTATGGGATTCAAAAACAATCGTTAGAACGGAAGATCGTCTTCCTGGTTATTTGCAGGCATTTCCGGAGCTGCGGAAGCACCGAATCCTGCGGGAGCAGCATAACCGCCACCGAAATCAGGAGCCGGTGCAGCGGGAGCCGGTGCCTGAGTCATCGCCGGACGGGCTGCATAAGCTGAAAGGTCGGTATACCATCTGCCGTTAAATTCACGGCTTTCAGCATCTACGCTGACAACATACGTCTGACCTATCTGAAGATTCAGATTATCTATTCTTTCATTGAAAGCCTGAATCTTAACTTTACGTGGATAATTGCCCAATGTTTCAAGAATCCACTCTTTTTTTCTCCACGGTTTATTCGTTGATTTTGCTATACCTTCAACCACAGGATAATCCTGAATTACTTTTCCTTCAAATTCCATTATATAGATATTTTTATTTTTTCAGATTGACAAAGGTAACTTTTTTTCTCAAAACAGACAAAAAACTCTTGTTACAATTTGGAAAACATTTCTCAGAAGTTTGCGGTGAAAGCTACACCTGCGGAACGTGTGCCTGGGTCATAAGTAGGCAAGACTGCCGCCTGAGTCTTATCCCATTTGAACCATTTTTGATATAAGGGCAACATCCAATATCCGATGCGTGCGCTTAGAATTCCGATTCCGGCTCCGGCAATCACATCGTTTAGCCAATGTCTGTCATTATATAATCGCAAAAATGCAACGGCACCCGCAACTGCATATCCGCCGATTGCAATTCCAAGTCCATATTCCTGACGCAGCAATTCGGCACCCATAAATACCGTGGCTGTATGACCGGAAGGAAATGAATTCCTTGCATCAGAATCGGGACGTTTTTCACGGACAGTATACTTTATGGCATTAACCATGATGCCCATTGCGAGATATGCGGTCGCTCCGGCAGCAAATCTTTCTTTAAAAGAATGTTTGCACTTAACTCCTACAGCGCCCAATCCGAGATAAGCTGCGGTGGGAAGATACTGGATATAGTCGTCCGCTCTGAAATAATGATCGCCGCGAAGTTTCTCCATACCTTTTCTTACGGAATTATCTATCTTTCTAAAGAATCCGTTGCTGACTCCGAATGCTCCGACTGCAACAAGACCGCCCGGCAGGATTAGTTGCTTATAATCAAATTTACTTTTATTTTGAGCCACGAAATCTAATTTCTTCCCCGCGGGTACACTATCCGGAGAATCTATTTCGACATACTCTCCATAGTTATCATCATCAAAAACGATAAATTCCGATTCATCTGAAATATCAATGAATTCAGGGTCATTAATCACACTTACCTGAGCCGCGAGATGTGGCACAGATATTGATATCAACAGCAATATCCTGATTATTTTTGAACAAGAAGTCATATATAATTTCGTGACTATCCAATTTACTACGGTCTACATCATCCCCCCCTCATCTATATATCTTTTAAACTTTTGAAATCACCATTTCGTATATATACTCCATAAAAATAAAAACATTCCCATTAAAATCCCATTATCATCCCGTTTATCACAATTGATATGCAGAATTTTCCGAGAAGATGAAAGCATAATTTCCAATTCGAAAAAAATTATAAAAGATTTTAAAAGATTGCGTTGATTTGCAATCATGCGTCTTTTTTATTAATTTTGCGGGTCAAAACGGACAAGGTTACTATAGTAGGTACTTATTCTTAACCCGCTAAATTGATAAGCGATACTGAAATGCAAAGTAATTCACTCTACCAGCTACCGCAAATAGGATTATTATTTGAGGCCAGTTGGGAAGTCTGCAATAAAGTCGGAGGAATCTATACTGTTCTTTCGACAAAAGCCCGTGTGTTGCACGATAAATTAGGGGATCGTCTTGTATTTATCGGACCCGATGTATGGTCAGAAGATAACCCCTCTCCTGTATTTACAGAATACAAATCCCTCTTAAAATCGGCTGCTTCAAAAATAAAGCTTCCCCAGGGTATCTCCATACGCGTGGGAAGATGGAAAATCCCGGGCAGTCCAATAGTGGTTTTGGTAAAATTTGACGGAGCATACCCCATGCTCGACACCGTCTTTGGAGAGATGTGGGATAATTTCGGAGTTGATTCCTTACATTCATACGGAGATTATTCAGAGGGGTGTGCTTTTGCAGTAGCGTCTTCAATAGTTATTAAAGCACTGAGCGAATATCTTAAAGTAGATTCACACAAAGTATTCGCTCATTTCAACGAATGGACCACGGGTATGGGTCTGCTTTACACGCGACTGAAAATGCCTGAAGCAGCCACTCTATTTACTACGCATGCCACCAGCATCGGGCGCAGCATCTGTGGCAACGGGAAAGATCTTTACGAATATTTCACCGGTTATAATGGAGATCAGATGGCCCGCGAACTCAATATGGAGTCAAAGCATTCCCTCGAAAAACAAGCTGCGCATCAGGCTGACTGTTTCACAGCCGTCAGCGATATAACCGCGCGAGAATGCGGTCAATTACTTGATATTTATCCTCAGGTTGTCACTCCCAATGGATTTGAGCCCGATTTTGTACCCGGAACCAGTAAATTCTCTTCCTTAAGAAAATCAGGACGTAAACGCATCCTTGAGATTGCATCAGCCCTCAAAGGGAAAGTTTTTTCAGATGATACCCTTATCGTTGCTACTTCCGGCCGCAATGAATATCGCAATAAGGGATTGGATCTTTATCTTGATTCGATGGCACGCCTATCGGATATTCTCCCCTCATCCAGAAAGGTCATTGCATTAGTTCTCGTGCCGGCCTGGGTGAAATGTCCGGATCAAGGATTGATTCAAAAAATAGCTGGAGATATATCACACGAAACAGCTTATGATTTTATGACCCATCGTCTTAACAACGAAGATTCTGATGCTGTCTGCTGCAGAATCCGGCAGTTGGAAAACGAGGGTAGATTCAATGACAATGTATGCGTGATCTACGTTCCATGTTATCTTGACGGGAAGGATGGGATCGTAAATATATCCTATTATGACTTTCTTCCGGCATTAGATCTGAGCGTATTCGCTTCCTATTATGAGCCATGGGGATACACACCTCTTGAAAGTATTGCTTTCGGTGTTCCCACAGTCACATCCGACAAATCCGGGTTCGGACAATGGATTTTAGATGATTTCATTCCGGGATTCGAGAGTTGCGGAGTCGACGTGGTGGAAAGAACAGATCGGAACTATAATGATGCTGTCAATAATATTGCGAATGCAATAGCAGGTTATTCTGACTATAACAATGCTGCCCGCAAGAATGCATCAAAAGAAGCCGCTGCCACAGCATCAAAAGGGAATTGGGAATTCTTTATAACAAAATATTACGAGGCATTTGAAGTTGCGGATAGCCGTCGCAACCGACGTCTCTAAAAGTTGATGAATCTTATTTTTGGGAAATCCTGATTTAAGTTCATTCAGCTTTCATAAACGAAAATAATAACATAATATAAGATTAATTTTTTATGAAACTCCAAGTCAGCAAAACAAACACACCTAATTGGCGCACATTGACCGTCAGTTCGGAACTTCCAAAAGAGCTGAAGCCACTTGAGGAAATGTCTAAAAACCTTTGGTGGGTATGGAACAGTGAAGGGAAAAGCCTTTTTCATGACCTTGATAGAGATCTCTGGAGAGCTGTGGGTGAAAACCCGGTCATGCTGTTGCAACGTATTTCATACGAACGCTACAATGAGATCATCGCCGATAAAGAATTGATGGCCCGCATAAAAAAGGTCTATAAATCTTTCAATGACTATATGAAGGTGCCCATGCGCACCGATATCCCGACAGTGGCATATTTCTCAATGGAATATGGTTTGTGTAACTGTCTTAAGATATATTCAGGTGGTCTCGGTGTTCTCGCCGGAGACTATATTAAGCAAGCATCAGACAGCTGTGTAAATATGACTGCTGTCGGCTTCCTCTATCGTTACGGATATTTCGCTCAAAGCCTTAGCCTTGACGGTCAGCAGATTGCAAATTATGAAGCTCAGAATTTCGAGCAACTTCCAATTGAGGCTGTTCTCGGAGAAGATGGATCACCGCTTATTCTTGAGGTGCCCTACCCCGGACGTATAATTTATTGTCATGTATGGCGTGTGAATGTGGGCCGTATGAAACTCTATCTGCTTGATACCGACCTCGACCGCAACTCTGAGTTTGACCGTCCTATTACCCATAAGCTTTATGGAGGCGACTGGGAAAACCGTATCAAGCAGGAATATCTCCTTGGTATCGGAGGTATGCTGATGCTTGAGAAACTCGGCATTAAGACTGACATCTATCACGCAAATGAAGGACACGCAGCCCTTCTTAACCTTCAGCGTCTTGTTGACTATGTGCAGAAGGATCATCTTCCTTTCAATGTGGCTCTGGAAGTAGTACGTTCAAGCTCACTTTATACCGTTCATACCCCCGTGCCTGCCGGTCATGACTATTTTGAGGAATCACTCTTCGGCAAATATCTCGGTGAGTATCCCGCAAAACTGGGTATCTCATGGTCAGATCTTATGAACATGGGACGTGAGAATCCTGATACAAACGAACGCTTCTCAATGTCAGTATTCGCTCTTAACACTTGTCAGGAGGCGAATGGCGTAAGCTGGCTTCATGGAGAAGTCTCCAAGAAGATGTTTGCTGGTGTCTGGAAAGGTTATGCACCCGAGGAAAGTCATGTAGGGTATGTCACCAACGGCGTTCACATGCCGACATGGGCAGCTTCAGAATGGAAAAGCTTTTACTCAGACCATCTCGCTAAAGATTGGTATGAGAACCAGAGCGACCCCAAAGCCTGGGAGGGAATATTTAATGTAGCTGACGATGAAATCTGGAACATGCGAATGACGCTGAAAAATAAATTCATCAACTTCGTTCGTAATGACTTTAAAGAGAAATGGCTTAAGAACCAGGGTGATCCATCTGAGGTGATGAAGATTGTTGATAAAATCAATCCCAATGCACTCATTATCGGATTTGCCCGCAGATTTGCAACCTATAAGCGTGCCCACCTCCTTTTCACAGACTTGGAACGTCTTGCAAAAATCGTAAATAACCCACAATATCCCGTACAGTTCATCTTCTCCGGGAAAGCACACCCTGCAGACGGAGCCGGACAGGGTCTGATAAAGAGAATCATCGAAATCTCACGTATGCCGCAATTTGCCGGAAAAATTATCTTCCTTGAAGATTACAATATGATTGTGGCTAAGCGTCTTGTGACCGGTGTGGATATTTGGTTGAATACACCGACACGTCCGCTTGAAGCATCCGGAACATCC
Source organism: uncultured Sangeribacter sp. (assembly GCA_964521885.1). Taxonomy (GTDB): domain Bacteria; phylum Bacteroidota; class Bacteroidia; order Bacteroidales; family Muribaculaceae; genus Lepagella. The sequence goes on along the minus strand of CAZFUF010000034.1, from coordinate 16,464 downwards.
GGAGAAAAGGCTGAGATGAACGGTGTGCTCAACTTCTCCGTACTCGATGGTTGGTGGTATGAGGGTTATCGTTTCGATGAAGAAGCCGGATGGGCACTTACTGACAAACGCACCTTCACTGATCAAAGTCAGCAAGATAAACTTGATGCTGCTACTATCTACAGTATGCTTGAAAATGAGATCGTGCCATGCTATTTCGATAAGAATTATAAGGGATACTCACCGAAGTGGATCGAGAAGATCAAACGTTCTATCGGCAACATCGCACCTCATTTCACGATGAAACGTCAGCTTGACGATTACATCGCTCGTTTCTATGAACCCGAGCACAAACGCAATGTCAAGCTTGTGGCTAATGATTTCGCTGAAGCACGCGATATCGTTGCTTGGAAAGAAGACGTAGCATCAAAATGGGATCAGGTCGAAATACTCTCCTCCACTCTTGATGAATTCCCAGTAAGTGCACATCAAGCCGGTGATGAAATCAACGTGAGATGTGTAATAGACACCAAGGGTCTGGGTAAATCAGTAGGTGTTGAACTCGTGTTCTATCATGAGATTGACGGAGAAAGCCATTATGCCTACCGCAAACCCCTCGAGATTGTGGCAGAGGATGGTAATATCCTTACATACGAACTCAAGACTAAATTGAAAGATGCCGGCATGTTCCGCACAGCAATGCGTATGTATCCAAAGAATGACAAACTTCCTCATCGTCAGGATTTCGCATACGTACGTTGGTTCTAATTAGCAACCCCACTATTTAATATACTAAATAAGGTGAAAGTCGCTTATGACTTTCACCTTATTTATTTTATATCAAGTATACTGTATGATGATTACAGCTTGAACATCAGGTTAACCGAGATTCCTTGCCACAATTGGCTTTGTCCGGGGAAGTGAATACATCATGTTTCCGGAGACCTCCATTCAATGTAACGGATTCTAACCTTAAAAGATGCACTACGGTCATCTTGTGAGCGGGTATCATAATAACGAGATTGAACGGGCTATAAAGGCATTCAGCGCCTCTCCGGTCAATAGATGACTACGCAAAAGAGCAAGATCGATTATCTGCTTAACCTCCGTGCAATTATCCGCATATTTTGTAATGATGTCTTTCTCCTTGTCTCTGAGGTCTGCCACTTCCTTCTCTTTGGCTGAGGTATCGGGAGCCGACTCCTTCTTTTCTTCGGCAGCTTTACGCGTGTCGGTGATCTCCTTATTAATCTTCTCAATATCATTCCTGATCGGTTCAACGGCATCCTTTAATGACGAGGTTGCATCATCAATTGCCTTCTTGACCGCCGGTTGCTCTGTATTAACAACAAGGGTATAAGATTCAGGTAGTGACCCATAGAATCCAGCTCCGGGTTGCATACGCGCCATTTCCTTCATTCTCCGCATGAATTCATCCTGAGTCACCGTTGCAGGATCGTTCGAAGCGCCTACTGCCTCAAAGCTAACTATGAATCGGGTCTTATCCATGTCGGGAATCAAAGAGCTAAATAATGTTGTTGCAATATCCATCTGAAGAGGAGACAAATCTGCATGATCATTATCCTTCTTTGCAATAATTCTTTCAGGGATATCCGAATCAACGCGTACAAATCTTATTTTTTCATTCTTGCTTTCAAGCAATCCCATGACGTGAGTGTCAAGTTGACCATCAGTGAGGAGAACATTATAGCCTTTGTTTTCAGCACCTTTTATATAGGAATACTGAGAATTTGCGTCAGTAGCATAGAGGAAGATTGTCATCCCTTCCTTATCTGTCTGCTCCGCCTCTACAAGATTTTTATATTCATCAAGAGTATAATACTTCCCATTGACATCTTTTAGAAGGAAGAATTTTTTTGCAACTTCATAAAATTTTTCATCAGTCAGCATTCCATACTCGATGAAAATCTTTATGTCATCCCATTTCTGCTCAAAAGATGCACGATCAGAAGTAAACATCTTGTCGAGCTTCTCGGCTACTTTCTTTGAGATATATGAAGAGATCTGCTTCACCTGACGATCAGCCTGAAGATAACTTCTACTTACATTCAGAGGGATATCTGGCGAATCAATCACACCTTGCATAAGAGTCATGAATTCAGGAACGACCCCTTCAACCTGATCCGTCACATATACCTGATTGCTGTACAGAAGAATTCTATTTTTCTGGATATCGATATTATTCTTAATCTTCGGGAAATAAAGAATACCGGTCAAAGTAAACGGATAATCCACATTCAGATGAATCCAAAACATAGGATCCTCATGGCCGGGCATGAGTTCATGATAGAACTCAAGATAATCCTTATCGGTCAGGTCAACCGGCTTTTTAGTCCAGAGTGGTTCGGTGGCATTTATAACTTTATCCTTTTCCGTATCGACATATTTACCGTCTTTCCACTCCTGCTCTTTTCCTGAAATTACGGGCACGGGGAGGAACCTACAATATTTTTTCAACAAAGCGTCGATTCTGCTTTGTTCCAGAAACTCCTTGTTATCATCATCGATATAAAGGATAATATCCGTACCTCTCTCTTTCTTATCATACGGATGCATCTCAAATTCAGGACTACCGTCGCAAATCCATTCCACACCTTGTGCACCTTCTTTATAAGATAGAGAATGAATCTCAACTTTTTTGGAGACCATGAAGGCAGAATAGAACCCGAGTCCGAAGTGTCCTATTATGGAATTTGCGGTATCCTTATATTTAGCCAGGAATTCTTCAGCACCTGAAAAGGCAATCTGATTGATATATTTTTCAATATCCTCTGCATCCATTCCAATACCATGATCTGAAACCGTCAGAGTGCCGGCTTCCTTGTCAACAGTGACCTTGACATTTAATTCTCCGAGTTCACCCTTAAATTCACCGAATGAAGAAAGTGTGCGGATTTTCCCTGTTGCATCAACAGCATTACTGACAAGTTCACGCAGAAAAATTTCATGATCGCTATAAAGAAATTTTTTGATAACGGGGAATATATTTTCTGTAGTAACCCCAATTTTACCTTTTGACATTTTTATAATAATTAATTCACTAATATTTAAAGATTCTAATTAAAGCATGATTCAGCATACTAAGCTAATGACAATAATGACATTAACTTCACGAATACAGGATATTGAATCAATAATCCCGCATCACTTGAATAATAGCAAAACTTATGCCATAATTTATCAATTATTCAACGCAATGTCATGTCCGGAAGTTCAGGAAAGAAACCTGCTTTTTACCGGAATTCAGAGTTAATTTTTTAATATTTATGTAAATAAAGCAAAATAATGATTAAATTTGCTAATAAAAAGTCTATTCCAGCCCCATGACAGATTTAGAAAAACTCATATCGCAATCATTTAAAGCATATATCAGAGCTTTCTTCTTCCTATTGATTACTAACCTTATATCTATATCAGTCTCAGCAGAAGAAACCATCTATAAACCTTCTCAAAAAATTCCTGAAGAATGGCTTTACGCATCCGACTATCCTGCTGAATTTCCATCTGATGATCAATGGTGGAAGGAATTTAACGATCCCCTTCTATGCGAGATAATAAAAATGGCAGAAAAAAATAATTATAATCTTGCTATCGCGTTAAAGAGAATCAATCTGGCACGTACCCAACTAAAACAGACCAAATCATCATATTCACCACAACTTGATCTGGGACTCGGATGGACCATGACCCGAAGTTCCGGAAGAACAGAAAAGCCCTATTCTTTAGAACCGGACGATAAATATTTCACGCTTCAAGGTAATCTCAATTGGGAAGTGGATATTTTCGGACGTGTCGCATCCCAGGTTAAGGCGGGAAAAGCTGATGTGCGTGGAAGCAGAGCTGATTATGCATCAGCCATGATCAGTCTGTGTGCAGATGTAGCTATCAATTATTTTGAACTAATCACAAGCAAAGAGCAGCTAAAGAATGCGAGCAAGCATATCGCCACTCAAGAGGAAACCATCAAACTGACCGAAGCACGCCATGAAGCGGGGTTAGTGTCAGCCCTTGACGTTGCGCAAGCAAAGTCTGTGGCATACAGCACCAAAGCGGCAGTACCGGCACTGCGAGCAAAAATAAATTCTCTCCGACGTGCGATAGCCACACTTTGCGGCGTCTACGAAAGCGACCTTCCTCCTGTCACTTCACCCGGGGTGGTTCCGGATTGTCCGCCGCTACCTGCTGTTGGCGTGCCGGCTGATCTGATCAGACGACGTGCCGATATCTTGAGTGAGGAAGCTAAACTGGCATCTCTTGCTGCAAAAGTCGGAGTATCGAAAAAGGATTTCCTTCCTACACTCTCACTAACGGGATCTTTTGCACTTCAGGCAGGAAAGATTGAAGAGATGTTTAGTAAGGAAGCGATTTTTTATAATGTAGCGCCAACTCTTAGCTGGACAATCTTTGACGGGCTTGCCCGCAATTATCAAGTTGCTGAAGCAAAGTTGCAATTTGAAATGGAGCTGGATTCTTATAATTTTGCTGTTATGACGGCAGTTCAGGAGGTCAACGATGCAATTGGCACTCTATCAAGCGTCCGGGAACAAATTGATATCGATAACCAAGTTATCGAATTTGACAGAGAGACAATGAGACTCTCTTTGGAACGCTACAAGCTGGGTCTCTCCGATTTCAACAATTTAGTTAATGCTCAAGTCGCTCTTCTCACGATGGAGAATGACTTGATTGTGGCAAAAGGGAGCGCATTGACCGCAATGGTTAATCTGTATAAAGCTCTCGGAGGAGGATGGAGGGAGGTCTATGAAAAAACTGAGTGAGAATACCCCTTCACGACCTGATGATTTCAAGCAAAAACGCTAAAAGCACCTTATCATAAACATACTATAAAACTAAGATAGCATTCATTTTAAGATGAAAACCAATAAATTTACACTCGGGATAATATTGATTTCCTCTATCATATTTCCTATCTTATTCGGAAGTTGTAAAGATAAAAAAGATAAAGACGGGAGCGAGGAGATACCGGAAATAGATGTGGCCTATCCACTTTCCGATTCGGTGGTGATTCATAAAAACTATCCCGCCACGCTTACAGCCGCCGATAATGCCGATGTTGTGGCGCAGGTCAATGGCCGCATTCTTACAAAGAACTATGAATCCGGGGCATACGTAAAGAAAGGAGATATTCTTTTTACAATAGATGCCTCACTATATCGCGATGATGTGGCACGCACCAATGCCACTCTTCAGTCTGCCAAGGGAGCATTGGAATATGCCCTGCAGGAATATGAGGCTATGCAGCAAGCTTATAAATCAGACGCCGTCGCCAAGATGGATTTGATAAAATCCCAAAGTGCCCTTCAGCAGGCTAAGGCTAATGTGAGTGATGCATTGGCAGCTCTTGAGTCTTCAAAGACAAATCTTTCTTATTGCACTGTTCGAGCTCCGATATCCGGCTATATATCTTCTGCAAATTATTCAGTAGGGTCATACGTAGCGGGAGAAGGATCACCCGTTATATTAGCGTCCATATATGATGAAGAGGTTTTCAACGTAGTGTTTGATATTGAGGAATCGGAATATTCCCGAATATTGACCGAAAACGGAGGGAAAGACAATAGCATATTCCGCTCGGTACCGTTGGATTTTCCGGGAAAATTACCTCACCGTTATACCTGCGATATCACCTACTCCGCTCCGGCAGTCAATCCTTCAACAGGCTCCCTGACAATTATGGGTAGAGTTGCAAATATTAACAACGAACTTAAGGAGGGAATGTATTGCCAGGTGCTCATGCCATCAGCATCTATTCCACAGGCATTGCTCGTAAACGATGCCTCAATCGGAACCGATCAACTTGGGAAATACATTTATGTGCTTAATGATTCCGACAGAGTTGAAACGCGCCATATAGAAACCGTAGAAATATATCAGGACTCATTGCGAGTAGTGCTTTCGGGCATTGACAAAAAGGATAGGTATGTCACGAAAGCACTGCTTAACGTGCGCAACGGGATGAAAGTCAATCCAAAAATAGCGGGAGTTAAAAAATAAACAATCTTATTCACATTTTAACTAACAAAGTGTGAATCATTATTGGAATCACTGTCACAAACATAATCTGATATGTTTAGTAAATTCTTTATTGAACGTCCTATATTCGCCACTGTAATAGCCGTGCTGATGGTTTTGGCAGGTGCCATTACATTTTTCACCCTTCCCGTGGCACAATATCCGGACATCACACCTCCTACCATAATGGTTTCTGCCTCATATCCGGGTGCGGATGCTGAAACAATTGCCACAACTTTGGGCTCTCCTATTGAACAGCAAATCAATGGTATTGAAGATATGATGTATATGAGTTCAAGCTCAAGTGAGGGGAGCTACTCATTAACTATCACCTTTGAAATCGGCACTGATCTTGATGAAGCGGCCGTGGAGGTGCAGAATAGAATCCAACAGGCAAGCGCACAATTACCGGGGAGTGTGACTCAGCAAGGGATAAATGTATTCAAACGATCTTCAAACAATATACTTTTCTGTGCTCTTGAAAGCGACCACCCTGAGAAGTATGATGCCTTATTCTTAACCAATTACGCTAACCTTCATATCACGGATCCTGTGTCGCGTGTAGCCGGAGTTGGCGGAGTCTCTGCTTTCGGATCCGGCACATACAATATGCGAATATGGCTTGATCCGGGAGAGATGGCTGCCCGCAATCTGACTCCGACGGATATTGAGAATGCAATAAAGTCTCAGAATATTGAAGCCGCGGTCGGGAGTGTAGGCACTCAACCCAATGGCAGCAACTCGGAATTTGAATACACCGTAGTTTCACAAGGGGGATTGAGCTCAGCAAAAGAATTTGGAGAAATTATTTTACGTTCCGACAAGAATGCTATCCTGCGCTTGAAGGATGTGGCACGCATTGAACTGGGAAGTGACAGTTATTCCACCGTTGCGAAAGTGAATGGCAAAGAAACATCACTCATCGGAGTTGAACAATTACCGGGTGCGAATGCAATAGACGCTGCAGATGGAGCTCTCAAGGAATTAGACAGACTGAGTAAATATTTCCCTGATGGGGTACATTATCGAGTGATAATGAACTCTACGGATTATGTAAAGACTTCAATCGATGATCTCTTTATGACCTTCCTTCTCACGTCGCTGATTGTGATGATAGTCATCCTGATCTTTTTGCAAAACTGGCGTGCAGTAATTATTCCGATGATAACAATTCCGGTGTCGTTGATCGCAACTTTCGCAATCATGAAATTAATGGGTTTCTCTCTGAATACCCTGACACTCTTCGGATTGGTATTAGCAATCGCAATCGTGGTGGATGATGCCATTGTTGTTGTGGAGGATTGTTCAAGAATACTTGACAAAGGGTTGCTTAACAGGCGACAGGCTGCGGAAAAGGCAATGAATGAGTTGACCGGTCCCGTGATCGGGGAGGTATTAGTGCTTCTATCAGTATTTATTCCGACAGCTTTTGTCAGTGGAATAACCGGCCAGCTTTATAAGCAGTTCGCTCTGACAATTGCAGTATCGACTGCCTTCTCCGGCTTCAATGCCCTGACCTTGACTCCGGCTCTCTGCGCGCTATTCCTCACTCCCCGTAAGCCAGCGAAGAATTTTATTTATAAAGGTTTCAATAAGGGATATGACGCAGTCCTCAGTTTTTATGACAGCACAACTAAACATCTTTTAGCACATCCGGTAGCCTCAATGATAGTGTATCTATTGATAACAGGCGTGGCATTTTGGGGCTTTATTGAATGGCCTACAAGTTATATCCCTGATGAAGATATGGGTTATTTCATGACATCGGTGCAACTTCCGGAAGGGGCGTCGCTGGAACGCACGGAAGAAGTGGTCGACCGTCTCGCCAAGGAAGTCGGTGAACTGGAGGGGGTACAGGATGTGATGGCTCTGTCAGGCACATCATTCATCGGTGGTTCGGGCTCAAACGTAGGTATTCTGAATATTATATTGGAACCCTGGAAAGAACGTGGGAAAAAGCTTAGTATCGATAATATAATGGCTAAAGTCGATGAACTGAGCAGAAATTTTCAAGAAGCTGAAATTTTTTCTGTCAATCCCCCCGCAATACCGGGATTAGGAATGACCTCAGGACTACAGATGCAATTACTTGATATCAATGACTTGGGACCGACAGAAATGGAGAAGGCGATTGAAGCCGTTAAAGAAAGGGCTGCCAAAGACCCGAGAATAGCATCTGTCACAAGTATGTATCAAGGAGCCGTTCCACAGTACAAAGTTGAGGTCAATCGTGACCGCGCCACTCTATCCGAACTTTCTGTGGAAGAAATTTATAATGCTCTTTCATCTTATATCGGAGGAGCGTATGTAAATGATTTCGTAAAATTCGGAAATTTATATGAGGTCACTCTTCAAGCGGATGATAAAGGGCGTGCCCATGTCGATGACCTGAAGAGAATAAGGATCAGAAACTCCAAAGGGGAGATGGTGCCGATGGCTACGGTGCTTGATATTTCTCCAGTCATGGGTTCCCCTTCCGTTGACAGATATAACATGTATACAACGGCATCCGTGACGGCTACTCCTGCAAAGAATATGAGTTCCTCAGATGGTATCAAAGCCATGGAAGAGATTATGGAAGAGACATTAGGGAAAAGCTTTTCTTATGCTTGGACCGGGGAAGCTTATCAAGAAACTCAATCCCATACCACTGTCTCAATTGTGTTCATCTTTGCCATAATAATGACCATTCTTGTCCTGGCGGCACAATATGAGAGCTGGACAGATCCTATAGCAGTTGTGCTGAGTATGCCGATTGCAGTCTTGGGAACCATCTTAGGGTGTTTTTGTCTCAACATGAGCATAAGCATTTACACTCAGATTGGATTGATATTACTTCTGGGGATGTCGGCTAAAAATGCAATCCTGATAGTGGAATATGCAATGGACTTCCGAAAGACAGGAATAGCAATCAGGGAAGCGGCCCATGATGCCGGAGTGATCCGATTCCGACCGATCATGATGACGGCATGCGCATTTATTTTTGGAGTAATGCCCATGATGTTTGCCACAGGAGCCGGTGCAAACAGTCGACGTGAACTTGGCACCGCTGTGGTTTTCGGAATGTTGATGAATTCTATCATCGGAACTTTATTTGTTCCAAATTTCTGGCAATTGATGCAAAATATAAATGAGAAATATTTAAGCAAACTGTTTAAAACACCCGCTGTCGCCACATTATCCAAATCATCGGAAACTTCGGCAACCACACCGGAATCTTCATCATCAACGGCGGTAATTAAGAACGACAGTAAAGATACCGGTATTACCTCATCTACCGAATCGAATGATAATTCATTCCCTCCTTCGATTTAGGAGATCCGGTTTAGAGCACTTCTCATAAAAATGTTGTTGATCTTTTCATCCGATAATCTTTTCATCTGATAAATAAAGAACCCGACGTGATCTTTTAATTCGCACGCCGGGTTCTTAGCATTCCCCCGTTACCGGAAGGAATCGAATTTTGTGAATGACAGTATTATTTCGCTGTTGTGAACACAAGGAATTGCCAGGGTGATAAACTTGAAGGGAAATAAGCCGGCTTAGAGGCAAAATAATCAGTTAAATTTTCCACCACTGGCGCGTCATTCTTAAATAAAAGATCAGAACTTTCTGAAGATAAATTTGCCACCACAACCACACGGTCTTCACCGTTTACACGTTCGAAAGCCACGATCTTCTCATTTTCGGTCGGCAAGAAAGAAATTTCAACATCCCCGTCAGCGGCATTCAAGGCTTTATTAGTATGTTTCAATGCATTGAGCATCTCATAAAAGGTGGTCATCTCGTTCGGGGTTGCGGAAGGCTGGATACTGTCAATTTCAAAGAATTCAAACGGATGATTAAATCCGACCTCTTGACCGGTGTATAACATAGGCATTCCGGGAAGCGTGTAACTCAAAACGGCAAAAGCACCAAGCCCTGCGCCGTAACGTTCAAATTCAGTTCCTTCCCAAGAGTTAAGATCATGATTTGTAACCATGTTCATGTGAACGGCACCGGCTGGATATTCTTTAGCCTGGGAATCAAGAAGACGTTTGATATCAGCAGCTGACCTCCTGCCCAGGTTCTGCTTATGCTCCGAAGCATACTGATTCGCACCTTCCGTAGCTGCAATCGCATTGAAAAGATCTTTCATCGGCCACGCGTAATCCGCATCAAATGCCTTCAGCAAGAGATCCGGTTTTGAAGCCTCAGCGAGCATAAAGACAGGCTTGATTTCTTCAAGCTGAGGTCTAACCCATTCCCAAAAATCTGTAGGAACTTCCCCCGCCACATCACATCTGTATCCATCAATATCCGCCTCTGTCAACCAGAATTTCAATGCATCCGCCATAGCTTCACGCGTGGCTGGATTATTATAATCGAGCTTATACGTATCCGTCCAATCATAAGGTCCATACATCTCCCCTTTTTCATTTCGGGCATAAAATTCGGGGTGCTCGGTCACCCAAATATTATCACACCCGGTATGATTGCATACTTCATCAAGTATCACTTTCATCCCAAGGTTATGGGCGGTCGAAACGAGTTCCTTTAAATCCTGCATCGTTCCGAAATCCGGATTCACATCCATATAATCTTTTACGGCATAATAAGATCCCAATGTACCCTTACGATCCTTTTCGCTGATGGGATGAATAGGCATCAACCAAACAATATCAACACCCAGATCCTTTAATCTCGGGAGTTGAAACTGCAGTCCTTTAAAATCGCGTGTCGGAGTACCCTGACGGAGATTAGCCTCATAAATCACAGCATTTTTCATCCAATGCGGGCGAGGGGAAGCTGCCGGGATCTTACCCAATTCAACCGGTTTTTTCTGGTTTTTCGCATGAGCAACCACCGGGATCGCAACAGCTAAAAGAGCTAATGCCATTCCGGACAAAGTAAATTTAACGATTTTATTCATACCTTATTCGAATTATATTTAGTTTATATTTAGTTTATATTAATTTCTATTTCAAATATGATTAGATCTGATCACCACATCGATTCCTTTATCAATCTCATTACATTAACATTAATTCAGGTTTTGGGGTTCATGAGATCATGTTTTCAAGATCATCTGGAATACCCTCATTATATTACTAAATGAATCAGACCCAACTCACGGAATTAATTAGACTAACTCAATTAATTAGACTAACTCACAGATTAATTCCATGACTTTGTCTCATAAAATTAGAAAAAATAATTATCGTCGCCAAAATACGTTTCAGAGTTTTGGAAATTTTCAAAAAAAATTGTAATTTTGTGGATGAAAAGAGAGCATCTCGGTTGCCGGGGTGCTTAAAGTTGTGAATAAGAAATCAAAACGGCATCTTTAAAAGCCCTCGTAAAGGAGAAAATAACTCCTATGAGAGTAATGGCATAATAAGATGGAACGTATTATATAATAAACATTTATGATCGATATAACATTCCCTGACGGTAGTGTTCGCCAATACGAAAGCGGTGTCACTCCATTGCAAATTGCAGAAAGCATAAGCCCTCAGCTCGCCTCCAAGGTGCTTGCAGCGCATGTAAATGGAGAGGATTGGGATATCTCCCTCCCTATCAAAGAGAACGCTACATTAAAGCTTTTCAAATGGGAAGATCCTGAAGGGAAACATGCATTCTGGCATTCATCAGCCCACTTGCTGGCAGAGGCGCTTCAGGAACTATATCCCGGCATCAAGTTCGGAATAGGTCCGGCTATTGAAAATGGCTTTTATTATGATATAGATCCGGGTGAGCATAAGATAACATCCGAAGACTTCCCGAAAATTGAGAAAAAAATGATGGAACTCGCTGCTAAAAAAGAGTCCATCGTCCGTAAGGATATTTCTAAAGAAGATGCTCTCAAAATGTTTGGAGATCGTGGTGAAACATACAAATGCGAGCTGATTTCCGAACTTGAAGACGGTCATATCACAACTTATACACAAGGGGAATTCACAGATCTTTGCCGCGGTCCGCACATCGCCACGACCGCTCCCATCAAAGCGGTCAAAATTCTCTCATTAGCCGGTGCATATTGGCGAGGTGATGAAAAGAGGAATCAGCTTGTCCGGGTATACGGCATATCTTTCCCTCAAAAGAAAGAGCTCACAGAATATCTCAACTTGCTCGAAGAAGCCAAGAAGCGCGACCATCGCAAACTTGGAAAAGAGATGGAGCTTTTTGCATTCTCTCCCACAGTCGGCCAGGGACTCCCCCTTTGGCTCCCCAAAGGAGCAGCCTTGCGCGACCGTCTCGAGCAATTCCTGCGTAAGATTCAGAAGGAATACGGCTATCTGCAGGTAATTACCCCTCATATCGGCAATAAAGCTCTTTATGTGACCTCCGGTCACTGGGCTAAGTATGGTAAAGATTCCTTCCAACCCATCAAAACGCCTCAGGAAGGGGAAGAGTATCTGTTGAAACCGATGAATTGCCCTCACCACTGCGAAATATTCAAAGCATATCCACGCAGCTACCGTGAGCTACCTCTGAGACTTGCTGAATTCGGCACCGTTTATCGTTATGAAATGAGCGGAGAGCTTCATGGTCTGACACGCGTGAGAGGATTTACTCAAGATGATGCACACATCTATTGCGCACCCGATCAAATCAAGGATGAGTTCCTCAAAGTAATGGATATTATCCTTTATATCTTCAAGGCACTTGATTTCAAGAATTATGAAGCTCAGATTTCACTCAGAGATCCTAAAAATAAAGAAAAATATATCGGATCCGACGAGAACTGGCATCTCGCAGAACAGGCTATCATCGAGGCTTGTGAAGAAAAAGGGTTGAAAGCACGTCAGGTTGAAGGTGAAGCCGCCTTCTACGGACCCAAACTTGATTTCATGGTGAAGGATGCAATTGGACGCCGTTGGCAATTGGGTACCATTCAGGTGGATTACAACCTGCCGGAACGTTTCCAATTGGAATATACGGGAGCGGACAATCAGAAACATCGTCCGGTGATGATTCACAGAGCTCCTTTCGGTTCGATGGAAAGGTTTGTCGCAGTACTGTTGGAGCACACAGCCGGTAAACTTCCGTTGTGGCTTATTCCCGATCAATGCGTCATCCTCCCGATCAGCGAAAAATTCAATGATTACGCATATCAGGTGGCAAAAGACCTTGATCGCAGTGGGATTCGCGCTATAGTAGATGACCGTAACGAGAAAATCGGAAGGAAAATACGTGATAACGAATTGAAAAAAATACCTTATCTTCTCATTGTTGGAGAAAAAGAGATGGAAAATAATGAAGTTTCTGTAAGAAAACAGGGAGAAGGTGATAAAGGTACGATGAAAATTGCTAACTTTGCAGCCGCATTGACTGCTGAAGTCGAAGCAATGACAAATAAAGAATAACACACAGAAGAGAAACACTACTGAATGGAGAAAAAACCCAATTTTTCCGGTCCGCGCCCGATGGCTCCGCGCCCCGCGCGTCCGGGTGGTCAACGACCGAACCGAGGGAATGAGCGTAATGCACGTGACCCCTATGCAACAAATGAACGAATCCGCGCACGCGAAGTTCGTTTGGTCGGTGACAATGTTGAGCAAGGTATTTATCCTATCGATAAAGCTTTGCGCATAGCTCGCGAGCAACAACTTGACCTCATTGAGATCTCGCCAAACGCAGAGCCCCCTGTATGTCGAATTCTCGATTATCAGAAGTTTCTCTATCAACAGAAGAAACGACAAAAAGAGCAAAAGGCGAAGGCTGCCAAAGTGGTTGTCAAAGAGATACGTTTCGGACCTCAAACAGATGACCATGACTATAACTTTAAGCTTAAACACGCCATAGGCTTCCTCAAGGAAGGTTCGAAAGTAAAAGCTTACGTTTTCTTCCGCGGTCGTTCAATTCTTTTTAAAGAACAAGGAGAAGTTCTACTTCTTCGATTTGCCAATGATCTTGAAGAATATGGCAAAGTGGAGATGATGCCGGTGCTTGAAGGGAAAAAAATGACAATCATGCTCTCCCCTCTCAAGAATCCGAAGAAAGAACAGAAAGCCGACAAAGATGCACGTTCAGCTGAAAAGAAAGCTTCCAAACCGGAAGTTGCAGCTGAAGATGCAACTGAGAAGGTAGATGAATGAAATTCAAGTCCGCAAGGACAAAAATTATAGAGACCGTAGGCACTTGGTGCCGAGGTAAATAACAACAACTAAAATTTTTAAACAATGCCAAAGGTAAAGACCAATGCCGCGTCAAAGAAGCGCTTCGCGCTCACCGGCACAGGTAAAATCAAAAGAAAACACGCTTATCACAGCCACATTTTGACAAAGAAGTCAAAAAAGCGTAAGAGAAATCTCGACCACACTACATTGGTAGACTCTGCCAATGCACGTCAGGTCAAAGAACTTCTCAACCTGCGTTAATCAACTTTTTAAAAGATTTTTATCTCAGGTTTAGTTTTCTAAGATTACATTTTTACTAATTATTTTTTATTCACCGAATGCACAGCCCCGCAAGAGCAAATTAATTTCTGCCGCTGTCATTCAAAATTTTAAAAAAAATGCCAAGATCAGTAAATCACGTGGCATCACGTGCCAAAAGAAAGAAAATCCTTAAACTCACCAGAGGTTATTATGGTAGCCGCCGCAATGTTTGGACCGTTGCCAAGAATACATGGGAAAAGGGTCTAACTTACGCGTATCGTGATCGCAAACAGAAAAAACGTAATTTCCGTGCGCTTTGGATACAACGTATCAATGCAGCTGCCCGTCTCGAGGATCTTTCATACAGCAAACTGATGGGTCTTATCCACAAAGCAGGTATCGAAATCAATCGTAAAGTATTGGCCGACCTTGCAATGAACAATCCAGCTGCTTTCAAGGCTATCGTTGACAAAGTTAAAAATGCATAAGTTTATTACAAACTTCGGATAATTAAAAAAGATTGGCAGACCAAACGGTTTGCCAATCTTTTTTATATTCTCATACTTCATTAATATTAAGTATAATCTTTCTTAACTCGACCATTTGGGAAATAATGCATTTACATTTTTTAATATAGTTAAAATAAACCATAGATGAAAAAGAGAGTCATACTAGAGTAATAACTGCTATTTCTATTTTCTACTCTTCGATAACATCCGTCATTCCACCATATCTGATGAGCAGTGTTATTGTAAAGAAACAAAAAAAGTATTGAATAATTAACCGACATAAGAACCATGGAATCAGCATTAAGATTCCTGCTAAACCTAAATCAAATGAAAAAATTTGCAATGATTCTGGCAATGTGTGCATTCATTATTGCACCTACATTCGCCCAAACCAAAGCTACAGAGAACTGCCCGAAGAAAGAATGCAAGGAATGCGTAAAGGGTGAAGCAAAAACATGTAAAGATTGTAAGAACTGCTCAGAATGCAAGGACTGCAAAGATTGCAAGAACTGCACCGATTGCAAGGATTGCAACCAATGCAAGGATTGCAAAGATTGCAAGAACTGCACCGATTGCAAGGATTGCAACCAATGCAAGGATTGCAAGGATTGCAAAGAGTGCAAGGGGTGTAATAAGAAGGCTGCATGCGATTCAGCAATAGCTTGTAAAAAAAGTAAGAAAGATTGCAAAAAAGCATGTGAAGGAGAAGAATGCGAGAAATCAGCAAACTGCACAAAAAAAGAATTACGCCAAAATCCTGAAAAGATAAAATGTCCTAAGGGTCACAAAGAAGGACATCGTAAATTTAATCCCGGTCGCGAACGTGTATCTCCGTTTGAGGGTATTGACCTGTCAGAACAGCAAAAAGCTGAACTTAAAAAGATTCAGGACGACAGAAAAGCTGCCGTGGAGAAAAATGACACAAATATAACTGAGAGTCGTGCTCAACTTGCAAAAAAATTTGATGAAAGCGTCAAAAATATATTAACCCCGGAACAATACGCCCAATATAAAGCCAATCTTGAAAAAAACCGTCCGCAAAGACGACAAATTAAAATAGATGAAGCTAAAGCTCCCGGACGATGCATCCGTACGGTAGAGACTCCCAAAGACAAATAAAATCATATTTTGATTAAACCTTTTGTCGATTTGTTTGTATTATATATAGGTAATTGTCGCTGACATACCGTTAAAATAATAAAACAATGCATCGCGACAAAAACGGAGCCGAGGTTGAGACCTTGCTCCGTTTTTTTATTATTTCTTCCGTTAACCATATACCATATATATGACCTTATTCTTCAGCCACCGCCATGTATATTTTTTATTTTATCTTTGAGCGATATACTCTTAAGATGCTTGCCCGGAAATTCATATAACAAATCCTGAAATTATTATCAGCAGAATTTGAATTGAGATTCCGTTTTAAAATATTTTTGAAACGTGGTCTGAATACAGAATAAACTTTTGGAATTGAGAGCCCGTATCATATAATTCCCGTATTATGTAATTTAAGACTAGCTCCGAGTAAAATGGGTCATAAACTTCGCAGAATCAGG
>CAZFUF010000033.1:0-25948 GCA_964521885.1 uncultured Sangeribacter sp. | reverse complement strand
TGCTGCATTCCCCCTCATTCACTCACCTTGTCATTTTATATTTGAGATATTTTGTGAGTTTTTTGGTGATGTGAAAATATTTTTATACTTTTGCAAGCCGATTATATCCAACTGAACCTGTTGTTGTTATCCGGAAGTCGAAATTGGCCTTTCAGATTCCGGATGGCTATATTATGCAACAGATATTAAGTAACTATTAATCAATTTTTTAAAGTGGATACTTTAAGTTATAAAACTCTCTCCGCCACTCCTGCTACTATCGAAAAGGAATGGTTGGTAATCGATGCCACAGATCAAGTTCTTGGTCGTCTTTGCTCTGTAGTCGCTAAAATCCTTCGTGGAAAGTACAAACCAAGCTATACTCCCTATATGGATTGCGGTGACAATGTTATTATCATCAATGCCGATAAGGTCGTTATGACTAATGACAAGATGAATAAGCGTGAATATCTCCGTTATACCGGTTATCCCGGTGGTCAGCGCGCATTCAATCCTGCTTCTCTTATGGCCAAGAGCAAGAAGATGAATCTTTCAAACGGTAAGCACCCTCTCTATATCAAGGTGGTGAAAGGTATGCTCCCCAAAACTAAACTTGGAGCAGCACAGCTTAAAAACCTCTATGTATATAATTCATCCGAGCATCCCTTCGTTAACGAGAATGCTAAAATAGTAGACATCAACAAACTGAAATAATCAAAAAGATGGAAAAAGTTAATGCTATCGGGCGTCGCAAAGCTGCAGTGGCCCGCGTATATGTTACTGAGGGTAACGGTAATATCGTTATTGATAAGCGTCCTCTTGAGGTTTATTTCCCCTCATCGATTCTTCAGTATGTTGTTAAGCAACCGCTTTCTACCCTTGATTGTGTAGAAAAATATGATATTGTAGCTCATATCGATGGCGGTGGTTATAAAGGTCAGGCTGAGGCTCTTCGTCTTGCAATCGCACGCGCGCTTGTAAAGATCAATCCCGAGGATAAGCCCGCTCTTCGTGCCGAAGGTTTCATGACTCGCGACCCACGTGCCGTAGAGCGTAAGAAACCGGGTCAGCCCAAAGCCCGCAAACGCTTCCAGTTCTCAAAACGTTAATCGTTTTTTGGAAATTCAAATTCTTGGGTACTGGTCTACAAAAAGATTGTATCTGAGAGCTTAATATATATTTTTTTAGTTTAGTATCTAAATCCGAAGGATGAGTCAGTAGTTGTGCTCCTACCTTAGGATTGTTAAAATCAGAAAGTAAACAAAATGGCAACACCAACATTTGAAGAACTTCTCGCTGCCGGATGTCACTTCGGCCACTTGAAACGTAAATGGAATCCTGCGATGGCTCCTTACATCTTTATGGAGCGCAATGATATCCATATCATTGACCTTTATAAGACAGCCGCTAAAATAGAAGAGGCTGCCGCTGCTCTTAAGCAGATCGCCAAGAGTGGTAAGAAGGTTCTTTTCGTGGCTACAAAGAAGCAAGCTAAAGAGGCTGTGGCAAATAAGGCTGCAGAAGTAGGGATGCCTTACGTAATCGAGCGTTGGCCCGGTGGTATGCTCACCAACTTCCCCACTATCCGTAAAGCAGTGAAGAAAATGACATCTATCGACAAGATGGCAAAAGATGGCACTTTCGATAACCTTTCAAAGCGCGAGAAACTTCAGATCACACGTCAACGTGCAAAACTCGAAAAGAACCTCGGTTCTATCGCAGATCTTTCACGTCTTCCGTCAGCTCTTTTTGTTGTTGACGTGATGAAAGAACATATCGCAGTGGCTGAAGCCAACCGTCTCGGAATTCCAGTGTTCGGTATCGTTGATACAAACTCAAATCCGGAGAACATTGACTTCGTTATTCCTGCTAACGATGATGCATCAAAGAGCATTGAAATTATTCTCAACGCAGTTTGCGATGCAATGGCAGAAGGACTTGAGGAACGCAAAGTTGAAAAACTTGATGCTCCTGAGGAGAAAGAAGCTGAGGAAGCTCCCGCTCCCGGCAAGCGCCGTCGCGTACGTCGTTCTGAGGCTCCCGCTGCAGAAGCTGCTCCTGCAGAGGAAGCGCCCGCTGCAGAAGCTCCGGCTGCTGAGTAATCAGAGTCAAACTCCTGTTTGTGTCAATTTCAACCGGCACAAACCAGATTATAAAAGATTTTTATTTTTCACACAGTCAGAAGTAGGGTTTCCCTGCTTCTGACATTTAAAACAGAATACAAATGGCAGTATCTATCGAAGACATCAAGAAGCTCCGTAAAATGACCGGTGCCGGAATGATGGACTGCAAGAATGCTCTCGCAGAAACTGAGGGCGATATCCAGGCTGCTATCGAGATCATCCGTAAGAAGGGCCAGGCTGTAGCCGCCAAGCGTGAAGATCGTGATGCCGCTGAAGGTTGTGTATTGGCTGAAACATCTAATGATTTCGCAGCTATCATCGCCTTGAAATGCGAAACAGACTTCGTTGCCAAAAACGAGTCTTTCCGTAATTTGACAAAAGCGATCCTTGATGTGGCTGTCGCAAATAAAGCTAAGAGCCTTGACGAAGTAAAAGCTCTTGACCTTAACGGCCGCACCGTTCAGGAAAACATTACAGATGAGATCGGTAAGACAGGTGAAAAGATGGAACTCGGTGCTTACGAATGGATCGAGGCTCCCACGGTTGCCGCTTACGATCACCTTGGCAATAAGCTTGCTACAATTGTCGGTCTTAGCATCGCAGGTGTAGATCCTGAAGTAGGTAAGGAAGTTGCCATGCAAGTTGCAGCTATGAATCCCGTTGCTGTGAATCGTGAGGCTGTGCCCGCTTCCATCATCGAGGAAGAAAAGAATGTAGCTATTGAAAAGACTAAAACAGAGCAAGTTCAAAAGGCCGTAGAGGCAGCTCTTAAGAAAGGCGGTCTTAACCCCAATCTTCTTGATAGCGAAGATCACATCGCTTCAAATATGGCTAAGGGATGGCTCACTGAGGAGGAAGTTGAGAAGGCTCGTGTAATCATGAAAGAAGCTGCAGAAAAGAAAGCTGCTAATCTTCCCCAGCAGATGATTGACAATATTGTTAACGGTCGTATCAACAAGTATTATAAGGAAAATTGCCTTATGGAGCAGGAATACCATCGTGATGCTAAATTGACAATCGCTCAATATCTTGATTCCCAGGCTAAAGGTCTTGTGGTTGTTGACTATAAGCGTGTCAACCTCAATCAAGATTAATAAGATTAAAATATGCATACGGGTCGGCATCGGTGTTATCACCGGTGCCGATTTCTTTGTTAGAGGTGTGCATGTAATCCAATTTATTTGAGTTATGACTTTATATTGGATGTTTCTTTGATTATTCTTTTTTTTTATTTAATTTTGTAAAAAATTGGCTTATATAGACACTTATGGCTTCTAATCTCAGTGTCCAACTCAATGACCTGCAAGTAAAACTCAATGAGATAGAGCGCAGAATGCGTGCGCGTGAGGCTCTCATAGCTGATCTTGAGGCGGAGAATCTGTTGTTGGCGGAAGAGAATGCCGAGCTCAAGGTGAAATTGCGAGAGAAGTCAATTGATGAGGAATATATGAAGATTTCGCATCTGATTGCTGATTCTCCCGATGCTCTTGTGATGGCGCGCAGAAAGATAGCCGGTCTTATAAAAGTCGTCGATGATTGTATCGCCATCATTGAGCATGGCGAGATATAATCAACCTCTCTTTCTCATTATCCGTCTTACGCAATGAAGGACACGGAAAACGTTAAAATGGAAATCAATATAGCCGGTGAGCATCTGACATTGTCTGTCCCTTTCTCCCGGCAAGATCTGGTGCGTGATACAGAAAAGAATATCACTCACCTATACGATTCATGGCGGAGAAAGTTTCCGACACGTACAAATACCGAGGTGTTGGCAATGATCACTTATCAGTACGCATCCTATTATATAGATGCCATGCGCCGTGAACGTGATGCGTCTGCAGCTGCAGACGAATTGTTGCAGACAGCCGACAATATTCTCGGTATGTCAGGACGCGACTGATTTTTCCTATATGTTTTTGTGCCGATTTATTGTTGTGAGATAAACCTGAAAGTCATTTTGTCTGATTTTTAAGTTAATCCCGCTGATTATTCTTACAATTACATATAATAAAAAGAAAAAACAATGACAACAATATGGATTATTATCGCTATTGTGGCTGCGGCAATTGCATACACTATAGCCATGATGGTTAGCCGGAAGTCCGCCAATTCCAAGGCTAACACAATTATTGACGGTGCGCGTCGTGAAGCAGAAGTAATAAAGGAGAAGAAACTTTTGCAAGCCAAGGAGGAAGAGATGAAGATCCTCACTGAGGCAGAGCGTACTGCGAATCAACGTCTGCAAAAAGTTCAGACCTCAGAAGCCCGCGCAAAACAGCGTGAGATGCAACTCAACCAGCAGCAAAATGAACTCGGCAGAAAAAAGAAAGAGCTTGAAAATCTGAGAATCAATCTCGAAAACCGGGAGCAGGTCCTCGATACCCGCACATCTGAATTGGAGCATCTCCAGCGTCAGGCGCAAGAAGAGCTTGAGCGTGTCTCCGGACTTAGTGCAGAGGAAGCCAAAGAGAAGCTGATAGAAAGTCTTAAGGATGAGGCAAAGAGTGCAGCTCAAGGTTATATCAATGACATAATGGATGATGCGAAGATGACTGCTTCTAAAGAAGCAAAACGTATAGTTGTCCAGTCGATTCAGCGCGTTGCCACTGAAACAGCAGTAGAAAATTCAGTCACAGTCTTCCATATTGATAATGATGAAATAAAAGGACGCATTATCGGTCGCGAAGGACGAAATATACGTGCGCTCGAAGCAGCCACCGGCATTGAAATTATCGTTGACGACACTCCTGAAGCGATCGTGCTGTCAGGTTTCGATCCTGTCCGCCGTGAGATAGCCCGTCTTTCATTGCATCAGCTCGTGGTCGATGGGCGTATTCATCCCGCCCGTATTGAGGAAGTAGTGGCAAAGGTGCGTAAGCAAGTCGAAGAGGAAATCATTGAGACCGGTAAGCGTACAGCCATTGACCTCGGAATTCATGGTCTGCATCCTGAATTGATCCGTATGGTAGGAAAAATGAAATACCGTTCGTCATACGGTCAGAATCTTCTCCAGCACTCAAGGGAGACTGCCAATCTGTGTGCAGTGATGGCATCTGAACTTGGACTTAATCCCAAAAAAGCTCGTCGTGCCGGCTTACTTCACGATATAGGGAAAGTGCCTGACGATGAGCCGGAATTGCCTCATGCTCTTCTCGGCATGAAGCTTGCTGAAAAATTCAAAGAAAAACCGGAAATATGCAATGCTATCGGAGCTCATCACGATGAAGTGGAGCAGACAAGTCTCCTTGCACCGATCGTGCAGGTCTGCGATGCTATTTCCGGTGCCCGTCCCGGTGCCCGTCGTGAAATCGTAGAGGCTTACATCAAACGTCTCAATGATCTTGAACAACTTGCACTTTCATATCCGGGCGTGTTGAAGACATATGCCATTCAGGCAGGGCGTGAATTGAGAGTTATTGTCGGTGCGGATAAGATCACGGATGAAGAAACAGAAAAACTCTCAGCTGAAATTGCTAAGAAAATCCAAGATGAAATGACATATCCGGGCCAGGTGAAGATTACGGTGATCCGCGAAACACGCGCCGTGGCCTTCGCTAAATAACCGGTGTCAGCATGGATGAAAATAAATTTGAACAGCAGGAATCGGGAGTGGAAAAGCCGATAGTCCTGTCAGATAAATTTGGCCCGCGAGCTAATCTTGAAGCGACCAATTGGTTGGAATCAGTCAGTCAGGATGTCACGTATCCCTATGTGCAGGTCATCTTTAAGAATACCCGCACCGGTTTCTATTCGAATCCGTCAAACCTGAATCTGAAAATAGGAGATATTGTCGCAGTTGAGGCATCTCCGGGTCATGATATAGGAAAGGTGGCGATGGTCGGACCTTTGGTGAAGGTTCAGATGAAGAAGGCGAATATCAAGGATGAATCTCAGATCAAGAAAGTCTTTCGCATCGCCCGCCAAGCTGATATTGAGAAATTTGAGGAAGCACGTGCCCGTGAACATGACACCATGATTCGCTCCCGAAAGATTGCTGAGGAACTTGAACTCAACATGAAAATCGGAGATGTGGAGTATCAGGGAGACGGTGGAAAAGCGATTTTCTATTACATTGCTGATGAAAGAGTCGATTTCCGTAAGTTGATACGTATTCTTGCCGACACTTTCAAGGTGCGCATCGAAATGAAACAGATCGGAGCCCGCCAGGAAGCAGGCAGAATCGGAGGAATAGGTCCATGCGGACGTCCTTTATGCTGTGCATCATGGATGACACATTTCGTCAGTGTCGGCACCGGGGCGGCCCGTATGCAAGATCTTTCGATGAATCCCCAGAAACTTGCAGGTCAATGTGCTAAGTTGAAATGTTGTCTCAATTTTGAGGTCAATGCATACGCTGAAGGTCAAAAGAAGTTACCGCATAAGGATATAACTCTGGAGACCAAGGATGCGACATATTATTATTTCAAGCCGGATATTATGGGTGGCACTGTCACTTATTCCACCGACAAGCATATCCCGGCAAATCTTGTCACAATCCCCGCAGCACGTGCATTTGAGATAATCGCGCTTAATAAACAGGGTATTAAAGTTGATTCCATTGTTCCTGAATCCGGAAATTCGGAAGCTCCGAAGAAAGAATTTGTGGAACTTGTAGGTCAGGATTCCGTCACACGCTTTGATAAATCCAAGCGCAATAAAAAGAAAAAGGGTGGAGATAAAGAGAAACAGCCAGCCGAAAAAACTGCGGAGAATGATGCTACCCGGCGCGACTCAAAAGAACCGGAGCCAAAGGATGGGCAGTCATCGGGAAAAGTGAAACAGCAATCTCAGCCTTCTTCACATCGCGATAATCAACAGAGAAATCACGATAATAATTCCAAAAACCGTGACAATCAGTCCAAAAATCGCGGAAATCATCCCCGTGGAAGGAATAATCGCGCTAAGCAAAGAGGTGATAAAATAAATCCGCCGAAAGAAAATTAGAGTTTTAGTATGGCAGGCAGGAATGGAATAGTCATCACCATAGTCATTGTCCTGGCGGCAGTGGCGCTATGTGTCTGTTCGTGCAGAAAAGACCCTATTCCTGTCTATAGCAGTCACGTAAATTTTGATTCTTCAGGCTGGGATCCTTTAAGAGCACTTGAGTTTCAACCCTATCCGGTTGATTCCCTGATTGATAAAAACGGCTATGATGTTATCATCTATTTGCGTTATAACAGGCGTTCAAAATTGGCTGAATTGCCGGTTGAGATCGAGGAAGTGGCTTTGGAAGGTGAGTTGGCGGATGTACCACGGGAATCCGTCAGATATATAAAACTGGCAGACGAAGATAAAAATCCGCGTGGCAAATATAGTCACGGCATCTATGAGATTGTCGATACTATAGCGCGGGATTTTAAAATTCCCGATGGTTATACCCTTACTCTATCCCATTCCTTACCTCAGGGTAACACTTCCGGACTCATGAGTCTCGGCATTGTTATGTCGCCCGCAAAGCCTTGATTTGATGAAATCAGATATATTCCCATGAGATGTAACTTCTTACGAATATATTTGCCTACAATTTCACCCCTTCCATACAAAAACAGAGGGATAGGGTATAATATGCTGATTATATATAACTTGATAAGCAGGTGAATATTTCCAATCTTATAAAGAAAAGTGATCTTCCGGTGATTAAGCGTGTCGGTGAGCTTGCTGACAGCATCGGACGTGAAGTGTATATCGTCGGAGGATATGTCCGTGATCTTTTCCTCGGGAGAGAATCGAAAGATATAGATTTTGTCACAGTCGGGAGCGGAATTGAGCTTGCAAAACTTGTGGCTGACTCTTTTGGGAAAGGTGCGCATCTGGCAGTCTATGCCAATTATGGCACGGCGCAAGTCAAAACGAGAAATCTGGAGCTTGAATTTGTCGGTGCCCGTAAGGAATCTTACAATCGGGACAGTCGTAATCCGATTGTAGAAGATGGAACGCTTGAAGAAGACCAGTGCAGACGTGATTTTACAGTAAATGCCCTGGCTGTATGTATTAATGCTGACAGATTCGGTGAATTGGTTGATCCCTTTGATGGCATGGCGGATCTTGAAGCCAAAATATTGAGAACGCCTCTTGATCCGGATATTACATTTTCCGATGACCCGTTGCGAATGTTGAGGGCTATAAGGTTTGCATCGCAATTAAATTTTCAGATACTTCCCGAAACTTTCAAGGCGATCAAAAGTAATCGTGAACGCATCTCCATTATTACGCGAGAAAGAATCAACGACGAATTATCAAAGATTATGCGCTCTCCGCGTCCTTCTGTGGGATTCAAATTGCTTGACATGTCCGGTTTGCTGGAATTGATATTCCCGGCACTTATCCCTCTCAAAGGGGTTGAAACACGTGAAGGGAAAGGTCATAAGGATAATTTTCTGCATACACTTCAAGTGGTGGATAATGTATCGGAAAAAAGTGATAAGGAATGGTTACGCTGGGCAGCTCTTCTTCACGATATTGCCAAGCCGGAAACCAAACAGTATGTTGCCGGAGTGGGGTGGACTTTTCATAATCATAACTTCATCGGGGAGAAGAAGATTCCGCGTCTTTTCAAACAGATGAAAATGCCTCTCAATGATAAAATGAAATATGTAGCAAAACTCGTCGGACTCCACATGCGCCCGCAATCAGTGGGAGAAGCAGGTGTTTCAGACAGTGGCGTGCGTCGTCTTATCACCGATGCGGGAAATGATCTTGAAGATTTGATGATTCTTGCCGAGGCAGATATAACTTCAAAAAATCCTGAGAAGGTTGCACGTCAGTTGCGTGGGTTTGAGGAGCTGAGGAAACGGATGGCAAGCATAAAAGATGCGGATAAACTTCGTGATTGGAAAAATCCTGTGAACGGAAATGAAATCATGACTGCGTATAATCTCGAAAAGAATGTGAAGAACGGGAAAAAAGTTCAGGAAATGAAAGATCTTTTGAAGGAAGCAATCTTGAATGGAGATATTCCCTACGATCATGATGCGGCCTGGGAGTATTTAGTTGAACATTACCCCCTTCCGTAGTATTACGGATGAATAGATAGAACCATTTATTCGATTATTTATTGTTCCTCCTTTCAATTTTCTGAGTTGTGAAGCGATGAACGTAATATCCGTATTTTATAAGAATTGATCCAAATATCCATCCCTCGATCATTTTTAACAAAAATTTTATAATCGGGTGATTATATTTGATTATATTTGCAATTGTTACGGATAGTCACTCCGGTGACTATCTGATATAATCAACAAAATAATGTATTTTTTACTAAAATCATAATACACATATGAAAAAAACTTTACTTATAACATCAATTCTGTGTCTGCTTTTCGCATCCTTCCCGGCGATGGCAGATACCTATTTATTCTCTCCGGATAAATCTAAATACGACAGTATGAAAAATGATTTATCCAAGATGTCTACTTCTGAGGGTCTTACAATAGAGAATCAGTCACAAGGTTCCTCTGTTGAGAGTGCTGTCTGGTATCTGGAGAAGACAATGATAAAGGGTACTTTCCCTAACTTCAATTGGGACTCCAATGCTTCGAAGGGAATCCAATTTGGCACGGGTAATGCCCCTGTTGCTACCATGTCGGTGACTATTGCCGGTATACCGGGAGAGATAACGTCAGTAAAAGTTAATTCCAGTGGTGCTAGCAGCACAAATGCGGTTATGAATGTTGCAGTCGGTGGCACAAGTTTTACTTATGGCGGGAACTCCACTGTCTCCTTGACTACAACCGCAACTGATTATGCATTCACCGGTGTCGGAACGGGAAATGTTGTTCTCTCCTATAGTCAGACTTCCTCAAAAGCCATTTATATCAAATCAGTTGAAATTACATTCGACCCTTCTACCGGTCCTCAGAAAGAAGATGCAACGATTGAATGGGGGGACACTCCCGAATCACTCCAAAAAGGGGAGACACTCGATCTTTCTACTCTGCTTACTGTGACTCCTGAAGCTGCAGCTGCTGCAGTAATATACTCTTCAAGTGATGAGGAAATCGCTTCTGTTGAAGGAAGTATACTGTCTGCCCTCAAGCGTGGAACTGTTAATGTGACCGCTATGATTACTAACAGTGATACATATAAAGATACACCCCGTGTAACTTTCACTCTGAATGTGCTTGATCCTGACGCTACGTTCAAAATTTATAAAGAGCTGACATCTCTTGATAATATCGGTGACGGCCTTGATATCATTATTGTAAATGAAGATCTTACAAAGGTCATGGGTAATAATGTTGGTAACAATATCAATGCCTTGGATATGGCTCCTGAATCAGATGGCACTTACAAGATCTATGATGATGATGAGATGGTTGGGCGCCTGAGACTCGAAAGCGCTGGAACAATCGAGAAGACGGAAGGTGAAGGCGACAGTGCCACAACGGCTGAAGTTGATGTTTATTCATTCAAACTCGGTGAGCAAGGTTATCTATATGCTGCAAGTTCCTCATCCAATTATCTGAAAGTTGAGGAAGAATTGAGTGATGATGGTAAGGCTCTCATCACCTTCCTGGAGACAGAAGTTGAAGGTGAACCTGAGACTCAGAGCATTTCAACCACTGTAAAATTCCAAGGTACGAATACCCGTAATGAACTTCGCTACAATAGTAGTAGTAATCTTTTTGCTTGCTATGCCAGCGGACAAAATCCCGTGAAGATTTATGCTATCGAACCTGAAGCTCCGGTGATCCCCGAGATTGCTGCCCCTGTTATTGCTCCGGAAGGTGGAGACGTTAAAATCGGTGATCTCGTGACGCTTTCATGCGAAACCGAAGATGCTGAAATCTCTTACAAAATTGGTGAAGGGGAATTCGTAGCTTATACTGAGCCCTTTGCACTCAATGAAGCAGGGGAAGTGACTGTTACAGCTGTTGCAAAGGTCGGTGAGTACTCAAGTGATGAGACCACAGCTACTTTCACTGTCACTAAATATGATGTCACCCTCGAATGGAGTGCTTCTTCAGCAAATTGCGCACTCTCCAAGCTTGAGGATTTCGTTGAGCCGACTCTTACTGTGACTCCTGAAGAGGTCGCATCGGAGGTAACTTATTCATCATCCACTCCGGCTGTCGCCACTGTTGATGCAAATGGTAAGGTTTCTCCTATGGTTAATGGTTCAACCGTTATTACCGCTTCATTTGCAGGAAATGATAAATATAATGCTGCCGAACCGGCAAGTTATACTTTGACAGTATCTGTCAGAGATGGCGTCATGATGATTTCATGTGATGATGCAGACGTTGAGATATTCGATCTCAACGGTCGCAAAATTAGTGCGGAGGGTATTGAAAAAGGTCTCTACATCGTCCGTGAAAACGGAAAGTCAAGCAAAGTTATCGTTAAATAATAATCGATAGCAGACTTCATTCACTGTTATTGATAACTGATTGTGAATGAGTACACATGTAATCGCTAAATAAAGATTACGATAGATTTTATACAGACCGTATCCTATTATCCGGAGTGATAATGAGATACGGTCTGGTTTTTATTTATGAATAATCTTCGGATTGCGTTAAGGTGGATTGCCTTATTATGAATCGGGGACTTACAATGGAAGTAATGCGTTGCTATTCAACATCAAATTTATATAGTGATTTGAATTTTTTAGCTAATCGTTGCATATAATGATGATAATTTATATTTTTGTTAATACAATCAGATACTATGATTAATCTTATCTAATTATGAGAAATATATTATCTAAACTATCATTATTGCTCATTATGAGCATATTAGTTGGATTTGATTGGGGAGGGAATGCTTTTGCGGCGAACGCCTACGACCAGGCAATCGCTGCCGGAGTTCCGACGGATTCCTATATCTTTTCGTTAACGGGTCCTGAGGCAAATCAATTTTTTTACGGAGGACACATATACTACAGCACTACCTCTCAGCAGAATATTGATGCCAAGAAAGTCTGGAGCGAAAATGAAAAGACGATGTATTTTTATGTCCCTGCTTCAGATAATCCGGTTTCTTTCGGCATTTCAATTAATTATGGGAATGGATTAAAATCTTGCGTCAACACGGCGACTGATACCCCCGTACCCCATTACGTGCAGTTCACAACAGTGAAGGCATCTACAATCGATGTCAATCAGGTGATTGCATGCGAATACGATGCGGTGGCGAATGTGCGTATCGGCAGATTGGAAATAACAGTAGATGAGCCGGGAAGTCTTAAAATACAAAATTACTCGGCAGGTGTTCTGGAAACATACACCGCCGAAGACTTCTCTGACGGGAAGCTTACCATCCTTTACGATCCTGAAACGGAAGGATCCTGGAATATTGCTCTGGACGGAAGCGACAAGATATATCAAGCTTTTTTGAATGGATCTAAACTCAATCGCTCTCAGGTGGTGATGTATAATTCCGTTACAAGTCTTTCATATCTCAGTGGTTATGAAATAGTGCTTGATAAAGCGGTGACTACCCACAAACTGGACATCAAAACCCAATGACCCGATATAACCTATAATGTTACGTTTGACCTTGAGAATGTTAATGGTAATGAAACCAATAAAGCCAAACTTTTGGAAAATATCAAGTGGGTAAAAGTAGATAATCGTGTTCTTGACCGCTCCGAATGGGAGAATAAAAAGGTATTTCAGGTAAAATGCGGTCAGACTGTTTCATATTCTATTGCAACTCAGACACGCAACCGCTTTGAGGTGGTGTCACGTACAATGAACGGTGTGAATATAGGTTCAACCACCGGCATGCTGATGGATTCGGAAACCCTGACAGACGTCAATTTCCTGATTAAGGCAATGGTGAATAATCCTATGCGATTCAAAATAACTTGTAAAGATTATGAGAATATTTTAGTTAGCCAGGCATCTGAATTGACTCTAACCGGGGTGACCACTGACTTTGTTGAAAAGAATATTGCAGCGGGTTACTATCTGGATTTCGCACCGAAAAAAGGATATTATATTGAAGAAATAATCCTCAATGGCACAACCCCTCTTAAACTCGATAGAGAAGGAACACTGACATATACTGCGGGTGCGATGGATGATGTGTTTGAGGTTAAAGTAAAACCTTACGATCGCAATATCCCTCTTGACTTATATGTTGATGCTGGAACTTTAAATTATGTTTACGTGGTTTTCAATCTGGGCGGTCCGAACAACCGGCATGAGGAATTCACAAACGGGCGTCATTCGATAATGGTGCATCCCTGTGATTTCCCGATTTATGTTGGAGAATCGAATCCCGCCGTGTATGTGGGAGGGGAGATTCAATCTCCGGTTGAAGAAGGTTCACGAATGTATATCAATGAAGTTCCCGTGGGGAAAGAAGTCAGGATTTACTCCGCTTTTACATCCAGTTATCCGGTGACCATAAATGATTTTTCCGGAACGGTAACGATGGATGGAAAAGAAATCACCCCCGGCACTTACTTTGTGCTTCCCGGCACAGTATTTGAGTTCACACCCTCAGCGGCTCCAGACGGGATGATTCTTCAGACAGGTAAATACACCTACGAAGAACCCAAGGACGGAAAATTCATATTTACTCCCGTCACAAAAAGCATCGTAACTCTCCGAAATAAGGACTTGCTGACGATCAAATGTGACGAAAATTGGAGAAATATGACTCTTCTTGAGGAAAACTCCGGTGAGCAATACGAACTTCAAGGAGCCTCTACTACAATCGTGCTCCCACAAGGAGTATCTGAATATAAATTCTCAGTCACGGATACTGATGGTATCTACCGGGTTTCAACTATCACAGGAGCGACTCAAGCTGATAACGATAAAGGCACCTTCACTGCTACCCGCGGAGGCACCATAACACTTACGACAGAGAAGAACCCCAACCCTTATTTCCTGAATATCCACGTAGTGCCACAGGACTTTCAATATTATGAATATGATAGAACGTCCGGAAAATATTATGGCGGACTGGATGGGAATATAGAGCGCAGTTCTGATATTATCGCCATGAGAAATGGGGTTGATATGGATATGAACATAAATTATCTCCGATATGGTGACAATAACTTCAATCGCGATTATACCCTCCATGAGGAGTATGATGAGAATAGAAGATTTTTCGGTTTCTTCGCTCCGACACAGCATGAGTTTTATAATCTCAATGTAAAAGAATTTCCGGTGACTGTTTATAATCCAAGTGATAATTACAGCCAGATTTATGTTATAAATGACGGTGAGACCACTATAGTGCAGCCCGGTGAATTTTACGATATAGAACTCATCAACGGAGTCTACAACTACGATGTGCATATTTATGAGAGCGAACCCTTGCTCGTACCCATTCGTTTTGATGGTGATTCATACTACTGTAAGGTCGGCTCGAATCCGGAGGAATTCGTTGGAAGTCCTAAGGCCTCATCGTATACTGTTGACCTTTCCACCACAGTCAAATTGCGTCCGGTTGAAG
Organism: uncultured Sangeribacter sp.; assembly: GCA_964521885.1. Classification (GTDB taxonomy): domain Bacteria; phylum Bacteroidota; class Bacteroidia; order Bacteroidales; family Muribaculaceae; genus Lepagella. The sequence continues at coordinate 11,426 of CAZFUF010000033.1, read as the reverse complement.
ACCAGGAGATTGAATATGTAACACTCAAATTAAAGACTGGATATTCCGGAGACGTTTATGCTGACATCTATACAGTGCCTGATGAAGAGTATGCGGATTACTATTCGGTTAACGAGAATGGCGAATACGAAATCAGTTTTAATTCCGGATTATTCAGTACAGGCCACACGAGTTCTTTTGGGAGCCAATTTGCAGTGGAAGTAGGCTTTAAACAATTTGAAGTAAACGTAACTTCCTCTTTGGCTGAAGCCGGAGTCTATTTCGCAGAGAGATATGTTGGCAGTCAGAATACGATTGGCGTCATAAATCTCAATAATGCGAAAGTGACCTGCAAACAAGGGTATCGTGTCACATCCATCACGGATGAAACCGGACAACGACTTCCGTTTGATGTCTCGACCGGAATTGTTTCCGGATTGACAGAAGGGATGTCGGTCATGGTCAATGTCGAGAAATATGACCGCAATCTCACCTTTAATCTTAAGTATCAGGGCACGAACGCTTCACCGAAATTTGACACCGAAGCATGTTTGAAATTGGCTCCAAATACACTTCAAGAGTATGCGGTCAAGCTCAATTATGTTGCGGCATCGGCAAATGTAAATGTGAAGTTTAATCCTGAGGACGCCCCGTTCAGTTTGCAGAATGCATCTTATTCCAAAGGGAATTATAATGCGGAGGTATATCTGAATAATAAAGAGATAGAGTGTGTAAATGGAGTATATAACTTCCCGGTGGATGTACCCGATAATTCTACGTTGTTGATTCTTCGCCCCAATAAGAGTGTTGGCAATGTAGGCAAAATAATGGTGAATTATGAAATCGAGGAAGGTCTGAAAGTTAATGCCACGGCATCAGATATTTTTGCAACCAGTGCTTTAGGGATTGTGATGGCTCCGGTTACATCGGTTATCAAAGTCACTCCCCAGGAAGATAACCGCTATAATTATACAGCTCAGTATAGTCTTGACGGTGGAGTCAACTGGAATAATCTGGATGCAACCAACGGATATACGATTGCATTGACAGATAAACAACTTTCAGTGAGAGTCTTAAAAAATGTTTATAAAGTCACTTTCGTAGCGGGAGATGATGTGGATCTTAGTAAAGTCAGTGTCTTTGCCGATGAGGAGGAGATTAAACTTGACGATAACAACACTGCATCGATCCCAACCGGAGCGGAAACCGTCAGGATTGTAACTTCTGTTGCCGATACATATCTCACTGCAGATGTGCCTGACGGTATGGCATTTGATAAAAATCTCGGCACACTTGCCGGGAAAGTTAATGGAACCGTTACTCTCCATGCTAACAAGGTAATACGCGAAAACAATCTCACTGTCTTTGTAGAAAATGACAAGCTCGCTGCCGGGAAGCTCGTGCTCGGTTGCGGCAATGTGACCGAAGACAGTCTGGAACTGTCAGCAGGTTACCAGACCATTAAGTTTAATGAGGAGCTTCTACCTATAGTATACCGCATTGGAGTTACCTCAGGTGATGCTTCTGACGAAGATGTTGACCACATTGAGGGTGATTTCGATCCTGCCTATCCGGAAACCATGCCTATGGTATTCGTAAATGGAGAACAGCAGGAATATGATGGAACGTTCGGTGGCTACCGATTCCCTGACGAAGCATTTACTGGTGATACAGCTCCCGTTATCAAGATTTACGCTCCGGGATCAGTGGGTGAGAACAGACCTGCAATATTCTACATCGTGGAGGATGGAATCAACTTCAGGGCTGTGGAAGACCACTCAACGGAAGTAACCGAACCGGGTCTTCGTGATGTGCTTCCTTATACTCACATTGAGTTGACTGCTCAGTCTGTAAATGATGTTCCGGTCTTTGTGGAGGTTGACGGCTCTGTCGTGGAGCCGGTAGATGGCAAGTATACGATAATGACGGGTAATTCTGATATGACGATTGCCGTGAAGCTTCGTAAGATTAAAGTAACTGTCAATACCGACAATTGGGAATCTGTGAGCGTGGCAGGTAACGGCTATTTTCACTATCTCACGTCTGAAACTTCCGTCCTTGAGTTCCCGATGGGTACCACAACTCTTAAGTTTGCCGCTGAATTCAACGGAACCCATATTTCTAATATAACAAGTACCAATAGCAATGTCGAATATGACAGTGTGTCCGGTGAACTGACAGGTTTAACCGATGGAACTGTTCTCAATATTGAATGGGGAGAATATCAACGCGACATCGAATTGATGGTGTATGTGGAAGAGAATGAAGATTCACCGATAACTCACCTTGTGCTGGGCGAAGGATCCGCTATAGAGACAGTGATAGCGCTTATTCCCGGATATCAGACAGTGATGATAAATCCTTCCGACCTGCCACTCGCAGTCAGAACTACCGCGGAAAGCGTGTCTAAGGTTTATGTCAACGGTGAGGAAATTGAACACAATGGCATTAATTATGTTTTCCCATCCGAATTACCTGAATTCACAGTAGTAAAAATATTCTCGGAACAGCAGGAACCCATAGAACTTTCTTATTCCGTATCACTTCCCGGTTATGTGTTTAAGGTATGGCACGACCGTCTGACGGGAAAAGAGATAGATCTCACTGCGACTCATCAGGTCTTGCCCGGAACCGAGATTAATTTCACTATCACTCCGGTTTCAGAGCCTGCGCAGATCATAAGGCGTGTTAAAGCCCGTGCGGAAGAGACTGTAACCAATAAGGTGCCTTCGGTGACCGTAAATGATGAAAAGTTAGAAGCGGATGAGAATGGAGTTTACACAGTGAAGGTTGACGAATCCCACAGACCCGGTGGTCTACAGATCAAGGCTTCAGCTGTCGATGACATTTCCACAAGCATCGAAGGGTTAGCGGAAGAAGAACTCTACGATGTCTATGACCTGAATGGGTGTAGGTTAAGAAGCCGTTGTACTAAGGATGAGGTAAGTCGTCTTCCTTCAGGAATCTACATGATAAACGGAGAGAAACGATTAGTTCGCTAATCAAAGGAAGCAATATTAAGCTGAGTATATGCAGAGACGCGAAAATGAAATTTTAAATCGCGTCTCTGCATTTGTTTTTAACATTTAGTTTTTATAAATTTGCATCTTATAAGAAAAGAGGATTGCGGGCAGGGATTTGATGATTTCGTTTTGTGTATTCCCAATTGTCTCAAATTGCGTCTTCCGATGATTCTCTTCTTAAAAAACATAGGGGAAACTTCTAACAACTCAAATATTTTCAATAATTTATGAAAAAATTTTTACTTTCATTAGCTGCTGTGGCAATGAGCGTATCTTTCGCATCAGCCGCAGTCACTACATTGGATCTGAACAAAGTTCAGGCAGACAATATCGATGGTACTTACGTAGCGCAAGCCGGCAACACCGGTGAGCACTATGAGCTCGGTGCGTTAGCTATCGACGGCTACGTATTTTCTTTGTCAAAAACAGATCAGGGAGCTGCCGTTCCATGTTACTATCCCGGTACTACCAGCACTCTGCGTCTTTACAAAACTACCGTTATGACCGTCACTGCTCCTCAGGGTGTAAAAATGGGAACAATCACTTTTGATTGTAAATCAGTAAAGGGTGTCGATGCCGGCAATAAAATTACCGCCTCAAACGGTGTCGTAACTGTCAATGGCACTAAAATTGTCTGGAACGGTACTGAAGCTATCAACTCCGTTACCTTGACAGTGCCTTCAGCTAAGGGAGCGGACGGTAATAATCCTAACATCCAGATCAAGAGTATTGAAATCGATACTGACGTAACATCCGCTCCTACTCAGCCGGAAGGCCCTGCTACTTTCGAGTGGTCCAAAGCCGGAATGCCTGAAACAGGTGCTACATACGTTATGGTAGCCGATGGCAAGATGGGTGCCGTAATCGGTAAAGACTTAACTTATGGCCGTCTTAACCTCACAGATGTGACAATTGCTAACGATGCTTTTGAAACTTCTTCAACCAACGGTATCATCTTCACAAACACTGATAAGGGTTGGACTATGAAGGATTCTTACGATCGTTACCTTGCAATGGACGATTCTCACTTCACATCTTTCCAGCTTTATACTGAACTCAACGATGGTTGCTATTGGACTATTACTGAGGAAGCTGACGGTGTTAAGATTGTCAACGCTCTCAATACTGACTGCTTCGTTTGCGTAAGTCAGGGTAATGAAGGTACTTGGTATACCAACATCTCAGTTGCAAAATCTCCGTCACCCTTCCTTCTCCCCGTTCTTTACAAGCAAGGTAAACAAATAGGTGGTGGGACTGGACCTGCAACTCCGACATTTACAGAACTTACTTTTGTCAAGAATGCAGAAGGTCTTGCAGAAGGATTGGTAGTGTTTGTGATCGATGGTCAGATGGGTACTCCTATTAACAAAGATTATAACTACGGTCGTCTTACGCTTGCTGACGTTACCATCGCTAACGACAAAATCACTTGCTCCTCAGAGAATGCAATCGACGTAACAAAATCTGACAAAGGTTATATCCTTAAAGATGCTTACGGACGTTACCTTGCAATGGATGCTACTCACACCACAAGCTTCCAACTTTATACCGAACTTCAGGATGGTTGTTATTGGACTCAGACTGTAGAAGCTGACGGTGTAAAACTCACCAACACTCTCGTTGAAGGCTCAGTTGTATGTCAGAGCATGGGCACCGAGTCATGGTATACCAACATTGCTCCCGCAGTTTCTCCCGCTGAGTTTAAGCTCCCGGTTGTCTATGTTGATGACAAGGCTGCTGTGGCTGCTGTTGATGCTGATCTCAATGCACCTGTTGAATACTTCGATCTTCAGGGCCGTCGCATCGCAAACCCCGAAAAGGGTCTCTTCATCAAAAAGCAGGGTGCTAAAGCTACTAAAGTTATCATCCGCTGATAGAATTTGGAATTAGGAATTATCAGTCAGGTAAACACTGCTGATTTCTTAAAAGGCTAATTTATAAGCTAATTTAATTACAGTATAAAATACTCCCCGGAGATGTCAAGATGACGAATCCGGGGAGTATTTATTTTTAGGTCCGGCTACCATTTTTACACGCCGGAGCCTTAATTCAATTTTTGAATATGCCAAAGTTGAGGTTTTTGGCGATAAACCCCTGGTATCCTTAATGCGGACAAAGAATAGAAGCTTTCAGAGTTATCGTTGAGACTTAACCGAAGAGATGGTGCAATTCATCAAAGCGTGCGAGCGAATCAGCACCGTGGCGCGCCATCCCGGCCCGTACCCGCTCCAATGATTTTTCCATAGTCAAATCTCCGGATTTAGAGAAAAACTTATCGGCATAGCAAACTAACTTTTCCTCCATCGAAACCGGAAGCATATCGCGTAAGGGGAGTGGAAGGTTCTGGCGTTTTATCTCCTCAATGGTCAGTCCTGCTCCGGTGTGTCGCTCGCAGATCAAAGCATGGCGCGGTAGTCCTTCCTCCATGAGTAATTTACTCCCTTCTACACCATGACATATATACGGGAGATCGCCCTGACAGTATATATCCGGAGCGTTGGTGCGGAAAATACCGATATCATGAAGCATGGCAGCTTCATATATAAAATCTCTGTCGAGAGAATAGGAATGACGCGCAAGACATTCCAATGCCTTACGCGCCACACATTCACTGTGGGTCAACAGTACTTCGCGAAGAAGAGGTTGACCGTTATAATACTTATCAATTATAGATTTCCAATCCATCTTTGGTCAGTGACTTAGATCCTGTCCCTTAAAAATTTATGAGCAGGGTTCTTAAGGAAGATGGTTTATATTTAGCCGAGAACCTTCCCGGGTCTAAATGAATTATTCCTCTTCCAGAATCTCACACCAATTGTGGGTGTCAGGTTCCTCTCCAAACTGGATTCCCAATAACTTATTATAAAGTTTTGTGGTCCATGGACCCGGCTTGCCATCTTTAGAGAAGATATATTTATCGCCAGTGTCAAGGTCATCTATCTCTCCAATAGGGGAGCAAACGGCAGCGGTGCCGCAAGCTGAACATTCCTCAAACGTGGCTAACTCTTCCACTGGAATCTGGCGACGTTCCACCTCCAGACCCATATCTTCGGCAAGTTGACGAAGGCTCATGTTTGTGATTGAAGGGAGAATGGAGTCGCTTTGCGGGGTAATATACTTCCCATCGCGTATTGCAAAGAAATTTGCTGCCCCACACTCGTCAAGATATTTCTTTTCTTTCGGGTCAATATAGAGCATCACTGAATATCCCATGTCATGGGCTTTCTCTCCTGCAGCTAATGAGGCGGCATAATTACCACCGATTTTAATGGATCCTGTTCCCTTGGGAGCAACACGGTCATACTGACGGCTCATGCATATTTTGGTAGGATTGAATCCGGTTTTGAAATAAGGACCCACCGGAGAAACAAGCATCACAACCATATATTCATCTGCAGGCTTAACCCCGACACGAGGGGATATGCCGATTTCAAGCGGACGGATATAAAGGGAAGCTCCGGTGCCGTAAGGGGGAACAAAGCGGAGGTTGAGCGCCACGACCTTGCGGACCATTTCGCAGAAAAGCTCCACGGGCATAGGCTCCATCATGATCCCTTCAGCGCTGCGGATAAAACGTTTTGCATTTTCCTCCATGCGGAAGATACGCACTTTGCCGTCCTTGCCTCTGTATGCCTTCAGACCTTCGAAAGATTCTTGGCCATAATGCAGGCAGGTGGCTGCGACGTGCAGGGGGATATATTCTGAATCTGAGACTTCTATCTCGCCCCATTTTCCATCTTTAAATGTGCAACGCACATTGTAATCCGTGGGGTAGTAAGAGAATGAAAGGCTACTCCAATCAAGATTTGCTTCTTTCATGATAATTGTGTTTTCTTATGTATATTAGATGTGTATTGGATTCTATCTGGCCACAGGCTCTGCGGTAAGCTACAGGTCGTGGATTACTAATGATTATTTAGCGTGGTCCGTTGACAATTAATGACAATAGAAGGATCACACAGAGCCGAATATAAGATCGGCATGACGTCTGGCGTTACAGCGCAATCTTACATGTGATATCACCGACCTTCACGATATATACACCGTGTGCCGGAAGTGATAATTGCCATGTACCGGGTTGCAAGGTCTCGGAAGAGATGGTTCTGCCCAAAATGGTGACAACTTTTATAGCGACCGTATGATTGGTAGTCACTAATATTGAGCTGCCGGCAACCTTTATCTCTATTTCCGAGTCACGAGCCACAGGCTTGGCGTCACTCCGTTCTGTCTTCACGGTTTCCCAACCTTTAGGGGGAGCCGCCGATACGTCCGGAGCGAACCATAAAGATACGATGACAATAATCAGAAGATATGTAGCTCTGAGAAATCTCATTGGTTCAGATGGTAATGATGACGCAATTGACTGCGCTCTCAGCGGTTTTGACAGAAATACCACCGTTGAGTTTAAATTCGGAAGCGCGATGTGTGCGCTATCGGGCGTAAAATTACTAAAAATATTTTAAAACACATCCCGCAGCTCATAAATTTTTTCATACGTCATTCAGGGATTTCAAATTCTTAATATTTGTTATAGACGAAGTCTAAATTAAAAAAAATGACTAACTTTGCACGAATTGCACAGACTCTTTTTTCAACCAATCTCCACACAGGTATGCCACCGCGTGAGATGGAAGAGTTTTAAAGTATTGTAGCTTAACACTTGAGACGTTTTTTTATATATATCCTTGCATTGATGATGCTTTCGGCAATTTATGCCGTGTGCGTCTCACAACCGGAGGTTGGCGACCCGTTGCCTCAGCGAGCTTCCTCCGATACCGTTGTGTTTGCATCAGACTCGTCTCATTTAAATGTGCCTTACAGATTGACCGCTGCTCTCCCGACGGATTCATTAGATGCAGATACATTATCAACAGATACCACAGTTGAAACGGAAGCATCTTCAGATTCATTATCGTCTGTTCCCGGTCATCCCCGCAATGAAGGACGCTCGCTTCTGACCCGAATCATGCACGATAAGGTTGACCTCGACGGGCCGGTTACGTTCTCTGCATCTGATTCTCTCATCATGGTTGGTCAGAACAATGCGTATCTCTTTGGTGATGGCACGGTGGAATACGAAGAATTTTCACTTAATTCAGCAAGAATTCGCATGGAATTGGATTCTTCTACCGTTTATGCGGAAGGAATGTTGGATTCTGTCGGTAACCTTGTCGGTAAGCCTATTTTCTCCCAGGGTGGCGACCAATATGAATCCAAGACCATGAAATATAATTTCAAGACCGAGAGGGGAGTGATTGAAGAGGTTGTCACTGAGCAAGGTGAGGGATATCTTATCGGTAAGTCTGCAAAAAAGAATGCTGACGGAAGCTTTTATGTCGGGGATGGAATCTACACCACGTGTGATGATCATGAACACCCGCATTTTTATCTTAAGATTACTAAAGGGAAGATGCGCCCAAAAAAGGATATAGTCACAGGTCCGGCATATATGGTGCTTGCAGATGTTCCTCTCCCGTTGGCTGTCCCCTTCGGATATTTCCCTTTCACAAAAGATTATTCCAGCGGTATCATCTTCCCGACATTCGGTGATGATTATAATCGAGGCTTTTATGCACGCGACGGAGGTTACTACTTTGCTATAAATGATAATATCGATCTCGCGCTTAGAGGAGAGATTTACACCAAGGGATCCTGGGGACTGTCCGCCCGTTCTACTTATAACAAAAGATATAAGTTTAACGGCTCATTCAATATATCCTTCATAAAAACGATTACAGGCGATAAAGGTGCTCCGGATTATTCGGCTATGAATAACTTTCAGATAATCTGGAATCATAGTCAGGATTCTAAAGCGAATCCCAATATGAGTTTTTCTGCCGCCGTGAATTTTGCCACATCCGGTTATTCACGCAACGATCTCAATTCCTACTATAACAGTTCATTTACTGAGAATACCAAATCAAGCACCGTCAATATGACCTATCGTTTCCCGGGCAGTAAATGGAGCTTGTCAGCCACGGCAAATATCAGTCAGCGTACGCAAGACTCTACTCTTGCCGTCGGATTCCCTAACGTGAACGTCTCCATGTCGCAGACGGCTCCCTTTAAACGAAAGAAGAGCGTGGGGGGGGAGCGATGGTATGAGAAAATCAGATTATCATATTCCGGGCAGTTCCAAAATTCATTGACTGCCAATCAAGACGAATTTTTCAAAAAGTCCCTGATTAAAGATTGGCGCAACGGCTTCCGCCACAGTGTTCCTATCTCGGCAACCTTCTCTGTATTCAAATATCTTAATATTTCTCCATCGGTCAGCCTTAATGACCGTATGTACACGTCTAAAATCCGTAGAGACTGGGATCCGAATGCCTCTGCAGAAGTGTGTGATACCACATACGGCTTCTACAACCTGTTTGATTTCAACGCCTCCATTTCTCTCGATACCAAATTATATGGTTTCTACAAACCGATGAAATTCCTTGGCGACAAGGTGCAGATGATTCGCCACGTATTGACACCCACTATCTCCTTCTCCGGTGCTCCTGACTTCGGAGCCTCTTTCTGGGGTGTGTGGAATCATTATGACAGAATCAATAATGATGGGTCAACCCAGAGGGTCGACTACAACATGTTCTCTCACGGTATCTTCGGTGCTCCGGGTCGAGGACGTTCGGGAGTTCTTGCCGTCAGTCTTGCCAATAATTTGGAAATGAAAGTTAAGAGTGATGCTGATTCCACAGGAGTTAAAAAGATATCCCTGATTGAAAACTTCACCATTTCCCAAAGCTATAACTTTGCAGCCGATTCTCTCAACTGGAGTAATTTGAGCACATCCATTCTCTTGCGATTGACAAAGAATTTCAACCTTAACCTTTCCGCTACATGGGATCCATACACATATCAGCTCTCCAGCTCGGGTAATCCGGTGAGAGTCAATATTCCGCGTTGGAAAGCGGGTAAGGGCTGGGTGAGACTTGCATCCACCGGAACTTCTTTCTCCTATACATTTAATAACGATACTTTCAAACGCAAGAAAGACAATTCTTCAAAGAACGGGAATTCAGCGGACGATAACGGTGAGTTTCCGGATGGCGACTATTCAGAAGAGAATGACAGCTTTGCTGAAAAGGTAAGACGTAAGAGGGAAAGTAAACGTGGGGGTGATGAGTCGGTAAGCGATGCTGACGGCTATGCCAAGTGGGAAGTGCCGTGGAGTCTGACGGTCAATTGGTCCGTGAGCTATGGTTATGGGAAGTTTGATACCCGGAAAATGGAGTATGCTCCCAAATGGACGCAGAATCTGTCCTTCTCCGGAAATATCCGTCCTACGAAAAACTGGAACTTCTCATTCTCCGCTTCCTACAATTTCGACTTAAAGAAATTGGCGTACATGAACTGCTCGATATCGCGTGATCTACATTGCTTCACGATGACCGCATCGTTTGTGCCGGTAGGTCCCTATAAGAGCTACAACTTCCATATCTCAGTTAAGTCGTCACTCCTCAAAGACCTGAAATATGACAAACGTTCATCCCAGCGCAACGGTATCAATTGGTATTAAGAGCCCGTCTCAAATTTTATGAGTATGCCTATAAGACCCCGTTTTTATGAACTGACCCCAAAAGTTTTGTTTCCGACTTTTGGGGTCAGTTCATTATGAATCGGGGTAGAGGTCTACACTTTGTTATACGGTTGATAATGCAAGGGGGTTGATGTCTTTATAATGTAATGGATAAGATGTATTGGATAATAAGGAGGGGAAATGATGTAAAGTATAAGATGTTGGGGATATGATGTAAGATAGAACAGGATATGGAAGTGTCAGGTGAGGGGTGTTAGACGTTCACAGGTAGCCCTTGGGACACGTGATGTAATTAGTTATAATTATACTATTGGTCAGCGTTGAGGATGCTGAATAGATATGAAAAAGCAAAGCCCCCGGCAGGTTTGCCGAAGGCTTTGGTATTCTTGATTAAAGTGAGAAATTATTTCTCGTCTTTCTGCATCTGTTCTTTCAGAGCCTGAAGAGCACTGAGGTCACCGAGTGTAGTCTTCTCAATCTGAGGAGCGGCAGCTGCGGCTTCTTCTTTACCCTCTTTCTTCTTGGTTGCCTTAGTGGCTTCGCGACGTTCAGCCTTAGTAGTATCTTCAGCTATACGGCTGTGGCTAAGGATGATGCGCTTGCTGTCTTTGTTAAACTCAAGAACTTTGAAGGGAAGCTTCTCATCGAGTTTTGCCTGAGTGCCATCCTCTTTCTGCAGGTGGCGGGGAGTAGCGAATCCTTCAACACCATATTCGAGAGCGATAACCGCACCCTTGTCCATCATTTCGGTGATAGTGCCTTCGTGAACGGAACCTACAGTGAAGATGGTTTCAAATACATCCCATGGATTCTCTTCGAGCTGCTTGTGACCGAGACTGAGACGACGATTGTCTTTGTCGATTTCGAGCACCTGAACTTCG
>CAZFUF010000032.1:0-26631 GCA_964521885.1 uncultured Sangeribacter sp. | reverse complement strand
ATTGAAACCTCAGCGGAGTAAAAAAGAGGGTGTGCCTATTTTGACACACCCTCTTTTTAAGATTCGTTAGAATTCTGATATTCTCTAACTCACTTTTTTGTGCGGTTGCCATAACGGCTGCGGAATTTGTCGACGCGTCCTGCTGTATCGACAAGTTTCTGTTTGCCGGTGAAGAACGGGTGGCTGCTGCTGGTAATTTCAAGTTTTACCAAAGGATATTCCTTGCCATCGATTTCTATTGTCTCACGAGACGCAACAGTCGAACGGGTGATGAATACTTCATCATTCGACATGTCTTTGAAAACAACCTCACGATAAGATGAGGGATGAATGTCTTTTTTCATTGTTAATTTACTGCAGTTTGTTGTTATTTTTTGTGCTTAGCAGGTCGCGATCCCACTAAATTGGCTTGCAAAGATAGTAATAATTTTCGGAAGCTGCAAATTTTCTTTTCTTACGCCATTTAATATGTTTAAATTGCACATTCAATATAGACTTACGAGAAGGATTCTTCACTTCTTTAATGTTCCATCGGTTAAGGCCACGACTCATAAAAAAATGGGGCCTAATCGGCAGCTACATTCGTTTCCGGTTTCAATTACATAAAACAAAGAATGAGCAATTGGGCCACAATGACTCGCATGAACATTGTCAATGGGTAAACCGTAGAATACGCCACAGCCGGATGATCGTTATTTGCAACCTTGTTCGCATAGGCGAGAGCCGGAGGATCCGTATAGTTACCACTCATCATTCCTATGATACCTAAGTAATTGATCTTATATTTCCATCTGGCAATAATACCGACTATAAGCAACGGCACCGTAGTGATGATAAATCCATAAAGTACCCATAGAGCACCTCTGGAATTAAACACGGTGGCAGCAAAGTCCTTTCCGGCAGCAATACCTACAGATGCAAGGAATAAACAGATACCAATTTCACGCAAAAGCAGATTGGCAGATGAGTTGGTATAAGTCACAAGATGGAATTTAGGCCCGTAAGCACTGATAAGAATTGCCACAACCAACGGTCCCCCAGCCAGACCAAGCTTCATCGGCACAGACATCCCTGGGAACTGCAATGGGATACATCCCACAAGAATTCCGAGAAAAATACCGATAAACATTGTCACCAGATTCGGTTCATTCAGACGCTTCATTGAATTTCCAAGTTTTGAAGCGAGCATATTGATATCGTCTATCTTCCCGACAACAGTCAAGCGGTCACCCATCTGAAGACGCAAACTGGGGTCAGCCAAAAGATCAATACCTGCACGATTAACTCGCGTCACATTCAAAGAATAGGCTGCATGAAGACGTAATGAACCGAGACGCACCCCATTGTATTCGGTGCGAGTCACCAGAATCCTTCGCGAAACGACCGGACCTTTATCCATCTCCCATTTTTTATCCACCTTCGGTCCGATGAAGCGCATGAACGTTTCCTCATCCTGAATCGAGCAAACCACAAGCACCAGATCTCCCAATTCTATTGTGGAGGATGAACGCGGAATGAGTATCTCCCCATCCGGGCGTTCAATACGGGAAATCACGAAATTGCTACTTATCAGATTGTGTATCTTAAGAATCGAGAGTCCCGCCATCAACTCATTTGTTACTTTAAAAGTAACGATATGAGGCGCGAGTTGTGATTCTTTCTGCTCATCTTCCACCTCTTTTATCTCTTTGCTGATATTGACATGGAAGATACCCTTCAGAATAATCATGGTTAATATGATCCCCACCACACCGAGAGGATATGCAGCTGCATACCCCATAGACATCTGCTGGGAAATTTCATACGAACCGTTAACTTGAAGCACCGTCTGTTGCGCGGCACCAAGCCCGGGGGTATTAGTCACGGCTCCGCTCATAATCCCCACCATCTGCTGTATTGAAGTGTCACCCTCAGCACCTCCCTGAATAAAATAGATTCCAATCGTGATGAGAACATTCAGCAAGATTCCCAGCATGGCAAGCATATTCAGGCGTATTCCACCCTCTTTAAATGAAGAGAAGAATCCCGGACCAACCTGCATACCGATTGAGAAGATAAAGAGGATCAAGCCAAACTCCCGCAAAAAATGAAGTGTATTGGCTTCCACTTCATATCCGAAATGTCCCACAAGAATTCCTACAAATAATACAAATGTAACACCCAGGGAGACTCCAAATATTTTTATCTTGCCCAGATAAATACCCGCGAATATCACAAACGAGTATAATAATATACTATTTGCCAGCGCAAGATTGTGAGGTTTAATAAGATCTAATAACCAATCCATAGAAATTTTACCTATATTTATAAAGAAATCCCAGTAAAAACAATCCGATTTCCACGCAAGATTTCTCAATCTGACGGATGAAAGTCATTCGGGAAATTATGGGTTATACCCCGCTTTTTCAGAGCGCAAAATTACAAAAAAATATAGGGGTGGCAAAACCTTTTTTTAGATTTTTTCACTAATTTTGCAACGGACGGAAAGGAGTTTTGAATTTCATATAACTATTAACCAACCACTTATCTTATGCTAATAGTTTAACTGATTCATTCCCCAAGTAGTTCCGAAATCTTATATCTATTAATTTATAATCTATTCTCCATAATATCTATTCTCTTATGAAAAAGATACGTGTAGCAGTTGTCGGATATGGCAACATCGGGCGATTTACACTTGAGGCACTTGAAGCCGCACCTGATTTTGAAATAGCAGGGATAGTGAGACGCAATCCTCAGGAGCGTGGCGACATTCCGGCACGTTACCCCATTTTTGGTTCTCTTAAAGAGATGCAGGATGTCGATGTCGCCATTTTAGCTGTGCCAAGCCGCAAAGTTCGCGAGCATATCCTTGAAGCTCTTGAATTAGGAATAAATACCGTCGACAGTTTTGATATTCATACCGGAATACCTGCTCTCCATGCTGAAATTGATGAGTTAGCCCGCAAGGCAGGTCACGTTAGTGTAATTTCCGCCGGATGGGATCCCGGGAGTGACTCAGTCGTTCGCGCGCTCATGGAGGCGATAGCTCCAAAGGGTGTGACTTATACTAACTTCGGGCCAGGGATGTCGATGGGCCACACTGTAGCCGTGAAGGCAATCGAAGGTGTGGAAGATGCATTATCCATGACAATCCCTACCGGTACAGGTATTCACCGCCGAATGGTATATGTGAAACTTAAACCCGGCTACGAACTTGAGAAAGTGGCTGCTGCCATTAAGGCTGACCCATATTTTGTCAATGATGAGACACACGTCTCAGCCGTGGCTGATGTAGATTTGCTCAAGGATATGGGTCACGGAGTAAATCTGGTGCGCAAGGGTGTCAGCGGAAAGACTCAGAATCAGCTCTTGGAGTTTGACATGAAGATAAACAACCCGGCCCTGACCGGGCAGATTCTTGTCTGCGTTGCCCGCGCTTCCATGCGGTTGAAGCCGGGGTGCTACACCATGATTGAGATTCCTGTTATCGACCTTCTCCCGGGCAACCGCAAAGAGTGGATAGCCCATCTCGTGTAAGGAGTCATCTTGATGGGAAGAGTTCTTGCTATTGATTACGGGCGTAAGCGGTGTGGCATTGCCGTCACAGATAATCTTCGTATCTCTGCTAACGGATTGCCCACGGTCAGAACTTGCGACCTTGAGGATTTCCTGATTGATTACTGTTCCAGAGAACAAGTGGATACTATCATCGTGGGTCATCCTACAACCATGCGCGGAGAAGAATCGGAAAGCATGCGATATATCATCCCGTTCCTCGGTCGACTGAAAAAGATACTGCCGGAAATACCAGTCCAGATGTTCGATGAGCGTTTCACATCCACTATAGCCCATCGCGAGATGCTCGCCGCCGGCTTCAAGAAAAGTGACCGTCAAAGAAAAGAGCTTGCGGATGAAATGGCAGCCACCCTGATCCTGACTGACTGGCTCAACTCACGATCCAACATATAAAAAAAGGCAGCGTTCGCTGCCTTTTTTATTCTTTATTTTAGGATCAATCCGCTGTAAGTTTACGGTATCTAATACGGTGAGGAGTATCATCTTTACCATCACGTTTGCGACGGAATTCCTCGTAGTCACTGTAAGAACCTTCGTAGAAAGTCACACGGCTGTCACCTTCGAAAGCAAGTATGTGGGTTGCGATACGGTCAAGGAACCATCGGTCGTGGCTGACAACAACCGCACAACCCGCAAAATTCTCAAGACCTTCTTCCAAGGCTCGCAAAGTATTGACATCAATATCATTCGTCGGCTCGTCAAGCAACAATACATTCCCCTCTTCTTTCAGAGCCATCGCAAGATGCAGACGGTTACGCTCACCACCGGACAATACCCCGATCTTCTTTTCCTGATCGGCACCTGCAAAGTTGAACTTCGACAGATAAGCGCGTGCGTTCATATCTCTTCCACCCATACGGAATGACTCTACACCCTGCGAGATAACCTCGTAGACTGTTTTCTCAGGTGAGAGATCTTTATGATTCTGATCCACGTAAGCGATCTTAACGGTCTCTCCTACTTCAAATTCACCTTTGTCTTGCTTCTCAAGACCCATTATCAGTTTGAATAGGGTTGTTTTACCGGCACCATTAGGACCAATCACTCCTACTATTCCGTTCGGAGGAAGCATAAAATTCAGGTCATCAAAGAGGACTTTATCACCGAATGCCTTGGCAAGATGGACTGATTCAATAACTTTATTACCCAAGCGAGGTCCATTGGGAATATAGATTTCCAGCTTCTCCTCGCGCTGTTTCTGATCTTCATTGAGCAAACGGTCGTAGCTCGACAGACGCGCCTTTCCTTTTGCCTGACGGGCCTTTGGAGCCATGCGCACCCACTCCAGCTCGCGTTCGAGAGTCTTGCGGCGCTTGCTTGCCTGTTTCTCCTCTTGAGCCATCCGTTTGGTCTTCTGATCAAGCCAGGATGAATAATTACCTTTCCAGGGAATACCCTCCCCACGATCGAGCTCAAGAATCCACCCTGCAACATGGTCAAGGAAATAACGGTCGTGTGTAACTGCGATCACAGTGCCGGGATATTGCTGTAGATGCTGTTCAAGCCAATCTATTGACTCAGCGTCAAGGTGGTTGGTAGGCTCGTCAAGGAGAAGAATATCCGGTTGCTGGAGCAGAAGACGACAGAGCGCAACGCGGCGGCGTTCTCCTCCTGAAAGGGTCGCTATCTTCTGTTCATCCGGCGGACAACGGAGTGCGTCCATTGCACGCTCAAGCTTATTGTCAATATTCCAGGCATCACAAGCATCCAGTTTATCCTGCAATTCAGCCTGACGCGCTATCAGTTTGTCCATCTTCTCGGGGTCTTCAAGCACTTCGGGATCAGCAAACGCATTATTGACCGCGTCATACTCCGCCAAAAGGTCGGTCACAGGTTTCACACCTTCCATCACCACCTCCTTGACTGTTTTGTCGGGATCAAGCTTCGGCTCTTGCTCAAGATAACCCACTGAATAACCGGGCGAGAAAACCACATTACCCTGATATTCCTTATCTATTCCGGCAATAATCTTAAGCAATGTCGACTTTCCGGAACCGTTAAGTCCGATGATACCGATTTTGGCACCATAAAAGAATGACAGATAAATATCTTTGAGGATTTGTCTTTGAGGCGGAATAATCTTACTTACTCCCACCATTGAGAAAATTATCTTTTTATCGTCAGCCATAAATTAGTTCTTTTTTGTGCGATAGGAACAGGAAACCTTCCCTTTAGCCAGATTATTCAGTTTTGTTTTAATTAGTTGCTTTCTGATAGGATTTATACGGTCAGTGAAGACAGTTCCCAAGAGATGATCGCATTCATGCTGGATTATCCTTGAAAGATAACCGGAAAACTCCTGTTCATGCTCTTCGAAATTTTCATCAAGCCAATTCAGACGAACGTGTTCATATCTTTTCACCGGCTCGGAAAGTCCGGGCAAAGACAGGCACCCCTCTTCCCTGCTCACAGGCTCGACATCCTCAAGAACCTCCCACTCAGGATTGATTATCACCATCTTGCTATCCTTGCATTCCTCAAACGTATCTCCGATTACCGAACCGTCAATCACCACCACGCTTATAGGAAGTCCTATCTGAGGAGCAGCCAATCCGACTCCGTCGGAATTATACATTGTCTCAAACATGTCAGCTATCAACTCCTTCAGATCCGGATAGTCAGGCGCTATATCTTCAGTCTCACGCCGAAGCACCGGCTGACCATAAACATATATCGGTCGTATCATATATTATAAAATTCTATTAATATCCGGGAAACATCTCTTTCAACGATCCAAAACTTTCCTCCGAGAAATATCTCATATGGAAATTGTTTGCTCAAAATGCAAAATTACGAAAAAAATCTCTCTCATTTGTATCATGTATTATTTTTTATTAGTTTTGTGAATCTAAAAATAACACTTACAATCATATTACCGATTTAATCTAATTGACGTATGAAAAAATTCTTACTTGTTATGCTGGGAGCTGCTATGAGTATTCTCCCGACTTTTGCGGATGATGCTCCCGAAGCCCTATATTTGGTGGGTAGTGTGAATGATTGGACCTTACCCGGGTCAGAATCTTTTGATGCCGCACGCTTTTCAGCCACTCCTGATGCCGCTAATCCGGGGCATTACACCTTTGTATATGAAAGACAACAGGGGGAGATGTACCCTGTATATTTCATATTTAAGCTTTTCAGTTCAAAAGCTAACTCATGGGAAGATTCCTCAGTTGTTTATGGTTCTTCAAAATATCAGGAAGGTCCCCTTTTCAGCGATGCTCCTGCGACCTTTACTATTGACAGTGATGCACATAGTATTGAGCTTACCGAACAAGGCACATCAAACATTTCTTTCTGCAACTATTATGGAGGCAAAGTGACTATCGATGTCGACTGGACCGCAAAAACTTTATCAATCGCTGCTGAAGGTCAACCTGTTTCCAATCCGGAAGCACTTTATCTCGTGGGAGACCTGACTGACTGGAATTCCACAATCAAATTGGATTACAACTCCACAAAGAGTGTCTATGAAGGAACTTTTGAAAATGTAGCTGCAAACAAAGGTACATTCAAAATCTTCACCACCCCAACCGTTAATTGGAACGACAATTCACTTTACGTCGGAGCCATGTATGGTCCCGTGACTCTTTTCGCTCCAGAGACCGAAATCAAAGAAGCTATCTTAGGCAATGCTTCATGCGACAACTGCGGTATGGCTAATTTCGGGGGTGGAAATTTCACTGTCGAAGTTGATTGGCAGAATTGGAATTACTCTTTCTATCCTTCAGAAGGTTCCATACCCGAGAAACCAGAGAGTGCCGAAGTTATCTATTTGGTAGGCTCACCGCAAAACTGGACCATTACCTCCAACGCTATGCCGCTTCAAAAAATTGGAGATGATACCTATTACGGTAATTTCAACATCGATGCCGGTGATCTTATTTTCCGTTTCTATACAGAACTCGGAGAATGGGGTGAAAACGGATCTTTACCCTCCATTGGATCAGGACCGTATGACGGTCAGTCAGTATCAGTAGAATTTAGCAACGGTGTCTACAACGGACCTTGCGTATATGGCAAAGGTAATTGGAGCATCCCCGGATGGTCAGGCGGTGATCTTGAAATTACCGTTGATCTCGGAAGCATGACAGTGAAATTCGATGATGGCACAGGCACAGGCATCAAAGTCGTATCCACTGAAAACTCAATGGTTGTTCGCAACAACATCCTCTCAACTGCCGATAATGCATCGATTACTCTCTACACTGTAGCCGGGAAGCGTATCGCATCAGCCAACGGTTCCCTCGCTCTCAGCGACCTGCCGAAGGGTATCTATGTAGCAGTAAGCGCAGGCAAAACACTCAAAGTTGTGAAATAACAATCCACACTTATAATCAAAAAACTGGTCGGGCTCATTTTCAGCCCGACCAGTTTTTTATTTAACAAATTTTACATCTTCATTTTCCTGTTACTCCCCGGTAGAACCCCGCCTCATATACATAGAGGTTCGGGAGGTCTGATTTTTATTAAAGTCCAGATTATGCAAGTAACGCTTCCGCGGCTGCATAATCGGGCTCGTTGGTGATTTCTTCCACGAGCTGGGAACCTTTTACTTTTCCGTCTTTACCGATAACTACTACCGCACGTGCATAAAGATCCTTGAAAGGTCCCTCTTCAATGTCTACTCCATAAGTCTTTCCGAAATCTGAACGGAAACCAGATGCTGTCTTAACGTTCTCAATACCATTGACAGTACAAAAGCGAGCTGCAGCAAACGGGAGATCTTTAGAAACACACAACACAACGGTGTCAGGATATTTCACGGCATCCTGATTGAAACGACGCACCGAAGCTGCGCATACATCAGTATCCAGACTCGGAAAAATATTTAACACAACTTGCTTACCCTTCAAAGACTCAAGGGTAATATCATTAAGGTCTTGACCTGTTAAGACGAACTCGGGAGCAACCGAACCCACGGCGGGGAGTTCTCCGGAAGTCCTCAGTTCATTCCCCATAAATTTTACATTTGCCATAATTTTGTTATAATTAATTTTATTTCTGAATAATCTCACTCTATCCTTTAAGAGCGTAATTTCAATATTAAAACCCTTTTCCGGATATAAAAGTTTATCCCTGTTTCCACAAAAAATGTTAAGTGGAAACAGGGATAACAACAATTCTTCATATTTGAAATATTTAAAAACGTCCGGGAGGTGGGCCCATCGGGGCGCCTCCACCGGGAGGAGGACCGGAGGGACGCTCGCCATTGCCTAAACCCGGTGGTGGCGGAGGCATATCTCCGGGTTCGTAGCTGCGGGTCACTTTCTTTTGAAGAGTATTGAATTTCCAAGTCACACCAAACATCACATATCGTGTCAAATCATTATATTCCATATCGGAAATCATATTTGCACTGACGGAGCGGGAGATATTCTTTTTCTGTCCGAGGAGGTCGTATGCCCTGACCGAAAAAGTAAGGGACTTATCGCGCAATGTGGAATAAGAGATCTGAGCATTCCAAAGCCATTGATTGGAGTTAAATCCTGCTGAATAACCCGTGGAACTGGAGAAAGAGAGATCAGTCGAAATGGAAAGTCCGAATGGGAGATCAAGCTGAGCGTTGGTATCAAATCCGTATGCATGAGTATATTGATTGCGCTGCATCGGCAATGAGTTTTGAGCCATGCTGAATGTGTATGTCGGATTGAGAGTCATCTGAAACAGGTCATTACTGTATGTCAACCCGGCTGTCGGATTCACTCTAAGATTTCCGCTACGGTTGAATTCACCGTTAATGTATCCTGCATTTGAAGAGAATTTAGCTCCAAGGCGTGCATTGAATCTCCAGTGCCGGTTGTGGAATGGCTGATTCACCATCCCCATCATAAACACGTTCCAATCACCGTTAGCATTCTCATAGGTTGTGGTTCTTGCTCCCGTTTCCGGATCGGAAATAGTCTTGTTGACAACGGTATTAAGGGAGAACGAAGCATTGAAGGCTGCCATGATGGAACGTTGAGTGTCCACATCGTAGCTATTGAAATGTCCACCTACACTTTGAGTGAATGTAGGTTTCAGATCCGGATTACCCTGCTTGATATTGAGAGGATCCGATACGTCTGCCACGGGTTGAAGCGCTGTGATGGAAGGAGCAGATGTGCGCGCACGATAATTGGCCATAATGCTTGATTGGTCGGAAAAACGATAGCGGAAACGTGCATAGGGTGCAACGTTCCATACCCATCGCGTCGGAATATTACGCGCAGAATTGATAAGGTCAACACTCTTGGAAGAAGAGGGGGAGAATAAGAGACCCGCATCAAGATTGAGCTTCTTTGTTGATCGTTTATACCCCACCTGCAATTCCTGGGTCATAAATTCATTGCGGAATCTATTGGAGAGATTGGTTTCTTCAACTCCACCGGCAGGCACTGATGTAAGCAAAGGGGGAAAGAAATTCTCCGTATTGTCGGGTAATGGTAAGCCGTATGTTAACTTGTCGGCATTGTTCCATTTATATGAGGCTCGATAGGCCACATTGAAGAAATGACCTTTGGAAGCATCTCCGAACGGCTCGGTCCAGGTGAGACGTCCTTCCACAGAATTGCTCCAATTCTTCTGGTCAATAAATCTGTAAAGACTCTCACTATCTTCCTGACGAAGGAAATATTCGATATCGCTCCATGTTGTTGAATGTTGAGTTGTATTGGAGAAATCATATTTCAACATGAAGCTCAACGAGCGACCCGTGCGGTTTTTAAATTTATGATTGTAGATGAGATCGCCTCTGAATTCGTAGCTTGTACCCTGATTATATTGAGCGTTCTTATTATTGTTAACCTTCTTACCATCTCTGGCACCCGAACGCAAGAGGGTTGAATCGACCAGTGTGGATTGACGTGTATTAAAACTGAAACGGGGTCGGAAATCAATCACATTATATTCATCGATATTCCACTGCATCCGGAAATCAGCACGAAGATTATGACCCTTGTCTCGCGATTTATTTCCTCCGGATTGAAAGCTCGTGGAATCGGCGAGAAGATTTTGAATCTCACTGCGCCTTCTTGAGTCGCGGTCGGAATGGGTATACATCACGTTACCTCCGACTCTAAACTTTTCCTCATTGCCGACATTGAAATTAATACCGATATTTTGGGAGGTATTTATACCGTTATTACCCCCGAAATCACGAAATCTTCCTCGTCCGGAATCCGTAAAACCGAGTTCATTTATATTATTTCCACCTCCGAGAATTGTAAACTGATTTCCGTTGGAAAAACGAGAAACATTAAACGAACCCTGATAGCGGTTATCTGTGCCAAATCCGGCTCCGACAGAGCCGAACCATCCGTTATTCATACCCTTCTTCACGGTCAGATTGATGACCGTTTCCTCCTCCCCGTCATCAATTCCGGTGAGACGCGCGGCATCACTCTTTCGATCGACCACCTGCACCTTCTCCACTATGTTCGACGGAAGATTCTTCGTAGCCATCTTAGGGTCATCGGCAAAAAATTCCTTCCCGTCTACAAGAATCTTCGAAACTGTTTTTCCACCGGAAGTGATTGAGCCGTCACTTCCGACTTCCACGCCTGGAAGCTTCTTAAGCAAATCTTCCACCATAGCGTTCGGAGCGGTGCGGAAAGAGCCGGCATTGAATTCGATAGTATCCTGCTTGGCAATCACGGCTGCCTTTACTGCAGTTATGACTGCCTCTTCAAGAGTATGGGCATTTTCTGAAAGTTCAATATCACCGAGATCGATTATTGAGGTTGAATCCGGGATGTCAACATTCCGGGCCACATCATCCATCCCTAACATTTCCAGAAAGAGGATATAATTCCCCTTATCGACATTATCAAATTGGAACCTACCCGCATCGTCAGCCATCATGTAGCCCCTCTGGACTGTATCCGGAAAGGAGATGAGTTTCACGGACGTACCCGGCAGAACTTCCTTATTTATGTCAACGATGCGTCCTTTCAAAGAAGCAGCTAAAGCTGTGGAAATGAGTCCCGATCCTAAAGCAATTATAACGGATGCGGATAAGATTAAGAATTGGAATCGTGTTTTTTTCATACAATAATTCTGACGCCACTATTATAAAAAAGTTTAATTCCCGCCATATTTTTATTCTTTATTCCTGAAAAAATCCTCAATTCCGACCGTATGTTTATTCGCTTGTGCAGAAGATGTTTCTTGAGTAGATCAGGCTATCATTTTCAACTTGGATAAGTGGCCGTTATAATGAAACTTTGGATTTCGGGGATTGGGAGAATTTTATTAATTTTGGGGCATGGATGAACAGTTTACTGATTATATAGAGCATCAGGGAGTCGTCACCGGCACCGAACCCCGTCGCGGGATTGTCTATGTGCTTGTGGATGAGTCGGGAGAATGCGGATCTTGTCCTGCTGCAAAGTTATGTAATATCGCCGGTGGAAATGGCATGGAAAATGGTAACAAGATAGAGATTGCAACCCGTAATGCCACGCGCTTCAAAGTTGGAGACAGGGTGACGGTCAGAGGCACTGAAAGGATGCATCGAAAGGCAATAATGCTGGCAACGGTCTTCCCGTCCTTTGCATTGGTTGCGGTGATGGTTGCAATTTTCCTTATGACAGGAAATCAGCTCCTGTCGGCACTCTGTGGCTTAGGTGTAACCATTCTCTTTTTCGTGATGCTCTATCTCTGTCGCAACAAAATTGCCCATGAGTTCTCATTTGATATAATAAATACCATAAAAGACTGATTACCTTGAATATAATTATAGTATCAGTAATAGTGCTCGGTGTAATCGGCATTATTGCCGCCGTTCTATTATACGTTGCCGCCACCCATTTTCGGGTCGATGAGAATCCGAAGATTGCAGAAGTTGAGGAGCTGCTTCCGGGTGCGAATTGCGGAGGATGTGGATTTAGCGGATGCCGTGCATTTGCAGAAAAATGTGCCACATCTGACACCCTCGATGGTTTGAATTGTAATAGTCTTGCCGCGGAAGGGATGCGCCGGATAGCGGATACATTAGGTTTGTCAGCAGTCTCACCGATTGTTAAGAAAGCGAGAGTGCTGTGTAGCGCGACCTGCGATAATCGACCTCCGCTCAACAGATATGACGGTGTGACATCATGTGCCATAGAAGCCTCTCTTTATCAAGGGGAGTCGGATTGCACTTTCGGGTGTCTCGGATGTGGCGATTGTGTCAAAGCGTGTCCCTTCGGGGCTATGAAGCTGACTGAAGAGTCGGTAATTCCTGAGATTGATCTCTCAAAGTGTGTGGGATGCGGTAAATGCGTAGTCTCCTGTCCTCGTCATATTGTAGAGTTGGCTCAATACGATGCTGACCGCCCGTGGGTCGCTGTGACTTGTGCGAATCGCGACAAAGGTCCGATAGCCATGAAGGAATGTAAAGTGGCGTGTATCGGGTGCGGACTGTGTAAGAAAAAATGTGAGCATGAGGCTATTACAATTGAGCAATTCCTCGCACATATCGATAGTGAGAAATGTTTGGGGTGTGGTGAGTGCATCGAAGCATGCCCGCGTCATAGTATCCACAATCTGTCACCCGTGTCCGCTGATGCGATGAAAGAAATAGAAAAGTAATATTATGAAGACTTTCAGAATAGGTGGTATTCACCCTTCACCCGATAAATTAACTGCCGACAGCCCCACAAGAATATTTGACGAGGGTTCGGAATATCGCATCATGCTGACACAAAGTATCGGAGCCCCTTCGAAATGTATTGTGAAGGTTAACGACCATGTGGATGCAGGACAGAAGATAGCTGACGCCGGAGGATTTGTCGGTGCTCCCGTTCACTCACCGGTAAGCGGTATAGTCAAGAAAATCGAACCGACACGAGACATGCAGGGATTCTGGCGCGATTCTGTGGTCATTATTGCGGATGAGGATAGTCCGAATGCCGAAGTCTCCCCGAGAAGTCAGTTTGAGATTGATTCTCTGACTGCATCGGAGATCATTGACGAGATTGGAGAAAATGGAATTGTGGGTCTCGGAGGCGCCACCTTCCCTACGAGAGTGAAACTTTCGGTTCCTGCAGGGAAAAAAGTGGAAGTGGTGATTCTCAATGGTGCTGAATGTGAACCGATGCTCACCTGCGATGACCGGTTGATGCGTGAACATCCTGAAGAGATATTGAAAGGAGCCCTGCTTTTGATGCGTGCAGTGGGTGTGGAACGGTGTATTGTCGGGATAGAGGAGAATAAGCCACAAGCGATCGCAGCTATGACCACCGCGGCAAATTCCCAGCTTTTCCCCGGAATCAGCGTCGTAACGCTCAAAAAGAAGTATCCTCAGGGGGGAGAGAAGCAACTGATAGAGGCTGTCATAGGTAAGCGTGTCCCATTAGGGGGGCTTCCAATAGATGCCGGAGCGATTGTTGACAATGTTGCGACAGCATATTCCGTGTGGGATGCAATTGCCAATCGCCGTCCGTTGACTGAAAGAATAGTGACTGTCACCGGTGATTCCCTTTCAAATCCCGGGAATTATCTCGTAAAGATCGGCACCCCCATCGAAAAGCTTATAGAAGCAGCCGGAGGTCTTCCGGCAGGAGAATGTAAAGTCATTGCCGGAGGTCCGATGATGGGGCGCGCGATATCCCAGCTATCTTCACCCACAACCAAAGGATTAAGCGGGATTGTAGTCATTACCGGTGTACAGCAATATCGCAAGCCATCTAAAATGTGCATCAGATGTTCCGCCTGTGTGGATCACTGTCCGATGGGACTTGAACCATATCTACTCATGCTTCAAGGTGAAAATAATCTTTGGGAGGAAATGGGTGCACATCAGGTATCGGCATGTATCGAATGCGGATGCTGCAGTTATGTATGTCCCTCGTCACGTCCGATTTTAGATTACATAAAACTCGGCAAAGCGCAACTTCGAAAGATTCAATCAAGAAAATAAATAAAAGATTATCCCTCCCCTACCGGGAAATTAATAAAAAAACATCAATGAGTAATAAACTCACCATCTCTTTATCCCCCCATATCCATACGCGAAATACGGTTGATTTGACTATGTGGCGTGTGGTGTTGGCAATGCTTCCAGCATGGGGAGTCGCAGTGTGGACATTCGGTCTCCCCGCATTATATGTTTCACTGATCAGCATAGTGACCTGTGTATTTGTGGAATGGTGTATCAACCGCTTTCTTTTCCATCGTCCGGAGACAATCTCAAATGGTTCAGCCGTGGTGACAGGTCTCCTGTTGGCATTTAATCTGCCGTCAATTCTCCCTTGGTGGATGGTAATGATCGGAGCTGTCGTGGCGATAGGTATCGGAAAGATGAGCTTCGGTGGATTAGGGTGTAATATATGGAATCCTGCACTGGTCGGAAGAGTCTTCCTTCTTCTTTCTTTCCCGGCAGCTATGACGACATGGCCGACGGACGTGAGTTCCGGATGGAGCGACACCGGCACCATGGCTGATGGATGGAGTGGCGCCACGCTTCTTCAGGGATTAAAGATATCTGACAATCCTATCCCTCTTTCAGAAGTCAACTTTATGGATATGGCAATCGGACACATGAATGGTTCGCTCGGTGAAGTCGGTGCCCTTGCTATCTTGTTAGGGCTGGCCTATCTGCTGATCACGAAAGTTGTGACCTGGCATATCCCGGTTTCAGTGCTTGGAAGCGCAGCTTTATTTTCTTGGATTTTCGGTGGGAATCCATTGCTTGATCTTTTTGCAGGTGGTCTTATTTTAGGAGCCTCATTTATGGCCACCGACTACGTCACATCTCCGATGACAAGAAAGGGCCAGCTGATCTACGGCTTTATGATTGGGTTCATTACCATTATAATCCGGAGATTCGGATCATATCCGGAGGGTGTCTCCTTCGCTATCCTGCTCATGAACAGCGTTACTCCACTAATTAACCTGTATTGCCGTCCAACAGCATTTGGCGCGCGTGAGGCAACAAGGATGCAAAAGGGATCCGTGAATTAACAATCATAAATCGTTCCCCTGTTTAAAAAATTTATATTAGGGGAAGGATAAGATCTAAGATTATGAGGAAATTAAAATCAACTTTACCCAATATGATTCTTTCCCTAGGAGTCATTACTGTCGTGGCAGGAGGGGTGCTGGGCGGTGTATATGCTCTGACTAAAGAGCCGATAGCTCGGCAGGCTATGGAGCAACAGACTTCAGCCATCCGCGAAGTTGCACCCCCTTTTAATAATAATCCGGAAGAAGACAAATGGATCACAGAAATCAATGGTGTAGAATTTACAGTCTATCCGGCTATTCTTGACGATGAGCTAAACGGAGCCGCCGTGAAGGGTTCTTCAATGAATGGATTTTCCGGGGAGATAACGATAATGTGCGGTTTCGAAAAGGATGGGACAGTGAACGATTATCGAGTTCTGCAAATGGCAGAGACGCCGGGGCTCGGCTCAAAGATGGAGACATGGTTTCGCGATCCGACCGCTTCCAGGAGTGTCTTAGGGAAAAATCCGGGGAATGTATCATTTTATGTGAGCAAGGATGCTGGAGGAGAAATAGATGCCATTACAGCGGCCACAATATCCTCGCGCGCCTTTCTTGAGGCGATGCGCGATGCATATCAAGCTTACTCCCGATATGCACAAAAAACCGGAATAGATATGGCGAGCGCCGAGAAAACAGATGCAAGCAGCGGCGCCTCGAAATCCAATAAATCAAAAGAGAGCAATGAATAAATACTGGAAAATATTTTATAACGGCATTATCCCGGGGAATCCGGTGTTCGTGCTCCTGCTCGGGATGTGCGCCACTCTCGGCACAACGTCATCTGCCATGAACGGACTTATGATGGGTCTTGCCACAGCCGCTGTCCTCGTATGCTCGAATGCGGTTGTCTCGATGTTGAAATCGTTTATACCGGATAAGGTCCGCATTCCCGCTTATATAGTGGTGATTGCATCATTTGTGACCGTATTGCAATTAGTAGTTAACGCTTGGCTTCCGGCTTTAAATGAATCCCTGGGTATCTTCATTCCGTTGATCGTGGTCAATTGCATATTGCTTGGAAGGGCAGAAGCATTTGCCGGTAAAAACGGAGTCTTCTCTTCCATTCTCGATGGACTCGGATGCGGGATAGGCTTTATATTTGCCTTGACTTTGCTTGGAGGAACCAGGGAATTTTTAGGCACCGGAAGCTTGTTCGGAGTGAATATCTACCCTGAAGACTACGGGATGCTGCTCTTTGTGTTAGCCCCCGGAGCATTCATAGCTCTGGGATATCTTATCGCCATTGTAAATAAAATCCGTAAGACATGCTGACCTATTTTTCAATTATAATAACCGCTATATTTATCAATAATATAGTATTTGCCCAATTCCTGGGGATATGTCCCTTTCTTGGGGTATCAAAACGTATAAGCAGCGCGCTTGGAATGGGAGCGGCGGTTACTTTTGTGATAACGTTAGCGACTGTTGTTGCATGGTTGTTGCAGACGTATGTACTTAATCCCCTGGGATTGCAATTTTTACAAACGATTGTTTTTATCCTCGTGATTGCTTTCCTTGTGCAGCTACTTGAGATAGTGATGAAGAAAATCACGCCTGCACTTTATCAGTCGTTAGGTGTGTTTCTCCCTTTAATTACAACCAACTGTGCTGTCCTTGGAGTAGCAATCCTTGTGATTCAGAAAGGTTTTAATCTAATGGAATCGGTAGTCTATGGTTTTGCCACGGCCATTGGGTTTACTCTTGCGTTATGGATATTTGCCGGTATCAGGGAGCACCTTGATCTCATTCCCGTACCCAAGGGGATGAAGGGTATTCCGCTTGCACTGATATGTGCCGGACTTCTCGCAATGGCGTTCATGGGATTCTCAGGTATCAAAATATAAAACATGACTTATAAAATAGCAACATGCTTTAAATCTGCACAGTTCCCAACAATTGTTTGAGTCGGAGTCTGAATTTTTATAATTTGAATAACGGGATTACATAAATTTTTAAATTAAAATTTGAAATTTTTAATATTAAATTTGTGTAATCGAAAAAAAGATTGTAACTTTGCAACGCTTTTAAGGGGAATCAATAGAGTTGAATCCTGAAAAAAGTGAATATGGTGAATGTAGCTCAGTTGGTTAGAGCGACGGATTGTGGTTCCGTAGGTCGTGGGTTCGAGACCCATCTTTCACCCCCAAAAGAGATTATGCCGATCAGGTGTAATCTCTTTTTTGTTATCCATCATTAAACTCTTTTTCAAAATATAGTTGAAGGTGTTGCATAACCGGTCTACTTTGGTTATGCAACACCTTCCAATTATTTTAATTATTGTCGATGTCCCCGGGCTTCAAACCCCGTTTATTATGAGTCGGGGCTAAAAATGACCCTTACTTCATCAGACTTTCGAGAATGGTAAAGAAATTCGGGTCTTCCCCGGTGGTGATATTAGCTATCTTCCCTTCCGGATTGACAATAACCTTGGTCGGAAATCCCTGGACCCCATATTCTGCAAGCACATCATTAGCAAAGCGATCATTACTACCGGCATTATAAACATTGATCCAAGGGAGGGAATATTTTGCCACTGCTGCTTTCCAAGCTTCCGGAGTATCTCCATTGTCTACACCAAAGACTTCAAGACGATCCTTATTAGCCTCGTAGACTTCCTTTAGCTTCGGGAAACCCTTGATACACCATCCGCACCAAGACCCCCAGAAGTCTATGATTACCCATTTACCTCTGAAATCACTGAGTTTAACGATCTTACCATCCATATCCGGAAGCTCAATTTCAGGAGCGACCTTTTCTCCGGAAGACAACTCTGCCTGGAGACGCTGTAGTTTTACCACTTTCTCTTCACGTTCATATTTCTGGCTTACCATCGGGAAAAGAACAGATTTTTTTCCCTCATCGTTAAGTTTCTCATATCCCTTAAAGAAATCTTCACCATCCAACATAGTAAGGGCGTATGCAGAAGCCGGAGACCCGGGATTTTCCGCTACATAATCAAGAAGGATAGTGTTATATTTATTAACTAAAGCTTCCAACTGAGCCTGATAGTCAGCGGCTGCAGAATTGAGACCTCTAAGCTCGGAATATACCGGCACAATCTTTGAATCAATATCATAAATTCCCTCCATTAACGGTGAGCCTGAAACAGCGTAATCAATAGGCTCGATGGATTTCACATCAATAACCAGACTTTCACCGGGAGTAGTGAAAAAGCTAAGGGAAGCGGTAGGAGTCAGTTCAGCCACATAGCGTGCCGCGCCCTCCATGGTTTCATTGAAAACTATTTTGTTGTCGCTTACAGTCAGATTTTCATCCACAGAAGCCGGACGACTACCGGACTTAAGATAATCTTCAATCAAAACACGCGACGTATTAATTGATGATATGGGAGTCCCCTCAGGGAGAGTAATTGTGACGGAAGCAAACATCGGGCATGATGCAGCGAGAAGTGTTCCTGACACAAGGAATGTTTTAATTGCCTTCATATTCAATTCGATTTAGATTTAGTCATTTTAGTATTTATCGACAATACATCATTCTTGTCATAAAAGATGTGGCATCAGAACATAACGACCTTTTAACCTGACAAGTATGATAAAAGGGATTTCCCTTTTTATATAACGGCAAACGACGTGAATAGTTGCCTACCCTAATACATACTCACCTATACATAATAGCAAACCTCTATTCACATGTCTTAAGTCTCTTTTTCAACATGTCGGTGAATTGATAATTTTTTATACCCCAGCTTGGTGCAATAACACTGCCCGGAGGAGCCTGTGCTGTGAAACGTTCGATCTCAACACGCCCGTTTATCTGATTGACAATTTTTACACAAAGGTCAAGATACTCTTCGAGTGAGAAGGGATTGATTGCGATATCTCCCCGTTTCCAAAGGATATGAAGCGGAGTTCCCTTGATAATCTGAAGCTGATGTATTTTTAAAGAATCGATCCCCAGATCACATACCTTTTCTATAGTTGTCAGGATATCTTCTTCCGTCTCCCCGGGTAATCCTGCAATCAGGTGCAGTCCGACATGCAGACCATTCTCTTTAGCTAACTCCACGGCATCGCACACCGCTCCCCAGGTGTGATGTCGATTAATCAGAGACAACGTTCTATCATGGGAAGTTTCTGCTCCGATCTCCACGATGACGGGATGTGTCCGATTTATCTCCCCCAAAATCTGTGCTATTTCAGATGTGAAAGTATCCGGTCTGGTTCCTATCACTAAACCGACAATATCATCCGATGCAAGGGCGGAGGAATATAAATTTTTCAGATCCGTCAGGGAAGATGTGTAGGTACTTGTGAAAGATTGAAAATAGGCAAGATATTTCATCTCCGGATATTTCCGCGAAAAAAATTCCTTCCCTTTTGTGATTTGTTGCTCTACGGTATCTCCGGTCAGACAATAAGCTGGCGTAAAAGATGAATTATCGCAATAGATACATCCGCCCTTGCCGATTGTTCCATCGCGGTTAGGGCACGAAAATCCAGCATTGATTGAAATTTTTTGAACTTTAATCCCCGGGAAAAGCTTTTCAAAGAGTTTCATAATTACAACTTTGCAGCGAGGAGCATATCAGCCAAAGCTAACCGGATCATCGCTTTCACCACCGCCACTCCACGCAAAGCGACACACGGGTCATGACGCCCGGTGATATCAACAGAGATTTCATCACCGTTCGAGTTGATGGTTTCAATTCTTCGACATATTGTTGGAGTAGCGTGAAATGCGACTTTAAGAGTAATCGGCATTCCGTTGGAGATTCCTCCTTGAATCCCCCCACAGAAGTTTGTGGTGGTCTTGAAATACATATTGCCGGGATCGGGGATAAATTTATCCATACTCTCCGACCCTTTCATCCCGGCTGATTGAAACCCGAGTCCAATCTCAACCCCTCTGACAGCGGGGATTGACATTACGGCAGCCGACAGGCGGGTCGAAAGTTTATCGAATACCGGTTCCCCTATTCCTACCGCGACTCCGGTGACAGTACACGAGACGATCCCTCCGATACTATCATTCTGCAATCTGATTCTTTCAATTTCCTTGATAAGGAGATCTCGGGAGCCTGACGTCTCTCCCACGGATTCGAGGTCAGCCGATACGTCAATCCCCTTCATTTCTGGCAACTGCATCGCTAACGCTCCCCCTATGACACGAGCAAGTGTTTCACGAGCCGAAGCTCGTCCTCCTCCGCGA
The DNA here is from genome assembly GCA_964521885.1 of uncultured Sangeribacter sp. Lineage (GTDB taxonomy): Bacteria > Bacteroidota > Bacteroidia > Bacteroidales > Muribaculaceae > Lepagella. The sequence goes on along the minus strand of CAZFUF010000032.1, from coordinate 5,928 downwards.
TGATCCCGTATCCCGTATTTCTTTTCCCAGGTATAGTCGGCATGCCCCGGACGATAGACATTTTTCAGGTTATCATAATCTGAAGCACGACAATCAATATTTCGCACCAGAAATGCGATAGGAGTACCGAGGGATATACCGTCGGGGTCAATCCCGGATAGCCATTCGGGTAAATCGGGTTCCCGTCTGCCGGAGGTATATACACCTTGCGCGGTAGCTCTTTCAGCGATTGCTTCAGTAATCAGATTGAAATCTATCTTAATTCCCGATGGAAAGCCATCGAGCACTCCCCCGATGGCAGGGCCATGACTTTCACCGAAGGTAGTCAGACGGAGATATGTGCCAAAGGTATTCATGCAGATATGATTTGTGGGACAGGAAATTTTTTCAGGTGGCAGATAAAAATATTATGACGTCACTTTTTAGGCAGGAATATCAGTTATATCAGCAGTTTTTGCTCCGCTCGCTTTGATCAGATCCATCGGAGCGAGTTTTATCTGCATTCCTCGTTTTCCGGCGCTTACATAGATAAAATCAAAGTCAACAGCCTCCTCACTGAGATAAGTGGGGAATTGCTTTTTCATACCTATAGCGGTGCACCCTCCTCGAATATAACCTGTGGTGGGAAGTAAATCCTTCATCGGTATCATTTCCACTTTTTTATTCCCGGAGACTTTAGCCGCTTTCTTAAGATTAACCTCCCGATTACCTGCCACCACACAGACAATATGACCCGTTTTATCCCCCTTCAAGACGAGCGTCTTGAAGACTTGCTCTATCGGTTCTCCAAGTTCAGCAGCCACATGGTCAGCGGCAAGATTGTCAGGATCAACCGTATATTCCACAAGCTCGTATGGAATTTTCAGCCGATCCAGTATTCTGGCAGCGTTTGTCTTTTCGAGATGGCTCATAGTCGTCATCAATTAATACATGATTATTTATATCCGGAGATGGGATCTAATTCCGGAAATTATCTATCCATAGTCACCAGCAACTCCTCATTCGATCGAGTCATCTCCATGCGTTTCTTGATGAACTCCATGGCTTCAAGAGAGTTCATGTCTCCTAAATAGTTGCGGAGAATCCACATTCTATTGAGAGTTTCTTCGCTGAGCAGGAGATCATCACGACGTGTAGAAGAAGCCACAATGTCGACAGCGGGGAAGATACGTTTATTGGACAGTTTGCGATCAAGCTGAAGTTCCATATTTCCCGTGCCCTTGAATTCCTCAAATATCACCTCATCCATCTTTGACGAAGTCTCAGTCAGGGCTGTGGCGATAATTGTAAGCGACCCTCCATTTTCAATATTTCTTGCAGCTCCGAAGAAACGTTTAGGCCGTTGCAGGGCATTCGCATCCACACCACCGGAAAGAATCTTGCCGGACGCGGGAGAGACGGTGTTATAGGCACGCGCAAGACGGGTGATCGAGTCGAGCATGATCACCACATCATGTCCGGATTCCACAAGACGTTTGGCTTTTTCGAGCACAATTCCCGCAATCTTGACATGGCGCTCAGCCGGTTCGTCAAACGTGGATGCAATCACTTCCGCATTTACACTTCGGGCCATGTCTGTCACCTCCTCGGGGCGCTCATCGATAAGAAGCATGATGATATATGTCTCAGGATGGTTTTCAGCAATAGCATTTGCAATATCCTTAAGAAGAATTGTCTTACCTGTCTTGGGGGGAGCTACGATAAGCGCGCGTTGACCCTTCCCGATTGGAGCGAACATGTCAACCACACGGGTTGATATATTGCAAGTCTTTCCACCGGTGAGATCGAATTTCTCATCCGGGAAAAGAGGAACAAGATGCTCAAATGGCACACGGTCGCGCAGGGCATGGGGATCAAGACCATTGACAGATTTCACCTCACTGAGAAGGAAATTTTTTTCATGCTCCTTCGGAGGCATTATTGCAGCTTCCACCACATCTCCGGTCTTGAGTGAAAATCTCTTGATCTGTTCCTGAGATACATATACGTCATCCGGGCTGGTGAGATAATTATAGTCGCTGGAACGTAAGAATCCCGAGCCATCAGGCATTATTTCAAGCACGCCATACGTAGTGATCAAATCTTTAAAGTCAAAAGCGGGAACCTGAGGGGTGTTCATTCTGGCGGCACGTCTTTCCTGCAGCATCTGCTGTCTCTGCTGAGCACGGAGCTGCTTTTTAGAAAGATGTTTCTCACGTGGCACCAAATTATTCTGAACCTCGGCAGGTTGGGCCTCATTTACTTGCACCGGAGAAGAAATCTCCTGATCCGTTGGGGGAATTACTGCAGGGGCAGCCGCGGCTGCTTCAATCTCACGTTGTGAACGCGGCACAAATGTACGTTTCTTCGCATTGGAAAAGAAAGAATCAAGCCCTGATTTAGACTTGGCTCTTCTATCCATTGCAACTGAATTATTATTTTCTTGAGTAAAGGCACGCTGAGGTTGCTGTGGATTTTCCTGTGTCTTTTCTCCCTGAACATTAACATCACTATTTTCCACCGGATGAGGAAGGATGAGACTGTTCTGTTGATTCTCACCTGTCTTGATTTCGATGCTCGCTTTATTATCGGATTCAATGGGATTATCAAAAGTTGCGGATTTGTTTTCAGAATCAGAAGTATCCGCAGCAGCAGAATTGTCATCAAAATCAAAAGTCAGTTGCACCGGAGCCTCCTGATCAAGGATTTGACCTTGGGATTGTTTCGGTTTTCGGACACGACGTTTCCCGGCTGACTCCTCTACCACGGGATTCTCATTCTTAGGGGTGGTTTGTGCCACTTCAGGTTTTTCTGATGTTGGATTAGGCTCTTGCACACTAAGCTCATTATCAGGTTGTGCCTTTGGTTTTCTTCCACGACGTTTTGGAGTGGAAGGGACATCAGATGCATCTGCGGAAGCATCCGTGGCGGCGGATTCAGCCTTAACTGTTTTAGTCACTTCTTCACCAACTTCTTTTGCAGCAACTTTCTTGGTGCGTGGTTTGCGTTCCTTGACGGCTCGACGGCGTGAATTTTCTTTGGAGGCTTCCTCCTTTGCCGTATCAATGGCTTGATTGTCAAGGATATGATTCATCGCCTCCTCAAACGTAGCGGAGGCTGCTTTCTTCATTCCCATGGATTCAGCTATACTTTTGAGCTGTCCTTCATCCATGGCGGTCAGATCATCAATATGATACATAGATATTTTATATTACTGTCAACTTATGACGCGGCATACTTCACGCATGAAAAAATGGCATTCACAAGCTACAGCCTAAAAGTGATTACGAATTGGATTTGGTTGGATTCCAACTATATTACCGACTTCCCGCATCTATACATAGATTGAAGTTGTCGATACATTCTAAATAACGAGTTGGAAACGGCAAAGTTCGGTATCCGAATCTGCAGACTATCAACCAAATGATTGAAAAATTTTGAGAGATAGAAGTAAAAAAGAGGAAATATCACTGAACTATGTAGCTGTAGAAAGTATACAGGTAACAGTCAGAAGTATTAAAAAATTTTGTGAGTGAATCGGGAGAGAAGATTGTCAATCGGAGTATGATTTACAGGCGTAAAAACTAAAGTCCTGAATCAAACTGCTATATCCGGATTGAATGGCTTTGTTATTGGGTTAATCAAGCCTGATGCTTGTATTTTTCAAGGGATTTAAAATCTTCCGATGCGAGTGCTTTCCTTCAACATCAAGAAGAACCGTATTATTTTCGACCACAAATTTAATAATAATTCTCAAAATATCAAAATCTCCATCTGAAATCAATATTTTATTCTTTAGAATTGTTGATATCTGACGCAAAGATAAGCCACGCATAAGGGGTCGAGGGTAGAATCAGGTCAAATCTTGATCTGACAAGGCCCGGCACCCAGATAATTCTTCCGGTTGAGGGATCTTCGAATACAATCGTATTTATTCGTTCCACTGCCGTGAGGTTCGCTTCCTTCATAATGTCACTCAGCAAACGGCTCCCTTTCATACCAAGAGGATAAACCCGGTCTCCCGCTTTGAATTTTCGTATCAAATATTTTTCCGGATCATACGCCATCCATGCCATATCATGTCCTTCCATTGAGCGGATAGTCTCCAATAATTCCGCATCCAACGTATATTTCAGAACCGTATATTCCGGGATTGGATGGTTCTCTTCGATAATCGGAGTTAGATATAGACCTTTTTTTTCACCATCTATTCTATAATCCGGAGTAATCCATTTTTTCCCTGCGAGATTCCCTTTATCAACACACCTGATGATCTCCATAATCTGAGATGAAGATGGCTTAGAGGGTGAGAGAAAATGATGAAGTAATGTTTCTTTTGAAGGGAATGATTCAATGGTTTCCAATGAAAGGAAGTTTGAGCCGGCGGGTGACAAATCATTCAGACATTGGGTGACAATCCGATGTTCCTCACGCATAAAACGGGCCGTTGAGCGCAGTGCCTTTCTGACTCCGGGCCATTGAGTCTCAATGAGAGGAAGAAGCTGATTGCGGATAAAGTTCCTTCTGTAATCTGATTCAAGATTCGTGGAATCAACAATGTAGTCCTGACCGATACTTGCGAGATAATCCAGAATCTCTTTTCGGCTACAGTCGTAGAGGGGACGCACAGCAAGTTCCGTTTGTCGAGGCATACCCGCAAGTCCCGCCGGACCTGAACCGCGGAAAAGATTTATCAGCATTGTCTCCACATTATCATCTGCATGGTGTCCGAGCACAATCAACTCAGCGTCTCTCTCCTTCAGCAACTCGCGCCACCAGCCATATCTCAACTCCCTGCACGCCATTTCCGTGCTTTCCACCGGATGCTGATCAATCCGTTCCGCCACATTAAATCGGATTTTATGCAGCGTCACATTAAACGACTTGCATAATTCCGTGACAAAATTCTCATCCCGCATGCTTTCTTCACCCCGAAGCATAAAATTGCAATGGGCGCATTCAAAATCGGCATGACAAGCCAACAACAGCCTGAAAAGAGCCACACTGTCCGCGCCCCCGCTAAGACCGAGAATTAACTTCCTGCCGCGCAAGGATTCAATGTTTCGAGATAAATATTTTTCCGGAGGGATCAAAATATCGGGGTATTATAAAGTGTTGGAAAATTTCGATAAACAAGCTTTCTGACAGAACGAGGAAACTTAAGTGTAAAATAAATAAAAAAATCGCAGACAACAAGCAGTGTCTGCGATTTTTTGGTTGCGCTTATTTCATCTCCGGCAATGCATAAGCGAATAATATCCTTTTATTACACTTTTACAAGCGCAAAAGTGTAGTATTATTTCTTATTTCCGAAATAACGTTGATAAAGACCATAGAAACCACGGCCATGGCGAGCTTCATCCTTTGCCATCTCATGAACGGTGTCATGAATAGCATCGAGATTCTTTTCCTTGGCATTTTTGGCAATACGCATCTTATCAGCGTTCGCACCAGCTTCTGCGTGCATGCGTTTTTCAAGATTTGTCTTGGTGTCCCAAACCATATCTCCGAGAAGTTCAGCGAACTTAGCTGCGTGTTCTGCTTCTTCCCAAGCGTAGCGTTTGAAAGCGTCAGCTACTTCAGGATAACCTTCTCTGTCAGCTTGACGTGACATTGCGAGATACATACCTACCTCTGTACATTCACCCATGTAATGATTATTGAGGTCTTTTATCATCTCTTCGTCTGTGCCTTTTGCTACGCCTATCTCGTGTTCAGTCACGAATTTAAGGAGTTCAGCCTGATCCAGTTCTCTAAATTTTGAACGGGGAGCCTTACATTGTGGGCAAAATTCGGGAGCTTCTTCTCCTGTAGCGACATATCCGCAAACTGTGCAGATCCATTCTTTAGCCATAACGTTATTTTAAATTTTTAGTTAAATAATTATTATTTAATATTATATTCTATAAAAACTTGTATCGTAGTTTTTCGTTAACCTGACAACTAATT
>CAZFUF010000031.1:0-29198 GCA_964521885.1 uncultured Sangeribacter sp. | reverse complement strand
AGAATAGAAGTTTCCTAAACTTTAGATAGGAGTTCGATTCTCCTCGGAGGTACTCTTATTTATAAAAATTAGGATAGAAAATTATAAAATAATGTTGCTTCCCTGATTTTATTACTTTCTATTTTTAGGAGTATATATATTAAGGTGTAAGCAATTAAAAAAATATAATAAGTGGGAAAATTTGCACCATATAAGATCCAGCTGTCAAGCATAGCTGATGGCAAATATGAGCAGGATTTCTATTGTGGCACTGAATTCTTCAAGAATATGGAGAATACTGACGTCATCTCCTCTGATGTCAATATCCACCTCGATATGGAGAAGAAGAATGGAGTGTATGATTGCACCTTCACATGCAAAGGAATGCTTCATATACCATGCGACAGATGTCTTGATCCATTGGATCATGAAGTGGATACGACCTACCATATTATAGTGAAATATGGTGACAGTTTCAACGACGAGAGTGATGAAATATTGATCATTCCCGAAGGAGAAAGCTCACTTAACGTGGCATATATGCTGTATGACACGATAGTATTGACTATACCACTTCGCCACGTGCATCCGTTAGGGAAATGCAACAGAGCCATGGCTGCTGCCCTCAATAAGCATAAAGGGGGAATGAGCATGGACGATGAAGATGTAGAAGAAGCATTTGAAAGCGCAGTTGAGATGCCCGACCCGGATTCCGGCGAATAATAATAAAAAAACAATAAATAAAAAATAAAGAAAAATGGCACATCCTAAACGAAGACAATCGCACACCAGAACAGCGAAACGTCGCACACACGACAAGGCGCTCATCCCGACATTGGCCATCTGTCCCAATTGTGGCGCATGGCACATCTATCACACAGTATGCGGCGAATGTGGATACTATCGCGGCAAACTCGTCATCGAAAAGGAAAACGTCTGATAAAGAGTTAAAGGTTTTCAAAAACCGTAGACATTGTATTCACGCGGATGATAGAAATATCATCGGCGTGAAATTTATCTTTTAATTGAGACTTCGCCTTTTAATGCACGCAAGTATGTGGAAATGTGAAGTTCAGGTTATTTAAATCATCCAAAAATGGTGAATGCAAAAATAAGTGGTATAGCCTCATATATTCCTGACGATATCCTTGATAACGATATGTTGTCAAAGATGGTAGATACCAATGATGAATGGATCACTACCCGTGTTGGAATAAAGAAGCGCCACATTATGCGGGAAGAAGGTAAAGGTTCCGGATACATGGGTGTTCAGGCAGTCAATAAGCTGCTTGAAGAGTATGGTTTCAAGCGTGAGGATGTGGATCTTTTGATTTGTGCCACATCCAATCCTGACTATCGATTCCCATCGACAGCTTCTGTCATTGTGCATGATTGTAAGCTCGACAACGCATACGGTTATGACATTCAGGCTGCATGCGCCGGGTTTATTGTCTCAATGCAAGCTGCCCGCGCATATATTCAGTCAGGTCTTTATAAGAAAATCATCGTGGTTTGTGCTGAAAAAATGTCAAGCATGACAGATTATCAGGATAGAGCCACTTGTCCTCTTTTCGGAGATGCTGCAGCTGCCGTGATGGTTGAACCCGATGAAGATGGCTTGGGAATTATTGACGGTGAATTCCATGTCGATGGTGAAGGTCTTCCTCATTTGCTGATGAAAGCCGGCGGCTCAGTGAAGCCTGCGACTGTGGAGACTGTTGAAGACAGAGAGCATTATATCTATCAGGAAGGAAGAGTAGTATATAAAAATGCAGTGCGCGATATGCTCAATTCTTCCGTCTCCGTGATGAAACGCAATAATCTTTCTGTGGATGATGTGGATTGGTTTGTTCCTCATCAGGCAAATCTTCGTATCATTGAAGCAGTGGGCGACCGCATTAAAATTTCGCGTGATAAGACTTTGGTCAATATCCAGCATACCGGTAATACGTCAGCTGCTTCCATTCCTCTTTGTATTGATGAATTCAAGGATAAACTCAAGAAAGGGGATAAGGTTCTGATGACTGCTTTCGGAGCCGGTTTTACATGGGGTGCCATGTATATGATATGGGCGCTTGACCCGAAAAATTAAAAGATCCGTCACACGTAAAATATTAGGGTTACTCAGATTGCTTTGCGGAGCGCTGAGTAACCCTTATGTTTTTATAGCCTTCACTTCACAAATAAATTTCCACAAAGAGGAACGATTCTCGTTGAATGGTTATCCGAGCTGTCACTGACCGGGAATTAAGAGCCCGTCTCAAAAAAACGGAAGACGGAGTCTAATTTAAACAGATTGACCTTTTTTTTGTTCTATTTATGAAGGACTTGATAAAATCAGATGGTTCCTTCAGTGAGAATTATCTCACGGTTGCTTATTAAATTATTAGAAATTACTGAATTATGGAAGAACAAAACGATATTGCTCAAGTAGCTGAAAGTCACAAAGCCGGATTTGTGAATATTGTAGGTAACCCGAATGTTGGAAAATCCACCCTCATGAATGATCTTGTGGGGGAAAGAATATCGATTATCACATCGAAAGCGCAGACCACAAGACATCGCATCATGGGTATAGTCAATACCCCGGAATATCAGATTGTCTATTCTGACACTCCCGGCGTTTTGAAGCCGAAATATAAACTTCAGGAATCAATGCTTGAATTTTCAGAGGGAGCGTTGACTGATGCCGATATATTGCTTTATGTCACGGACGTGGTGGAAGATCCTGAAAAAAATGCGGAATTTCTTGCGCGGGTGGCTACTGAAAAAATACCGGTTTTATTGGTAATTAATAAAATAGATCTTCTCAAGGGAAATGACGAGCTTGAAAAGATTGTTGAAGAATGGCACAAGCGCCTTCCATCGGCAGAAATCTTCCCTACAAGTGCCACCGAGAATTTCAATGTGGAGAATCTGAAAAGCCGGATAGTTGAATTACTCCCTGTCTCCGCTCCTTTCTTCGGAAAAGATGCACTGACAGATAAGCCGGCGAGATTCTTTGTCACTGAGATTATACGTGAGAAATTGCTTCTGAATTATGACAAGGAGATTCCGTATTCCACGGAAGTACTTGTGGAGAAATTCGATGAGAGTGATGGTGCGATCCACATAATGTCTGTGATTTATGTGGAAAGAGATTCTCAAAAGGGTATCATTATCGGTAAAGGGGGCGCTAAGATTAAAAAAGTTGGCATAGAGGCTCGTGCTGATATCGAAAAATTCTTTGGTAAGAAAGTTTATCTTGAGATCTTTGTCAAAGTGGAGAAAGACTGGAGGAATCGCGAGAATAAGCTTCGTGCGTTCGGATATATGGAATAATTCGGATATATGGAATAAAAAGATTGATTTAAACATATCGGCTGGAGATATGTCATAATAAAAAATAAAAATACAATTGTTTGTTAAAGCAGCTAATCTGCAGGCAAACATAAATTATAAAAAAGATGAGCAGACTCATAGCGATAGTAGGGCGGCCGAATGTGGGGAAATCCACACTTTTCAACCGTTTGACGCAGACAAGAAAAGCGATTGTAGATGATACATCAGGCACAACCCGCGACCGTCAGTATGGTCATGTGGATTGGGCAGGTCAGGATTTTTCAATAGTAGATACCGGTGGATGGGTAGTTAATTCAGATGATATCTTCGAAGGTGAAATCAATAAACAAGTTGAGATTGCCATTGAAGAGGCGGATGTCATTCTCTTTGTGGTGGATGCATCAGTCGGAGTCACCGATCTTGATGATCAGGTCGCTCAGATTCTCAGAAGATCCAAGAAGCCTGTGATTTTGGTTGCCAATAAGGAGGATAAAGGGGATGCGCGTTTCAATATTCCTGAATTTTATTCCCTCGGACTTGGAGAGCCGTTCGGGGTTTCTTCTGCCAATGGTAGTGGCACCGGAGAATTGCTGGATGAAATAGTAAAGGATATGCCGGAACCAAAAGAAGATGAGGAAACTGAGGATAATGTTGCGAAATTCGCTATCGTAGGTCGTCCGAATGCCGGAAAATCGTCTCTTATCAATGCGTTTATAGGAGAGGAACGCCATATAGTGACCGACATTGCCGGGACTACCCGCGATTCTATTTATCACAGATATAATAAGTTCGGTTTTGATTTCTATCTCGTCGATACCGCCGGTATCCGTAAGAAACAGAAGGTTAATGAGGATATTGAATACTACTCGGTCATCAGGAGTATCAGGGCAATTGAAGCAAGCGACGTGTGCATTTTGATGCTTGATGCCACCCGTGGTATAGAGGGGCAGGATGCCAATATCTTCAGCCTAATTCAGCGTAACCGCAAAGGGCTTGTGGTATGTGTGAATAAATGGGATCTTGTGGAAGACAAATCCTTGGAATCCCAGAAACGTTTTGAGGCGGCCATAAGAAATAAATTCGCACCGTTTACGGATTTTCCGATTCTATTCACGTCAGCATTGACCAAACAGAGGATATTCAAAGTTCTTGAAACAGCGGTGGATGTCTATAATAATCGTCGCCGTGTCATTCCGACTTCGCAGCTCAATAATTATATGCTTGAAGTTGTGGCTCAGACTCCTCCCCCTGCCAACAAGGGTAAATATATCAAGATCAAGTATGTCACCATGCTTAAGGATTCCATTATCCCGACGTTTGTGTTCTTCTGTAATTTGCCTCAATGGGTAAAGGAACCATATAGACGTTTTCTTGAGAATAAGATTCGTGAGAAATGGGATTTCAAGGGGACTCCGATTGCAATCTTCATGCGTGATAAGTAGAGTGAATTTTATCAAGGTTACTAAAAGCAAAGATTATGAAAAAATTGAATTTATTGATAGTTGCCTTATTGGCAATTTTATTCACCAGCTGTGATTACGAAGGAGGATGGTATCCAAGTGCTCCCAGCGGATGGAATTCATATTATGATTCACGTCTTGAAGGATCGTGGGAGCTTGTGCAGGCAAACGGCCGTCCTGTTCGCGGGGATGCGGTGAACTATCTCGATTTTTATCGTAACGGTCGAGGAATGTATTATTTCTATCGCAACGGAATTATGAATTCCGAGCGTATGGCATATTATTGTCAGGACACATATAATAATGCGGTCCGCAATCAGATAAATATCCAATATCAATATTCAAGTCCCTCGACGATGTATTATTGGTTTCAGGACGGAGGAAACACTCTCTGGATGCAATGGGGCACCTCTAACGGCACGATGGTCTACGTCTACCGCTATGTCTCCCGAGTGCCATACTAAGGAAATTAATCACTGCGTGAGACAGTTGATACACACTAATTTTATTGATCCCCGGAAATCATCAGTTTGGTTTCCAGGGATCTTCTCTTTTTTATGAATTAGGATCGTAAGATCGTTAAAAGACTTTAGTAACAGCTTTTTGGTAAATAGTCGAAATTCAAAAAATTGTATTTTGTTTTTTGGTAATTATAAAAGAAGAGGAGAGGGCTAAAAAAGGATCAATCGGAGAGCGGGCGGGAATTGTTTTTATGCACCTGATCTTTTCTAAATTCTTTCCAGTTGTCTTTTAAGTTTTTACGAGACTTGTATGCCGTGATTCCGGTTGCCTGTTTCAACAGGAGGAGAGCACGATTGCCGATTTTGAAATTTTTTCCGCGGTTGTCATTATAGGTCAAAAGTTTATCTGAACCAAAATTCAACCTGACACTATTTTGGTCGAGGTTATTTACTCTATCCACAAGTTGGCGGGTAGATAAGGAGAGAGCAGGGGCGTCCAATGGTTCGTAGATTCCGATAGCGTCAGCATCGAAATTTCGTTTATCCCATTTTTTAGCCTCATTTACAGTAATATATTCTTTATCCAGAATATAGACTTCGGCATTGGTGCTGACATAAAACGGTTCATCCTTTCGGTTGAACTTAAACATGTTCCGTCCCCTTCCTTTTGAGTTTATATAGAATGAATACCCGGCGAGGTCAAGGGGTGAGACCGTGTCTCCGAGCACGTTGGTGTAGTTGAATGTGGCGTTGGCACTTTCAAAGTCCAGACCGTTGCTGAAAAAACCGGAGAGATTAGGGACCCATTTACGACTCATCCTGTCAGCGAGAACGTTAATTCTCACCGACACATCATCTTTTTCCCTTGTCCATATTTCCGCAGGTGTGTATTTGCCGTAGATAGTGTCCGTGCCCGTCTTCCTGTTCCATAATTTCAAAGGCAACGTGGCTCCGGGGGGTATTCCGATCCAGTCAGCCCATGAAAAATGATGATTATTTGTGTCACTGACACTGTCAAGGCCATTGGCGTCGGTAAATCGGTAATATGATTTGCAAGCCAGTATTCTTGGGGTAGACCATCCGTTGAATTTGACTTTAGGATGTGAAGGAAGCATATAATCCACCATTTTTTCCCTGAAAAGAAAGACTGTGTCGGTGTATGAACTCAGAGTGGAATATTCCCTGACATACGCCAAAATATGAAGGACACGGTGACTTTGCGATGCAACCACAACTTCCGGCAATTCAGAAAATCCTTCACTTAGAAATATGGTATCCCTTGGTTGAGAGAGGATCTTTTTTTCATTAAAACCTATGTATCTGATTGTGATGGGGTACCGTTTAGGAGCAATTTTAGGGAGTATCCCTTTATGATTGCTCATGGCTATTGCATTGCCGTTGTTGTCGTAGATTGACGCGTTTGGCAAAGGGATATGGGTTGCAGAATCCGCCACTACTATGTCATATGCCTTCAGTCCAAACGTTCCGAAGGATAAGATAATCATCAGCGATGTCATGACATGGCGTAACATACAGGTAGCGATAGTGGAAAATAAGATGGAAGTGGAAGAGTGTGCCTGAAGATGAGACGGGCTCTGAGGCAAAGATATACAAGATAGATGATAAATGCCCTGTCGGCTGATTAAATTACTGAATATTTAATTATTAATAAATAATTTTTACATCTTTTAATAACTGATCCGTGTTAATTGTAATTTCCATATCAGGCTTGGTGAAGTCAGGCTCCATTTTTTATGAGTCGTGGCCTTAACTTGCCAATGGAATGCATGCGCTTTGAAGAAGTTGAAGACTAACTTTCCAACATGTCGGACGAATAGTCGGACGAATATAATTTTCTCGTGAGGGTTGGGTGGATTGATTAAATATATTTTGTATTTTTGTGAAATTTTTGGGGGAATGGGGCCTGAGTTTCGAAACTCATTATGGTATCTGGAGAATAGGATAGTAATCAACGGCAGGCGCATTCGTTCCGAATAGTGGACAGATTAGTAATTTAGTAATATAAAAATAAGTAAAATGAAAAAATTAATGATGTTCATGACTGTTCTGGTCATGACTTTGGCTCTTGGAGCCTGTGGTTCTCAGAATGCTGATAAAATAGCTGATACAATTGAGAAAGGTGGTACGCTGACAGATTCAGATTATAAAGTGATGAACGACTATGTAGCCGACGGAATTGATGAAGCTATCAAAGTGGTTGAAAAGGCAATTTCCGAAGGTGATATAAATCCGGATGCTGATCAGGATCTTGATAAGAAATATCCACATTATCGTCTTTTTATGGAGAAACTTGTCAGCGACAACAAGCTTTCAGATTCCAATAAAGAGAAGATGCAACGTCTGATCGGGTTGGCATTGACCACGATGGGAAGTCAGCAAGGATCATCGATGCCCGAGGAGGAGATAAAGGAGCTTCCCGATTCTATAAAATAATAAAATTCTATAGGGGAAACTTTCAAGAGATAATACTATATAGAGTAATAAGAAAAGAAGATAAGAGCAAATGGCATTAAAATGTGGAATAGTAGGACTTCCCAATGTAGGGAAGTCAACACTTTTCAATTGTCTGAGTAACGCTAAAGCTCAGTCTGCCAATTTCCCATTCTGCACTATCGAGCCCAATGTCGGAGTAATCACGGTGCCCGACGAGAGACTGACACGCCTTGTGGAACTTTGCAATCCGAAGTCTATTGTCCCGGCAACTGTAGAGATAGTGGATATCGCCGGCTTGGTGAAAGGTGCTTCTAAAGGTGAAGGTCTGGGAAATAAATTTTTGGCAAATATTCGTGAGACCGACGCCATTCTCCATGTGGTCAGATGTTTTGATGATGATAATATTACGCACGTCGACGGAAGTGTGGATCCTGTCAGAGATATGGATATTATCAATTATGAACTTCAAATCAAAGATCTGGAAACTGTGGATGCGCGTCTTGCCAAAACTTTGAAAGCCGCACAGACAGGTGGAGACAAACAGGCCAGACTCCAGGCAGATGTGCTCACCAAGTATAAAGAGGCGCTTGAGCAAGGGCGTCCGGCACGCAGTGTCAAGTTTGAGACAAAAGATGAACAGCGTTTTGCTCATGATTTGTTTTTGCTTACCAATAAGCCGGTGCTTTATGTATGCAATGTGGATGATGATTCTGCTGTAGACGGGAATAAATATGTGGAAGCCGTGCGCGGAGCGCTTTCCGACGATGATGCAGGTCTCATGATTGTGGCCGCCAAGACTGAAAGTGAGATTGCAGAGCTTGACACTTACGAAGAGCGTCAGGAGTTCCTCGAATCGATCGGCCTGACCGAGTCCGGCGTGTCACGTCTGATTCGGGCAGCCTATAACCTTCTCGATTTACAGACTTATTTCACGGCCGGTCCTGATGAGGTGAGAGCCTGGACTTTCATGCGGGGCACAAAGGCACCTCAGGCTGCCGGTATTATCCATACGGACTTTGAAAAGGGTTTTATCAGGGCTGAGGTCATCAAATATGATGATTACGTTTCTTTAGGCTCTGAAAATGCTGTTAAGGAAGCCGGAAAAATGAATGTTGAAGGGAAGGAGTATGTGGTGCAGGACGGCGACATCATGCACTTCCGTTTCAATGTCTGAAAAAAGGAAAGTCGTTGATTTTATATACCCGAAGGGGATTTTTTGCATGCCGGAGGTTTTCCTCCGGAAGCAGGATTGAACCTTTATGCTGCATTGGGCGTTGTATAGATATAAAAGATATTCAACGCTCAATTATTATTATCAGGAATCCGGAAGACAGAGGTCGGTGATTCCATTATCAATTTAAGATCTTAGATTACACACTATATATAGTTTTCAGACAAAATTAGGAAAAACATTCATTGAAAAACAAATTTCTGAAAAGCATTCAATCAAAAACAAAATTTACGAAAGACATTCAAATAAAAACAATATAGAAAAGCATTCAAAGTTATGGAAAAGAAGAAACTTTATATAATCAGTTTCGGCGACAGCCGGAAATACCGTCTCCCCGAGTCTATGACCGGGGTAGATCCGGGCACGATAGTCGCCAGGATTGAGAATAATCTCAACGGCTATCTGCGCAAAGAGTTTGCGGATGATAACTTTCAGTATTTCACATCTCCCAAGATAGAAGACGTGGATGAGAAAGATTCCGCACGCTATAATTCCTATCCTGTCTTCGACAAGACCGCTCTCAGGGATATAGAGAAAGTGTTGCGCACGGAGGTGATGGATATGAATAGTCTGAAAGAGATGAATTCAGATGCACCATTTTCTAATGTGTGATGGTTGCTCAATGTAGATTTTTGTTGTAATTTTGCAGATGCCCCGGCACTTTATGTCGGGGGTCTTAATTTTTGACAGAAATCTAATCATGGGTAAAGATCAGACAGTCTTGTTTCATTCCACAGTTTTCGGTCCTATCCATAGCAGAAGGTTGGGAGTGTCGTTAGGGATAAATCTTCTACCTGACGACGGAAAGGTCTGCACATTCAATTGCATATATTGCGAAGCCGGATATAACGAGCAGGGGAGCGGCACCACCGGTCTTCCCTCGCGACGTCGTGTATATGAAGATCTGGAGTCAAAATTGCAACAGATGCGCGATGCCGGTGAGGCTTTGGATGTAATCACATTTTCCGGCAATGGGGAACCGACCTTACATCCAGAATTTCCAGGAATCGTTGAAGATGTGGCGGCTCTTAGAAATATATATTACCCTTCAGCCCGACTCTCGGTGCTCACCAATTCCACACGAATCGTTGATCCGGAAGTGGCTCAGGCGCTGACCCTTGTAGATAATAATATTCTTAAACTTGATTCCGCTGTCGAATCGACCATGCGCAGTATAGATCAGCCCGTTTCCAAGGAATTTACCGTGGAGAAGGTTGTGGAAGCATTGGGGCGTTTCAGTGGCACGGGCATAATCCAGACAATGATGCTTCGCGGGGAACATAACGGGGTCAGAATCGATAATACTCTCCCCGAAGAAGTGGATGCCCTGATAGCCGCGTATAAGAAAATTAACCCTCGCGAAATAATGCTTTACAGTATCGACAGGTCAACACCCGAAGAAAACCTGCGGAAAGTAAGCCGGGAGGAATTGACGGCGATTGGCTCGCGAATTGAAAAAGAAACCGGAATTAAAGTGCAAGTGAACTAACTGATGAAGACACCGGAATCGCTCGTAAAAGGTGATAAGATAGCAATTATCTCTCCTGCCACCGCTGTCAGGCGGGAATACGTGGAGGGAGCAGCTGAATTTTTAAAAAAGAAGGGGTTTGAGGTGGAGATATATTCCCATGCTCTGGGTCCCTCTGACGGCAACTACGCTTCCTCCCGTCTTGAACGCCGGGAAGATTTCTTTCGTGCCATGAAAGATCCGGAGGTGAAGTGTATATTATGTGCGCGCGGAGGTTATGGATGTTGTCATCTTCTTGATCTGATCACTCCGGAAGAAATAGAAGCCGATCCGAAATGGATTATCGGCTTTTCCGACGTGTCCGCGCTACATTCCCTTATGCTGAGCGCCGGGATACGTTCACTCCATGCCCCGATGGCGAAACATCTGACGCTCCTCCCCGAGGATTCCGCCACTACAGGGACTTTATTGGATATCATCACGGGGAAATCTGAAATTTCTTATTCCTGGATTTCCTCACCTCTTTCACATCCCGGAGTTGCGAAAGGGGAAATAAAGGGGGGAAATCTGGCTGTTATCAATGGACTTGCAAACACTCCGTTTGATATGTTTTCACCGCGGAAAGCCAACGGAGCGATCCTCTTTATCGAAGATATTGCCGAGCCGATATATAAAATAGACAGGGTATTGAATCGGTTGCACCTTGCCGGCACTCTCAAAGTCATATCCGGACTGATAATAGGACAATTCACGGAATATCATTCCGATAGTAAATTTGAAACGGTCGGGGAATTAATCGCCACACGGCTCAATGAGTGGGGATACGAATTCCCTGTGGCTTACAATGCCCCTATAGGTCATGTGGATGATAATCGTCCGGTTGTGGAGGGGGCGGACGCTATACTGACCGTTGATAAGGAAAAGACCACCCTCGAAATGAAATTTTAGATCATGCACGAGCTACGCCTGCGTAAAGCTGAGAAATTACGCCATAAGTTATTGACCGACCGGTTATTTTCAAAAGGTAACAACCTTTACGAGTATCCGTTGCGGTTGATATGGAATGTTGTGAACAGTGAGGAAGCGGAGTCTGGTTTTAAGCATGGATTTCCCGCCGGAGTCGCCCCGTTACAATTTTTTGTGTCAATACCTAAAAAGAAGCGTCGTCATGCAGTGGATCGCGTGTTGATGAGGCGAAGGGTTCGCGAAGCCTATCGTCTTCATCGCTCTGCATTAAAGGAGAAAATAGACTCCTACCCGGGATTTCGCACAGTCTCGATTGCTTTCATTTACCTTTCGTCTGACAATAAGGATTACGTTTCGATAGAAAAAAAGGTATGCCTGCTTCTTGACAAACTTTCAAGAAAACTCTTTCAGGATTAGAAAGTTAATTTGCAGGTATTGAAGAAAATGTTTACCTTTGCCAATTGTATATCTAATAATCCGTTAGATTTACCTATTTATTTAACTGTATTAATTATATAAGCTTATGAAAAAAGTATCTACGGTATTAATGGTCTTCATGGCATTAGCACTGGCAGTGCTTCCCGCTGAAGCTCGCTCGTTGAGCAAAAATGTAGTAAAGGGTAATCTTTCCACACGTCTAAATACTACTAAGAATTTTCGTAAAGCGGCTCCTCGTCAGAATGTAATGTTGAAAGCAGGTGAGGTGGATCCCGATGCACTTTCACAACTCCCGCTTATCACCGAAGTTCCCGGAGGAGATGCAAAGATGTATGCCCGTTCCTCACAGTTTTTTGGTATCGATTATTATGGTCAGCTCTTCTCCGATGTGGATATGGGTTTTGCTGCAGAGGTTGTCACTGAAGATGATAAGGTTTACTTCAAGAACCCGTATTCAGGTCTTTCAACCGACTCATACCTTGCCGGCACATTGGCTGATTCAAAAGTTACCGTGACTTTCCCTCAGAAAATATATAATGAGACATATTATGATTATGATGAGGATTTTAATGAGGTATTGGTCAGTGAAGACTATTATGCCGTAAAAATGATTTATACCAATGATGGCACAAATAGCCGCATTGTAATCGATACCCAGAATCCTACAATCACTTTCTCCGTCACCGAATCCGGCTATGAAATGGAGGGTGATAATGTATTTATCGGATTGGTATATATAGATACCGAATCCGCTGACGAACCGATTTTCCAATGGACAGGTTTTGCCGATACCGCTGCAGAACTTGTGCTTTCAACCGCCACAGCACTTTCCATCCCCTCCGATATGCAGCCGGAGACCTGGATCCTTAACAGTTATGAGGGGTCACGCATGGTGGCTGTAGCCGTTAACGATACTGAGGTTTACGTTGCGGGTCTTTATGAAGAACTCCCCAATGCAGCCGTCAAAGGGGAAATAAAGGGGAATACGGTTGTCTTCTCAAGCGATAGCTATCTTGGTATTTCCGATCGCTATACTCACTTCGTGTATGCCGATTTCGGAACTTATGAATATGATGCGACGACAGACGAAATCACCGGAGCTGAGATCAATAATACGCTTGCATTCGCTTATGATGCAGAGAAGAAGACAATCACCGGACCCGAAGCCAATATCCTGGCTTACTCCACTGTGCCTCAGGAGCTCTATGTAATCGATTATATCACGGATGTGGAAATTTTCTATCAGGATTTCTCTACTCCTATGACTCCCGGAGATCCGGAGATGTATGTGTATGAATTCTTTGATGAAGTTGACTTTGGAGCGATTGGATTCCAACTCTCGCTCACTGCCACAGACGGTCGTCTTCTTAACACAGATAATGCCTATTACAATATCTATATAGACGATCAGGTTATTACTCTCGAGCCCGATGAATATGAGATGCTCGATGCTCCCATGACTGACATACCTTACGATTTCACTGACTATTATGATATCTATGCTGATCCTGACGGGTATCATGAAATGGTCATTTATCCTGTTGGTTTCGACAAAATCGGTGTGCGCGCTCTCTATGTGAATGAGAATGGAGAGAAGACTTATTCCAACATCTCTTATTATTATGGCGAGGGTGTGGAGAAAACAAATTCAGACTCTATCGTTAAGAGCGTGAAGAATTATAGCATCGATGGCGTTGAGATGAATCGTCCCGCCAAGGGCACACTGGTTATCCGTGTAGAGAAGATGGAAGACGGAAGTGTGAAAGCAACCAAATCAATCGTTCGCTGATAATGTTTTTCAAGGCTCCTTACCCCTGAATTGATAATTTTAGGGAATGGAGACCAAACAGATATTTTTCAGGGTTCCGGTAAATATGGACCGGAACCCTGTTTCATTAATCCACTGAATATGAAACCATCAAGATTATTCACCCTCTTGGGTATTATGACAATAGGGATGCCGGGTTTATTTGCGAATGAACCATACCCGTATAATCCCGCCGGCAACGACCTGGAATCCTGGGGCACCTCAAAGAAGGAAAATTATGATATAGCCACTTTGGTAAAGAATGAGGATTTTACGGGAAGTGAGATTGTCGGCATCGAGATACCGTTTGAATGCGGAGATGTGGAAAACGTTTCAATATGGATTTCCTCCTCATTGAATCTGGAAAACGGAGTCAACGTGCCGGATATTCTTTCCGAGGATGTGGTTCCGACGGACAATAAGCTGTCGTTGCAGCTCACCAGCCCGATAGTCGTTCCGGCAGAAGGATTATATGTGGGGTATTCGTTCTCTTTATCCGCATTGACGATGAAGACTCAGAAACCGGTGACTGTTTCACCGGCTGTCCCCGGATGGATGTATGTGCATTCTTCACGTAAATATTTGAAATGGGGTACGTATGACTTACCTTATGCACCGGTGATGACAGTGAATCTAAAGGGAAATTTCTCCGATAACTGTGCCGTTCCGTTTACTCCGGAAGATGCCGGCGCGCTCAAGGAAGTCCCGGTTGCTGCCGTGCTGAATATCAGCAACCATGGTCTCAACCCTATAAGCAGCATCGATCTGACTCTTGATATCAATGGAAAACAGGAGGAGAAACATTATGATTATTCTCCGGCTCTCGGAGTGAATTGGAATTTGAAAGTGCCTGTGGATATTGATTTAGGTTCCTGGCCTACACCCGGTGAGTATTCCTGGACAGCCACCATCACAAAGGTCAATGGAGAGACGAATGCAGCCGCCTCCAATGTGGCGGAAGGGAAATATTATGTCTACAGTCATTATCCGCAACGTCGGCCATTGATAGAGGAATTTACCGGCACATGGTGCGGATGGTGTCCGCGTGGAATTATCGGGATGGAATATATGAATTCCACATACCCGGAAGATTTCGTGTGTGCTGTCTATCATGTGAATGTGGCTTACGACCCGATGGCAATGTTGAATGTAGATACCTACCCGTGCGAATATGAAGGTGCCCCGACGGCTTATATCGATCGTAAGAAGGGTGTGATAGACCCCTACTATGGAGAGACAGAAGGGGATATCAGCAATGCTGCAGAAGGGATAGGTCAGACATGGCTTAAGGAAAGAGAGATACCCTCGATGGCTGATTTTGAAGTGCAGGCGAATTGGAAGGATGAGGAGATGAGTGAAGTGGTCATCAAATCTTCATCCACCTTCTTGCGCCGATACAATCAACGCCGTTTTCGCGTGGTGTATATCCTGACTCAGGACGGTATGAAAGATGTAAATACCGATACTAAAGATGACGACCAATGGTTGCAGCATAATTATTATTCCGGTGATGCCGGTTATGAGGGCACTCAGCTGGCGTCTCTGATTACTCTTCCGGAGGTTATCGAGGATATCGAGTTTAATGACGTGGCGATCTACTCTTCCGACAACGAGCGTATGAGTTGGTTGGCATCGGATATTGAA
This sequence comes from uncultured Sangeribacter sp., assembly GCA_964521885.1. GTDB lineage: Bacteria > Bacteroidota > Bacteroidia > Bacteroidales > Muribaculaceae > Lepagella. The sequence goes on along the minus strand of CAZFUF010000031.1, from coordinate 13,969 downwards.
GCCAATGTGCCCGAGGTGGATATTTTCAGGATAAATCTGAATTCCGCCGTTAATCTCAAAAAGAAATCATTGGTACAGGATAAGACACGGATTCATGTGGTGGCGGCGCTCATCGATTCCTTTACTGATGAAGTTGTCAATAGCAGCAAATGTGATATCGGAGACAGCTCTTCCGTGAAAGGGATAGATAATGACGATACCGTAAAGGTAAGTGCCGTCGGTGGCCGTCTTGCGGTGGAGGCTCCCGCAGGGTCTGAAGTCAGTGCCTGGAATCTTCAGGGGATTAAGGTCGATTCCATGAAAACGCCGGCTGACGGTAAGGGAATTATGGACTTACCCAAAGGTATATCGATCATTCGTGTGGCCACTGATAATGGAGTGAATACCTACCGCATCATGATGTGAGAGTATTAGAGCCCGGAGATAACGACCGCGCCCTCTGCGGATTGAGAAATTTGTGCTTAACCCCCGCCATAAATTAATTCGGCGGGGGTTTAAACATATTGTGAAGCGGATTTGCACGTTACGTGAATTATGAGTAATTTTGAAATAAGTAGTGAAAAGACATTATAGTAAAGAATTCCGATGGATGAATTTGATATTCACAACGGGGATGTGCCCCGTCAAGACAAAGATATAGAGAAGGCATTGCGACCGCTGGCATTTGATGATTTCAGCGGTCAGGACAAGATCATAGCCAATCTTCGGGTTTTTGTGAAGGCGGCACGTCTGCGTGGAGAATCACTTGATCATACTCTCCTTCACGGACCTCCGGGCTTAGGGAAGACGACCCTCTCCAATATAGTGGCTAATGAGCTGGGAGTGGGATTTAAAGTCACTTCCGGCCCCGTGCTCGATAAACCCGGAGATCTTGCCGGCATCCTGATGAGTCTTGAAGAGAATGATGTGCTTTTTATAGATGAGATTCATCGTCTGCATCCGATTGTGGAGGAATATCTTTATTCCGCGATGGAAGACTACCGCATCGATATCCTTCTCGACAAGGGACCCGGCGCGAAGAGTGTTCAGCTGTCACTTGCCCCGTTCACCCTTATAGGCGCGACTACCCGCAGCGGACTCCTGACGGCTCCTCTGCGCGCACGCTTCGGCATTAATTGTCATCTGGAATATTATGACCATGATGTTCTGAAAAAGATTGTGGAGCGTTCCGCAAAACTTCTTAGAATAGGTATCGAGGAGGATGCGGCTCTTGAAATTGCTCTCCGCAGTCGCGGCACTCCGCGTGTGGCTAATGCGCTTTTGCGTCGTGTAAGGGATTTCGCCATGGTGGCGGGTTCATCCATCATTACCCTCACCATTGCAAAATCCTCGCTTGAAGCATTGAATATAGATCGCTTCGGGCTTGACGAGATCGATAATAAAATTCTTCTCACGATAATCGATAAATTCGGCGGAGGTCCGGTCGGACTGACCACTATCGCGACAGCGCTTGGAGAAGACCCCGGAACTCTGGAGGAAGTCTACGAGCCTTTCCTTATTAAGGAAGGGTTTATCAAGCGTACTCCGCGCGGGCGCGAAGTGACCGATCAGGCGTATGCCCATCTTCACCGCACGCGCAATAACACAATCCCCGGTCTTAACGAAGGATTGTTTGATAATTTGTAATCATGATCCTGTCGTGATCCCGATTTTTTTGCTTGAAGACGGGGTCTTAGCAGTGAAACGGCATGGAGCAAATCTGACTGCAAAAGTTTTGCAGAGGGGTTGAATCTGTTAAGAAATATTAATAAGGAAAATACTGTAAGACGTAAAGATTCTTATTACCTTTGTGTCAGAAAAAATAATAAGACTATGGCAAAGAAAGAAAAAAAGAAAGTTGCGGTTGGCCGCATCAATGATATCGATGAGAAGAAAAAAGCGTTGAGCGTCACCATGGCTCATATCGAGAAGGATTTTGGTTCAGGTGCGCTGATGCGTTTGGGTGATGAGAAGGTGCAGGATGTGGAGACAATATCCACAGGGTCTCTGGGACTTGACTATGCGCTCGGAGTCGGTGGGCTTCCACGTGGAAGAATTACTGAAATCTATGGAACCGAGGCGTCAGGAAAGACTACGCTTGCCATTCATGTGATAGCTGAGGCTCAGAAGACAGGTGGAATATGTGCCATTATCGATGCCGAGCATGCCTTCGACCGTTTCTATGCGGAGAAATTAGGTGTGGATGTCAATAATCTTTGGATTGCCCAGCCCGATAATGGTGAGCAGGCTCTTGAAATTGCCGAGCAGCTGATAAATTCCGGTGCAGTCGATGTGCTTGTGATCGACTCCGTTGCAGCCCTCACTCCGAAAGCTGAAATCGACGGTGAGATGGGTGATAAGAACATGGGTCTACATGCCCGTCTTATGTCGCAGGCGATGCGTAAACTCACGGGTGCAATCTCGCGCACGAGAACGTGCTGCATATTCATCAACCAGATTCGTGAGAAGATCGGTGTGATGTTCGGTAGTCCTGAGACCACCACCGGTGGAAATGCTCTCAAATTTTATAGCTCAGTGCGCATTGAGATTAAGCCGGGAGCCTTCATCAAAGTAGACGATCAGGCTGTAGGGCGTATCGCCAAGGTCAAGGTTGTGAAAAATAAGGTTGCCCCTCCATTTATGAAAGCGGAGTTTGAGATAGTCTTTGGAAAGGGTATCAGCAAAGCCGGCGAGGTGCTTGATATGGCAACAGATCTGGGAATAGTGAAGAAATCAGGAGCCTGGTTCTCCTATAATGGGGCGAAACTCGGACAAGGAAGAGATGCCGTTAAGGGTGTGATCGAAGGCAAACCGGAGCTGATGGAGGAATTGGCCACCAAGATTATTGCCAGTCTTAATGAAGCCCGCAAAGCAAAAAAAGGGAAAGGAAATCCGTTCCTGCCCGGCAAGGAATCCACTCGCTCAGATTCCGATGAGGAACGCGAAGAAGAGTATGAGGATGCTTTCGGAGAGGAGACTAACTCCGATAATGAGGATCTCTTTTCTGACGAATTCGAATTAGAAAACTAAGTCCCCATTTTTTATGAGATGGGGTCTAAGTCCCGGCGCACGTTAGCCTGCGCTTCCTCTCTATAGCTAAGACTTTTTGCGCTGCTTCTAAAGATTCGCACCTCTTTTCGATACTTAAGACCCCGGCATATAATAGTGGGGGACTAAGTCGAAAAGGGGTGCGAATCTGTTTATCTCTTGATGAAGAGACGCGCGTGGTTGTCTGTTATTATGGGGAGAAGCGGTTGGGGAGAAGCGGCTGAGAGGGAGGAGATGATCGTTTCGATAGGGAGGGTTGACTCATCCGTTTCGGCGCATATAAGTTCAGGAGGGGTAACACGAATGGAGTCAGTATTGAATTTTTCTCCAAAGGAGAGGTAGATACCTTTATCCGTCAGCATTTTCGCTACTCCGGGCTTTGCCCGAAAACCATGAATGATCCAGGGTTGGCGCGGCTGAATCTCTTTGTGAAGTCCGAGGATAATATCATGGGCTTTCACATCGTGGATTATCAACGGTTTCCCCAAGGATTCCGAAATCTCAATCTGTTTCTTAAATAACTGTATCTGCCGGAATAAAGGTCCACCTTTTACGGTATCGATACCGGTTTCCCCGATAGCGAGACACCACTCCTCTCCGGCATATTTTTCCAGATCGACTAAGAAATCAGAAGCGTCCGGATTACCCGAAGACCAAGGATGGATACCTAAGGAATAAAACTGTCCGGCAACGGGTTGGAAATCCGGTTGCTCGGTCAGATTCACCGATATGATTCCCTCAGGATAAGGGGGATTGCGATGAGAATGAATATCGAGTATCAAAGTGAAAAATTTTTGTTTCAGGGCACAGGGTCATAGCCCGAGCCTCCCCATGGGTGGCAGCGGGCAATTCTCTTGATCGCGAGCCATCCACCCTTGAAGGGTCCATATTTGCGGATGGCTTCAAGCGCATACTGGCTGCAGGTGGGAGTATATCGGCAGGCTGCCGGCAACATCGGGGATATGGCGCCCTGATAAAATTTGATCATCAGGCAAAATACCCCTCCAACCGCTCTTGAGATAATATTTGCCATTGTTAGAATTCAGATAATAAGACAAGCCTACTTGGATATTCAGCTATCGGAAGTGTCGGATGATGTCAGATATCCTCAGGCACCGGTTATCGGTGCGTTCTTTTTCGGTCGGCGAATCTCAAGAAGATAGACAGCTCCGACGTAGAGAATCAAAAGAATTACCCGGACTGTATAGGTCAGCCACATCATATCCACCTTTTCAATCAGGATTCCCAATCCGTAAAGGATAGCAGCGAGGAGGGTAAAGAGTCCGATTTGCTTTAAGTCATAATCCAGTGGATAATATTTACGACCCACAAAATATGACAGAACCATCACCAGCGAGTATCCTGCCAGAGCTGCCCATGCGCTTCCGAAATAGCCATTGGGTATCCCGATAGCTTTTACCCACCAGATATTGAGCACCAGCATCACGACGAAGCAGATAAGTGAGAAATACATTCCCCATTGTGTCCGGTCGGTCAGTTTATACCATAGCGAGAGATTAAAGAAGACTCCGAAGCAAAGTTCGGCAAGCATCATTATCGGCACCACATCCAAGCCTGCCCAATAAGCCGGGGAGACAAAATATTTCAAGATGGGGAGGAAGAACATGACCCCGAGGAAGATCAACAATCCGAAGATGATAAAGAATTTCATAGCATCGCAATAAGCCTGGCTCCGGTCTTCACCACGCTTATTTGCCTGCGCGAAGATGAAAGGTTCGTAAGCATAACGGAATGCTTGCGTAAACATCACCATAACGATGGCAATCTTGATATTGGCCCCATAGATTCCTACCATCGCGCGGGCTGCCGCTTCGTTCCCCTTGAACAGGTAGGGGATGATCATCTGACCCATATTCTGACTCAAAATTCCGGCCACGCCGAGAATGAGAAGTGGCCAGCTGTATTTGAGCATCTTTTTCAACAGACTCCCGTCAAAGCGCCAACGCCGGCGCGTGTATTGAGGGAGCAGGGTGAGCATTACAACTACTGTAGATATTATATTTGCCACAAATATCCAGCCCACGCCGAAACTAATTCCTCCCAATGGAGCGTAAAACCAATCGATAGCACCGGGACACGTTTTTTCAATCCGCGGACAGGCAAGCAGGAAAAAGAGATTGAGGGCAATATTCAGAAATACATTCAGAAGTTTTATTCCTGCGAACAGGAGTGCTTTCTTGCGGTAACGAAGGTATGCGAAGGGGAGATTTGTGAAAGCATCTATCCCGACGGTCACCCCAAGCATCCATATATATTCAGGATGTTTGGGAAGCAACATCCCGCTTGCCACAGGGTGAATAAGGATCGTGAGGAGAACGATAAACAGTGTTGAGGTAAAACCGACGGAGATTAAGGATGTGGTATAGACTTTCTCCGGGTCATCCGAGTTATTGGCAAAACGGAAGAAGCCGGTTTCCATTCCGTAATTTAGAATCACCAGCGCCACAGCCGTGAAGCCATACAGATAACTCACCACTCCATATTCAGCCGGAGAAAAAAGATAGACATAGAGAGGGACAAGACACCAATTCAGGAATCTCCCTACAATACTGCTCAAACCGTAAATTGCGGTTTCTTTTGCCAAAGCCTTAATACCCGCCATCTGAGGAAGTTATTTTAAATATTTGATAGTTGCGATCTTTTCGGGATCATCACCGGCATGCACGGAATAGATGTCTGTGGCGCATCGGTTCCCCTCGAGATCGAGAGTATCCCATGCTATTGAGCCGGAAGTGGATAGGCCCAGATTCCGGACTGTCTCACCTTTGGAATTTTTAATTATGATGTCACAGCCGGAGGGTATACCCGAGATAATCACCGGCGTCGGATTCGAGGGGAGCACCACTTCAGGGAAAACCTTTGATTCGAACTTGCCGGCGGAGTAGCTTGCTCCTCCGGGCATGAATTCCGCAAGACCTCTTTCTGTAGAAATCATTACAATTCCGGTTTCAAGATCGCAGGCGATTCCGGTGACGAAATCTGAGGGTATATCCGAATTTGACGTATTGAAGATCGCTTCGATGGTTTTGCCGTCAGCGGAGATTACGACAACGCCGAGACCCGAAGTGCCGACCCATTTACGTCCGTTGCTATCCTTGGCGATAGATGTGGTGCAAGTATTTTCGAAAAATGCTTCCCTGCGATTGGGCTCGTCGCGGAAATAAAACTTAGGCGTTTCAAAAGTCAGATTCTCAATCCCCTCTGAAGGATCCATCCAGATAAGTCCGAAACTTCCCGCCATCCAGACGCGGCCGGTTTCATTGTCACTGATTATCTTGGTATAATTGGCAGTGAGCAAGGGTCCCCCTATCTTTTGCGGGAAACGGTTGATGGTGATATATCGGTCGTCGGACGTATCATCAGGAGTATTGTTATGATCATAGAATACCCAAGGCTGATTGGCGGTGTTATTACCAAACATCAGTATCGATTCCGCTCCAGGCAAAGTGACGGGATGCAACAGGTGGTAATGTGCGCTTGCCATATTCACCGGCACTTTAAAGCTCTTCCATTGGGAAAATTGCGATGGATCCGTATTTGCATCGCGAGATGCCTGGCGAGCTTCGCGGGTCCAATACCAGACTTCGAAAGCAGTGGGGGAATTATCCACATTGTTATGAAGCGTCCAAAGAGTGCCGTTATTGTCGAACGTAGGCTCCGAGAAAGAGCAGACTGCAGCCCATACTGAAGATGTCGGACAGATGGATACATGTCCCGGCAGCGATGCCATCTCGTCTTTGGGATGCGACATACGCAGTATGTCGGCTTCGGGATTGGCAAGATCATAACGGGTGATTCCGTGGGTGATGGATCCACAGTAGAGCATTCCCGGCATATCGGGATCAGGGGTAAGCCCCGAAGGGTTATTGGTGGGATAAGATTCCATAACCCGGTTGAATGTGGTATAATGGGGAGAAGAGCTTGTCGCTGCCCATTCCGGGCGATTCAGTTGCGGAGATACCGGTGTCCAGACGCCGTTACGATAATATGAAAGGTTGGCCGGGACATACGGGCTGACCCCTCCGAAGAGACGTGTATACCCGTAACTTGCCGTGGCAATGCCATATCCGGGAATATAAGAGACAGAGTTTGTAATTCCTGCAAGGGGAGCATTAGGGCGCCCGAAATCGCGGGTCTGTGTCCAGACGGCATTCTCATTGTTTCCGTTGACGGAGAGAGCGGTAAGAGTGGCGCGTGGCACATACTGGATGAAATTTTGAAAATCCCATGATCCCACGAGTGCATTGGCAGGGATGCCGGTGCGATTGCGGATGGAGGTTATGGCAGCACTGAAATTGTCCCAATTTGCCTGATATTGAGACTGGGCTGCAATCCTGCTGATTTGGGTGTAATAATTCCCTAACGTTATCATATATCCGTCGCGGTTAGGCACCGTGAAATGATAGAGGGGAGTCTTATATTGCCAATAAGAGTTATATGCCTCAATTTTTGTCTGTCCGTTGGCTGTCGGAGGTAATGCTCCTGTCTCCCATCTGTTGTCTGCGGTTTTGCGAGCCGCGCATAAGATATATTCCTGATTGGCGGTGCCGGATGCTACGTATGCAAACGTCTTATCCGTGAGAGGCATAAGATTTTCGATCCTGATGGGTTGTCCATTCTGAAGCCATGTCCCTTTGGAGGGAAAGAGATCAAAAGTGAAGGGTGTGAAATCCGTTGCGGACGTGGCTTTACTGACAGATGCACGGAGCATCTCTTTGCTATCGGTCAGCATAACCAGAGAATCATCACACCTCGTGATCCATTGGACATTAATTCCAAGTTTCACTATTTTATCAACATATCCGTTCTCTATGTCGATGACATAATATCCGCATTTTGTGGCTACATATATGCTCTTCTGGTTCGGATCGGGCGTCATCTGATTCACGGAATTATCTTCGGTCGACATCCGGCTCATCAGATCTTCGATTCTCGAGATCTTTCCATCATCATAGATGAGATCAATTCCACCGTTGTCGTAAACGATACATATACATCCCGCCATCGGCACATAGATTGCATCGTCGATAAATGTGCCGGAAAGATCAAACTTCGATGAAAGGGCTTCCCAGCGGGGAGCTGCAACGCTTTTGTCTATGCGAAACAATACGGGGGTTGCTGTATTGTAGGGGGCTGAATTTGAGCGTATTGAGCGCGCATGCGTAAGGAGATAGGTAAAGCGGGGACCATCGATGACTTTTGAAACAACCTGGTCAAACGCCTGATGTTGGCGCCACGTTCCGTCAATGGCGGCATGAGCCTGATTGACAGTGAAAGCTGAGGTTAAGGCAAGAGTTGCAATTAGCGCTGAAAATAAATGTTTTACGGACATGTTTGGTAAGTTCTTGGATTCTGTATTTATAATAGCAGTGACTCGTAAGTAAGGAGTCAATGGTTGGCGGCTAATCGGCAGCCGTCATTCGTGTGAGCCGGTCGGTAAGTAATAATGGGAGCGCTATTCCCCCGGTCTCAAGCTTAATTCAAGACCTGATTGGAGTCAAGCACTTCATATTTGCTATGGGTGGAGATGAATTCCGGCACGAGCATCTTCATTTCTTTAACGGAAAGCATATCATCATTGTTGTTGATATCCTCTACCATTTTGACGATTGTTTCTTCCACAAAGAAGAAATCGTATTCCCTCACTTTCGCAATCTTAATCTTATCGTGGAAAGTAGGAATGGTGATTTCCTGGTCATTGAGAAGCTCCTCATAGAGTTTCTCACCTTCGCGAAGTCCGGTATATTTTATATCGATATTCTGAGCTCCACTCAGATAGATCATTCTTTTGGCAAGATCTGCAATGCGCACCGGGCTTCCCATATCAAAGACATAAATTTCACCACCGTTGCCCATGCTTCCAGCTTCGAGGACCAATTTGCATGCTTCCGGAATAAGCATAAAGTATCGGATGATGTCGGGGTGGGTCACGGTGACGGGTCCGCCACGCTTTATCTGCTCACGGAAAAGAGGAATCACCGACCCGTTTGAGCCAAGCACATTCCCGAATCTTGTCGTGACGAATTGAGTCGACCCATCGATTTTCCCCTCCTTGATCGCTTTATCAAGGCTTTGAACGTAGATCTCGCATATACGTTTCGAACACCCCATTATATTTGTCGGATTAACCGCCTTGTCTGTGGAGATCATCACAAACTTATTAGCGCCGTATTTCACCGCGAGATCAGCTATCACTTTAGTGCCATAGACATTATTACGTATAGCTTCCAGAGGGTTATCCTCCATCATCGGCACATGCTTATATGCTGCTGCATGAAATACATATTGGGGACGGTGGGTGCGGAAAAGGGTTTCCATGCGCGCCTGGTTGCAGATGTCGGAGACGATTGTCATGGCGCTGATGCCCGGATATTCACGCTGCATCATGATTCGGATATCATGGAGCGGTGTCTCCGCCTGATCGATAAGCACGAGATCAGAAGGCTCAAAACCGGCAACCTGGCGGGTGATTTCCGCTCCGATGCTTCCGGCGGCTCCGGTCACGATAATTCTCTTTCCGCGAAGCATCTCCCCGATATTCTTCATATCGAGATTGATCTGCTCACGGGGTAGGAGATCGTTTACATCCACCTCTTTCAGAGTGGTGTGAAGAAGATTGGAGTGTCCGTCCCATTTCTGGGCATCGGGAAATATGCGGATAGTCACTCCGGAAAAGATAAGATTGTTGACGAATTTTGTATTGTTTCGGAGCTCATTTGTTTTCAAAGGTGATACCAACAGATTGGTAATCTTATTCTTTCGTATGACTTCCGTCAGGTCATCGTCTGCCGGATAGACCGGAACTCCAAAAAGGTGTTTATTATCCAAGCCGCTCTCATCGCTTATGAATCCTTTGAGACGATAGGGTGAATCGGGGATATTGATGCTCTTGGCGAGAGCGACGCCACCGGATTTTACACCATATATCAAAGTGTTGATATTCTTATTATTACGGCTTGAGGTGTCATATATTTGCTTTACCCATATCCTGAGAATCAGCATTAACGCCAGGGCAGCGAGCGCCTGCATGATTATATCGGTATCCCGGAATGGCACCATCCAGGTGTTATCTCCAACAAGATGCACAAGCAGCAGGTCGGTCATAAAGGAGATGCCGACTGCCAAGGCAAGTCTCTGAAGGTCGATAAATGAGGAGAAACGGATGATTCCGGAGTATGTATGGAATAGCTTGAAATTGATTATGTAGGGGATAAGATAAATGGTCAGGGTTCCAAGCAGTGTCCATTTATGTTGAATAATGGAGGTGACGCCGTGGTTGAGAAAATATGCCACGATACCGGATGCCATCACGATGCAGCAATCCAGCAGCAGAATACTCCAATATGGGAATGTATTTCGAGAAAAATAGTGTTTTACTATCTTGGATATGAAATTGTCATCACGCATGAAGGATAATCATTAAGAAGACTTCAGAGTAAAAATGGAGAGAAAAAGACTTGCTTATGGTTATATCGCTTTAAGAATCAACATAATGAACGGGTGCTTTCCGATAGATAAAAAGATTCTGGGAAGAGGATGAGTCATCATGAAAAACCTGTTGGAGATAAGGATATTAAAGGATACAATCCGCTTAATTCGCAAAATTAATAAAAAATTGGGACATTACAAAATATGAAAAAAAGACGCTAACCGTCGGAGGCGCAAGCAATGGCTTACGATTCCGTCGGTTAGAGTCTTTCAGATTCTTTTGATATTACCGTTGTCATCCGTCTGCTATGCTGCGGCGGATCGGGCAACGGGATAGTAAATTATTTCAATTTAGCCTTGATAGCTTCGGATTCAGCTTCGTAGCCGGGTTTGTCGAGAAGGGCAAACATATTGCGCTTGTAGGCTTCAACACCGGGCTGATTGAAAGGATTGACTCCGAGGATATAGCCGGAGATACCGCAGGCTTTCTCGAAGAAGTAGATGAGTTGTCCGAGTGTGTTCTCATCGAGAGCATCGAGTTCGATGCGGATGTTGGGCACTCCACCCTCAACGTGGGCAATCATTGTGCCGAGTTCAGCCATCTTGTTGACTTCATCGATACGTTTGCCGGCGAGATAGTTGATGCCGTCAAGATTATCTGCATTTTCAGGCACACGGTGGGTGATGGCCGGTTTCTTCACTGAAAGCACTGTCTCGAAGATCGTGCGTTCCCCCTCCTGAATCCACTGACCCATTGAGTGGAGATCTGTGGTGAGGTCGACTGATGCCGGGAAGATTCCTTTACCTTCTTTACCCTCTGACTCGCCGTAAAGCTGTTTCCACCATTCCGAGAGATAGTGGAGTTTAGGGTTGAAGTTAACGAGGATTTCGATTTTCTTACCATCGCGATAGAGTGCGTTGCGCATCTTTGCGTAAACTTCGCAAGGATTTTCCGGACCGGGATGAGCTGTTGTCTTTTCCATCTCAGCGGCACCGGCTACGAGCTTGACAATGTCATGACCGGCACATGCGATCGGGAGCAGACCCACAGGAGTCAGGACAGAGAAGCGGCCGCCGACATTGTCGGGTATAACGTAAGTCTCATATCCTTCTTGAGTAGCGAGTGTGCGGAGCGCACCTTTCTTCTCATCGGTGATAGCTACGATAAGGTTTTTAGCAGCATCCTTACCTGCCTGAGCTTCAAGCTGGTCTTTCAGCAGACGGAATGCTATGGCCGGTTCGGTAGTTGTTCCGGATTTGGAGATCACGATGATACCGAAAGTGTGACCCTTCAGAAGTTTCTGAAGTTCAGCCATATATTCCTCACCTATATTCTGACCTGCATAGAGGATTTTGGGCTCGGAGGGACGGGGAGCGTAGAAATCCGCGAATGAATCTTCGAGAGCGGAGATTACGGCGCGGGCACCGAGATAGCTGCCGCCGATACCAACGCAGATGATATATTCACAGGCATTGCGCAGACGCGCTGCTGTCTTGTTGATTGAGTCAAGAAGTTCCGGTTTGGTTTCAGACGGAAGGTGTAGCCAACCGAGGAAATCACTGCCGGCGCCTGTGCCTTCTTCAAGTTTGGACATCGCATCTACTGCGGCGGCATCGAGCCCTTTGTACTGGTCTTCAGCGAAGTAAAGGGCATGCTGAATGTCAATAGCGATTGTTTTCATTTTTTGAATGTATTTTGGGTTTATATCAGTCTGATAAGATTTATGTATCTTATAGGTATGCACCGGGTGCTTATGGGGCGTCAGGTGAAGGTCGGTGCGATCGCACGGATGGATTTGCGCGGGTTTTTCCCTTCGTAGAGAATTTTATACATGCAGTCGAGAATCGGCATCTCCACTTTCGGACCTCCCTGATTTATTTCGTGGATGCATTTTGTGGCATAATATCCTTCAGCCACCATCTCCATCTCCATCATGGCGACTTTGACACTGTACCCTTTCCCAATCATGGAGCCAAAGTTATGATTGCGCGAGAATTTACTATATGCAGTCACAAGAAGGTCGCCCAAATAAGCTGAGCGGTCGATATCGCGCTGACAAGGCTCGATGGCATCGATGAATCTCCTCATTTCCCTGATGGCGTTGCTGACCATCATAGCCATGAAATTATCACCGGCTTTCAATCCGCTTATCATCCCTCCGGCAATGGCGTAGACATTCTTGAGCACGGCGGCATACTCGATTCCTTCCACATCTTCCGATGGGATTGTCCTCATCTTTTTGCCCGAAAGCATATCGCAAAACCAAAGTGCCTTCTCCGGGTCATGACACCCGATGGTGAGATAACTCATGCGGTCGAGCGCCACTTCTTCAGCGTGACAGGGTCCCCCGATGCAAAGCATGTTTTCGTCATGACAACCGAATCTGGCTTTAAAATAGTCGGTGATTATCATGTTATCATCGGGGACAATACCTTTCACGGCTGAAACGATAATCTTGTCGCTGATATCCGTTGTAATCTTATCGACATGCCCTTTGAAATATGGAGATGGAACTGCCACCACCAGCACATCCGCACGCTGACAAGCCTCGTTGATGTCATCCACAAAGTCGATTCGGGAAGTGTCGAAATCGACATCGGTCAAATAGACCGGGTTATGTCCGTATTTTATAAAATCTTCGATACGGTCACGGCGACGCATGTACCAGATAATATGATCTGCGTTTGTCAGCAGAAGTTTAGCCAACGCTGTTGGCCAACTCCCGCCGCCGAGAACCGCTATCTGACGTTGATGACTCATTTTTCTGTCTCTTCTCCTTCCTGTTGTTGAGCTTGCTGTTTCTTTTCCGGACGCATCTGCGGGAAAAGGAGCACCTCCTGAATTGTAGACTGACCGGTCATGAGCATTGCCAGACGGTCCATCCCTATACCCATACCTGATGTCGGGGGCATGCCGTATTCCAAAGCGCGGATGAAGTCGCCATCGATAATCATGGCTTCATCGTCTCCCTTGTCGGCAAGGCGCATCTGCTCCACGAAACGTTCGTATTGGTCGATCGGATCATTAAGCTCCGAATAAGCGTTGGCAAGTTCCTTACCGTTGACCATCAATTCGAAGCGTTCGGTCAGACGCGGGTCATTGCGATGACGCTTGGTCAGCGGAGACATCTCGATAGGATAGTCGGTGATAAAGGTAGGCTGGATGAAAGACCCTTCACATTTCTCTCCGAAAATCTCGTCGATCAGTTTCCCTTTCCCCATGGTCGGGTCGACTTCGATTCCTGCTTCCTTGCAGAAAGCGCGAAGCTCCTCCTCACTCTTGCCGGTGATGTCAAATCCTGTGGCGTCGAGAATTGCCTGAGTCATGGTGACACGCGGGAAGGGAGCTTTAAAGGAGATAACGTTATCTCCTACTTTCACCTCAGTGGTGCCGTTGACATCCATACAGATCTTTTCGAGCATCTTTTCAGTGAAGTTCATCATCCAGTTGTAGTCCTTATAGGCCACATATATCTCCATGCAGGTGAACTCG
>CAZFUF010000030.1:0-32414 GCA_964521885.1 uncultured Sangeribacter sp. | reverse complement strand
TTGTGACCTCCATTTTCAAAAGAAGTAACCGCCATTTTATTTGCGGTTTCGGAACACCGGGCGCGTAAACAACTTCGCAGTACCAGAGCCTTGGAAAGTGGAACGGGCAACAAGTACGGCTCTCACGCTTTTCTCATATCACAACCCACAAACGCTGATGTGGAGAGCCCGGATGCTATTTTGGATTTATGAAACCTTCGGTAAACTCATCAATGTTTGAAAAGTTATGGGTATGTGCGTTTACCAAGTGACCGGAAAGGTGAAATTAAGGATAAAATCAAAACTTCAATAAAGGCAATCGGAAATCGGCTCGGGCGGGATTAACCGAAGTAAAATAATGTCAACAGACCTCAAGGTAATAATTCTCAGAGATCTGTTGACATTAATATTTAACTTTTAATCCTGCTTATTATTTCTAAGGATTATATTCACTATAAATCCGCTCCGTCTTTCAACGCCTGCCCTATCCAGACTAAGAACATAATGATTATCAGAACTACAGTCATATTAGTGGGGTTAATTATGTTTGACATTGCAAAAATAGCTGTTTTTAATGCCATATCCTTGCAGACTCATACTAAATATTGTTAATAACAGGACTACGCGTTGACTATCCCTTAATACTGTGGGATTAGTTTATCTTATCCTCTGCTAACCCGACATATAACGGTCCATCCGGAGACTGGAACAAATAAAGTCTTGACCATTTATCTTTATTGAGACCGTCGGCTTCTAATGTTGAGATATACATAATTAAAACTGATCCGTCTTCAAGAGTTTTAGTCTCTTTTTGGATGGTATAGCTTGAGAAAGGTAGGGTATCTTGCAAGAATTCATCTGCTTCTTTTATGTCTGAATAGAAACCCGGAGATACCCTCCAATGATTGGTCGAAATATTGAGCTCTGCAAACTTATCGGAAACTCCATCTTGGTAATCTCCTGCCACATCTACAAAATGAGGGAAGAGTGTGATGGCATCGGCAATAGTAAAAGCCAAAAGCATCAGTAATATCAAAAAGATTTTCTTCATATAATATTGTGTTTAATATTGTTTCATTTATTTTCTCACAAAGATAAATATTTTTTTATTCCCCCTTCAGTATCGGCATAAATAAATTGGCAATCCAAAAAAATTCTCATCATACGGGAAAATACTGAGCGAAAAAACCGATGCACCCGTCGGGCACATCGGTTATGAATATCATTCTTTAATTCTTCAGGCATTCTGGAGCGGGGTCATATGATACCCTAAGGCGTTCAGTTCCATTGCCATTCCAGCGAGATATAGTTGATGAAGTGCAGCTATATAGCAACCCAACGCGGTTTCTGTGCCCGGCTCCACGTGTTCATGAGTAAGCAATGAGTATACGCGGGAAGCACATTCCGCCACAAGCTCCGTTATCTTCTCTGCGGCTTCATCCTTATAGCCGAGTATATCCTGCACGACTGCCTCATCCATGTTGTCATAACCGCGCTTATCGCGTATTTCTTCATAGATATTCTTTTTATCGGCATAAGCAGTCCAGTCCGTATCCCAATAATACGCCATTGTCATCCCTATGAGCATCATCCAGCCCAGTGAAACAACAGGGTATTCCTGAAATTCACGAGCACCATCCGGCAGATAACTACGGGCAATTTCCGACCACTTCTCCTCCACATCGGGACACTCAGGCACATGCGAATCCAATGCCTGCTTCTTTTGCAGAAAATCCAGAAGATCTTTTTTTACTTTCTCTTCAAATTTCGCAACTATCTCTTTATTTTCTTCTGTAGCCATAATTCAATTGTTTTTGATAATTTTCTAATTATCTAAACACCGGATGATTAAATAAGGTTGACTCCATATCAACACAAAAACTCCTGCACTGTCAAACCTTCCGTCAAATCATTCATCCGCTACCTGATAATAATGCCCTTAGCAACGGATCCCTGCATTCTGGTACTTCCTATCCATGGATCCTGAGGGTGGTATTACCGGAACGTAACTCCGGGCGGAAACTACTACGCGAGAATATGATCAGAGTGTGACGCCGGTTTTGAAAATTGCTATCTCTTTGTTGCGGTATTTTTCCTGCTGCACTTTTTTTCCGTCCGCTACTTCGATGATGAGCTCAGTGAGGCGATTGAGTGCTTCCTGCGGTGTCTCATCAGCTATCAGAGTGCCGGCATTAAAATCTATCCAACGCGATTTATGATCGGCAAGCTGAGAATTTGTGGAAATTTTCACCGTGGGAACACACGTGCCGAATGGTGTTCCTCTTCCGGTGGTGAAGAGTACCATCTGACATCCTGATAGAGCAAGAGCCGTGGATGCAACCAGGTCATTGCCCGGAGCATTGAGCAAGTTGAGACCGGGAATGCGGAGTGGCCGGGCATAATCAAGCACATCCACAACTTCCGAGTGCCCACCTTTCTGAATGCACCCTAAGGATTTCTCTTCAAGAGTAGTGATCCCACCGGCTTTATTGCCTGGGGAAGGATTTTCATAAATCGGCTGATTGCTTTGGCGGAAATAATCTTTAAAATCATTTATAAGCTTCACTTCCGCCTCAAATACTTCCTTATTGACAGCCCTGTCCATAAGAATAGTCTCGGCACCGAACATTTCCGGCACCTCTGTCAGAACCGCGGTTCCTCCCCAATCGACAATACGGTCCGCAAGCAACCCGACAAGCGGATTTGCCGTGATTCCAGATAAGCCATCCGATCCTCCGCATTTAAGTCCTATCCTGAGCTTCGATATGGGGAGCGGTTCTCTCCTGTCGTCATGCATCTTGTCAAGGAGCTCCCTCCCGACTTCCATACCTGTCTCAATCTCATCCTCCACATCCTGCGCATTGATGAAGCGGACGCGCGATTCATCATACTCCCCTATCTCTTCGCGCAATTCATCAATGCGGTTATTTTCACACCCGAGTCCAAGCACAATAACTCCCCCGGCATTCGGATGTCGAGCCATCGCAGCCAATGCCCTACGGGTATTCGCATGATCATTGCCAAGCTGGGAGCACCCGTAATTATGGGTAAACGCAATTACATCATCCACGTTATCACCTGAAGTAATTTCCCGTGATAACGCTTCGGCAATGGCTCTTGCACTCCCGTTGACACATCCGACGGTAGGAATTATCCAGAGTTCGTTTCTGATGCCCATATCTCCGTTTTTACGCAAATATCCCTTGACCATAGGGACATCTTCGTTTTTTTTAATCCGGGGTTGGATCGGGCGATAGGTGTATTCAAGATTATCCGCAAGCGTTGTGGCGAGATTATGGGTGTGTATCCACTCCCCGGCTGCAATATCGTCAGTGGCTTGTCCGATCGGATACCCGTATTTGATAATCTCCTCTCCGGCTTTAATGTCGGTAAGCGCAAACTTATGTCCCCTCGGTATATCTGCAAGGAGCTGCGTCTTCACCTCTCCCTCGTCATAGCATTCACCACTTCTGACATCATCCGCAAGAACAACGGCAACATTATCGCGCGGATTAATCCTGATAAAACGTTTCATCACCTTTTCTACTTACTCTTGTGATTTCAGAAATTCTTTCAACGCCTTCTCCATCCCTTTCAGTCTGATACAGCTCAAATAATACGCAACGCGATTGGAGAAACCCGGCACGATTTCCTCGAAATTCTCATCAAATATGCCACCCTTGACTATCTTCGAAACCGTAGACTTCAAATCTTCATCATCCCAGTTGTCGCGGATAATTCTGATATGATCCTCATTATCTGTAGGAAGCAACCCGGAATCAGGAGCATAGAGATCAAGAAGAGCTGCGAAAGTAAACAGTTCATACTCTGCAAGCTGATGTTTCTTAGCCCAAAAATCGCGTACAGTCGGGAAATTACGCGTTTCCCATTTCGAAAGGGAATTAAGGGCTATCGAGCGAAGCTGATGGCGTATATATGGATTATAAAACCGTTCAAGAATCTCCTCTGAAAATTTATTCAATTCATCCTTATCCCCCTCTATTACGGGAAGCACCTCTTTTTCGACCATACGGCTGATGAAGGCATTGACCTCCGGAGTATTGAAGGCATCGAGCACTGTCTCGCATCCAAGTTGAAGCGCCACGGGCACCATCCCGGTGTGGCTTCCATTGAGGATACGTACTTTCTTATCCCTGAATTCCTTTACGGAGGGTAGGAAATGGACATTTAGCCCCGCTTTATGAAGCGGCAACTCTGCCTCCACCTTTTCCGCATCCTCTCCCCCAATCACCCACAAGTGATAAAGTTCACCCTTGACCAGCAACTCATCTTCATACCCGGTCTCAGCATTGATTTGCTCGGTGGAATCAGCCGGATAACCGGAAACGATACGGTCAACGAGAGTATCACAGAAAATACAGCTGTTGTTTACCCAATCAATAAAATCCCCGCCAAGCCCGGCATCACGGGCGTGACGTATCACATATTCCTTCAGTCTCTGTCCGTTATCCTCTATCAATTCGCAAGGCAGGAAGATAAGCCCCTTATCTTCAGCACCGTTAAACCTGCGGAAACGATGATAGAGGAGAGCCGCTATTTTCCCGGGGAAAGTCTTGGCAGCGAGATCCGTAACATCATCCGGCTCAAAACATATCCCGGCTTCCGTAGTATTGGAGATAACAAACCGTAATTCCGGAGAGTTGATGCAGTCAATGTATTGCTCACTGTGTTCTATGGGAGACAGAACTTCAGCTACCGAAGTTATTAATCTGACTTCGCGTTTCGGACTGCCGTCTTCTATCCCTTCAAGACAGAGATGATACAAGCCGTCCTGCCGCTCAAGACGGATAACCGAATCATTCCTCCTAAAGCGGGGAGACACCACCGCAACCGAAGTATCGGTCACTCCTCTCTCATTCGCCACATCGATCATCCAATCGAAGAATGCCCTTAAGAAATTGCCTTCTCCAAACTGAAGCACCCTCACAGGATGATTCGTCAGCTCTATTGCGTTCTTATCAAGTTTTTTCATTAATTATTTATAATTCTGTGATTTATACCTCGACTCCTAAAAAATCATGAGGCGGGATATTAGAATTTAGCAAGGATCCGGAAAACTTTTCCGGGCTTCTGACTCCACTCCGTCAAAGCTACTCCGGCATCCTGCGGAGCTACGATACGGGTGATTAGTTTTTCTACAGGGCATTCCCCACGGCGCAAATATCTGATCACAGCGTCAAAATCCGAGGGCATTGCATTTCGCGACCCTCTGATGTCGAGTTCCTTTTTAACAAATAGTCCGGTCTGGAAACTCACCTCGCTTTTGGAATAACCGATACAGACAACACGTCCGGCGAATGCGACCTCATTGACTGCCATCACGTATGTCACGGGGGAACCGACGGCTTCCACGACTACATCCGGACCGAATCCTGAAGTATAATCCAAAATGCGCTCATGATAATCCTTATCAGCAGTATTGACCACATGCGTAGCACCCAAAGCCTTCGCCAATTCCAGTTTTTCATCATCCAGATCAGCAGCAATCACCGTTGCCCCGCGCATAGCCCCCCTGACAACCGCTCCAAGTCCGATCATGCCGCATCCTATCACCATGACAGTATCTATATCGGTCACCGCCCCGCGATCTATAGCGTGAAAACCGACACTCAGCGGCTCTATAAGCGCGCAGTCTCTTGAACTGATCCCGCATGCAGGTATAACCTTCTGCCACGGCACGGCAATATACTCGCACATCGCCCCATGTCTCTGCACTCCGAGCGTCTCGTTATGCTCACACGCATTAGGACGCCCTTTCCGGCATGAAGAACATTTGCCACATGAAGTATATGGATTCACTGTCACGGGCATTCCTGCCTCAAACAATCCTTCCGGCACCTCGCATCCGACTTTCTCTACAACGCCACCTATCTCATGCCCCGGTATCACAGGGGAGATCGCCATCAGGTTACGTCCGAGATATGTATTTAGATCCGATCCGCAGAACCCGACATATTCTACTTTTATCAATATCTCATCAGGTTGAAGAATTGGAAAATTACAATCCACTACTTCCACAACACCGGGGGCAGATATCTGAACAGCACGCATAAGAAATTTATTTTAATGAGTTTTTGGGGTAATCACACACTCTGCTACTTAACAACCTAACTTTTATATTCAAGTTTTCAAGTTCTATCGGATTAAAAAACTTAGAGCCCGTCTCTTAAATCAAAAATTATTGATAGCGCATTTGTTAGTAGCAAAGTTACTAATGTTGTTGTTAATTTCAAAATCCGCCTTTTAATCCCGCACTGTTTAGCCATATCTCTGAGTTTTCTTATCTGATGATTTAACTGTCTATCGACTAAAAAATTAAGAGCCAGTCTCATAAAACAGATATCAATTTTATATAGACCTGCAGAAACGTGATTATCACGATTGACGGAAGAAAGATGATCTTGCATAATATGGACAATTTGATTAATTTTGTCATAAACTCGCGGAGTTTAGCAACTTTAATTGAAACCAGGTCAACTTTATTTAAAACCACCTTTTTTAGATTGCTACAACTCCAATATATTTATAATCAACAGATTAAATATAGAATTTAATTATTGTAATCTACTTAAAAATCAAATGAAACGACTTTCTATTTTTATTCTTTCTTGTGCCTTTGCGTTAGCTATTGATCCTGTTATTGCAAAGGCAGATACAGTCAATGAGCTGGAACCCACCGCTACAACCGAAGATGCCGTTGAAACAGCAACGGAGGGAATGACTGACGAAGAAGTTTCTACGCAGTCCGATATATCTAAGGTTTCAGATGACATTTGGAAATACAAAAAGAAAGGATTTATGGTTGGTTTCACCACAGGAACCCTCGATCCGGAATCAGGTGCCGGTGAAGCTATGTCCAGCCGTTGGGGTATTGCGGTAAAGACGGGATTTAATATATACCTCCACCGTAAACCGCTTGGAGGATTTGCAAAAATCGGTTTGGACATCGACATGGAAGCTAACTATATGAACTTCGCCAAAGGTAAGGGCAGCTTTTCCGATATCATGCACCCCGATCTGTCTGGTGAAGATTTTTCTGTTTCTTTTGGACGTCATTATTTAACGGGAGGTATAGCAATCGGTCCGAATGTCACCTTCGCACCCTTCTTTAATTCTTCAAACCGCAACCTTGCAGCGTTGAAATTCCGTCCATATTTTCATGTAGTTCCATCATACGCCTCCTACATCGTATCCGATGAAGATGAAACAGAATTTCATAATGCCTTCGCCTTTTGGTGTTCTGCCGGGTTGCAGATACAATGGAAAAGACTGCTGGTAGATTTCAATTGGAAAGGATCTACAGCAAAATATAAAGGTCTTCTGAATAATCTTATCTCCGACCTGACCGGAGACGCAACCAAGTCGTCGGAGTCTTATAAGATTAATGTCAATATGGTCAATATCCTTATTGGTATATCATTTTGAAAACCTCTCCTATCACCTTAACTAAAAAATTATATTGAGCTTATCGTCTGATTGAAGTTAACTTATTAAAGTATATATAGGTATGAAAAAATTCTTTATTTTTCAGCATGTTTGTTTTTCGCAGCTTTGAACTTCGTGTCATGCAAGAGCGATGATCCTGGTGATGGATCCAACGTAGCAATAATCGATAAAGAGATGATTTCTCCGGCTCTCCCTGAAAGCTTTGAATGGTCTGGAGCCTCAAGCAATGGAATTGCCAAATATGTACCCCGTACAGCTTATGAAATTGAGGACGCTGAAGGTTATTTCGCTTTCAAATTGAAAGACGGGATTTGCGAATCTGCGGTCTATAGTTGTATACTGGAATCATCAAAAGAGGCACAGTACTTTGCCAACGTATTGAATAACGGCACATGGTTGTCAGATATGGATGACGATGACGATGACGATAACGATGACGATTTTTATTATGTATCTAAATCAACAAGCCGCTCATTCAAACCCATGATCTTTGATATGTTGAAAAAGACCATGCGAAATATTCAAGTTGAGAGTTCCACACGCGCATCACTCTTACTCCCTATTCCTGTTCATCGTGAAGGGAACGTGCTATACATGGTGATTCCTAACGTGAAGGGTCTCTCTATGGATGAGTTGAAAACTGTGATGGATATTTGGTGCGGCAATTCTACTACTATCCCGGATCACGTTATTTTCGGCACATATAAGAATGGTGTATACACTTGCGATAATATGCGCGGCATGAACATAAAATATGTTATAACAACAGCGTCTACCGAAGATAATATCTGCACCAAATACACTACCAGCATCACTCTCCCATCAGAAGGGTGGGCCCAGGTTTACTATCAGACATACCTTGAACAACTTGATGGTATGGAACAACAGTATGGTCACCGTCCCGATCTGTCGATAACAGGGACGACTGTTATTCTGGATGCCTTCATCGAAGGGGATGTTCCCATGGAGTATATCGAATCCGTGATCTATTCCCTCGACTGGCTCAATAATTCACCGATACTGTATGCCCTCTTCTGATAAACACTGATATACGTTTAAAAAGTTATCGCTTATCATGTCTGGCATGATAAGCGATAACTTTTTTTCTCAACTTTCCTAAAAAATTATCAATTGAAAGATCCCTGTGATAAAGGCTTATATGTCGCACCGTACCACGCACAGATGGCGAAACAGATCAACGGCACGATATAAGCTATATGATATATTGCGGAGTTAGTCATAATATATGCCGTAAGCTGAGGGAGACATGCATTACCGACGATAGCCATCACGAGGAATGCAGACCCGCTCTTGGTATCCTCTCCAAGCCCGGCAATGGCAAGGGAGAACTGAGTAGGGTAAATTATTGACATAAAGAATGACACACCGATCATCGCATACAGTCCGACCATCCCGCCGAAACAGATGATCACACCGCAGAGAAGCACATTGACCAGTGCATAGACCGTCAGCATTGATTTGGGAGTAAATCGACCCATTAGCAACGTCCCGATCCAGCGGCCAAGAAGGAATGCCAGCATATAGATGCCGAAGAAAGTAGTGGCAGTCGACTCCTCCAGTCCTGCAAAAGTGCAGCAATAGACAAGAAACAGACTGTTGATAGCTGTCTGACCGCCATTATAGAAGAATTGAGCGATCACACCTTTCCCAAGACGTGGCCTGCGGAGCACACTGAAGTTAATCAGCTTTCCGGCTGTATGCGACTCCTCACTCTTGATAATGGGGAGACGGGAAAATATGAATACGACAGCGAGTACGACAAGTAACGCAGCCAGGGCAGCGTATGGTCCCATCATAAGATGAGTCTCGGTATCTATGTAACCGGTCCATCCACCGGGGTAATCGGCAGGTAGTGTCCCGCGGGTATATGAATTGCCGCTGAGAATAAGTTTGCTGAGAAACATGGCGGCAATAAACGCACCAAGCCCATTGAACGACTGGGCAAGATTGAGACGACGTGATGCGGAAGACGGATCACCCAAAGCGGTGACGTATGGATTCGCTGCGGTCTCAAGGAAACACATACCGGTGGCAATCACAAAGAATACACACAGATAGGCAGCATAGTCCTTGATCATAGCCGCAGGGAAGAAGAGAAGCGCACCGGCCGCAGCAGTAAGCAAACCGAAGACTATCGCTGCTTTATAAGTATATTTCTTCATGAAGGCAGCAATCGGGATAGGGCAAACGAAATAGGCGAGCCAATATGCTGTCTCGGTGAACGACGCCTCAAACGGAGTGAGTTCACATGTCTTCATAAGCTGCCGGATCATCGTCGGAAGAAGATTCGCGCTGATCGCCCATACAAAGAACAGCGTGATGACAAGGATCAGAGGAACAAGATATTTATTTTTTGATTTCATGTCTTGCCTGAAAAAATTTATTAATAGTATTATTCTGACATATTTTTTATATATGGCAGATCCACAAGATTCTTAAAGCCATAGAAACTGCGTGCATTCTCACCGAGGAAAGCAGCTTTCTGTCCGGGGGTAAGCTCATCGGATTTCGTGATGAAATCGTATGACATACGGTAGGTGATTGCGGTGATGGTCCGCGGATAATCGGAACCCCACATCAGTTTTTCCCACCCTACTGTGTCGGCTGCCTCCCTGATTGCTCTGACAGCTCCCTTGAAGGGATAGAATTCGGAATTAAAGAGCCACGTTATTCCTCCCGACTCAACCATCACGTTGGAATTACGGGCTAACTTTATCTGCTCCATCCACCCTCTTGATGTCACCATGCCGAAGTGGGCTATAGCTATCTTCAGATCAGGACATTCACTTATTACCTCTTTCATCTCTCCGACCTGAATATCACCATCACCGAGAGCAATCGAAAGAATCATGCCGTGCTCAGACATGAAGTGGAAAAGTTCAAGTTTATCGGGAGTATTAAGCCACACGCGCCCCTCAGGCAAAAAAAGTCTGTGAGCCGGGATGGCAAGGGCACGGAATCCCCTTGAATATTGATCGCGGGCTGTCTCCATAAAATCATCACGACGCAAGTCACATAGTCCGCATACCATAAATCTGTCGGGATATCTCCGCTGCACCTCCTCAAGATAGTTATCCTGATTACCATCGATAAATTCCTGAGTGATTACCGCAGCGGAAACCTGAGCATAATCCATATTGGAGAGGAAGATTTCCGCACTGTTCCTCCCGTCGATCATAAACGGGGGGACCATCTGGCGCTCTTCCCCCATGAAAGATGAGCGCCCGTTGGGGAGTGGGGATATCGGGAGTCCGTTCACCACCGTATCCTGACGCAGCCATAAGTGGGCATGCGCATCTATGATTTTATATTCCATAAATTCCGTCAAGTATTTTTCCAGCTGACACGTTGTTGGTCACCAATGATATCCCGTACCTCTTTAAGGAGATCGAGATCGACCGGTTCCTCCACATAACGTATATTCTTAACTACATTCTCCGGATTGGCAGAGCTGAAAAGTGTGGAAGCTATGCGGGGATTTGAAACGGAAAATTGCACTGCAAGTTTTTCAATCGGATAACCTTTCGAACGACAAAACTCCGCTGCACGTTCACAGCTCCTGACAAGAGCTTCGGGTGCCGGATGCCAGGAAGGTACTCCTCTCTGAGAAAGCAGACCCATCGAAAGAGGGGAAGCATTAATGACCCCTACCCCTTTGCTTTCAAAATAGTCGAGGAAATCCGCAAGCTTATCATCATTGAGTGTATAATGACAGAAATTGAGGACACTCTCGACAGTGCCGGCAGGTACATGATCTATCACCCATACAAGATTTTCAAGCTGCAGATCCGTTATGCCGACATGACCGACTATCCCTTTCTCACGAAGTTCCACAAGCGCGGGGAGTGTCTCCGATGCAACCTGCTCAAGATCGGCAAACTCAATGTCGTGAACATTGATAAGATCTATGAAATCGATATTAAGACGCTCCATACTCTCATAGACGCTTTCAGTGGCACGGCGTGCGGAGTAATCCCATGTATTGACACCATTCTCTCCATATCGTCCGACTTTGGTTGAGAGATAATACTTGTCTCGTGGAATTTCAAGGAGAGCCTTCCCGAGCACCGTCTCAGCCTTATAATGTCCATAATATGGAGACACGTCAATAAAATTGATACCGTTGTCAATGGCGGCATGAACGGCACCGATTGCCTCTGTCTCTTTTGTCTCACGGAAAACGCTTCCCAAGGATGATGCACCGAAGCTCAGTTCCGAGACTTTCATCCCCGTCTTCCCTATTTCTCTATACTTCATGATATGATTTTAATTTGTTTTTATGCCATAAAGTTAGCAAATCAAGGTAACACCACAAAATCAAATTTTTTAATCGGATGAGATATCAGCGTATTATCAGAATGGCACCGGTGATTCAAAGCAATAATGTCCTCCATCCAACGGGAATATAAATTCCAGTTTCCAGGCATGAAGATGAAGCCGTGAAGAGTCTCCCCCTGCTTTCCTCCCATATAGCCGGTCGCCTGCGATCGGCATACCGAGTCCGGATACTGACGCTGAATGCACACGCAACTGGTGAGTGCGCCCCGTATGCGGATGAAACAATATACGGCTCCTCCCCCCTTCGGTGCCTGTGAATTCATACTCTGTCACCGCTTCCTTTCCACCTTCTAAATCAACACGCTGTCGCGGACGATCAAGCCAATCGGGAGAAAGAGGAAGCTCTATACATCCCCGTTGAGGCACTCCGAGGGAATCATACTCACCTTCCAGATCAGCCACATACGTCTTTTTCACATTACGCGTTGCGAAAAGAGACTGCATCACCTTGAAAGGGATGTCGCCGAATGTGGCGACAAGTAATCCCGACGTATCCTGATCAAGACGGTGAGCCACCTTTACATTTCGCTCAGATCCAAATTTACCGGCAAGCCATTGCTGCACTGAGGGTGTCTTCCCCTTCCCCGGAACAGAAAGCATCCCCGAGGGTTTATTGACTACACAAAACCACTCGTTTTCATATATTATCTCCGGATCAGGAAGGGAAAGCGGGGCATTCTCATTTTCAAGCGGAGGCTCGATATCAAGTCCTTGCAACATCCAGCCAAGCACAGGCAGACATTTACCACGACAGGCAGGATAATGTTCTCCATGTATCCTGACCTCTCCCCCTTTAGGGAGCCCATACCAATATTCTGCAATTGAAATCGGATGCAGCCCACGCAGGTAGGCAGCCTGCAATAATTTCGGAGCGCAACATTCACCGGCACCTGATGGAGGGATCCGGAGTGGCGTATCGGCAAAAATATCAGACAGGCTCCGGCTTTCGCCACGCGCATTGAGCAACCGGAAGTTGGTGAATAGCCAGGTTTGTAAGGCTTCCGAATCTTTTCGCCGCTTCTCTTTCATAACGTCAAGACGAGCCCGTGCATCCGTCAAGGCAGCTGAAAAAGGTTCAAGTCTGTGCGCAACCTTCTTTTTTAGCCGATGGAGTTCAGCCTTCTCGAATTGACTCCGTCGTGTCATGGCGGCAATCTCTTCAGCATTGAGATCTCCAGATCTCCTTCTGGCATCCCTCTCCAGTTTTGACAGCCGGCATTTCTCTTTATATGTAGAAACTTCCTCCTCAAGCTCCCTCTTATTCAGCTCATACGCTGCTTTTATATCGGTATATTCCCCGGATTCGAACCGCGCGATCTCGATGTTCCGGAGTGATATGTCGGCTTCCTGGGTTTTGAAATAACCGTCCGGCTGGAGATAGTCGAACACCGGTTCTACAAATCCGGGGTAGTGGAAACCTCCGTTACCAAGCTGTCCGGAAAAAGCGTACAGAATATGCCTGACACCTGAAGCATCCGAGGCGATAAGCACTCCCAGCATTTTACCGGACTCGAGTTCACGACAGAAATTAATATCTTCCGGACTGTCACTCTCCTTAAGTGTTTCCAGACGCCCAATCAATTTTTGGAAAGCTTCCTCACAAGCCGCATCCGGTGTATAATCAAACGGATTATTCATAATCTCCCCTTCAAGAGCTAAAAAATCAAAAAAGAATCATCCTCAATCATACATCCCGGATGACTTACTCAGACACAAGGATAACCCCCAGACAAGAAATGATTATCCCGCTTATCTTCTTATCATACAAAATTACTCTTTAATTTTTATTTGAGAGATGAAACCCGGAATAAATATTGCGTATCTCAAAATAGGTTATTACCTTTGCAACTGCAGACCGCACTGCGGAAGCCCGGTCAAGGGCTACGCGGGAGGGTCGACAGACATAATCGAAAGCGTTTACTATACGCTCTTTCTTGGCTTGTTGAAACTTCGCAACTTTCATGGTATAGTCAAGAATGTGGCAAACGGTAGATAGCTTATGTGGATATGTATATTCCTCCATTGGTAAGCACGAGAGTGTTAATCATGGTCGTTTTTACATATATTCTGCGTGAGGCTTCTGCAAGTTTGCTCGTTCTACTATACCGGGCAATGCGAAGGCCTCAACAAGCGGAACGGGCAACAGTACGGCTCTCACGCTTTTTTATTAATTACATTAACGCCAATGAGGAGAGTCCGGAGGCATCATACATAAGCTATGAAGAAAACTCTTCTTGCAATTGTAGTGATGATCGCTACATTTTCTTTCAGTTCCAACGCACAATCTGTAACCGCGGACTTTTCGTCGCTTGACAAACTCGTAGAAAAACTCTCTAAAGCCTGTGCTAAAGCACCAAACCCTTGTGGAGATGGAGATGTAGATGGATTTGTCGATGGAAACAAAAACGCTGCACTTGGCGCAGTAGCTTCAGCTGAAAAACTTCACAATCTCTACTCCCGTCAAATTGGTGAAACCAAAGACGGTGTACAAGACGTAACTGTTACAAAACCTACCTTAGAAGATTGGATGAGCCTTGCAACCACTATTGCTACTCAAACAGCAGGAATAGCTGAACTTGGAATTTCCGGTAAGAATGCTGCTGAAGCTGTGAAAAAAGTGGATAAAATGAAAGCTCTAAAGTTAGTAAAACCTTTAAAATGGGCAACTGAGATAATGCCTGTAACAGGGGAAGCACTCGCAGAAGAGGCTAAAGCTATTGATCAAATAATAAAGCTTTTAAAATCTGAACAGAATTTATGATAAAAGCGGTTAGATCCGTCTGTATCAGCATTATGACAGTTGTGGGTAGCTGTTTAGCCTACCCACAGCTGATCACTGATACCAGACCTGTTGTAGGCGTTGCACAATTTTCCTGTCAAGAGAATTCTCCTTATACAGGTCTTGTGACGGAGAAAGTTGTGGAGATGCTGACAAATACACGCAGATTCAGAGTCGTGGATCGTACAAGTATTGATAAAATTCATTCCGAACTTGAACTTCAAAAATCAGAAGCTTTTCTTGACAGCAAAAACCGGGTTGAGCAAGACATTGCTATCGGTGCTGAAAAAATGATTACCGGACATATCGTTAAAATTCCGGTATATCGAATGAAGAATCCGGATGGCTCGGTCCGTGGATTTAAAGCGAGTGTTGGCTTTGAGATGAAAGTCGTTGATGTTGCCACAGGATTAAGTAGCGAAGCAACCAGTTTTCAAGGGAAAGCATCTAAAGAATGTATGAGTCCTGAGGCTGCTGTCAATATGGCCATGCAATCTATTCAAACGGAAATTGGAGATTGGTTCAATAATAATTTTCCTATCACATGTTCTGTTGTCCGTATCATTGACAATAAAACAATAATTGTGAATGCTGGATCAGAACAAGGAATAAAACCAGGCCATACTCTTAAAATGGAAGCTGTCGAAATGTTAGACGGCCAACCATATCACAAAGCATTAGGTGAACTAAAGATTAAGACCGTAGCAGGTCCAAATTTTTCTGAA
Source organism: uncultured Sangeribacter sp. (assembly GCA_964521885.1). GTDB lineage: Bacteria > Bacteroidota > Bacteroidia > Bacteroidales > Muribaculaceae > Lepagella. The sequence continues at coordinate 17,105 of CAZFUF010000030.1, read as the reverse complement.
TGTGAAGTTCCTAAAAAAACAATGGAACAACTCAAGTCCTATTTTGATAATGCCGTAAAAGTAATCTGTACACTAAAACAACCAAAGAAATGAAACGCTTTATTACTTTGACTATTCTATCCTTAGTAATTGGCTGTCTAACTCTTTTTGCTCAATATCAGGTAAACTGTATTGACGCGACTGGTGAAACTATGACATTTAGAGTTGTAGGCTATGGAAAGAATGCTAAGATAGCATCCTCTGATGCGGAAATAAAAGTTATCAAGGCTCTTATGTTTGAGGGTATACCCAATACTCAGCAACATATACCTTTGGTGTCGGAAACAGAATCAGAGGCAATGCACAAACACGCATCATCTCTAACCAACTTCTTTAACAATGAATATCAAAATGAGATTGTCCGCTCAGTCATAGTCAGAAAATTTGGTAAAGATGCCAATAAGCAGAAGAGCATTACACTTGATGTGACTATAAATGTAAGGGCTTTAAGAAACAAACTTGAGAAAATTGGTGTAATCAGAAAATTTGGATTATGAAAAATTTACTTAATCTTCTTTTAATTCAACTTCTTTTCAGTTCTCTCGTATATCCGCTTGCAGTACAAGCAGAACAGGTCACGGTCCAACCCAAAATTATGGTTATTCCTTTCGTAAAAGAGGGGGAAGACATACGCACTGTTTTAGAGGAAGATGCAGACAAACGAATCGTCCTCACTAAAGTTAAAGAAGCCTTTGATTCCCGAGGTTTCACAACTGTTGATTTCATGGGCAAATTGAAAGCAGGTTCAGTTCAATCCGGGATGTCTGACGAACATCAATCTGATTTAAAGTCTATGATCATCGCGTCTTCAGGTGCGGATATTTATGTTGACACAGAAATGATAATAAATCGTTCCAGCTCGGGAAATGCGGTAAAGGTCATCATAACAGCGTATGATATCAGCACAGGAGGATCACTTTCAAACAAGGTAGGAGACAGTGGAAAATTCTATACAGAAGATTTCGGGAAACTTGGATCAAAAGCGATAGAAAGCTGTGCTGATGACTTTCTTAATGTCATGCAGACAAAGTTTAACGACATGATTCAGAATGGCAAATCACTGAACATGACAATAGGTTTTGAGGAAGGTTCTCAATACAATATGAATTCTGAAATTGGCGATGAGATGCTTACTATTGCCGATCTCATTGAGATGTGGCTTGAAGAGAATGCTTACCAAGGTAATTTTCATGTTCAAGGCACAACAGCAACAAAAATGATTGTTGATGATGTAAGAATTCCGGTAAAGGATTCAAAGGGCAATAATTATACCGTAGCTGCATTTGGACGTGAGTTTGTCAAATTCGCACGAAAATACGGATTAAAAATCACTCGGAATGTGGTCAACAATTCACTAATCATTACAATTTCATAAAATGAGAAAAGAATTAAGATTAATATTGATTGCTCTTAATATACTAATGAGTATAAGCTATACCTATGGGCAGGATCTACCCATTATTGCCGTTATTGACAATCGATCTGTAGATATTACTCATATTGCCAAGAGTCTGGATGCAAGACTTAATACTGCCCTGAAATCCGCCGGAATACATTCGGAAGGAGAGGAAGGTCTTTATTTGGTAGGAGAACTAATACCTGTCTCGGAAGAAACAGTTGAGACGGGAATGAGAAAAATAATGATTAAAAATTTTGAACTTTCTCTACGCCTTGAACAGCCCCAGTTGAATCTTCAGTTCGGACATACCGTTATTCCACTGAAGGGATCAGGTTTTGATTCGAAAAAAGCAGCGATGGATGCTATTCAGCATCTTAATCCATCTGCATCCGGACTCCAAAGTTTCATTTCAGAGTCTGTTAAGAAAGCTCATGAATATTATACTACCCATATTGATGCAATTATCGACAAAGCTAACATGTTAAGCCAATCCGGGCAATATAATGAAGCAATCGCCCTTTTATGGGCATGTCCTAATAGCACATCCATACATGTCAAGGTATATCAAGCTCTCGAGAAAATTTATTTGGCTAAGCAAAATCACGATTGTGCAATGTTGTTGAAACAGGCAGAAAGCGCTTATGCAATGAAAAGGTATGAGGAAATGAAACGCCTTTTAGATGCGATTGACAGCGATAGCCAATGTGCTGATAACGCAGTAGCCTTAGCTAAAAAGGCCGGTGTTGAAATACGAAAGGACGAAAAGGAAATACAAGCAAGAGAGGAGAGAGAACAAGAACGTGCTTATGCATTGGCAGAAAAAGATAAGCAGCGGGCATACAACATTGAAAAGCAGCGAATATCAGCAATTTCCAATATCGCGAAGGAATATCTCAAAAGTCATCGTGTCTCATATCACTATCATGTGTTCTGATTTACATTAAAAATATTATTACAGAGATTGCTTAAATTCTAAAAATAGAAAGAGGCTGTTCATTGAACTCTCTTTCTATTTCTTTTTGAGTATTTCAATTGAATTAAAAGTCTGTCTCATAAGAAATGGGGTCTTAAAGCATTAAATCATTTAACATGTAACATGACTTCAATCAGATTAGAATTTAGAATCATTTAACCTTACTGTTATGCCTTGCTATCTGAAACTATCTTAGGGAATGAGCATTATTGCCCTATTAATTTTTTTATTCGTAAAATAAAAAATAATCGTAACTTTACGGATGATACGTAAAGTTAGGCATTTCGGACGATCATCTCCACGTACGTATCCAAGAAAATCTATATAACTATATTCGTCAGAATAAAATAATCATAAAGGGAAGGATTCACTCCCCCACTGAATATTTTGAGGCTTTATAATGGAATGAAGGTATGATTATTTTAATAGCAGAATCAAAGACGATGAAGACATCGCCATCGTCTCTTGATGAATATGGACGGGAAAGATGCTATCCCGAGGGTCTGAGTGTAAGCGAAGATGTCATGCGCCATTTATTGGAGCTTCCGTTGGAAGAAATAGCGCAAGGGATGAAAGTCAGCCAGGGGATGGCAGTGAAGATACATAAAATGGCTTACGAATTCCCTCTGAAAGAAACAGGAACGGAAGCTATTGAAGCCTTCACGGGGGTCGTGTTCAAATCGTTGGACTATGACACTTTGTCTGATACAGCCAAAAGCTACGTGAACAGGAATGTGCGCATTATCTCGTCTCTATATGGCTGGCTGACCCCTCAAGATGTAATAAAACCCTACAGGATGGAATTTTCATCCCGCTTCGCCCCAGGGGATAATACTTTCTCTCAGTATTGGAAAAAGGATGTCACAATCCGGTTAGTAAAGACCGTGAAGAAGATGATAGATGAAAACTATATCCACAGTGGCGACAGCAGTGATACGGACATAATCGACCTAATGCCCGGAGACGCATCTAAATGTATAGACCGCAAACTGGTGAAAAGATTTACCGGGATATGGAAGGTAGATTTCAAGCAACTCACGGAGGGAGGGGGATTCAAGACCCCTCCTGCAAACCGTCTTAAACAACTGCGGGGTCTGCTTCTCAGGGAGATGGCACAGAGAGGAATAAATACCATACGAGAACTCCAATCTCTTGCCACACCGGATTTTATACCATTAGGCACCCCCGACTATCCTGATCACATCGCTTTCTGCGTGGAGTGAAACTTTTTGACCCTATTCGCATCATGAAAGTTGAAATACAAAACACGGCAGACGGATCCCCTACTCTTTACCGGAAAGATATTGACGAGCATTATCATTCCGTTAAGGGAGCCATGGCGGAAAGTTCCCACATTTATATCGATTTAGAATGGAGAAAAGTCTCCCGGCTGCATGATACAATAAATGTATTCGAAGTCGGGTTCGGCACCGGGCTTAACGCTGTCCTGACCGCCCGGGCTGCTCTTGAGCATCGCATCAGGACAATCTATCATTCGGTTGAACTCTATCCCCTCCCTGAGGAAACAATCGAGAGCTTGCTCATTTTTCAGCCGGAGGAATATCACTCCCTATATCGCAAGATACATTCTGCACCCTGGGAAGAAGATGTGGAGATCAACTCTTATTTCATCTTACGGAAAACACAATCCGACCTTCTGACCATAGAATTGCCTCAATTGTTTTATAACGTGGTATACTTCGATGCGTTCGCACCTGAAAAACAGCCGGATATGTGGCAAGACTCAATCTTCCGCAAGCTATACGCATCCATGATATCCGGTGGAATACTCACCACTTACTGCGCCAAGGGTGCTATCCGACGCATGCTCAAAAATATAGGATTCACCATGGAAAGACTCCCCGGTCCCCCCGGAGGAAAAAGGGAAGTGCTGAGAGCCATCAAAAACTCATGAGATAAAGGTCTCGGAGGGATCGTTCCTGAATCGACATCTTTCACTTTTCCACCTTTTCCACCACTTCTTTTTTTGCTGGTTTGAGGAAAAATCGTTAATTTTGTAAAGTTTTGTTGTAGAACTATAATTTTTGTTAAATGAAAAAGAGAAGTATACTTGCATTATGTGCGCTGACAGTTGCCGGCAGTGCTGTTTCACAGAGTTTTACGAAAGGTGATATGGTAGTGGATCTCGGAATCGGATTCGGTACAGCTGATGCCGTGAAGGTGCAGAACTTTAATGGACTCCCCTTGGCAGAAGAGACGTCAACGGGAACATTCACACAGAAACTCAGTTTCGAATATGGAATTGTTGATCTCGGCTTCGGGTCGATCGGTTTGGGAGCAATGATCACTAATGCGTATGGCTTCGGAGTGGATGGTCTGGCAGTAGGAGAATATAATTACTCATATACTATCCAACACTATCGCAGAGGCTCCGGCAGACAAAAATGGGAGAAATATCAGACATCGACTCAGCAGCGCCAAGGGATAGTTTCCGGAGAGGCTACAACTCATATCGATGATGTTAATATCCTTATTAAAGCTTCATTCCACAAGGAATTCGTAAAGAATCTGGATACGTATGTCACCCTCGGACTCGGGGCGAGTATCTATACGACAACTGTGAGTCCCAGTGATAATATACAGTTTGATTCCGCCTCTCATGTACTTGACAAAGACCACTCCAACGCCTATCAGTTAGTTTATTCATACAATGATGCAGACCATGTGAAATGGATTGGTGGCGAAACGAAAGGTCGCTTTGCTATGGCACTTGCGCTCGGTGCCCGCTACTACTTCAATTCTCATTGGGGAGTGTTCGGAGAGTTAGGTATGACATCTGCATCCTTCAAGAAGAACGCCGGTGTCTATAACATCTTCTCGTTTGGTGCTTCATACAAATTCTAATCTTCAAATATCATTCATTTATGACAACCCCAAAGATACTGACAGCTTTTGTTGTAGCGGCCGTCATCGCTCCCGTTATGGGTTCATGCTCAAAGGATGACGCCCCGGATGGCCCCAATTCCTCACTTGTGTCTGACATTGACGGCACACGTGTGACCACCATAGGCAATACTGAGATTAAATATGATGACAATGGAAGAGCCTACCGTTTCATTGATTCATACGGCTATGAAATCATGATCGACTACTCTAACAAAAAATTGTGCTTTTCAGACAGTGACTATGATGAGAGCGATGACATGGATATAAAGTTCAACGGCGATGGATTCATCACCGAGTTGTCTTCATCCTGGAATGAGAAAGATGAGGGTTATGAATACAAGGGTAGCGGAAAGATTACCTTCTCGTATGATAAGAACGATTGTCTTACCAAGATGTACTTCAAGTCATCCGAAACAGAAAAAGATCTCTCCGACAATAGCACATCTCAATACTCAGAGGAATCAACCCTTACGTTTAATTGGAATAATGGGAACCTCACAAGTATGAATTGCAATGAAATTGAAATAGAAGACGGTGACAGGGATACATATAATTTCTCTACCACTGTAGACTATGGTTCTGTTGCCAATAAGTTCCGTCAGTTCCCCATGTCACTGCTTTATGTGGTTGGAGGTGACTACGATCTATTGTTTGCAGTTGGTCTGATGGGCAACGGACCCGTGAATCTTCCGGAAAGAATCACAATATCCGAGGAAGGGGAAGGCTCCTATCCCTACGATATTGACTTCACTCTTAACGATAACGGTTCTATCGCTTCAGAATATGGTCCGATAACAGTTAACTACGGGTACTCTGCCATCTCCCGTGCCAACATGACAGCGGGCAGGATGTTCCGTCTTACTCCCCGTTCATTCTTCAAGGGTGTGAAGAAACATTAAAGCCGATATATTTAACATATCTATATATAATGAGGCTGTCTAACAATCAAAGTTAGGCAGTCTCATTATTAAAATAGCGGGCAAGGAAGTGCTGAAAGTTGGTTACATTGATCAAAATTAGTAATTTTGCTTTATAATTATGATGCTGAGAAAAGGCTATTTGCCATATTGACATCAAAGATGCATATGATTCGGGTAAGAGCAATAGTAAGATCACTTGAAGCACGTATTCGGTCTTCTGCAACTCTTTACTGCAATCCCTTAACATTTCCAAAGTTGACTGCCGATGAGAAAGAGGAATTGCGCTAATATCATCATCACCTTGACATCGCAGTGTAGCGTCATACCTTTTCCGTCTCTACGCTAAAATGACAAAAAAATGAAGAATCTCTATATCATAGCCGGATGTAATGGAGCAGGTAAAACCACCGCTTCATTCAATGTATTGCCACAAATTCTTGATTGCAAGGAGTTTGTTAATGCAGATGAGATTGCAAAGGGTCTATCTCCTTTTGCTCCTGAAACCGTTGCAATACAGGCAGGGAAATTGATGCTTCAAAGAATTGATAAGTTGCTCGATGATGGCGTTTCTTTTGCAATAGAAACAACTTTAGCAACGCGCAGTTATCAAACATTGGTGAACCGTGCACACGAAAGGGGATATATCGTTCAATTACTTTTCTTTTGGCTCGAATCTCCGTCGGTTGCTTGTGAGCGCGTGAAAAAACGTGTGGCGGAAGGAGGTCATAGTATACCAATCCAAACTATTCATCAGCGCTATCATCTGGGTCTTAAAAATCTGTTTGAGATATTTATGCCTATTGTGGATTATTGGACTCTTTATGACAATAATCTTCAAACGAGATTGATAGCCGATAGGGAAAGTGTTATAGACAAAGTGTTATATAATAAAATCAAAGAGAATTATGTCAGATAAAGATAACTTAAATAAACGGAACATATTGAATGAAGCACTGAAGGAATCATTCAGAAAAATGCTTGAATTAAAAAAGAAATTAGGGTACCCTATAGTTACGAGTGACGGTGATGGTAATCCAGTTGTATTAACAGCCGAAGAAGCTGAAAAAATCATTTGCAAAGACTAATCTTGTTAACCGTCTCACTCCCCGTTCATTCTTCAAGGGTATGAAGAAACATTAAAGCCGATAAATAGTATATATATGTATAGCGGGTGCGCCTTTAACAAGCGTACCCGCTATTTTATTATAGCTTCCGCTGCGCTAAAGAATTTTTCATCGGACTTTGCAAAATCTTGCGACCATAGATGCGCTTTATAGGTAAATTTGAATGTTCCAAAGGAAGATGCAGGGAAGACAGCGATTCTTATTGAAGGGGTGCACCGTATAGGTAAGTCAACAATCGCTGAAGAATTCGGTCGCATGGAGTATAAATCATACATTTTGATAGATTTTAAAAATCCAGCACGAAATATATTCTAACGTCGCTTCACCGTTTTAATGAAATTTTTAGTAGTCGCATTGAGCAAAATTATGTGATACACCTTAAGAATTTACATGTGGATGGAAGGACGGCATATATTCCGGCATACATGACGTTTTGTCTATAGAAAATGTGCCAAGGAGTAGAGAAAATGAGATTCCACTCTGTCTGCGCACAGGAGTTCTTATCAATAAATGATAAAGTTTTGAGGGAAATTTATCGGCGGTATTGCACAGAATAAAAAAAAATTGTAACTTTGCACCCGCTGAAGCGACATAGCAGAAGCACTCGGGGTGTAGCACAGTTGGTTAGCGCGCTACGTTCGGGACGTAGAGGTCGGGCGTTCGAGTCGCCTCACCCCGACAAAAGAGAGATGCTCAAAATGAGCATCTCTCTTTTGTCGTGTATAAGGGTGTGGGTAAACTGTCGATATTAAAATCATCAATATGTACACTAATGCTATATGCTCTATTTCGCTTTGCCGTGATCCGAATAGTTGATATATTTTTCAAATGATATAATTGTAGTATATTCATAGACTCAAATTTCAACTGATCTTAGAATCATAAAGCAAAATAGCGAGATGGTAATCGCAGGTTATTCTGCCCCGGAAAGTTGTTATTACGTATGATTAATGAGTCTCAGGTGTCGGCAAATACAGGCACTTGGGACTCATTATTTATGCTTATTATTTATTCTACGGAGCTCGAACGGAGATGCTTTGACCCGGAGGAGATCAGGAGTCTGAGGAGCTGAGTTTCAGTTTCCAACGCATTTCGGAGGGGGATTCGCCGGTGGCTGGGTGGCGCCAGCCGGAGGCGAGTTCTTCAAGAGGGGCGAGGAAGAAATCACGCTGTGAAAGGTGAGGATGAGGAACCTTCAGACGTTCTGTATCAATCATCATGTTGTCTATGGCGACAATGTCGATATCGATTATTCTGTCCGCATAACTTCCGTCTGCATTCCTGTGGGAATCCGGAGATAGACTTTGTTCTATCTTCTGCAATTCATCAAGCACATCCTCCGGCTCCATGTCAGTGGCGAACGCCATCCCTAAATTCAAATATTTATTGTCAGACGAATATCCCCAAGGTTCGGATTCCACCACGTGAGACATCTCAAACTCTCCGAACACATTACCGACAGCCCGCATCGCACGGCTCAGATTAAGTCTGCGGTCACCGAGATTCGTGCCGATATTAATAAAGACGTAATGCATCGTGTGAAAAAAATTACATGAGAGTGTGACGATAATTTGCATGTCACACTCTCATGGTTATTGATAATTGATAGCACTTTGATTTATATATTCAATCTCGATTCAGGGAAAGTACTTAAAATAATTTTCCTGATCTTTAAAGAGTCTTCTTAACGGCTACTTCTTCGAATCCTTCGATCAAATCGCCTTCACGAATGTCGTTATAACCTGCCACGGAGAGTCCGCAATCGTATCCGGAAACAACCTCCTTGACATCATCCTTGAAGCGTTTGAGCGAACCGAGGTCTCCGGTATGGATCACAATACCGTCGCGTATCACACGCACCTTGCATGAACGTTTGATACGTCCGTCGCGTACGATAGCACCGGCAATTGTGCCGACCTTCGAAATGTGATATGTCTGGAGCACTTCCGCCGTACCCGTAATCTCTTCTTTTATTTCCGGGGCAAGGAGACCCTCCATAGCATCTTTCACTTCTTCGATAGCCTTGTAGATCACGGAGTATAACCGGATCTCTACACCCTCTTTCTCGGCTTCCCTGCGGGCTGCCGCTGAAGGACGCACCTGGAAACCGATGATGATGGCATCTGAAGCCGCCGCCAATGAAACGTCACTTTCGGAAATAGCTCCCACGCCTTTGTGGAGTACGTTGACCTGAATCTCAGGAGTCGAAAGTTTGATGAGAGAGTCAGACAGAGCCTCAACGGAACCGTCCACGTCACCCTTGACAACAAGGTTGAGTTCGTGGAAGTCGTTAAGGGCACGACGGCGTCCGAGCTCTTCAAGTCCGGGACGTTTCTTGGTGCGCTGCTGCTGTTCGCGCTGCAATTGCTCACGTTTGGCAGCAATTTCGCGCGCTTCCTGCTCGGATTCCATCACGTTGAATGTGTCTCCGGCTGTCGGAGCACCATTCAGACCCAAGATCAGCACGGGAGTCGCCGGGGGAGCTTCAGTGATACGCTGGTTGCGCTCGTTGAACATCGCCTTTATCTTTCCGTAATGTGTGCCGGCAAGAATAATGTCACCGAGATGGAGTGTACCGTTCTGCACGAGTACAGTCGCCACATATCCGCGCCCTTTATCAAGACTCGATTCAATCACCGAACCTACGGCACGGCGATTCGGGTTGGCCTTCAGATCAAGAAGTTCAGCTTCGAGAAGCACCTTCTCCATCAATTCCTCCACACCCAGACCTTTCTTGGCAGAAATATCCTGACTCTGATATTTACCACCCCATTCCTCAACGAGATAGTTCATATTGGCAAGCTCTTCCTTGATTTTGTCAGGATTAGCGGTGGGTTTATCAATCTTATTGATTGCAAACACAATGGGCACACCGGCTGCCGCAGCGTGATTGATCGCCTCGATTGTCTGGGGCATCACACTGTCGTCAGCTGCCACGATAATGATGGCGAGGTCGGTCACCTTGGCACCACGGGCACGCATGGCGGTAAACGCTTCGTGACCGGGGGTGTCGAGGAATGTTATATGTCGTCCGTCAGCAAGTTTTACGCTGTAGGCACCGATATGCTGGGTGATACCGCCAGCTTCTCCGGCAATTACATTTGCCTTTCGGATATAGTCGAGGAGCGAGGTCTTACCGTGGTCCACGTGACCCATGACAGTCACAATCGGTGATCTTGGTTCGAGATCTTCCTCATTATCTTCTTCAGTTGCTATAGCTTCGGTTACATCAGCGCTGACATATTCAGTGGTAAAGCCGAATTCTTCTGCCACAATGTTGATGGTTTCAGCATCGAGACGCTGGTTGATGCTGACCATCATACCGATACTCATGCAAGTGGCGATAACATTATTGACCGGAACCTCCATGAGGTTTGCAAGGTCGTTGGCAGTCACAAACTCAGTGAGCTTGATAATCTTGCTTTCAGCTTCTTCGCGACGTGCGTTTTCGAGTTCGCGGTTATGGATCTCCTCACGCTTCTCCTTACGCCACTTCACTGATTTCTTGGTGGTCTTGTTGGTGAGTCTTGCAAGAGTCTCCTTCACCTGCTTCTGCACGTCTTCACTGCTCACTTCCGGGCGAACATTGCGACGTTGCTCTTTACCACCGCGGCCACCGCGCTGACGGTCACCTTCCTGTCGATTCTGACCACCACGGCCACCATTCTGTCCGCCCCCCTGACCTTTACGTTTATCGGTGCCGAACCCGGGCTGACTTGCTGCCTTTTCGATGTCGATTTTCTCTTTACCGATGCGCTGACGTTTACGACGGTCGCCATTCTGGGTGGATGCGCCATTCCCACCGGCGGTATTTCCACCGGCGGCCGCGCGGCTCTTGTCGATCCTTTCACGACGCCGCTCCTCCTTACTCTTCTTTTTCGGCCGGGTGGTCTGATTAAGCGATGAGAGATCTATCTTGCCGACAACCTTCAATCCCGGTTTTTCTACAGGGGGAGCGTATCTGAACACTTCCTCCTCCTTAGCGGGTTCAACCGCGGGTGTGGATTCTTCGGCAGTCGCTTCCTGCTTTATCTCCTTCGTAGAAACCTCCGCAGCTTTCGGTGTTTCCTTCACGGGCTGTTCACTCTTAGGCTTCGCTGTTTCAGAGGGTTTCACGGCAGGAGCCGTTTTCACCTCAGGTTCAGCCTTCGGTTTGGACTCTGCAGCGGGGTTCTCTTTGGGTTTAGGTTCTTCCTTCCCGGGAGCCACAGGCTTCATCTCCGGCTTAGGCTCCGGCTTGTGAACCGGTGCAGGCTCAGGGGCTGCGGGAACCTCTTTCACCGGCTGAGGTGTGGGCTCAGGCTTCGGTTTCGGCTCCACCTTCGGCTCAGGTTTGGGTTCAGGTTTAGGCGCCACAGCCGGATTACCTTTGGCATCAAGTTCTATTTTTCCAACGACACGCGGACCTTGGGGCTTCTCGATGGTAAGCTCTTCCTTACGGGGTTCCGGACGCACATTTTTGCTATCACGCCGCAGATTGGCGGTGGCGCTGGCTTTGGCTTTGAAATCCTTATCAGTGCTGAATTCCTTGCGGAGCAATTCCTCGGCATGATCATCGATTCGGGCATTAGGATTATTGTCGACTTCGATGTTGTGTTGCCTCAGAAATTCTGCCGCGGTGCTCACACCGACATTTAATTCTCGGGCCAGTTTACTGATTTTAGTTGGCATATCTGACTGTTTTCTTTTACTTCGTTTTTAGTGGTCTCTTTGAATTTCACCCGTTGACGGGCAAGTGTGACGAAATCTGAAATTCCGGAAATTGATATAATCGCAATCGGTTTCAATCTGTGATTAAAACCTTCCCCATTGGGATTAATCCTCAAATTCAGAGCGGAGAACGTCGAGCACGTTCTGGAGCGTCTGCTCCTCAAGGTCTGCTTGCTCCAAGAGCTCCGGACGGGCATTGAGCACTGACTTAGCAGTTGCAAGTCCGAGATTTTTGAGCGATTCAATCACCCAATCTTCAATCTCATCACTGAATTCATCGAGATAAATATCTTCTTCATCCTCTTCAATGTCGCGGTAGACATCTATCGAGTATCCGGTGAGCATAGTTGCAAGACGGATATTCAGCCCCCCCTTACCGATTGCCAGAGAGACTTCATCGGGATGGAGGAAAACTTCAGCTTTCTTCTCTTCCTCGTCAAGACGGATAGAAGAAACTTTCGCGGGACTGAGGGCGCGCTGGATGAAAAGTGTAGGATTGGATGTATAGGAGATTACATCGATATTTTCGTTGCGCAATTCGCGGACGATGCCATGAATACGGCTTCCTTTGATACCGACACACGCACCGACCGGGTCAATACGGTCATCGTAGCTCTCGACAGCAATTTTCGCTCTTTCCCCGGGGATGCGGGCAACAGACTTGATGGTAATCAATCCATCGTGAATCTCAGGCACTTCCTGCTCGAAGAGTCTGCGGAGGAAACGCTCATCCGTGCGGCTGACAATCACTTTCGGGTTATTGTTGGGGTTATCCACCCGCTTCACGATGGCACGGACCATATCACCCTTATGGAAGAAGTCACTCGGAATCTGCTCCTCTTTAGGAAGGATAAGCTCATTTTGCTCTTCATCCAACAGAAGCATCTCACGCTTCCATATCTGATGAACTTCACCGGTGATAATCTCTCCTTCAAGCTCCTTGAATTTGCTGTAAATGGCATTTTTCTGCAGGTCAAGAATCTTGGACTGAAGCGTCTGACGAAGATTCAGAATTGCGCGGCGACCGAATTTCTCGAAGAAAATCTGCTTGGCTACATCTTCACCTATTTCACATTCAGGGTCAATCTCGCGTGCATCTGTCAAACCTATCTCCTTATCAGGATTCTCTACTTCTCCATCAGCCACGACTGTCAAGTTCTGATAGATCTCGCAGTCACCCTTGTCGGGATTCATGATGACGTCGAAGTTTTCGTCTGAACCAAACATCTTGGCGAGTACGTTGCGAAACGACTCTTCGAGTACGCTTATCATCGTGGTCTTGTCGATGTTCTTATGCTCTTTGAACTCGGCGAACCGATCGACCATGTTTTCGGTCTCTGCTTTACGTGCCATAAATATCTAATTGTTATTATTATCAGAATATAATTGATTGCGGAAAACTGATTCTCCGGCTTGAAAGCTGAATCTCTCAGAATTTCAAAAGATAATTCACTCGTTTTACGTCTGAATATGGAAAAACGCGTTCCACATTCTCGACTACGGGTCTCTTGGCTCCCTCATGCTTCACTTTCTCGGCACACACAACCGTAAAGCTGTCTTCTCCGACTTCGCGAAGCACTCCGGAAAGCTTTTTACCTTCCTTAGTGAGAATCTCCACCTCATTGCCGACATTCTTGAGATATTGACCCTTTACCTTAAAGGGGGCGGTCAAGCCCGCGCTGCCTACTTCAAGATCGTAGTCTTCTTCATCTCGGGAGAACGCTTCTTCAATGGCGCGGGTAAGAGCCACACACTCATCTATATCCACACTCCCCCCAAGAGAATCTATCTCGACAACTATTGAATTGGAGGGAGAAATTGAAAGGTCAACTATAAATCTGTCAGTCCCTTCAAACTGCTTCCCGATAAATTCACTAAGAGCTTGCTTATCAATCATAATTATTTTTAAAAAATAGGAGGAGACTGATTGTCCCCTCCAGGAATGCATTGCAAAGTTAATAAAACTATTTCAACTATCCCTTTTTAACTGGATAGATAGCAACTGAATATTAATTAAATTAAGAAACTTTAACATTTAATGCGTGATTTTTAACATTACGCACATTCATTGCCATACCATAGACCCTGCTCAGACCCCGACTCAGTCATCACTTCATCATGAGATTTCGGCATCAATCCTGGCGAGAAAATCCGCAAGGGGCTGATTACCTTCCACAATCTTTTTCAGAAAATCCACCGGTGCGAGTTTCTTATGCGGATCGGGGGTGTCATCCAATTCAGGCTTGAGGATAAGAAAGTCATTCTGCAGGGAATCCCGCAGATAAGAGATGAGGGGTCTCATGCTGGACTCGAGAGCCTGTATTCCCGCAGGATGATTCACTTTTATGGCAAAGGTAGTGGCGTCAATTCTCGAGATATGAGCTGTCCGCATGGCCGACAAAAGGATATGCATCGAGGGATTATTAATCATAAAATTATTCCAAGCTGCCATAAACCCTTGCTCATCAATCGGAGTTGAGCGGTTTTCAACCTTTTCCACAGGAGCCGGCTGATTGCTGACTTCCGTGATCTGTATTCCGGTGACGGGGCGCCGATGCATCGTAGCCGCGCTTCTCATCCTCAGGGATGACTGCGGTTGTCCGGACGCGGGACGGGCGGTTTTCGGCACTGATGCGCCGGGATCGGCAGCCACAGTGCCCTGAGATGAGACACCGTAATCAGCCACAACGGGTTTTGCACCAGCCGGATTACCGGCATTGATATTAGTCGGGCCGCCTGACGCCGCAACATGGGAGACCACCGGGGAATCGCCTTTAGGCTGTGCCGGCATCGGATCGCGCAGGGGAGGGAGAGTCTCCCCTTTGTCAAAAGGGGGCGTGGATGGTTTGAGGAGTTGACACAGACGGATGAGGGTAAGCTCGGCAAGAAGCCGTTTATTACCCGATGTGCGAAGGTTGACCGAAGCGTCATTGAGAATTTTCAATGCCGCATAATACCACTCCACGGGGAGGGTGCGCGCCTGTTCACCGTAACGGGCAGCCACATCCTGAGACACTTCAAGCAAAGAAAGTGTCTTCGGATCTGCCGCCACCATCAAATCGCGCACATGTGAGGCAAGTCCTTCTATAAAGAATAGGGAATCAAATCCTTTATCGAGTATCTCCTTATATATCAGGAGTGACTCGGGAATGTCGGAAGAGCGGAATTTATCGATAAGGCGGAAATAATAGTCGTAATCAAGAACGTTGAGATTGGCTATGGTGTCGCCATAGGTCAGATTTCCGCGTGTAGAAGCAGCCACTTGGTCGAAAATCGAAAGAGCATCGCGCATCGCCCCGTCTGCCTTGCGGGCAATCACATTGAGAGCCGCCGGCTCGGCAGCGATCCCTTCCTGCCCGGCTACGTAGGCGAGATGCTCGGTCATATCCTCCACTGTGATTCGGCTGAAATCATATATCTGACAACGACTCAGGATAGTCGGGAGAACTTTATGTTTCTCAGTAGTGGCAAGGATAAAGATGACGTAACCGGGAGGTTCCTCCAAAGTCTTCAGAAAGGCATTGAAAGCTGACGACGAAAGCATGTGGACCTCATCAATGATAAACACCCTGTATTTACCGATCTGAGGGGGAACATTCACTTGCTCTGTCAGTGCACGGATATCCTCAACGGAATTATTGGAAGCGGCATCCAGCTCAATGATATTGAAGCTGTTTCCCTCCTCCATGGCTTTGCAACTCGCACATTCGCCACACGCTTCCCCATCGGCTGTCGGACTCAGACAATTGATGGTCCTGGCAAAAATACGTGCGCATGAAGTCTTACCTACTCCACGCGGCCCGCAAAACAGGTATGCTTGCGCCAAGCGCCGGGACTCAATGGCATTCTTTAACGTAGCAGTCAGGTTTTTCTGCCCCACAACGCTCTTGAATGTTGCGGGGCGATACTTACGCGCTGATACTATATAACGGTTTGTTTCAACAGACATATCAGATAAAATATGCACAAACTTATAAAAAAATGAGGAGAATAACAACAATATCAGATTGCAGACGTTAAAAAGGGGAAGGAAATATATTATTGATAATCTCATGACTGTGGATACAGCAAAAAGTAATCTTTACACAGGCACCGGTGATTCAGGGACAACATCCCTCGTGGGAGGCACCCGGATTCCCAAGAACTCCGTGCGCCTTGAAGCCTACGGCACGATAGATGAGTTTTCATCATTCCTCGGACGAGTCCTTTCAAATCCGGAGTGTGATGTCAAATCACGTCAGCAACTCCTTGAAATTCAAAACTTCCTGTTTGATATGGGCGCATATCTCGCCACTGAATCCCCGCGAATCGGGGAAGCAATCAGCGATGAATCCAAGGCCCGATTCATGACACAGGGTGTGATAGCCAAGATTGAGGGGTGGATAGATGAACTGGATGCTTCAGTACCCAAGATCCGTGCCTTCGTGTTGCCCGGGGGAACCATCCTGTCGGCAGATACCCAGATAGCACGCACAGTCTGTCGCAGAGCCGAGCGGCGTATTCTTGAGCTCGCCACACAATACTATGTCGATCCTTCAGTTATAAAATATGTCAACCGTCTGAGCGACTATCTATTCATTCTGGCGCGCCATTTCAATCATATCGCAGGAGTGGAGGAT
This sequence comes from uncultured Sangeribacter sp., assembly GCA_964521885.1. GTDB lineage: Bacteria > Bacteroidota > Bacteroidia > Bacteroidales > Muribaculaceae > Lepagella. The sequence goes on along the minus strand of CAZFUF010000030.1, from coordinate 414 downwards.
ATCGTCTGGAGACCGGCACACTGAGTCCGGAGGCAGGCGAACTGAAAAGAATAAAAAGCGCTCTCCGGAAGAAATAAAATATATAGGAAACGAATAAACTTAAAATAATAGGAAATATGTATTGGACACTTGAACTTGCATCAAAACTTGAAGACGCACCCTGGCCCGCAACCAGAGAAGAACTTATAGATTTTGCCATGCGCAGCGGCGCACCGCTGGAAGTGATCGAGAATCTCCAGGAACTCGAAGACGAAGGAGAAACCTACGAATCCATCGAAGAAATCTGGCCCGACTACCCCAGCAAAGAGGACTTCTTCTTCAACGAAGAGGAGTATTGATACCTTCTTCGGATATAACTCATTGAAAATCAAACAAGGTGACTGACAATCAAATGTTAGTCACCTTTGTTTTACC
>CAZFUF010000029.1:0-34860 GCA_964521885.1 uncultured Sangeribacter sp. | reverse complement strand
AAGGCCACAAGATGGCTACTCACAAACGCAAAAAAAGACTGAGAAAGAATCGTCACAAGAAGAAATAATCAGGAGCTCGAACCTCCTGTCACAATAGTGACGAAAAGAGCCGGTCAAATCAGACGATCAAGAAACAAACAAGCTTCAAGGGTGAAGGCTCGCCCTGAAGCATGTTTGTTCTCTTGTTTTTAGGAGGCTGATGGAGAGAATTTCAATCCGGAGGCATTTAATGCTTCGTTTGTCTTTCCATTAAACAGAAAGACCCTATCCATCGGGTCAAAAGAAAATAACGACATGAAAAGCGAATTAGTAGTAGACGTACAACAAAAAGACATCTCAATCGCGCTACTTGAAGATTCCCGACTTGTCTCCCTCCAGAAAGAGAACCGCAACAACGTTTATGCAGTTGGCGATCTCTATATGGGTAAGGTTAAAAAGATAATGCCGGGACTCAATGCCGCATTCGTAGATGTCGGCTATGAAAAAGACGCTTTCTTGCATTATCTCGATCTCGGCTGCCAATTCAGCAGCTTTCAACATTTTCTTGAGGAGTCTCTTGCCGACAAAAAGAGAGTACCCTCGATATCAAAATTTAAAAAGGAGCCCGACATCCCTAAACAAGGCACTATCTCCGACATTCTCAAACCCGGTCAACAACTTCTTGTGCAAATTGCTAAAGAGCCGATCTCTTCCAAGGGACCGCGCCTGACTACAGAAATAAGTTTCACCGGACGATATATGGTGCTTATCCCTTTTGGCGACAAGATCTCCATTTCACAAAAGATCAAGAGCACCGAGGAGAAAATCCGGTTGCGCCAACTGATTGGAAGTATCAAGCCTAAAGGATTCGGAGTAATTGTCCGCACGTCGGCAGAAAATAAAAGAGTCGCGGAATTAAACAATGAGATGCGTACTCTTGTAAAGAATTGGGAAGAATCGATCGCAAAATTTCAACGTAGCCAACCACCGGCACTGATCTATGAAGAAGACAGCCGGGCTGTGAGCGTGATTCGCGATATATTCAGTCCTAACTTTGAAAATATTTATGTAAATGAGGCGGAGACCTTCACGCAGATTCAGAATTATGTGAATCTGATTTCACCTGACAATAAAGATATTGTCAAGCTCTATACAAAAGACATTCCCATCTTTGACCATTTCAATATCACCCGCCAGATTAAAAGCAGTTTCGGCAAGACGGTCAGCTTCAAGAGTGGTTCATATATAATTATCGAACACACGGAAGCTCTCCACGTGATAGATGTAAATTCCGGCAACCGCAGTAAGGCTTCTTCGGATCAAGAGACCAATGCGCTCGATGTCAATTTAAAAGCAGCTGATGAAATAGCACGTCAATTGCGTCTGCGCGATATGGGTGGGATAATAGTGATTGACTTTATCGATATGAATAAGTCGGAACATCGCCAACAACTCTTCGACCATATGCGGGAGGTGATGGCAAATGATAGAGCCAGACATAATATACTTCCGCTGAGCAAATTCGGACTCATGCAGATCACACGTCAGCGCGTAAGGCCGGCTCTTGATATAGCCACCAATGAGACGTGTCCTTCATGTTTTGGGAAAGGTGAAGTCCAACCCTCTCTTCTATTCACGGATAAGTTGAATGAAAAAATTGACTATTTAGTCAATCATTTGAAAGTTAAGAAATTCTCCATGTATGTCCATCCATTCGTGGAAGCATATATCAAAAAGGGTATGTTTTCACTTTTAGGTAAATGGAAGCGCAGTTACGGAAGGGGATTTAAAATAATTGCTGACGAGTCGCTTGCTTATCTCGAATACAAGGTATTTGATGAAAATAAAAAAGAAATTGATTTAAAAGAAGAAAGTGATTTTGACAGCAGACAAAGTAAAGCTCATTCAAGAAATAAAGATCGAGATAACGAGTAAGCTTTAATCACATCAAACTTAAAATAAGGAGTGAATCATGGATAATTTCCGCGATTCACTCTTTTTATATGTAAAAATGAAGCTTTTTGCATAAAAAATGTTGCATGCGCAATTTTTATGGTGTAAGCATCCGAGACACTGCTATTTATCAGATATGGCCTTATGTGTGCAGTCTCGCCCGGTTACTGCTCTGGATGGTGAATGATCAGGCGATTGACACTTTATCAACGAAGCAGTTTTGGAGCCTGAAACAGGAGACCGAGACTTAGACCGAAGTTCCAGTTTGATTTTGGATAAGTGAGGTAATTACAATATATCGCCAGAGATGCGAATGAGAAATTATATACAGCAGCTACCTCCCCTATGAAATCGAATCTTTTGAACCACCCGTTATAAACAGCGTTGGCGGAGCCTCTATCTTCCAGATTTCTTATGGGAGCGTACCCATAGAAGTCACCCCTGAGCTGCAATTTACCGACAGGGGTCCAAACAGGTATTAATCCTGCTGCCACATAGTTATTGCTTCTGAAGTGTGGATTAAAATAGTTTTTAGTTGAAGGAGTAGGTGAAAATTCCGGTGAGTGGACTAAAACGGTGGTATAATTTCTTGTAAGTTTTTGAAGCGTTCCTAAAGCGTTCCCCATCACACCCAAAGAGAATTTTCGGTGCAGTTCGAAAAATGATTTCCAATATAATTCAAGTGAAGCCGATGGTCTCAGTTTATCCTTTGAGTTCATGGAAGAATTATCACCGGCAATAAAGTTTGAATTTTCGTAGGTTAATAAAACGTTTCCTCTCCATTCCGCACCACTCGACGGATACATTAAATCGTTCAGATTATTTCCCTCGACTCCAAACTTAAGAGCCATTGCACCATACTTGGTTTTATCACGTTCCATACCGGCAAAATCACCTGAGTTATTTGGGAAGAAAGTATCATCCAGATACCCACCTCCAAAAGACACAAACCCTTTAGATAACATTCCCATCTGCCAAGCATAAGTGGCTCTTCCAAATACTTGCAACTCAGTAATGAATGAAGGGGTATTGTTCTGATAAAAGAGGATTTCTGAATTATAGTATTTTTGACGACTTGTGACGAATTCCAATTGGAGATATGATGGATTACCGGAATTTACATGCATTTTTGCCGATATCTGACCCGCCATATAGCTTTGTCCGAGCCACGCATTCAAATCGAAATCAAAAGAATTAAAACTTAGAGTATGATAACCGATGGAAAATGAAATCTGGCTGTTTGCTGATGATGAAATCCATGCTCCAAGCCCAAGCCTCCAATGCTTTTTAGGAGTTGCATAGAGGGAAAGAATGTTATGATTATCCGGACCGAATTCAATCTGAGGGAAAAGATTTGACAATTTTCCAGAGGAGATAGACTGATAATAAGCAATTTGAGCCTGATTTAAATCAAATGGCTGATCAAATCTTCCGCGCGTAAAAGTCTTTTCAAGAAATCGAGATGCACTATGAGGCAATCCGGAAACTTTCACGGAATCAAATTCTATATTCGGAGTCTTATCAGCAAATTCACGCCGCCGGGCATTTACGGTTTCCAAAGGGATACTTACAGATAACCGGCTTTTGATTGAATCGACCATTGAGAGTCCGGTTTGATAACCTATGTCGTAGATTTCTTGAGCTTTCTCCCAATCCAACACCCCGAAGCTTAAGACCGGCACCTGAATCTTTACGCCCCACTGCTCCGGTAAATCATAATCGTTATTTTGGATTATCATGTTTTCCAATTGCTCATACACACCACTCTGATAAGTAGGTTTGGAATCCGGACCGGACACGGAAACTCCGATCATAAATTCCGGATTGAAATCATCGTGCATTACATCAACCGGGAAATTATCGTATATTCCCCCGTCATAAACTAATATTCCATCTCTTTCTATGGGTCTGAATACAAGCGGAAAACTCATTGATTCTCTGACGGCATCAGATAAAGACCCATTCCGGCAAACTATCTTATGTTTATGATAGACATCACTGGTGACGCATCGGAAAGGAACGAACAAATTATCAAAATTCTCATTACATTGCTGAGAGTAAGGCCCATATAATTTCAGGAACTCGATATTCATGGGGATCGGACTGATCAGACTTTTAGGTATCACCTGATCAATAATTGACACATTGGTGTCCTTAAACCCCACATTCAGATTAACCCAATTAGGCGATGGATCCGACTTGGAGAAGTAAGAGACGTATTTTGGGTCTATGTTGCCCGTTGCCCAATATAAAAACTTCTTAGAAGTGAAGAGATCAATCATCTGTTGCGGTGACCAACCGCAGGCATATAAACTCCCCACAATAGCCCCCATCGAAGTGCCGGCAACATAATTGATCGGAATATCATTATCTTCCAGAGCCTTGATTACTCCTACGTGAGCGATCCCTTTGGCACCTCCTCCACTTAGCACTAATCCCACTTTATCGTATTGAACAGGGTGAGGACTCTTGTCATCTGAAGATACGGAAAAAGTTGACAATGTTGCTGCGAGAATAGCGAATATAACGCTTAATTTCCTATCAATCATAATGTGGGAATTATATATATTTATAAAATGTGAGGTGATTCGGGTTATCGCAATGATGTTTAGAAGTGCCGACTCAACATTACGTCCTACGAAAAGAGAACCTGGTTATGACTTCATATATGAATCCTTAAACCCGAGGAAATAGAGGACACCGTCAATACCCGTAGTCGAGATACTTTGAGATGCTTCTGCCTTCACTTTCGGCTTGGCATGAAAAGCGATTCCAAGTCCTGCTTCAGAAAGCATTGGAAGGTCATTCGCCCCATCCCCGACAGCAATGGTCTGAGCTATGTTTATGTTCTCGACTTGAGCAAGCAGTCGCAAAAGTTCAAGTTTACGTCTTCCGTCAACTATCTCACCTAAATATCTGCCGGTGAGCTTACCATCTTCCCCTACTTCGAGTTCATTGGCATAGACATAGTCAAACCCGAATTTTTGCTTCAGATAATTTCCAAAATAGGTAAAACCACCGGAAAGGATCGCTGTCTTGTAACCTGATCTTTTGAGCACTTCCATAAGTCTGCCGACACCTTCTGTAATAGGGAGGTTTTCAGCAATCTCCTTCATTACCGACACATCCAACCCCTTAAGCAGAGCAACCCGTCGGGTGAAACTTTCACAAAAATCAATTTCTCCACGCATGGCGGATTCTGTGATCTTACGCACTTCCTCACCGACACCGGCACGATCAGCCAATTCATCTATCACTTCTGTACGGATCAAAGTGGAATCCATATCAAAACATATCAAACGACGACAACGCCTGTAGAGCGTATCTTTCTGAAGTGATATATCAAAATTAAGTTGGGCTGAGAGTTGCATGAAATCCCTCTGCATTGCGAGAAAATCTTTTGGTGTTCCGCGCACAGAGAACTCAATGCAAGCCTTCGCTGCCGGCTGTTCCCCTTCATCAAGCGGCATACGCCCGGTCAGACGTGTAATTGAATCGATATTAAGACCTTGATCCGAGATGATCCTTGTGACTTGAGAAATCTGCAGTGCAGTTATCTTCCGACCGAGGATGGTTATAATATACCGGTTCTTACCCTGCATTGAAACCCATTGCGCATAGTCTTTCTCATTGATTATCTGGAATTGTACCTGCACGTTGAGATCATTAGTCTTGAAAAGGAGTTGCTTCAGAATTTCACCACTTTTCTTGCTATCTGTCTTAAATAGGATACCTAATGCCAGAGTATGATGAATATCCGCCTGACCTATATCAAGAATTGAGGCATCATATTTTGCCAAAATTTCTGTCAGGGCTGTTGTCACTCCGCATTTATCCGGACCGGAGATATTAATAAGAATCAACTCTCTCTTAATTTCTGAAGTATCTTTCTCGGATTTATCAGTCATTGTATATGAAATTATAAAAAAACTTTATCAATTGACGGCTATTTTTTTATCACCTACAAGATAAAGCCCACGCTCAAGACCGGACAATGCATTTTGAGGTTTTACCCCTTTTTTAACACTGATTCCGGTCAAGGAATAGACATCCACCTTGTCTGCGGACTCACTCGTAATCTGACTCAACCCCTCTCCTTCACCTTCCGGGAAAGAATCTATATCCACTATCTCCTCATACAATTTTCCATCTTCCAGTTTGATGTGCTTTACAAGGTCTGAAGAAACTGAGCATGAATACTCGTTTTTCTGACCATCCTCATCATATACGACAACATTTACTTTAGCGGCTGAATCAGTAGATGTGAGATATAAAGAGTAATCGGTTTCAGGATCAAGCACGGCTTTCACCTCTCCTGTGGCAGAAGTGATATATATATTGAGAGGAACAGAAATGGAAGCATTAACCGGAGCATTGAAAGTTGTCCGGGCATTGCCGTTACTGATAAATGTAGCGGCAGGGAAAACGGGTGCACCTTGTGGAAAGGATATATCATTGACAGGAGCGACGCCGACTCCACAGAAGTTAGACAGGAAAAGATAACGTCTGGCAGCTCCATCCGTAGCAATTAAACCATTCCATCCATAAGGGAGTTGAGGAAGCAGGTCGACAGTCGCGTCAGCAAGAGCTGAGGTTTGGGAAGCGCTCACACCGCTATAATATATCACATGTCTCGCGTCTACCACACCCCCCTTTTCCACATCTCTTTGGGTATCGGAAAATAGGGGATAAAAACGTGCCGTCATTATGGAATTATTATTATTTTTATCTCCGAATCCGAATTTCTTACCCGACAGAGTAATGAATCCGACTTCATCATCAATATTTGCCCAAGTACCTTCTTCTGTTACAAATGTATCACCGTTAACACTCTGTGTCCCGTTATTCGTATGAAGATTTCTTTGTTCAGACATAAACGGATCAACACTGATAGCCATGAGCCCTCCCAATTCTTTCTTGATGGTTATGTTGTCTTTTGCAGTTACATGATCGAGATATATAACAGCATTTCCGGGAGTCGAATATATTGCAAACCGATGATTGACACTACCTCCGTTGCAGCTCAATTCGCCATTCATAGTATATGCGTTCCCATCGAGTTTATAGACACCGCTAACCACAGGCATGACATTAGTAGGCCGACCTTTGACTTCATACCATCCGAGGAAATTGCCGGTGCCATTCTGACGAAGTGGAACTATAATCTTGTTTTTATCCACACTATTCGAGGCGATATAACCTGTGAAACTTTTAAGACCCTCACTCCAGGAAAAACATGTGAAGCGTGAATCAGTCATCGCCCTGACTACATTCTGATCAGGGAAAATTTTTGCATCAGCATACTTATGGCTGAAATCTTCCCAAACAGTCGGAGTCAGATCCGCTGTTGGAAGATACTCATGCATGAGGAAAGACATCATCACGCGATGCGCCTCTACTCCCATTCGTCGGGCTCCCACGTCCGCACGCAGCAACCAGGAGCCGTCGTCTGTTGTCTTTTGGCGCGCCTGGATATATTTATATGCTAAATTTTCAAGCATCAAAGCATTGGGGTCCCGAAGGAAACAAGCCATGGTGGAATATGACGTAATCTGATCGTAAAGAAAAAGACTCCAATCGTTGCCATTTGGCATTGCCAACTCACCATCAGCAAGTGCCAACCAATTGAGCACCTCATCCTGAACCTTTTGATTATTATGCATCAGGGCATTTGTTTTCCACTTCTCTTCTCCCTTCAAGCCAAGCTGAAACATTTTCAGGGCAAGCGCAGCTTCCCCGAGTTCCTGCATGACTACATTTTGATAACTCGTATGAAAAAGATTATGATTCTGGAGAGTATAATCATCAAACAGATTCTGACCGATATAGAGATCAGCCACGGTTTTATTATCATATTCAGGATCAATAACCGTTGAATCAGATGCATCTGAAGGGTGGGAATAAGAATTAATCGCAAATTCCCTTAATCTTTCAAACCATTTCGGAGCAAGTTCATGGTCGGGAAACATACCGAGCGTTGCCGCAAGAATGTCAGCTTCCCATCCGTTTTCCTCGGACTTCGTATCGCCTTTATATCCTGTGGGGATGGAACGTTCAAGTTCGTAATTGCATTCGGCAACCAGAAGGTTTTGGATAAATTTTTTCTGAGTGTCAGAAAGTCTGTCCCATTGGAAGAACGCTGAATAAGCGACCGACATCGCCCATAACGAGGATTCCCATACATTGTCATCTTTACCTGTGGAACCCCAGTAATTATTCCCCTTGCAGACTTTCAATTTATTTGCTTTATGCGTAGAATAAGCAAATACGAGAGATTTCATAGCTAAATCACTAATTTCATCCCATGTAACGCTTGAAGGGAGAGTCACTTTATCCTTGCCATATTTCAGCAGGAAACCACAAATCATTGAAAGATCGGCGTTGGGGCGGACTCCCCGCTCATTGTTTGCCATTGTGTCTTCACCTTTGAAACATCCGCATATTTCCCCTAAACTATTGGGTTCTACACAATCTTGAAAATCATTTTTCATGTATGCGGAAAAATCAGCGAGCATCTGAAGAAGATCTTGCTTAAACTCAGGCTCAGGTATAAAATCTGCTGTAATTAGTCCCTCAGTCGGGCTATTTGAAGCATGAATATCTGATTCCCATAAAGAGGAAACGGACAATGCAAGCAGAAAGGACAACAATATGATTCGTTTCATAGTATCGATAATCATTAAGAAAGGTCAGGTGTTGTAAATATATGGAAATAAATGTAAAAATGCGGATGTCTATATACGGTAAGGATATAGACATCCGCACAAAAATTTAACAATTAATCTTCTTTGGAATCGAGTATATTGATTTTGGCTTCAAGTTCCTTCATATCTTCCTTTATGGCCTTAATCTTTTTCTCAAGTTCCTTGACCATAATATTTCCGGCGCTTGATTTGATATTGAAGAAACCGAGATTGTTCTCGTAAGTGTTGAGTTCATTACGTTTCTGATCGTATGCTCTGAGCAAACGCTCCCTTTCACGGAACATCTTATTCTCGTCATCACGAATCTTACTGATCTGACCGCGGAAATTAGACATGCGGCGATTTGTCTCGCGTGTATTGTAGGCATCATAAAGAGCATCCACCACTTCGCGATATTCAGCATACAATTTATCTTTTATCTTGAAGGGAACGTGGCCGATCTCCTGCCATTTATTTTGAAGCTCCTTCACGGCTGTGATAGCTTCATTACGTTCGATATCAGTCGGTATCTCGCGCAGTTTGGCAATTACATCACGCTTAGCCGCGAGATTTGCATTTTCATCTTTCCGGCGCGCGTTCTGAGCTTTTCTACGTTCTTCAAAAAAATAGTTGCAAGCTTTAGTGAAACGTTCCCAAACAGCATCGCTTTGCTTTCTTGCCACAGAACCGATCGTCTTCCATTCAGCCTGAAGCTTAAGTACTTCCTGAGTGGCAGCGGCGATGTCAGCCGATTCTTTCAAAGCCTCAGCCTTCTCACACAGAGCAATTTTCTTTTCAAGATTAGAGGCAAGTTCCTCCCTGGTTTTCTTAAAGAATTCTGCCTTTTCTGCGAAGAATTTATCGCATATCTCGCGGAAATTTGCAAAGAGAGTGTTGTTGTTCTTACGGGAAGCAAATCCAAGCTTCTTCCATTCAGCTTGAATTTCTATTATTTTTTTGGTTGCATTATCCCAATCACTGAAATTCTTAAGTTCAGCAAGGTCAATGGCAGAAGCTTCTTCTATGAGCTTATTTTTTGCCTCTTCATTTTCAAGCTCACGATTCTTCCTTTCTTCAAAATAATCCTGATGACGCTTATTGATTACTGTTGAAGCAGCCTTGAACTCATCCCAGATCTCATCGCGGAGTTCTTTTGCAACAGGGCCGACCTCACGCCATTCTTTATGGAGAGTCTGCAAGGAACGGAATGCAGCTACCACATCAGCAATTCCTTCCAGAGCCTTTGCCTCATCAATCAGACGACGCTTAACTTCAAGATTTTTCTTAAAGTCGAGATCGCGCAATTCCTTATTCATTTTCAGATGATCATAAAATTGCTCGATGACGGCTTGATATTCCTTCCATGTATCAGCTTCGGAACCCGGAGGGACATCACCGATAGTCTTGAAATCCTGTTGCAACTGTTGGAAAGTCGGGAAATGCATATTGATATTGTCAATATCTGAGACAATATCTTTTAATTTAGCAATGATCTCTTTTTTCTTCTCAAGATTCTCTTTATGCTCGTTTTCGAGTGCTTCCAAATAGCTGTTTCTTCTCTCTTTGAAAATTGAGAGCAATTCCTTAAGTTCGTTTTCTTCATTATCCGGAGCTGAAGTAAATGCTTCGGGAGCATTGCCGGCATCGATGAAATCAGCGAGTTGCTTTTCATTTTCAGCTGTTCTGAGCGCAAAGAAAGCCTGCTTGATTGCAGCTACATCTTTATGAGCTTCCATATCGTTGGAATCAACGATATCTTTGAGAGTCGCCACAAGCTGAGATTTAGTCATGTCATGATAACGCTTAACGTCTGTCTTTCTTTCGATCTCACTCAGTTCATCAGAGACTGAGACCTGTTCGGGCGCTACATCTTTAGCTTCTGCAGAGGCATCTACCTCTGACGAAGTATCTGCTTTTTCCACTTCAGGCGTTGCTTCGGCAGTTTCTGCCACGACCGTTTTCTCTTCAATTACAGAGGGTTCGGGGTTCGGTGCCTCCTGTTCGGGAGACAACTTGTCAAGTTCGTTCATACATCAGGAAGTTATAGCAGGTTCTATAAAAGAACACTGCGGTTCATTACAAATAAGTTACTTTTTAATCACAGAAACATCAAGGATTCTGATATCTTCTTTAGGACGGTCAGCAGCACCCGTTTCAACATTTTGGATTTTTTCCACAACATCCATTCCTTCCAGGACTTCACCAAAAACGGTATATTGACCATCGAGATGGGGTGTACCTCCAATCGTCTCATAATCATGACGGATATTTTCAGGGATCGGAGTCTCAGGCACATTTTTTTCAACCTCAGCTATTAAAGAGAGTCTGAGATTCTCAAGTCCTACGGAATCATGAGCATTTCTCATGGCATCGATTTCCGCAGCATGCGCACGCGCAAGATCATAGAAAGCCTGTTGTCGTGCCTGATCTGTCTGGCGACGTGCCATCCCCGCAAGTTGAGCTTCAGAATATTTCTGACCCGTCACTATATAAAACTGAGAACCTGAAGAGCGGCGCTCCGGGTTTACCTGATCTGCCGTTCTGGCAGCCGCAAGCGCACCATATTTATGATAATGACGCGGATAATCTATCTCAGCCTGAATGGTATATCCCGGGTCTCCGGCTCCAAGATGAGCCTCTGGTCCGGCATCTTTGGAATTCGGATCACCAGTCTGAACCATAAAGTCTTTGATGACCCGGTGAAATAAAACATCCTTATATGTGCCGTCCGCCACTAATTTAAGGAAATTATCTCTATGAAGCGGAGTGTCATTATAAAGAAGAATCTTTATGTCTCCAAGGGAAGTTTTCAGTAAGACAACGGGGCCTTGCTCGATAGTCTTGTCAGAAACGATTTTTTCAGAATTATCCATATTCCGATTTTCAGAATTACTGTTATCTGCAAAAGCAAACGAAGCGCTGAGCGCCACTACTGCCAAGGCAGAAACTATTATTTTTTTCATTATTTACTCAATTTTCAATATCTCCCCTATCAGGGGTTAACGATAAAAATTTATATAGGGCGATTCACGAACAGGCGTTTATAAATCCTGCGGAAATTGTCGTCGGTCTCACGAAGTTCCTCCGCTCTCTCCTGATAATCAGCTCCCCAAATGGCCTCAAGAAGTGAAGAAATATATTTTCTCTCACGATCACGCTCAATTGTGGCTTCCACAAGTGACGTGACGTAAGGATAAAATCTTTCACGGTCGACTGCACAAAGGAATCGGGCACCGCTGGCAAGAAACTGTCCGGTTGCGTCGACATCCTTCAATCGATCAATAATCTCCGGGAGGTCCGCGTCACAAGCATCTACATTGTTTACTATATAATCGTAGACTTCCATTCCGTCGGAATCGGCAAGGATATTTTTTAAATTTTCGTTCATTTTAAAAAATTTAACTTGCAAATATAACAATTAATTCGACACATATCAAAAAAAAAACGAAAATCGGTAAAAATCAGGAAAAAGGATGAATTTATAACAACAATTCATGTGTAATCAATAGATATTGAACATGAATTGGTGAAATTAAACAAATTTTATTAATTTTGCTCCAAGATTATGAAAACGGTGACAATCAATGAATGTTGAAAAAACCGGAGTTTTAGCGAGTATCTAAAATGGCAGGAAAGGATATGAGTTTTGTCTTGGTCTTAGGACGCCAATACGGGAGTGGAGGTCGCGATACGGGTAAACGTATCGCCGAAGCACTCCATATACCCTATTATGACAAGGAACTACTGGCAGCCGCTGCAGGGAGATTAGGATTTTCAGAAGATATTTTCAAGCGAGCAGATGAGCGGAAACCATCCGCATTGCGTTCGATGATGGGGATGAACTATGGAGTGATGGATACTTATAGCAAAAGCGCATTGAGCAACGAGAGTCTTTATGCCGCCCAGTGCGAAGTCATCCGCGCTATCTCAAAAGAAGGAAGCTGCGTGATAGTTGGACGCACTGCAGACCATATCCTCAGAGATCATCCCAATCTTATCAGTGTCTTCATTCATGCTCCTCTGGATTACCGCATACAAAGAGTCATGCAACGGCATCCGGAAATGAGTATCTCGGAAGCTAAAAATCTAATAAATAAAAAAGATAAAAACCGTGAAAAATATTACAATTATTTCACGGGGAGGAATTGGGGTCATTCGGCAAACTATCATCTTTCGATTGATTCTTCCACAATTTCTTCGGAATCACTGAATAATCTTTTGGAGAATTATATAAAAAACAAGACCCTCAAAGATAATTAGATCAACCAATATCTGACAATATCGAACAAAATCACCTTATCATTCCTTATAGATATAGAATATGTATTCAAGATGATTATTTATACAAGAATAATCACCACGAACAAGAAATGAATTAATATTTTTAAGGTTATGAAAGTTTCATCATCAGTCTACACGTATCTCTCGGCTCTTATCATAGGAGTGTTGTTAACGATCTTCTCAAATCAAACCGATTTGTATCATTGGCTTGTGATTGTAATCGGCATTCTATTCCTTGTGCCGAGCGCCATATTGATGCTCACCACCATGTTTGCGAAAAAAGATGCGGAGGGGAAAAGCGTCGCCAAGCCTTGGTATATAGCCGCTATTGCTCTTGCCGGTATGCTTTTCGGAATATGGATGCTTGTAATGCCCGGATATTTTATCGGAGGAGCGGTATATACTTTCGGAGTCATACTGGTCCTGGTCGGGATAGCGGCAACGGTCTTTACGGCCACTGCAAATGTCAGGGTTAAAATGAAAAAGTTATGGTATCTTGTTCCCTGGGTCTGCATCATAGTCGGATTTGTCATCATCTTTATGGGTCCTGCACGCATAGGTCATTATGTCAATCTTCTCACGGGAATTCTATTGATTGTATATGCCATCAACGGTTTCTTCTGTACCGGGAATGCAAAAATCAGAGATAACAGGAATACCCGTCTTATTGAGAAATCACAGGAAGAGCAACCGAAAGATGTAGATTCTGAAGCATAACCGGAATTTGCCTCTCGCTTAAAATCTCATATACATATCATCTTGAGTATAAGCGGAGGTATCATATAAATCACACAGAAAGGAGTTCTGTCGCTTCAGGCATCAGGTCTGAAGAGGAAAGTCCGGGCAACACAGAGCGCCATACTTCCTAACGGGAAGCCGGTGGAAACATCGGGAAACAGTGACAGAAAACAACCGCCCCGGAGTGGGTTTCCCCCCCTTGGGTAAGGGTGAAAAGGTGAGGTAAGAGCTCACCGGCAACAGCAGTGATGCAGTTGGCCGCATTGTCTATGGGTTGCAATGCCAAGTATACCGGCAGATAAGGATGGCTCGTCCTTTGCCGGGGGGTAGGCAGCATTCTCCTTCGGGAGAAGAGCCGATAGGTAACTATCGGTCAAGATAAATGACAGAACCGAAGTTTTACTTCGGACATAACCCGGCTTATATCCTTTCTGACTTATAAAAGGAGACGTCTCAGACGATCTCCTTTTTATTATTACCTCTCCTCTTTATTATCACTCCTGCATGATAATTCTTGTATAAAAATTGGAAATGATACAACTAAAGGATATTAACGGATGTTTAAATAAATAAAAATCCACTATTACCGGACCAACCCGTTAATCAAAAGACCACTCTAACGAATATGGATACACACACCGACCTGAACAATACGCCTTCCAAAGGGAAACCACATCCTAAAGTAGAGACTAAAAAAGAATCACGTCTCTCAAAGCTTGTGGACTGGGCTGTCAAGCAATATAATTATCTATGGAATGGAGTGTGGCATGATCCACGCTCAAATATGAAAGTGCGGATTATCAAGACTTTGAATTTATCTATCCGATCATTTCTTGACAGAGGGTTGCAACAACAATCAATGAGCCTGACATATCGCACAGTGCTTGCTATAGTGCCGGCGCTGGCAATGCTTTTTGCAATTTGCCGGGGATTTGGTTTTCAAAACCTATTGCAATCCACATTATATTCATATTTTCCCGGTCAACATCACACTGTAGAGTTGGTTCTTTCATTTGTTGATTCCTATCTCAAACAGGCAAGTCAGGGTCTGTTTGTAGGAATTGGTCTTGTGGTCTTGCTATGGACGGTGATCTCATTGCTTTCGAGTATAGAAGACACATTCAATGCCATTTGGGACATTAAAGAATCCCGTTCCATTTATCAAAAACTGACCGACTACATAGCAATCTGTCTCATCATTCCGGTTCTCATCGTGGTATCTTCAGGCGTTTCTTTATTCATGACCTCGACCCTGGTAGACACCATCAAGCTACCTTTCCTGACCCCGGTGATAGATATTGTCCTTGACCTTAGCCCCATTATCTTATATGCCATAGCGTTTACGCTATCATTCCTTCTGATTCCAAATACCAAAGTGAACATCAAGTATGCCGCGATATCGGGTTCTATCTGTGCGGTGATGTTTACTATTTTGCAATATCTGTTTATGAGCGGGCAGATATATGTATCGAGCTATAACGCTATTTACGGTACATTTTCATTAATCCCGATTATTCTCGTGTGGCTTCAATTCTCATGGCTTATCCTGCTCTTCGGATGCGTACTGACTTACAGTCTGCAAAACGTTTTCACGCTGAATTTCCTCAATGACACCAATAAATTCTCTATTAATTATTCCCAAAAGATCACAGCGGCGATTGTAGCCACAATATTGAAATATAACACGCAGAAGGGAGTTCCACCGACTCAAACTGAGCTGGCTCATATAATGAATCTGCCTGCAAAAATCATAAACGAGAAATGTGAAATGCTCCATAATGCCGGAATAATATATTTTGTTGTTCTTGGCTCTGACAAGATAGGGCTTGCACCGACCCCCGAAGGCTCTGACCTTTCTCTCACTTCCCTTTATCGCAAACTTGAGAAACTCGGAGATTCAAATGCAATACCCGGATTTTCAATCCGCTACAAGGAGTTGATACAAGATTTCGACAACTGGATGAAAGACAGTTTTACTGATATAGATGACTGTAAAATAGCCGATTTACCTATTCCTGAGATCCGGTCTCATTCAAACGACGTGAGGTCATCATCAAAGAAGAGAAATAAATAGAAAAATTATTGCAAAAACAGAAATAATATATAGAATTTATTTTGCATTTATCAAAAGAAAAACATACCTTTGTAGCATATACAAGGAATTTTATTTTTTAATGTAACCCATTGAAAAATTAAACTATCATAAAGTTATGAATGATCTTATTGAACATGGGTATCAATAAGCGATCATTAGCATATAGCTACCGGATGTTCTCTCTCCATAAATAAATGTCTTGGCAACTACATTTGCAAACTTACGAAACGGCAAACAATCAACCTTAAATAACAAGAGAACATAATTCTATAAACCCAAAAGCCCATGAGCTATTTGAAATTCGACAAGAACCTGATGATAAAT
The DNA here is from genome assembly GCA_964521885.1 of uncultured Sangeribacter sp. Lineage (GTDB taxonomy): Bacteria > Bacteroidota > Bacteroidia > Bacteroidales > Muribaculaceae > Lepagella. Next base: position 18,807 of record CAZFUF010000029.1, on the reverse strand, counting down.
CTTGAGCAAAGTCTCCCTAAAGAGATGTTGCGCACAAACAAATCAGGTGCTTATCATTGTACAACTATTGTGGGCTGCAACACACGCAAGCAGCATGGACTGCTTGTGATTCCCATTCCGGAGATGGATGATAAAGCCCACGTGCTATTATCAAGCCTTGACGAAACGGTGATCCAACATGGAGCTCCGTTTAACATGGGTCTTCATCAATATGGCGATAACGTGTTCAGCCCTAATGGACATAAATATATCCGTGAATTTACATGTGAGAGTGTCCCGACCCTTATCTATCGTGTCGGGGGTGTGATTCTTTCAAAAGAGAAGGTTTTTATATCACATGAAAACCGAATTTTGATTAAGTATACCCTTATCGAAGCTCACTCGGAAACCACACTCCAATTCAGACCCTTCCTCGCGTTCCGTAATGCCAATGATTTATGTGTGGAGAATCAGGCAATCAACAAAGAAGTCAAGGAAGTGCCCAACGGAATTGCAACGTGCCTTTATCAAGGTTATCCCGAATTATACATGCAATTCAACAAACCCGTGAAATGGGTGAACGATGGTCATTGGTACAAAGGGATAGAATATTATAAGGACAGAGACCGTGGAATCCCTTATAAAGAGGATCTGTGGGTGCCGGGTTATTTTGAAATGCCGATTAAGAAAGGTGAAAGCATCATTTTCTCCGCTTCGACATTTGAGGTGGATCCGGTGAATTTTGAAGGGACTTATGAAGCAGAATTAAGGAGCCGCACCAATCGCACAAGTTTCTATAACTGTCTTAAGAATTCCGCCAAGCAGTTCTATCTGAAAAATAAGCACGGGATGTATATAATGGCAGGTTATCCTTGGTATAACGTACGTAGCCGCGATGAACTGATGGCACTTCCGGGATGCACTCTTGCAATTGACCATAAAGGAGACTTCGAGGCAATAATGGATACATTCCTTAAAGCCCTCCATCATTACGTTCTCACAGGAGAAAAGGATCATACAATCGGAGAAATCGATCTTCCGGATATTCCATTATGGGCAGTATGGGCAATCCAGCAGTATCGCAGATACAGCAGCACAGCGGAATGCCGTGAGAAATATGGTGAAGTAGTGAAACATATTGTAGACGACATCCGTCAGGGACGTATCAGGAATCTTCATCTTGAGCCTAACGGTCTTCTGACCAGCAATGGGAAGGATGTGCCCGTGACCTGGTTGTCTGCATCAATCAACGGTCGCCCGATTATCCCGCGCAGCGGTTATATTGTGGAATTCAATGCACTATGGTATAACGCACTCTGCTTCTTGATTTCCCTCTACGAAGGAGAAAAGCAGGAGAAAGAGATGGTGGCGGAATTACAGCTTCTTGCAGAGAATGTGAAAGACTCTTTTATCGAAACATTCCTGAATGGTTACGGCTATCTCTACGATTATGTAGATGGACATTACACCGATTTGGAAGTTCGTCCGAATATGGTGATAGCGATTGGACTTGAATATTCCCCGTTAGATCGTCGGCAACGTCGCAAGGTGCTCGATTTCGCTACCAGGGAATTGCTTACTCCCAAGGGATTGCGCTCTTTGAGTCCGAAAAGTTATGCATACACACCGACCTATATCGGAGGTCCTCTTGAGCGTGAACGCGCAGTTCACCAAGGTCCTGCCCGTCCGTGGCTTTTCGGCTTCTACGCAGATGCCTATTTCAAAGTATTCGGAATCAGCGGACTCGGATTTATCGAAAGGATGCTCATCGGCTATGAGGATGAGATGGTGGAAGGCTGTATAGGCTCTCTGTCAGAGCTTTATGACGGTAACCCGCCTTATACCGGACGTGGAGCTGTCAGCACCGCCAAGAATGTCGGTGAGATTCTGCGTACGCTCAAGAATGTGAAAGAACTGAATAAATTGCAAAACTCTAATATCAATTGACCCTTATGAAGGCTTTAATGTTCGGGTGGGAATTCCCCCCTCATATTCTGGGCGGTTTGGGCACAGCGTCCTATGGACTTACAAAAGGGATGCATGCCAATGGCAATATGGACATCACATTTGTGATTCCGAAGCCATGGGGCGATGAAGAGAAGGGCTTTGCCAATATCATCGGAGCCTGCAACACTCCTGTTGCCTGGAGAGATGTGAATTATGATTATGTGCAGTCGCGTTTGGGCAAATACATGGATCCGCAGCTATATTTCGATTTGCGTGACCATATATACGCTGACTTCAATTACATGAAGCTGAACGACCTCGGGTGCATAGAGTTTTCCGGAAAATATCCTGATAACCTTATTGAGGAGATCAATAATTATTCGATAGTCGCAGGTGTGATAGCGCGTACGGTTCCGTGTGATATCATCCATTCTCACGACTGGCTGACTTATCCGGCAGGTATACACGCAAAGAATGTAACAGGCAAACCTCTCGTGATCCACGTTCATGCCACAGACTTCGACCGTTCTCGCGGCAATGTAAATCCTACTGTTTTCGCTATAGAGAAAGATGGTATGAACAATGCCGACCATATAATCACTGTCAGCAATCTCACACGCCGCACTGTGATTGAGAAATATGGTATCAGTCCTGACAAGGTTACAACTGTTCACAATGCAGTAATTCCTTTGGATCAGGAACTTCTGTCTCTTCCAAAACCTGAAAATAAGGACAAGGTAGTGACTTTCCTCGGACGCATCACAATGCAGAAAGGTCCTGAATACTTTGTTGAAGCCGCTGCCAAAGTGCTTCAGAAGACACCAAATGTGAGATTCGTCATGGCGGGAAGCGGAGACATGATGGACGCAATGATCCGACTCGCAGCAAAGCGAGATATCGCAGATAAGTTCCATTTCACCGGCTTCTTGCGAGGGAAACAGGTTTATGAGATGCTTCGTGCATCAGACGTGTATATCATGCCGTCAGTATCCGAACCATTTGGAATTTCACCTCTCGAAGCAATGGAGATGGGTGTTCCATCGATAATCTCAAAGCAGAGTGGATGCGCTGAAATTCTTGATAACGTCATCAAGACCGACTATTGGGACATAGATGCTATGGCAGATGCAATCCATTCCATCATTACCAATAAAGCTCTCTATGATACCCTACGCGACCGCGGAATCGAAGAGATACATGGTATCACTTGGGAGAAAGCCGGTAAAAAAGTAATCGACATCTATAACAGTATATTAAATCGCTAATTAGAGGCTCCGGTTTGATTATCACGAACTAAATCCGGATCCACAAATATAAAACAGACATGAAATCAGTTTGCTTTTATTTCAAAATCCATCAGCCCTATCGTCTGAAACGTTATCGTTTCTTTGACATCGGTAATGATCATTATTATTTCGATGATTTTGCTGATGATGAGATTATCACACGCGTTGCTCAACAGAGTTATATCCCGATGTGTGAGACTCTCCTCGACATGATCAAGGAGAACAAAGGTGACTTCAAGTGTACAATTTCCATTTCCGGCACAGCAATAGAGCAATTGCAGTTATATGTTCCGGAACTGATTGAATTACTCAAGCAGTTGGCAAAGACAGGTTGCGTTGAATTCACAGCCGGCACATATTCTCACTCACTATCTTCACTTGAAGATCCGGAAGAATTCATGCGTGAAGTCCATAATCACGAACTTCTTATCAAGGAGCTGTTTGGTGTAACTCCCAAGACATTCTGCAATACAGAGTTGATCTATGACGATGACATCGCACTTCTCATTAAAGCCATGAATTATGATCTGGTGCTTACAGAAGGTGCTAAACATGTGCTCGGATGGAAATCACCGAACTATGTATACAATTCAGCCGTGGCTCCGGAGCTGAAAATGCTCCTCACCAACGATAAACTCGTTTATGATATAGCAAACAACTTCAGCAATCCTGCATGGCATGAATATCCTCTGACAGCTGATAAGTATATCAACTGGATCGCATCTCTGCCTGAGGAGGAACAGGTTGTGAATCTCTATATGAGTATGGATACCTTCGGAGTATTCAACACTCGTGAATCAGGTATATTTGACTTCTTGAAAGCACTCCCCCGCTTTGCACGCGAAAAGGGAATATCCTTCACTACTCCTACTGAAGTCAGCGCACGCCACAAATCAGTTGGTGAGTTATCGATTCCTTATCCTATCTCTGACATTGATGAGGCTCGCGATGTATCAGCATGGAAAGGTAATGAACTCCAGAATGAGGCATTGAGAAAACTCTATGCTCAGGCTGAACGCGTGGATATGTGTACAGACCGTCGTCTTAAGAAGGATTGGCAATATCTCCAGAGTAGTGATCACTTCTACTACATGAGCACAAAGAATATGAGCGACGGGGCAAGTCACGCTGCATTCAGTCCGTATGATTCTCCGTTCTCAGCATTCACCAACTACATGAACGTTCTCGCAGACTTCATTGTGCGTGTTGAGGAGCAGTATCCTGAGTCAATAGACAACGAAGAATTGAATTCACTTCTTCTCACTATCAGGAATCAGGCAGCTGAAATCAATTCACTTAACAAAGAGGTTAAAAATCTTCGCACAAACATCCTTAATTCAGATGACTCAAACAATGCAGTTATTGTGGAGAAGGAAGTGGTAGTGGAAAAGAAGCCTGCTAAGAAGGCGCCTGCAAAGAAAGCTCCTGCAAAGAAGGAAGACGCTGCTCCTAAAGAAGAGAAAAAACCGGCAGCCAAAAAAGCTCAACCGAAAAAGAAGTAATATCTAAAAGACAGAGATAACTCAAACTAACTACAAAGGATGGTCCCTGAGTGGGACCATCCTTTGTAGTTAGTTTGAGTTCACCAAAAATCCCCATAGCCATATCTGAAAGTTCAATTTTATCCCACTGTAATAATTAACATCAGCTCTTGTATAATTCCGAGAGTCCATATTATAGGATATTTAGCCTTATTGAAGCAAGACATAGGAATCAATCTTACAAAAAAATCACTTGTGTCACAAAGCCCAAAATTAACAAATAATTCAATGTCAAGAAGTAGGATAAAATAAATTGTTGCTTAACATCCTAAAATCTTATATTTCCAAAAAAGAAAGACTTATGCTTTAGTTACCAAACTTTGTTTTATAGTCTTGCAATTTTTGTAGGGTTCCTACTGGAAGATGCAAAGGGAAATCATTGTTTTCTATTTGCTTAAATAATGTTTCTGCAATTAAGGAAAGATCTTCAAAAATTGTGCCTTCATAGTTTTTAACCATATTATATGACGTCGAAAAATATATGTTATCCCACATTCTTCTTACTGTTCTAAAACAATCTTTAATTGTCTCATGATTATATTTTTGAATAGTTTTAGATTCAAATGTGTCATGAATACTGAGAAGAATGGAAGATACACTTGCACGTTTTATACCAATCTTTCCTTGAAAATCATCTTCGAAATATTCGAAGTTTTTGCATAAGAAAGCTAAAATTTCAAATTCATGTTTTAGTCCCATAAGCCAATTATTAGTACGATAATCATCCAGGATATTAGCGTTCATTTCAATGAGATCCGCAGCGTGTTTATTCTTCGAGATAAGGAGTTCTAACTCTTTGACATTATCATCTACATGCTGCATATAAGATTTCATGGTTGCTTCTAATTCCTTAATACGATTATCATTCCTCCAAATATTGAAGAAGTTATATGCAATGCTCAAAGTAATAATAATACCGAGTAAACTAATCATTAAATCGGTTCCGTTCATATTTATATTCAATTATTTGTAAACACGTTTGTAGTACTCAATACTATAATCACATTCACATCCGATAGGATCATCATAGTCAAAACGAAGTTGCAGGCAATCAGACGTCAATGCAACTACCTCACCTTGAATTGACGGAGAGATGTTTCCATTGATCCATTTACTTCCTATTATGAACCATGTTCCTTGTTTTGTCTCCTCACTTTCGGTGTTATACATTTCAAGAATATATGGATTCTTACAAGTAGCGTAAGTTATATTAGCGAGCTGATTTGTAAAAGTATAGATTTGAGGTCGTACGCGATTACTTTGGCTAATCTCTGTTCCATCATCCCAATAATCGATTATTGAGTATAATTGCCAACTTGTACCTATAAGTTGCTGGGAAAGCTTTGAATCTTGCCAACTAGTGCAAGGTTCTTCACTCTCTCTACATGCGGTACATAATGAAAGACAAATATCAAGAATGAAAAAAATTTTAAGATACTTCATTTTTTTCTATACGTTTAATGATTAAGATACTGAGTTCGTAAAGGCCACATATTGGTAAAGCAACCAATATAAGCGTGAAGATATCAGGAGGAGTGATAATAGCAGAGATGGTTAAAATTATTATAATTGCATATTGTCGATAATGGCATAAAATTACTGAATCTATAAGATGTAGTTTCCCAAGAGCGTAAGCTAAAACAGGCAACTGAAAAACCAGTCCCATGATAAGAGTCAACGTACAGAATGTAGAAATATATGAATCTAATGTAATAGTGTTAATTATTTCTGGATCAACTTGATAAGTTGAAAGAAATCTGAATGAGATTGGGAAAAGTATAAAATAAGACAGAACAACACCAAGAAGGAAAAGCATATAAATGGAAAAAGTAATAGGAATAGAGATTTTCCGCTCTTGCTCATATAGTGCTGGTGAAATAAATTTAAAGAGTTCAAATATAATGTAAGGAGACGCGAGTAAGCAACCTAAAAAAATTGAGGTGCTAATATGTGTCATAAATTGAGCCGATAAATCTGTACTTATTATTATTGTGTTAAAGGGAGATAATTTATAATTATTATCAAATAATTTCATTATTTGTTCAATGAAACTAAACGTAACAAAATCGGAATTTTTGGGAGCTAATAAAAAATTAAAAGTCTGTTCTTTAAAATAGAATATTATAGTTGAAAACAACATAACAACAATGATGATACGTATGAGCATCTTGCGTAGGAAATCAAGATGCTCACCAAAAGTATATTCTTGTTTATTATCAAAATATTCCAAATCAGTTTTGTCCAGAATTAGCCTTATGCTCTACTTCATCAGCTCTACGCTTTACTTCTGCATCAACACGCTTAGACATTTCTTCTTCAGATGGCTCGTTTAAACCTTCCTTAAAGCTTCGTACACCTTTACCCATACCCTTCATAAGTTCTGGGATTTTCTTGCCTCCAAAAATAAGGAGTACAACGGCACTAATCAGAATTATTTCTGTTGCACCAATCATGCAGATAATCATATCTTATTTTGTTACAAGGTATATCTTGTTTGTTTGGAAATCGATTTCCCAGCTACCGTTTTCATCGGACTCCCACCCATAGTGATCCGAGGTTGTGTCCCACCATTTCTGGAAATTTGCAGCTGTAACAGAAATGTCTTTTATGAGCTTTTCATAAAGTTCATTGTTTTCGGCCGTGAGAATTTTAGCTAATTCTGCTAAGCCGTTACGACGTTCGAATAAACCGCGAATTGTTGCGGCTTCTTCAGGAGTAACCTTTCCAACTTCCTTTTTCATCTCTTTATTTAATTAGTATGTCTATTGGATCAAGATATTCAATAGTAGGAATCTCCACACCGTTTAAGTATTCTCCTTTCAATCGAATATCATCAAGTAATTTTTTTGAGCCATTGCGTTCATAATGTGAGAGTACACACTGTTGATGCGAAGGCGTATTAACTTCATTTGTAAGTCGTTTATTTAACCATATACACCTTTTACATTGATAGCAATCACACAGTGAACAAATGGGGGCATAGCTCAACTTATAAAGATGGTGATTCTTTATCGTAATTCCATCTTCTATATTGCCTACTGAGTCTTTAGGATCATAATAATAGAATGACGGACAAATATAGAAATGTCCATTCGGAGCCAATGTAATACTTCTCCATCCAGCATTACAATTATTCATTTTAGATAATGTAAGACGGTCAGTAATATTAGACATTCGAATTGACTTCCCTTTTATAATAGAATCAGCAATAATAGTTTCTACATTATTTATTAAAGTTTCATATTCAGATAAATCGCTTTCTCTAATAGTTTCAATGTCTTTAATCACAAGAGAGATATGTGAATTTGCCAAAAGCAATTTTGCCAACTTTTCATACGAAGAGATTATGTTCCTGTATGTCTCTCTGATTATCAGATTAGATGAACTGCTATCATTGTAATCTTCAATAGAATTTATGACAACAACATCCGCATCACAAGACATACCTAAAGGAACAATATTGGTATGTTCAATATCAAAGATTAACTTCTTATACTCGCTTGGTAATTCATAATTCGGATAGACCAACTGCACGCTCAAATTCTCTTTAAGTGCAAACAAAAACACCTTTTGCAGAGTGCTAAGAGGTATAAGATTGCGCTCAACCAAGGGATTGTCGGCATGACAAAACGAAGTAGATGTATCGTCAAGTAATATTATGAGATAATGAAACATAATTAACAAATTATTCCTTCTGATTTTATGTGGTTTGTATCGAATGCTTCACGTATTCCAAGACTCTCTAATTTATGGTAAAGTTTATTCCAATAGTAATTATTTGCTCGAACACGCGCTTTATGCATCTCGCAAATTGCAGTTGCACGTTGATAGACAGTATCCGTGTCTGCGGCATCATAGTTTTCACCTTGACACCATGCACATCCCCTTGCTACCTCGCAATCAATACATTTTTGAGGAGATTGAACACATCTATTTAATGTAAGAAATGGTCTAATTCTATTTTGATCTATTCCATCATTGATATTACCTATACTCCTGGCTTTTTTTGACCGCAACGAATATTGTGCAAATCGAGTACATGGGTAAAAAATGCCTGCAGCATCAACCGCTAACATACGACCAGCACCACACCAGTTTTCGTTTTCTTTTTTAGAATCCATAGGTTTACCTAGGGATTCCATAAAAAACGAGCATGAATAATCAGTATATAACTCTTTTTCTATTATGGCATCTGCTAATTTAATAAGTTGTTCTTCAAGAAGTAAATCGTCACCTTCTTTCCAGACATCCTCAAAAACGCAATTGATGTTAATCTCATGAATACCTAATGAATATAGATGTAGAACACTATCGCAAATATATGGAAGATCAGCACTGCTTATTGTCACTTTAGTTCCTGCAAAAGGGAATTGTTCAAGCCAAAGAGGGATGTTTTTAATCACATCATCATATGACCCTCTTTCAGGTCCTTCTCCTTTCCAGATACGATTTAAATCATGTTTTTCTTTAGTTCCATCAATTGTAAGACCAATCGATAAATGATCCTTATTTTTACTGATAAATTCTTGAACCTTCTGAGAACCATAGTTTATACCATTAGTTGAAAAAGAAAAACGATAAGAATTAAACCATTTATGGTTTCTGCGATATTGCTCTATCTTGATATAGTCACAAATTCTATCAATGAGTTCAATTTCCAAAAATGGTTCACCACCGATAAAATCCCAAATTACAGAATCTTCTGGGAATAAAGCTTCGTTATCAAGAATGTAATCAATGGTCTTTTTTGCTACATCCCAAGACATTCTCTCTTTTTCATTCTTACCTACAAGGTAACAATATTTGCACGCCAATTGGCAATCCTTAGTAACGATGAACGTGATTGATTTGGCACGCCCAGATTCCCATGAATCGCCAATAGGCTTAATTAATTGCACATTATTATCCATCGTTATCCGAAATAGGCAACACCCTTACAAGATCCAACACTGCAGTAGTTTTTACATGTGCCAGCACAAGTATCATTACATGAATTATAGCATCCTCCTGTGCAGTATTGAACGCAAGTTCCTGAGCAAGAACTTGAGCACCCGCCACTGCACCCGCCACTGCAGTTACCTCTATCGCAACTTGCGGAACATTGGCCAGAACATTGGCCTTTGCATTCGCCAGTACATGACGAACTACATCCAGATCCGCAACTTCCAGTACACCCGCTTGAACAGTTACCCGAGCAACCACCTGAACAACCAGTTGAACAGCTCCCTGAGCAACCTCCACTACACGAGTTTGAGCATGCCGAACATGAAGACGATTTTGAAGTGCCTGTACAGCCACCACTACAAGAAGATGAACAGCCACCTGAGCAACTGCCACTACAAGTACTTGAGCAACTTGAACATGAAGACGAAGATGACGAGCTATAGCATGAAGAATAGCACGAGCTGCTACAAGATGAACCAGTACAGCTAGTAGAATTTTCTCCTGTTAATGCTCTTTCCAAATCTTCGTTTTCATTGTCACATGATACTAAGAATTGTGGAAGTGCTATAGCTGCAATGATAGGTAATGTCTTTGAGATTGAACGTTTGAAGAAATTTCTTCTTGAAATAAGTTCCTTATGCTTAGGGTCTTTATCCATTTTAGTGTTTGAGTTTGCCGAATTTATAAGAAAGAGTACCGAAGATTGCAATGTTATTTAGAGTTACAGGCGAAAATGCCACTTCAGTAAAATTATATTCTACATTAGCACTAAAGCAGAATTGCTTATATTCTACTCCAATAGCACCCGATATGCCCACCTGAAAACGACCATCCCAATACTCCCACTGGTAATAAGATTCTAAATCATTCAGAGGGCATGCCATATATAAACCTGCTTTGCCAACTAATCTGATAGCATTGAGCGGGATTTTGTATCCGAAAGGATATAGTCGTGCATGTATATAATTCATCGGATACCATGCGGCACCTTTACCATCATAGCCGAGTTGAAGTTCAACAAAATAATTCCTTGGAATAATTGAAACCTTATTTTTGAAAACAAGTTCTGCAAATAAATCGGCAGTGTATGTTAGCTTTCCGCTAGCTAGTTCACCATCCCACATAAATGAAGAATATCCTACACCTGCGGATAAGCCATAATACAATTCAAAATTATCGCTAATTTTGCCAGGTCCATTTAATAATGTTGAAAATTCTTCGTAAGGAGAACGCTTATCTGGTAAATTATCTATAACAACCAAAAGCTCTTCTTCATCTTTAACTATTTCATCTTGTTCCGTATTAACTGGGAGCTCTATAGGTTGATTGTTAGATCGTATAAAACGAAGAAACTTGGAACTGACGTAACCTGGACGGTTTTTGTATTCGATTTTTGCCCAACCTGCAGTATTGATATGGATCACTTCTAACTGATCTCCTTTTGAAACACCACCAATTATTCTGCCTGTAGAAGACGGTGATACGCGCACATTTAATCTCGTTGCCGTGACCTCATAAATATCATTTGCTTCTGCCGTTATAACTAAAAACAGAGAGACAATAATGAATATGATTTTTTTCATTCTTGTGTAGCTGCCCCATAAAACTCTCCCAATGGGGCAAATACGATAGTAAAAAAGCGTGAGAGTCTGTATCTCCTACTCGTCTCACAAAATAGAGGCTCTGGAATGCCTTTCAGGATGAAACGAGCAGTTAGAGCCTCACGCAAATATGTGAATATACTGTATTCCCTCACAGAAATACCTATGATATATCACACTCCAAAGGCATCCTCACTGCATCATTTGACCCTGATTGAAATTTTCCAGATTTCTATTTTGTCAAATGAGCGTTGATAAACGCTTCATATTAATATGCCCGCCAATCCGTTGGATTGACAATGCAAAATTACGAATTATTCTTTAAACTTCCAAAGGATAAATAAAATGGCTGAATTTTGTTGATTTGCTACTCCCTAGAGAAACCAAACGATCCAATTAAGAACCAAAAAATTAGAAAAAAGACGCTTACAATAACAAACAAGTGACAAAATCAAAATTTTGTGATACGCTAATAGATAGGGTATTTATTCTCAGATATAGTTGGTTTTAGCAATCTAAATATAAAGTAAATTTCTACGTGGGAGAATACTTAAGGTAATATCAGGATATATACTGATTTAAAAGCGGGCATCGGATCCAAACATAGATTGGAATCGATGCCCGCGGTATAAATTATTCTATAGTATTGATTAGTGGAATATTATCTTTTTGCCATTGTGCATGTAAATGCAACCCGGTTGGGGATTGTTAACTTTAATTCCTTGTGAATTGTAAAATGAATGAGATGTATTAGTATCAATCTTGATATTATCCACCCCGGCACTTGCACTTCTGAATTCACTACGCATACATTTTATGTTAGGTTCATCAGCACTTATGATCGCTCCTTCCGGTATTACTATAGTAAATCCCCATTCGTCGTCACGCTGATAACCACCAAAATCACACATCAGTTTCCAACAGTTGTGATCAGTATCGAGCCATGGAGTAACTTCCATAATCAGTTGCTCGGTGGGATAAATCTCATACAGCTGAATTTTTGCATTCTCGACTATTTCTATAGGACGGTCAAAGGTGAAAGAGACTTCGCCCAATATGTTGGAGTGATCGGTGTAAAGGCTACACCATATATATGTAAAAGGTAGTGATGGATCGGTATATGCACCGACAAAGTTAAACACGACTTCATCGTTGGTTATATCCTCCCTATATTCAGAGCTAACGCTTCCGGCAGGCAACACAAGTTTATAGTTTACACCACTGTCGAAAGTCATGTAGTCCTTGAAAACCGGATAAGCCTGACCTAAATTCCAATCCCACGTAACGTGAGCCGGTAATTCCGCAATCTTTTCATCTTCCCGGTAAAGATCAAATTTGGGTTCTCCTACGGCTTTTGTCTCAAATCCCCAATAAAAAACAATGATATGGTTAGAATCGGGAATATTTGCACCATCATCGATACCATGCGTTGTGCCAAGTGAGGATGGCACACTGAATTCTACGCTTGAAGCAGCATTTACGATCTGATTCTCCCCGAATACTTCTACTGAACCGATTATACCTTCAGGTACACATATTTCATAAGTTTGACCCTTAGGAAGGTTCTGTTTCTCAAAATTTACGCACAGAATACCTTCGGAAGAGCGCGCCCCAACGTTATTAATGATTTCGAGGGTTGAGGCTTCCGCCACTGCAACACCATTACACTTAATTGTAACCGGCTCCTTCACGTCATCCATAAGTTTTATCGTACGATCGAATTTGACACTTATTTCTTCAAGTGGATATACAAACGGCATATCCTTATGAACAGAGTATGATACCGGCCACAATATCGGAGCATTCTCTGCAGCGAATAATTGGAATCCGAACAGAGTGCAAACAATTGAGATGAGTAGTTTTGTTTTCATAAGAGTGAATGATTAAGAAGTATGTATTATTTTCCTGATAAATATTCTGACAAACCAATGCGTAATGCGTCGGGAAACCATATACACCGGAAACTACCTGTTCATTAAGCTTTGGAGGTCGATAGTCATAGGTTTTCCATTTACAGTAAACGATAATGAGCACTCTGAGAATTTGGTAAGTTTCTTGAATTCAAGTATAAAGACAAGATCTTTCTGTCCTTGTACATCAACTTTCTTTACATCATAAACCTTCCCTTTATTATGAAGTTTCCAATCTCTTATAACAGTTGTCTGCGTGAGGTCTGAAGATGGAAATTCAATTTTAACAGTTGTTTTGCCATTACGGTTGTTTAACTCTTTAAAATGTGGGGAGGCAAACGCGTAACAAAAAGAGATTATAACAAATATGAAGGCTAATAATAATTTCTTCATAACCATGAGGGATTAATATTCGCCCAAAATTAGATAGAAAAATCAACTTTAATATCAACATATGTTGAGATCTAACGGAATTACCAAGCTATTTATCCTTATAGATTAGTATACCTTATGAAAGGATTGATGATCTGATTTTGAAAATTAAAATAAGTTTGGCTTGACATATATGATAAAGAGGGTGGCTGAGTCAGCCATCCTCTTTATAATATATGTATTTATTTTGATTTGAAGCAGTACTTCTGGTGTAGTATTTAGAAATAGAAACTCATATATAGAGAGCCTCCGATATTGTCGGTAGAGAAATTAAAGCCTCGGTTTCCGGGGGTAACCAAGTCGGTCCGGGTGGTTACTCTTTGATAGGCATCGCTCCAACCTTCACTTTTCACCCATCCTTGATTTCCAAAAATGCCATAAAGCGAGAGCTTAACATCTGCACCTAACGAAATTTTAGGAGCAACAAACCATTCAGCACCCGCACTGCCATACACTCCAGCCATTATGTTTGCACCTGAAGTCTGGCATTCTTTTATTCTATACCCGTAGGGGATACCAAATTCCGAAGATGAAATAGCGGATGTAGGCTCCTGATTAAATTCAGTAATTGCATTTCCATAACTATAGGATTCTTTAAGTGTGGAGAAACCAAACAAAATTCCGACACCAAAGATTCCTTGCACACGACGTTTACCCAGTCGGTATTCCGCACCAACCATAAACGATCCACCGGATTTAGTGATTTTCTGACTGTCTACAACCTTAGCTTCATCTTGAGGAGCCAAAACTTGCATTTTATCATCCAATACGTATGATCTATTGGTATGAGTATTGACCATAAGACCGATATTAGCCTTCAATGCCCATTTATCAGTAAACATATATTTACCGATTACAGAGACAGTGGGCTTGCAAACCATATCATCAACGCTAAAGGGGTTACCTCCTACTGGTGTTTCGGAATCATTAAATGCACCTCCGATTGTTCTAAACAAGGGGATAAGATCAACACCCACAGAAAAATCACCTGCCTCGGGAGTGTAAACTTTATCACATTTTGTATAATTTTCACCCCCGTTTATAATAACCTGATTGAAATCCTGAGCTGCCACTGTCATGGATAATGAAAGCAACAGGCAAGAAGCTCCAATTAAAATATTATGTTTCATTTCGTTTCTTATTATTGAGCTAATTGTTCTATAAGTTCACTACGCCACAAATTGCTTTGTGAATATACGTTAGGATTATAATTGTAGGTGTCCTGACCATTATTGAGTGGCTGGAAAACCATAAGTTTAGCCTCGCTGTCACAAACCTGAGCAGCAACCGGGAAAGCAGCGGAGAAATTAACATTGAATTTCTGAGAATAAAATCCCTTAAGACTTACAGCCTCATAGTCTATATATGAATATTCACGCTCAACACCGTATCTATCAGTCAATGTATATGGTTTATCAACAGGAACATAATGAGTATAGTTAGCATCATAAGGCACAGCTGTGAGCGTATAAGTGAATGAAGCCGGGAATTGAGCGACAGGTACCTGCAATGACCACTCCCCTGCAGCGCTTGAAGTTACATTATATGTGAATGTCTGACCCTCATAGTCGACATCAACAATCATATCGACTTTTGCGCCGTCAAAAACGTAGTAAGCGGCAGCATTAGAGTAACCCACAAAGTTATTAGCATTGTCATAAAGACGTTGTGCATCAACTTTATATTCCACACCTTGACCAACTTTTCCTTTGATAGTAGCGAACTGAGAGAATCCTTCGACTGGTGAATTTACGCTACAAGGGTTACATAGGAAGTTTGCATAGACTATCCCTTCACTATGAATGGAAGTGGATGAAATCCCACGATAGATAACCTCCTCATTCTTTGTAACAATCTGATTGTTTTCAGTAGTGATATAAGTTCTGACACCTTTGAAATCTTCAGTATAAATGTTGACGGTGGCATTTTGAAGAGGAGCGGGAATTTCAATAGAATATTTACCTTCTGCGTCAGTTGTTGTTTTAAACGTGCTTGTGCCGCTAAGATTTCCGTACGAACCGTTCTGAACGACAAATGTCAATTCAAGATTTGCAGCAGGCTGATAGGTATATGAGAATTTTCCATTCTCGATGGTTGTACCTTCGTTGTATTTGACAACTCCTTCTATAAAGCAACGGCCGGGAATTTTCTGAATGTCAAATGATGACTGATCCTCAGAGCAAGACGATAACATTAAAAGGCCAAAGCCCGAAAGGGCTACATACTTAAGTAATTTCATGTAAGCAAAAATTTAAAAATTATTAAAGAACAGCCACAAAGTTAATATTATTTAACATATATTCAAAACAACGCATTATAAAAAAAATAAAAATGAATAAAAATGGATTAGCCGATTTCCCATCGACGGGAAATCGGCTAATTTGGGTTAGATACATTATTTATAACTTAGATATAGTTTAAGTCTATCTGAGTAATGCGAGAATAAGGAGTGAGAAACTCACATTTAAGATTGAATATCTAAATAAAATCGGTCCTTTTTGTTTAGATTGCAAGGATTGGATACAGGATATCCACTATGATTGACATGGAAGAATTACCGACAGCGTCCACACAATACTGATAGATGCAAGGCACTATTCCTAAGAATACTATACCGGCAACACAAATCCATATAGCGATACGATTACCACAATCGCTCTTGAAAGCAGCAATCTTCGGCTCTTCAGGACTAATCCACATAGCTTTGACAACCAGGAGATAATAATACAGCGAAATAATTGTATTTATCAAAGCGATAAGCACCAACATATACAGAGCCATGCTTCCTGAACCTGTCACGGAAGTGAATATCATGATTTTTGAGAAGAAACCTGCAAATGGAGGAATACCTGCCAGAGAGAACATTGCAAGGGTCATGGCGAAAGAGAGCCAGGGATTTGACTTATGGAGTCCGTTATAGTCATCCATGCTGACATAGCCTGTTTGATTCTCTATGGATTGAATCACTGCGAAGGCACCCAGATTGCTGACAATATAAACGAAAATGTAGAAAATCATTGATGCGAGCCCAAGATCATCAGCAGCGATTGCACCGAGCATAATATAACCAGCCTGAGATACTGAGGAGAAAGCCATAAATCTCTTCATATTCTTCTGACGGATAGCGAAGAGGTTACCAACAGTAATGGTGAGGATAATCACTGCGTAGAGCATCCATTCCCAGACTTCGGAATATACAGCACCAAAGCACTGCACGAAGATTATGAAGAATGCAACGGCAGCCGCACCTTTTGATACTACTGAAAGGTAACTGGTCACAGCTGTAGGAGCACCTTGATATACATCTGCTGTCCAAAGATGGAAAGGCACCAAAGAAAGTTTGAAACCTATACCGGCAAGAACAAACGCAAGTGCGCACACCAATAGTCCACTGTGTTCAACTCCGGATGACATTATATTTAAAGCGATGTCATAAAAGTAGAGAGAACCACCTGAGAAAGCATATACAAATGATATACCAGTCAAAAGGATGGCAGATGAGAAGACTGCAGTCAAAATATACTTGGCAGCTGCCTCATGGCTTTCGTAATGCTTCTTGTTGAATGCAACCAACGCGGCAAGTGGAAGGGAAGCAGATTCAAGTCCGATGATAAAGAGAAGGAAGTGGCGTGCGGAAACCATCAGATACATTCCGAAGAGAGTAACGAGAAGCAACTCATAAAATTCTCCCTTTCTGATAGCTACTTCATCCTCTTTGACCCACTTGGCTGACTGAAGAAGTACAATGAAAACACCAATATTAAGGATAGCTTTTACAGCATTCGTGCAAGTATCGTTTATATACATACCTCCGAACACCAATTCAGAAGATGCCGGAATAATCCAGATCGCAATTGTGCCGAGTCCGAAAAGGATAGTTGTGAGAGGTGTAAGAATTTTCTTTGCGTTATCATTCGAGAATGTATCGAACAGAAACACGATAAGGAAAATCCCAAGTATTATGAGTTCGGGGATCATTGCCCCAAATTGTGAATAGTCCATTGTAATAATATCTTGTTTTGTTTAATACATTAACTTAGAGAGCAGATTGAATAGCTTGAATAATCGGAGAGAAACTTTGTTGAATAGTCAAGTTTATCCAGTTGGGGAAGCAGCCTATCCCTGCGATGCACAGGATCAGAGTGACCGTGGATAGTCTTTCAAACCATGTAGCATCCGTGAGTGATAGATGGTGATCATCCTGAACCGGACCGAGAAGCAATTTCCCGACGACGCGGAGTATATAAACTGCGGTTATCACGATCGAGCAGGTAGCTGCGAAGACAAAGCAACGGTGGAAAAGATCTGCATCCTGGAAAGAGCCGAAGAAGATTGTCATCTCAGCGACGAAACCCGAGAGACCCGGAAGTCCGAGAGAAGCAAAACCAGCAATCATATAGCAAACTCCAAGATAAGGCATGATCTTCATAAGACCTCCCATTTGACGGATATCACGTGTGTGAGTTCTTCCATATATCATACCGATCAATGCAAAGAAGAGTGCTGTCATCAAACCGTGAGAAAGCATCTGGAGAATTGCACCCGTCATTGCTGTGGTATTGAGCATGAGGATAGCAAAAAGCACCATACCGCAGTGAGATACCGATGAGTAAGCATTGATATATTTGAGGTCAGTCTGAACACATGCTGAGAAGGCTCCGTATACAATACTGATACCCGTCAGGATGATAAAGATCCATGCCAATTCGTTAGCTGCAGACGGAAGCAGGAAGATTGCAATACGGAAACACCCGTAACCTCCTAATTTCATAAGCACACCAGCATGAAGCATTGAAACAGCGGTCGGAGCACAAGCATGACCGTCAGGACTCCATGTATGGAATGGGAACATGGCTCCAAGGACACCGAAACCCACGAAAGTAAAGCAGAACAACATATTCTGCCATGAGGGATCAATCGCGTTATTGTGAGAAATCTCAAGGATATTCCATGTAAGTTCACCACCTTGCGGAGCGCTATGCCAATAGATGCCAAGGAGACCAAGCATCAAGAATGCCGAACCACCCATAAGCATGAGGGTAAGTTTCATTGCAGAATACTCCTTGCGTCCTGTCCCCCAGACACCAATCAACAGATACATAGGAATCAGAGCCACCTCATAGAACATGAACATTGTGAACATGTCGATTGAGATAAAGAATCCGAA
>CAZFUF010000028.1:0-35119 GCA_964521885.1 uncultured Sangeribacter sp. | reverse complement strand
CGTGCCGGTTCGACCCCGGCTCAGGGTACAGGATGAGGGAGTAGAGAAATCTGCTTCCTCTTAATATGATACCTTCAATCAAAAATATTAAATTGCCATTATTGCGCCTACTTGCTGAAAATTTATTATATTTGCAATAGGAATTTATTTATTCTCTTAAACTCCCTATAATCGGATTATCATGAGCGCTTGGTTGTTTTGGGTTATTCTTGCAGCGATATTGATCGGAATTGAAGTGATGACTCAATGGGTATGGACTTTCTGCCTTGCAGTCGGGTGTATCGGAGCTTTAGTAGCTATCGCTTTCGAGGCTTCAGTGCCGGTGCAGACGGGGATCGTAGCCATCACCTCTGTTGCCGCATACTTCGCATGCGTCCCATTCATGAAACGCTGGTTTGCACGCGCCCGGAAACAAGGCGGGGAATCCTCACGCACGGGCATGGATGCTCTTTTAGGACGTAAAGCTGAGGTCATCGAGGAAATACGTCCGGGAGAATTAGGGCGAGTAAGGATAGACGGCGACCGCTGGCAAGTAAGAGCTCCCGGATTCAACACAATAATTCCCCGGGGAGCGATTGTGTCTGTCACCGGATATGACAGCATAATCCTTACCGTTCACCTGTTGACGGAAACTAATTAACATTATTCGGGGGATGCAAATCCCCTATTAATATCCAAAATATCTCTCATTATGTTTGCATGGATTCTCGCCGGCGTGCTCATCGTGCTCGCCATTATAGTTATTTCGGCAGGTGTGAAAGTCGTGCCACAGTCTGAAACAAGAGTAATTGAACGTCTGGGGCGTTTTCACAGTGTCCTTTCACCGGGTCTTAATTTTATCATTCCATTTGTTGATCGTCCGAAAGTGATATATACGCGCACTATTCAAAACTCGGGAGGACGCACCTACGTGAGGACTGTCACTACTGATGTTATCGACCTTCGCGAGCAGGTGTATGATTTTCCATCGCAACAGGTCATCACCCGCGATAACGTATCGACCGGAATCAATGCACTCCTATATTTTCAGATCACCGATCCCAAGAAAGCTGTTTACGAAATAGATAACCTGCCTAACGCTATCGAAAAGCTAACTCAGACATCACTCCGTAACGTAATCGGTGAACTTGAGCTGGATGAAACGCTGACTTCAAGAGACACCATCAATTCAAAATTGCAGACCATTCTTGATGAAGCCACCAATAAATGGGGAGTAAAGGTCAATCGCGTGGAATTGCAGGATATAACTCCGCCGGAGAGTGTGCGTGTAGCCATGGAGAAACAGATGCAAGCCGAACGCAACAGGCGCGCTGAAATTCTTAATGCTGAAGGTGAAAAGCAGAGCCTGATACTCCGTTCGGAAGGAGAAAAGGCCTCACGGATCAATGAAGCGGAGGCTACGAAACAAAGTGAAGTTCTCAAAGCTGAAGGTGTTGCGCGCGCAATCATCCTAAACGCGGAGGCGGAAGCGGAAGCCGTGAAACGCATCGCCGAAGCGGTCAGTGCAACGAAAACGGATCCTGCAACATATATGCTTGCAATGAAATATATCGATACTCTGAAAGAGATGACTACCGGAAAGGATAATAAGACTGTCTATATCCCCTACGAAGCATCTTCGGTCCTCTCTTCAATCGGCTCAATCAACAATCTCTTCACAGGCAATAAATAAAAACGTCTCTATCATAGAAAAACAAGGCGGTGTGTCAAAATTGATGATACACCGCCTTGTTTATGAGTAATAGACTATCTTTGTGACGTCTTGGGGGAATTATAGTTTATTTCTTAACGAGGGTATAGTTAAGAGCTGCATTCTCAGATGGTTTAAGATCTGAATTAACCATCGTGAGGGTGCTGTCTGAACTGACAACGAAATACATCGGCTGACTGTCAGCTTCGGGAGAAGAATCCTTCATATCAGGAATGAGACGAAGATATTTCACTTCCGCACCATCGACTTTCTTACTTTCAACTTTAAAGTCACCTTCGCTCCTGACAGTCTTTACATCCTTGTATCCGGTTGGAGCCACGGAATCCGCTGCAAGATAGGTCTGCACAAGATTATAGTCACCTTCCAGGCAGTTGTCATCCTCATCATAATCTACATTCAGAGTATATAGGATCCCATCTGTATCAGCACCGGGGAGAATCCCTGAGTATATTTCCTGTTTATCACTGGCACATGCATTGTCTTTACAGCAGTTCTTGCTGTTACATGCAGTGAGCGCAAGCGCTGCCAGCGCCACTGCAAAAATAGTTTTCTTCATAATTCTCTTTTATCTTTATGTATAATAATGTTTCTGTTTTACTCCGTTTCAGTTATAACATTTTCACCCAGCCAAAAGTTGCAATCTCATAAATAAAAATCTCCTCCCCAAAGTTCAGGATGGGAAGGAGATTTTACCTTATTGTGTTTTATTTGACTACGACTTAAAATATCAAAGAAGTGAATTAACTTTGATTTTTCCGGGCGTCACAGTGCTATTTACGGATGATCACCTTGGTGCTCACTCCACCACAACGCTTGATATAAACGTTGCCTGGAATCAAACGATCCACACGCATACCGCTGAGATCATAATATTCCACAGCCGCATTATTACTTCCGATAGTAAGCACTCCCTTAACCGAGGGGTTGAAGTCATTACCGAAGCGTGATTCACCTGCACTGTAGAGCACAGTCACATTGTAAACATGGTCACCGTCACCGCAATCTTTGTCTTCATAAGCACATTCCTCAATGGGAGCGTCATTAAGTCTGACACCATCGCGATAAACGTTATATCCGTTGATTGAGAAAGCAGCGGGATCTCCGACAGGAATATAAGTGACGTCATCTACCATAAGCATCATCTTGGCATTGGAGATGTTGCGGATAGCAAAACGCCTGGCACCATCGGGAAGATCAAATTCGTAAGCATTAAACTCGCTTGGAATATTCTCCTTAACACCAACGCTTACAAAGTCATCAGGATTGACGGATCCGTCGGAATAAAGCACTTCAAATGTCTCTTCATCACCTTCAACCAATGAATAGCTTCTTGCATTTACGCTGATTGTCTGAGGACCACCGTAAAGTTCAGGTGAAATGGCCCAGTCATCATTTTGCACGAAACCCTGACCCTTGACACCGGATACCATGGAAGCAAGGAATTTATGACCGGAGAGTGTGGCGAATGAACCATTATTGAAGTTCTCGTATGAGTTGTCGAATATCCACCATGACTGTTCTGAATATGATGGAATTTCAGGCATTTCAATAGATGACTCACCATCATTGAAACCGGCAATCGTAGCTTTATCTTTATCCACGAATACCCAATCGCCTACATTTGCATTAGCCCAGGATTGATAAGAATCAAAGTTTTCCAAAGTCTCGTAGGGTTGAGCCTTATCAGTGTCAGGTTCACTCCAATCGAGTTTCACCGAGCCATCCTCAATCACACCCTTAAGGTCAGTAACTTTAGGATATGAGTTCTTACGAACGAGAGCCACACACTCTTCTCCCTCATTATTTGTTTGATCCTGATCGACAGTATAGTTAAGCTTGGCGCTATAAGTGACTTTTTCAGGATCAAGAATACCGTGAACTCTCTCAAACTTAACATGATCGTAAGCACCTGCTGCAAGATTGTCACCGTTATAAGTGTCTACGTTAGTACCATCACAGTAAAGTTCCACACTATAGGGAGTGGAAGTTTCCAGACCGCAGTTGAGGACATCTACAATCACTTCAAAAGGCTCATCAGAACGAACCACAGCCGGCACATGCATTCCTGAAATGGTCAGGTCAGTGTTAAAGATATTGTCTACTGAGATAGCGTCAAGGTGTAAATCCGTATTATTAAGACGTTCTCCCGTGAATATCAGACGGATGGTTTTACCAATAAATTCATCCAACGGAAGGATGGTCTTGTTCCATCCCATTGCAGGCACGAATTTGTCAAAATTCCTAACAGTTCCATCGGTGGCGATTACGGACAGCTGCATGGTATGATCCTCAGGATCACAGCCGGTAATATTATAAGTATAGAAGCCCACCGTTGGTGATTCCATATCCCCAAGATCGATAAGCCCGGATTGATATGCGGCAGATCCACCGATACCACCGCTGAGGAAGAGCATACCGTTATCACCGTCTGCAGAGCTTACATCTTCAAAGTCTGTGGTAACATTCCAGTAATTATTGCCACGCACGGGTGTAGATGTGAAGATGGAAGAAAGTCTGCCTCTCGTGAATGACTCGAAGTACGGAGCCTGATAAGGATCACCAAAAGGAACAGGATTGGAAGATACGGAGGCAGCCTCACCTGTAATTGTCTTTGCCTCGACCTCGAAAACGTAGAATTCCTGCACGGGCTCTTCACTTTCTTCAGGCACAAAGGTATAGTCTACCGATGTATCGGTGATATTGGAAGCCACTTCCACACGATTCTGGCTATAAATCTGTCGGTAATAAACATTATACTTCACCACATTCGGAGCCATAGGATAGCCATTGCGATCCACAACCGGAGCATCCCAGGTGATATGAGCGGAAAGATTGCTTGTATTCTCTGCTTTTACATTTGAAGCAGGACCCGGCACATTCACACCGACAAACGTTTTGGCGGATACTATATCACCTCCACCTGACTCGGTGAAAGCCTGCACATAATAAGTGTATTCAGCACTTGCTGCCACTGCATCTGTATAGGAAAGATCAGCACCGGGAGCAGGAGCATCAAAGGTGTGAATTAAGTCTTCACCGCGTCGGATCTCAATTTTCTGAAGTGAAGCAAGTGGAGAACCATCCTTGGCTAAAGAAGGAGCTTTAAAGCTGATTGTCACTTTCTTTTCTCCAGTAGCAGAGGGGGCAAGTGTGAGATTCTCCACACTTTGAGGAGAAACCATACCCACTCCGGCATTAATCTTCAAATCTGCCAGATAAATTTTTTGTCCGGGTTTCCCTTTAGCGTGGAATCCGATGAAATAATCTCCAGTCTCGGGAACAGTGATATTCATCGTCCGCGACCAAAGACCACCTCCTGAATATGCAGGCAAAGCACTCTCCTCAATAGGGAGAAGGGTCTCGGTCATCGCAGCCACAGACTTATCATTACCTAACTTTATTTCTACACATCCATTGACAGCTGCATAATTGTTGTGACCCAGATACACTGTCATCTTATATGTCTTACCGGCCTCAAACTGCAGATCCGGTGTAAACAACCAGTCATCGTGGTCTTTATCTGAAATTTCCGCCGGAGTTTTAGCTATTTTTTCCGCTACAAGGTTAGTCTCGAAATCATCTATCTTTCCGAAGCTGATGGATGATGTCCTTGGGGTCCAAGTCGTTCCATCATTATTTACGTCAAGGACTGTAAAGCCTATGTCGCTGAATTTCGATGCTTTGAAATCCGAGAAATAATATGAAACTTCCTGAGCATTCGTTACGGCAGGGACACTGATTGAAAGTGCCGCCAAAGCCATGGATAAAAGTATTGATTTTCTCATATCAATGAAGTTAAGTTAATTTCAAATTAAACGGTAGAACGTAATAGTTACTACTATTTGACAAATATTTTAACCGGAGCTTTACCCTCGGCGTAAAGGATATATAATCCTGCGGAAGGGAAAGTAAACGAACGTTTGGATAGAGCGATTACACGACCTGTTGCATCAGAAATGCTGACCGGGTAAAGGGAATCTATCTGACGATCGCGGATAGTCAAGGTATCAGAAACGATACTTACGGCATCAATATTATTTAAATCAAGAGTTTTGACTTTAATCTTAGAAGAAATTAGAGATGAAAGTTCACCATCGGATGCCCTGACTGTATAGCAATAGACCTGACCCGGATCAAGGCCGGCAACCGTATGTTCCAGATCATTGCCAACCGATTTATCAGTATAATTTTCCAACGGAGTCTCTAATTTATCACCTTCTAAAACCAAGACAACGTCATCGATTGCCACAGAACCTTTAGCAGGGCGCTTAAAGACAATCCTTAACGCTTCCGGGTTATCCGCAGTCCAACTCTCTTTAAGGTCAAGATCGGTTGAAACTCCTCCGGCAGTATCGTCCACCGGAATAACAGCTATATTATGCCATTCATTGTCAGCAAGGAGTTCCACATTCAACTCTTCATTTCCAGAAGTTGAATTTCCACGATGCCAGAATTTTAAAGACTGAACATTTTTTGATTTCAGATTTTCAATTAGCAATTCGTCATTATCCTTTGAAAGGCGCAATGAAGGGGAAGCGACACCACAATAAGCCGCCATTCCATAAGTCACGGCGGAATTGGTGGACCAGCCTTCCGGAAGATTATCAAGGTGACTGTCAAATCCGGATTCAACCACAACAGGATCTCCGACATCTTCCCTTGTCACGGTCAGGAAATATTCTTGCGCATCCTCCATAGGCGCCCAACAAGCCACAAAGGAATCTGAAAGAACTTCTTTGGGATCGAGTGCTTCCGGAGCAAAATAATCAAATGTGGGGTCGAGAGTGCGCACATCAACCTTACCGGACGGGAGACTTCCATAGGCACCATCGTCAGCGACGACAGTGTAGGAATAATCGGTCGACGGAGTCAAATTGCTCACAAGAGCATGAGTATCGTTGGTTTTAATAAATTCCACGGTCTCATTATCTGCATTTAGAACAGTCAGTTCATAACATCTTGCATTCTCAACCGGCTCCCAATTAGCGACAAAAGAGGCAGCCTTGATATCAGACGGCTGAGCTTCCACAGGAGCTACTATATCTGTATCACCTCCGTTAAGACGGAAGACAATGCGCTCTCCCCTCTCGGTAATATCAGTTAAATCAAAACCTACAGATTTCCCATTCCTCGATACAAAAGCCGGAGAGGAAGTAGCAGTGAATTCCTTTATATCTTTCACACCCGGGAAGGCATCACCATCACGGTTATCTTCCCCTGTGGTTCCATCCGCCTCAATAATATCCACCCTATTATGGGAAGGGGTATTATTGACAGCGTTCTGACGCCATACGGACTCATCATAATCTATATGCCATACCAGCATACCATGACCGGGCACAAATTCATCCCACCCCTTCTGCTGACGATTTTCAATCATAAAAAATTCATTGTCGCGCTCTGTCGGGATAAGATAAGCATCCCCGTCAGCAAATGGTTCGAGCGCTATGTTACCGGAATCCGGGAATGTCAGCGGTTCATACCACCCCAGAGAAGCACGTTCCCACGCGGAAAATTGCGGTGGAGTGCAACCATCGTTGTTATAAGGGCCATAATCCATGGCGGACCAACCACCGGGGGTAAATGTACCTGCAACATACTGTGTGGAATAAAGATCAGGAAGTCCCATGACATGAGAGAACTCATGCACAAAGGTACCTATACCCACAGGACGATACCCGTATCCGGCATCCGAGAGTTCCCACTCATTAGAACAAGCATAACGATTTAATCTAACACCATCAAACGAATATTGCTGACCCGGTTCGGCTGAAGAAAGCGTCCAAGCATGAGGCCAGACGGTGTCAGAACTGCCACCTGAAGCTTCACCTCGTCCGGCATAGACCACAAACACATTGTCTATATAACCATCCTTATCACAGTCGAATTGAGAAAAATCAACATCTGCATTCAGTTGACGGCAGGCCTCAATGACCATTTTTTGCGGAGCATTATCCTGCCCCCAAGCATCATTGCCACCATAATAATTCATGTTCTTCTGCAACGTCACAGGTCCCATCACTATAAATTCAGGGTCAAATTTTCCAGCAGATGAATTCAAGAACCAATCGCGGGCACTACCCGTGGCATAATAATCCGAGAATCCCTCCTCATTAAGCATACGGGTGAAATAGTCCATAGGATCCTCCAGATTGAACTTCACATCCTGATATTCCACAAGCACGACCGCCACTTTCTGATTACCTTGAGCCGGGAAGGTAGTTCCACTCACCAACCCCGGAACGATTCTCCGCGGAGCTGATTGAGATTGAAGAGACTTGCTCCGGGCTGACACTTTCACAGGTGAATTAACAGGTATCAACTGACCTGATTCAGCAACATCGGCATTGATGAATTTATCACCATCGCGGAGCAATATGGACTCATCGGCTACAGACACATAGTAATGGAAATTTTCATCACCTATCTGGCGCACGACAATCTCCTTACCATCCGGGCCAACAATAGTCTGCAGCGTTTGTTTCGCCGGCATTGAATACATTGAAAGCGCCCCGGCAATGAGGGTTAGTGGGAAAAGTATTCTTCGCATAATTAAAATGTCTGTTAAATAAACGGGTGATTAGTTTGGTGTGAAGTCAGACAATTATGCAAAGATATAAAATTTAATTATCTCATACGACTATTTTCAATAAAAATAGCATAGTCATCTAAAAATTAGGAATTTTTAATATCTTTTTTCATCATCTGTCTCCGGGATCGACTTCGCGTGGTGACACATAATAGAGCGTATCTCCTGAGTCTACGGTAAAATCCACCACCGTCATCATACCCTCCGGGGAAGGAAGGAATTTAGCACCATGACCGGGAATCTCCTCTTCGATACATCCTTGAGGCATTCTTTTAACTACATATCCTTTCCCGATCTCAACCGTTTCTTCACCTTCGGAAAATTTAAAATTTCTTAATTCAGCAGGGAGAAGCCTGTAGCGTTTACCCATGCTCCCGTATATTTCATCATAGCGAGAGAGCAATGAATAATCATCATTATCAACCGCTGCCTTAGGGATATTTAATGCCCACCAGGGGAAATCCGATCGCATTTTGGGATTAGCATAAACTATTCCATCTTCGGAATTCCGATATATCTCCTCTATCTCACAGAGACTTTTCTCCGCTTCCACTTGCAACCGACAGACAGATATTTGGAAAATAATCATTATAATCAAAAGCAATAAGGAGGAGATATATGAAATGAGATCAGGCTGTTTTTTCTTATCAAAATACCCTCTTGCAATTATAAATAGCGCTATTAGAGCATAAACTTGTGAAAACCATCCGCTTCGACCGACTACCCCACCAACTGCGACAAACATCATGGAACCTAAAGCTCCGACTGCAAATATAGTCCACGGTGTAATCACCAATTCATAAATCCGTTTGCGCCCCCCGGCTGAAATCATCAAGCACAACACAATCAGGATGAGCAACAGCACATAAAAAGATGATTTCAATAATAGCGGGATAAGAGGATCATCAGGGGTTCTTTCGTTAGCCAATCTTGAAAGCACTCCCGGAGAAAAGACCGTAATCATGGCACCTATGCAAAAGGCTATGATTATCCTTTTTATCAGAACAGGAAAAAGCTTCTTATTCCTGCGATTCAACCACCAATATATTATGATTCCGCAAACGATCGGCATTCCCGCTGCTTCATGACCCCACCCGATAAAGAATGCGACCGGAATCAGGAGATACTGCCAACGAAGCGACAAGCTCCTGACCCTCTCTGAAAAAATCATCCAAAGAAAGCCCATCACCCATACACTCACCCACAGATAATTCATCCTGCAGACAAACAGGAAGAATGAATCCCACCATGGCATTGAGAACATCAGCAATGCCATAAAAAACAGAGATAAGAATGGAGCAGATGCGCGTAGACCCGCCAACTTTGGAGGAAGGATATAAAATAAAACGGTCATTACGCCCACAAGGGAAGCGAAAAGCCACTTAGGGGAGAACGCAAGTAAAATGTTCCCCAAAATATCACCAAAACGACCATTTACATGAAGAACCCAGCTTGCAGCCATTCTGGGCAATTGATAAAAATTCGGATATGCTTCGCGGATAAAATCCGAATGACTAAGATCGTCTCCTAAAAAAGGCATCCACCAGGCGGCAATGGTAGCACAAATTCCTGCGATGAGGGCAACAGTCCACTGCATCCCCTGACCGATCTTAAGCATATTCACAGATCCTCTCATTTCTTATAACCTTCAGCTATCTTTATACCGGATATTATTATCTCCGCATCAGATTTATTCCCTTGAGAATTTAAATTACAGTCAGGGTCTAAGCTATTTCCTGATACTAAGGGTGATGATAGACTTAGCGGGGAGATTGATATCCAATCCGTTTTTATTGACTTTAAAAGCATTGAACGGTTTTAAAGTCACAATATCCTCATGTCCGAAATCATTGTAATCAGAAATATTGTTGGAAGTCAGAATCTCACCTGAAATATTCTTCTTTAAAAGTCCGGGAAGAGGGACTGATACCTGAGCATCCTCCTTCAAATCGACATTTGTGATTGAGAGGGTTATTACACCATCCTTCTCGGTTGCGGTAGCGCTGATCACCGGGAAGGATCGTCCGTCGCGATCACTCATCGTTTCAGTATCAACAGTCAGCGGGAGCACAGTGGCATTCTGATGAGGAGCATACATCTTGAATACATGATAGGTAGGAGTCAGAACCATGCTGTCTCCCCTTGTTAGCACCATTGACTGAAGCACGTTGGCAATCTGAGCGATATTTGCCATACGCACACGATCAGTGTGGCGATGGAAAGCATCAAGGCTCACGGCCGCAACCATAGCATCGCGAAGGGTATTCTGCTGATAGAGATGTCCCTTGACAGTCCCCGGTTCTTCTTTCCACCATGTGCCCCATTCATCCACCAGAAGAGCGACCCTTTTCTTGGGATCATAATTATCCATAATGGAATCATGACGGATAATCACATCTTCAATTTCAAGACATTTCCCTATGGTCCAATAATAATCATCATCATTAAACTGTGTGGCTGAGCCCATATTGTTCCATTTGGTGGTGTAATAATGCAGCGACAGACCATCCATTTGATTCTTTGCCTTTTTCATCAGCACATCAGTCCAGTTATAATCATAATCACTTGCACCTGACGCGATTTTGAAAAGTTTATTGCCATCAAATTCACGACAATACGTCTGATAGCGACGATATTCCGAAGCATAATCCTCAGGGGTGAAATTTCCGCCACATCCCCAGCTTTCATTTCCGACGCCAAGATATTTCAGACGCCAAGGCTTTTCTCTGCCGTTTTTCTTACGAAGACTTGCCATAGGTCCCTCCTCGGCAGTGATATATTCCACCCATTTTGCCAATTCTTCAACTGTGCCACTCCCGACGTTACCACTTAAATAGGGTTCACAACCGATGAGCTCACAGAGGTTGAAAAACTCATGGGTACCGAAACTGTTATCTTCCACGGTACCACCCCAATTGCTATTGACCATCACCGGGCGCTCCGATTTCGGACCAATACCATCACGCCAATGATATTCGTCAGCGAAGCAACCGCCGGGCCAACGCATCACCGGAACTTTCAAATCTTTCAAGGCATTCAGGACATCGTTGCGATACCCGTTGGTATTAGGAACCGAAGACTCCTCCCCTACCCAGAGACCTCCGTAGATACATGTGCCGAGATGCTCTGCAAATTGACCATATATTTCAGCAGGAACAGTGACTTTGTCATCAATCCTATCGAGATGAGGAGTTACCGTGACTTTACGTGCATTTACATTCAACCAGATTCCACATATAGCGGCAAGTGAGAAGACGAGGATTTTCTTGATACGTTGATTCATCGGATTCTTTAAATTATAATAATATAATTTTTCATTTCGGAACAATAAGTACTCCCAAAGTTACAAAAAAGAATAAATATCACCAAAAACTTACCAATTCGCATGAACTTTATGAGTCATTTTTTAATTTATTATATAGGAACTTGCAACTTATATATTTTTGTTGTAGGTTTGTGTATCATAAGAAATCTACGATTCCAATTGAATTATTATCTAACCCCAATCGCCAATATCTAAAGCGTATCTCCACAAATCAACGTTTTCGATAAGACCGATTATAAAAACTTTAGGAACTTGGAAGAGAAATACGGATCGCTCAATGAGCTTATTTCCAATAGCATAAAGAAGCATTGGGATTTTATGGCGCTCTCAGATATGGGAGGTCACAACTATCGCTTCCGCGATGTGGCAGAAACAATCGAGAAACTACGTCTTCTGTTTGAAGCAGCCGGAGTAAAACCCGGAGATAAGGTTGCAATCTGCGGTAAGAATTCCTCGAACTGGGCTGTGACTTTTATTGCTTGTCTGGCATCCGGAGTTATTGCAGTGCCAATTCTACATGAATTCAAACCAGACACGATTCATCACCTTGTAAATCATAGCGGATCCAAACTCCTCTTCATCGATGCCGCTATCTGGGAAAATATTGATGAAAGTAAACTTCCCGATCTGGTAGGAGCCATATATATATCGGAATTCGGGATGCCACTATCCCGCAGCAAAGAATTGACCGAGACACGCGATGCCCTCAATGAACGCTTCGGCCGTCAATTCCCGTACGAATATAGCGCAAAAGATTTCACTGTCTATGAAGATGATCCTGAAGAAGTGGCTCTCATAAGCTATACCTCCGGAAGCACCGGAATGTCAAAGGGTGTGATGTTACCCAGACGTTCCATCTGGAGCAACGTTGAGTTCTGCTTAGACCATCTGCAATTCTTCAAGGCCGGCGATGGGATTGTGAATATGCTCCCGTTGGCCCATCTTTATGGCATGGTTATCGAGATGCTACATCCTTTTGTAAAAGGTTGCCATTGCAACTTCCTTACCCGCCTTCCGTCTCCCAAAATCATTATGAAGGCATTTGCGGAAGTCAAACCTAAGCTTATCATAACCGTTCCCCTGATACTGGAAAAGATAGTGAAAGGAAAGATTTTCCCGAAACTTGAAAACCCGATGTTGAGACTCATGCTCAAGGTGCCGCTTCTCGATGACCATATATTAGGAAAAATCAGAGAAGGATTAATCGAAGCATTGGGTGGAAACGTTCAGGAATTGATTATAGGAGGAGCGCCTTTGAATAGTGATGTTGAAAGACTCCTGAAAAGAATCGGATTCCCCTATACTGTAGGGTATGGAATGACGGAGTGCGGTCCGTTGCTGACATATATCGCACCTAAAGATGTAAAGATTGGCACAGTCGGGAAATGCGTAACCCGCATGGAGATGAAGGTTGATTCTCCGGATCCTGCCACTCAGCCCGGTAATCTGTGGGTACGCGGAGCCAACGTGATGTTAGGTTATTACAAGAATCCTAAAGCAACGGAAGAAGTCTTCAATTCTGAGGGATGGATGAATACCGGAGATATGTGTAATATCGATGATGAAGGATATGTGAAGATCTGCGGACGGTCAAAGACCATGATTCTCGGACCTTCCGGACAGAATATATATCCCGAAGAGATAGAAAATCAGCTCAACAATCTCCCGTATGTGGGGGAATCACTTGTGATTGAACATGACGGGAAACTGGTGGCATTGATTTATCCTGACGTCGAGGCGCTCAATGCACAGACCCTTGACCGATCCGGACTCGAAAAGCAATTCGATGAAAATATCAGGCTTCTAAATAAAGAGCTTCCATCTTACAGCCAGATTTCAAGCTTTAAGCTCTTTGAAGAGGAGTTTGAGAAGACACCGAAGAGAAGCATCAAGCGCTTCCTCTATCAAAACTGATACTTCCCGATCCCTAAGATCCGTCTCAAAAATTTCATAAAACGGGGTCTAAACTGAATAAGCAAGGCGATGTCTCAAATATCTGAAACATCGCCTTTCTAAATTTTAATTATTCAAGAGCCCGACTCTTAAAAATGGGGTCTTATACTCTGAACCGAATACCTTATCGGATAACTTCCTTAGTCACTTTGCCGCCGCGATTGATGATATAGAGTCCTTTAGAGGGATTGGCAACCTTACGCCCCTGGAGGTCATAATATACTGCTGGAGCATTTCCATCTATTTCAACATTCGCAACACCTGAAGCACCGGCCCCTAATTTTTCGTTCACAAAGAATGTAATGGATACTGTATTTCCATTGAGAGTACTTGTCATGGTATATTCAGCATCAACAGTGACATTCGCGATTTTTTCTTCATCTCCCAAGACTATTCCAAGCTCGGTCTGCATATCCACCTTGCCTGCTTCCACCAAACCATTCTTCTGAGATTGCTTGCCCGGATTAATTGTAGTACACATACCATCTATCGCACAGAATGCAATACTGGCTTTTGCACCGGTCAGCCATTCATCTTCATCGAATGCCGGAGTGCAGACACCTTTCGTGAAATCAACATCGACGTTGAGCATACCGCCTTCAGATGTCTCCAAATAAAGGTGCGGATTATACTGCATATCTTTCTCTACCCAATAAGGAGCGAGATCGATTTTTGCATTATTTTCAACTTTCTCACCATTTACGGTATAATAGAGATCCGCTGCGTTTGCGGAAAACGCGACTACGGCAGACACTATTGCAATGTAAATTTTCTTCATATCTTTTTATTCAATTTATTAATATTATACATTTTGGGATCTTCCCTAATCGGTAGTATTTCAATTCTCGCCACTATCTGTGGATGGGGAAGATTTCACTGCAAAAATAACACAATTTTTTTATTACCTCAATAAATCATCTATAAAAAATTTGTCGCCCGAGACAAGAGTCAAAGGCGACAAATATCACAATCTATATTAAAGACTTACTTTACGAATACCTTGAAGGATTTAACTCCGGCTTCACTCTT
Organism: uncultured Sangeribacter sp.; assembly: GCA_964521885.1. Taxonomy (GTDB): domain Bacteria; phylum Bacteroidota; class Bacteroidia; order Bacteroidales; family Muribaculaceae; genus Lepagella. Next base: position 20,512 of record CAZFUF010000028.1, on the reverse strand, counting down.
GACAATTACGACAGCCACACCGTTGTAAGATCCGGCTTCAACCGAGAAGCTGTCATATCCGTTGCCGGAAGCAATTACTCTTCCGTCGAGGCCAAACACCATCGCTTCAGCATATCCGTTGCAATTCACATTGATTTCATTTCCGATAACGGAGACTGAAGCTTCCTTCACATCCTGAGTCATATCGGAAACGCCAAGGTCTCCGTTGGTGTTCATTCGTTCGGCATTGATGATTCGTCCGGTTTCAGAATCAATTAGCATCACGGTTACCCGAGTGTTCTCAGGATTCTGGATACGGCTGATATTCGGAATTCTGATTTCAGCTTCATAAGGGACTCCGGCAGTCACACTTGACGGAATATAACCGCCTGTGCCATTGAAGGAAGTACCCTCCCAGGTGCGGACTACATCATTATAGACATAGGGCACAGTGGCTGAAGCATATTTACCCTCCGAGCCCCAATCACCAAGAAGATCATCCTGATAAGTATAGAGATTATTGTCCTGATAACCGTTGAGTTTATTTTCAGTGACGACAGCGAGTACGTTGACGTTCTGATTATCCATATCGAGAGCGTACTTCACATTCATCTTCACGACGTAAGTGTTGTCTTCAAATTTAACCCTTTCGATCACGACATCAGCCGGAGCAAGTTCATTCATTTCTTCAGCAACATAATCATACCATGTACCATTATTGTTGTAGTAATGCTTATAAGTCTCACTGTCACGCCAGATGGGACCTGCAATCGGGCCACGATTTATACGTCCGGTCGGAGCTGCATTCATACCGAGAAATTCATTCATCTTGCTTGCCTGCGGTGTACTGAGATTATCACCGGGATAGCAGTGGTAAGCGAGAGTCAGAATTTGTCCCGGGAAGTCTCTTTCAAGAATATCATGAGCAATTATGCCGAGAGGACAGTTAGGACAGTTCTGACCCGTGTATTTCTCAATTACAACCTTCTTATTGGTCTTGACCGCGAGATTCTGATAGTTTGCAACAACTTTTTCATTTAGATCTCCCAAAGTCACATCAATGGTATAGTCAAGGACTTTTCCGACCGGAGTGGGAATCGCCTTATCAAAGGTGAACTCGGTAGACCAACCTTTTGAAAGCTCGATATCAGGATCAGCAATCCTATCAATTTCTTTTCCATCACCATCACGAAGCACAAGGCTATAACCTTTGTAAGTATCAGTCTGGCTTTCAACTCCAAAGATACCTTTGACTTTTATCTCTTTGCTATTAAGACCGGAAGTCGGAGTGAGATTGATAAGTGAGAATTTAACATCGCGTGAGACAACCACATCCTCCACAAAGACTGCGGATTGATTACGGTTATCATTCAGGAATGCAATGTAAATATACTTCCCTGCATACTTGTCAAGCTTGATGTTGTTCTCGGTCCATTCACCGGCTGTCAATTCCTCATTAGCACCGGGAGACTGGATCTCATCATACACGAGATCACTCTTATAGCGAAGTTTTTGCAGCACGCTTTCAGTAAGAGACGTGTAAACATCCGGATCTTCAAGGATATAGACTTTCAATCTATCCTGTTTGTTCTTAAGATACCCTTGAGATTTGAAGCTCAACACTGCAGAATCATCATTTATAAAAATCTGATTGGTCACCATCCAGTCATCGGATTGACCGGGATTCTTATACATTGAGTGAGACATCGCATACATATCGGTATCCGTCTGGGAATCACGACCAACCCACCAAGGGAGACCTTGATAGAAGCCCCAGCCTGCAGGAGTATCCGCGGGCTCGAGATCATCACCATCGAGAAGCATCCAATTATTGGTATTGACACCACCGTTGAAGTCATCCGAGAAGAGAACGGAGCCAACAGAGGAATCGGGAACGTAGCTACCGGAATATTTAATCACATATTCCTGATTGGGATCTGAACCGGAGATATCAGAAACAACGTTTGCCTCTACCACAATCTCATAATCGGAACCTTTAGCAAGGCGCTGCTCCATCACCGGGAAAATCATAAGGACATTTCCAGAAATTGAGCCGTTGAGATTACAGATAAACTCGCGATCGTTTGTATCGTTGATACGATAAAGGACAATCTTTCCACCCTTCTCGACATTGCTGATTTCAGCGTCGAAAGTAACGGTGACAGGATTTGATGTGGAATTGATACGGGAGATTTGAGTTCCTGAAGCCGGAGATACCGTTAGCGGTGCAACAGGAGCATCAGGACGTCCCTTGTAGGAGACTACGATTTCATCGTTGGTCTTCTCCTTGTCGCCTGAAATATGACAAATATTCTTCGGGATAACAACTTGATATTTCTTTCCGACTTCAAGACGACGATTGCGGAAAGTCACGCAAAGCACACGACTATCGCCCGGATCAACGCTGACATTGATTGAGTTGGCTACCGTATTACCACCCTCATCCACAAGTTTCGCATCGTTATATTTGCCTGTCACTTCTATATTGCGATCGAATGTCACACGGACTTCACTCAACACCGCAAAAGCAGAATTGTTAACAGGGGTTAGGTAATAGTTACCCAAGAGATTTACTTCAGGAGCTACTTCCTCGATACTCTTGGGAAGCTGCATGACGTATGAATCATAGGGAGAATTGGAATATTCATTAGACAGGATGGTCTTTCCGTCTTTAGAAACGGAGATACACGTTCCGCTATATCCATACTCGTCTTGAGAAACCTGAGCGGCCCAATCTATGCCCCATATCTGACTGAAGACAAGACGGGCATCATACCAGTATTTCCCCACCTTGGCAAAGACATTGCGGAGCAGACCTGAAGCGGGATTCCAAGAATAGATAATGCCGTTATTGTCAACTGCTCCGACCGACATACCTTCACTTCCGTCTACAATAGTGATTTTACCGGTCTCCACGTCATATTCATAGATGGCATCCGTATTGGATTCCAGATAAGCATTACCGAAAATCTTTTTACCGTCATTAGCCAGTAAGCCATCGGAAATAAAGAAATAGCTTTCTCCCGTCTTGGTAAATTTATACTTATTCCTGCCATTCTCCTCTACATCATAACCGATACCTTTCCAAGTCTTTGTCTTCATATTATAGACAAAACACCAAACTTCCTCAACGTATGAGAAAGCAACAATACCGGTAAACGAGGATCCGTCAGGAGCGAGATCACATGCACGGATCTGCTGAATATTCTGCATCTGACCGAACATCGAGATTGGCTCCGGGATATTATTTGGAGTTATATCCGCCGGAGTAGCACCGGAAAGATCCCACAGACGTATGGTCTCGATAAAACTGCCTGTGCCCTCGTCAATGGTACCTAAGGCATACTTACCATCCGGAGTCACACATGTTGCCGACCCGTGGGGAAGTCCTGATAACTTATTTGGAAGAATTGTCCATTTCTTTGTATCGGCATTCCAAAAAGCCGGTTTCCCATCATATTGACCTACAACAATTTTACCATCATCAGTAACATCACAAGCTCTCATTTCAGTCACAGTATTGACCTCCTGCGCACTGAAGAGATAAGTCATTTTCTTATTCTTTACATCATACAGACGCGGATAAGAAAAAGCGAGTTCATCATGCGGACTTTGACCATATCCGACAGCCCACTTTCCATTATCGGAAAGTTTCTCTAACGAACCGCCATACATCTTATCGGTCACTTTAACGAAATCCGGGGTTTGAGCCACGGCAAACATTGTCCCGAGAAGGAACAGAGATGCCAACAGATTTCCTATTCGTTTAAAGTTCATGTTGTTTAGGGTTAAATATTGGTAATTGTATTATTAATTATTTGTGCGGGAAGTAACAGCAATGCCAAAACCCGCTATTGTGCTATATATCAAACGTGATTATCCATGTTAAAATTACGGTCACGTTTAGTTAAAAATCTATAAGATGTTAAAACTTGCGGTTATATAATAAAATGTGCCGGAGCCGAAGCAATTTCAGCTCCGACACATATTTCGGTCAAACGGATTATTTTCTAACCACTACTTTCTTTCCATTGATAATATAGATTCCTGATTCGAGTGAACGAATCTGCTCAACACCCGCATTGCGAGCAACAACACTGCCGGAAATTGAATAAACGTTGGCAGTCTCGTTATCGCCCATGATGCTTACGATGCCGCCACCACCATTACCGATGATGTAAGTAATTACTATCTCAGCGTTAGCTCTACCGCTCTCGCCACCTGACATATCGTATGAGTCGTTACCGAAAGAACCTTCAGGAATAACGAATTGATAAGTACCAGCATCAGTCACTGGAGTTTCAAACTTATAATCATAGATAGTCGGATTGAAGAAATCAGACTCAGGATCATCTTCAGGTGTAACCTCAACTACAACCTCAGCATTGTCAGCGGTGTCACCAAGCTTATAGAGAATACCTTTCGTGTACTCATATTCAGCATTCAGCACAGCAAATGTGACATCTTCAAACTCGACCTTAATCATATCCAGGCTCTCAATAGACGCTGAATCCTCAGGAGTAATGGCTTTGGGTTCAAGATCAAATGCAACTGAGCTCGACTGACCGTTAACAACGATATAAGTGAAAGTGGTAGACTTTGAAGAAGTAGAACTATACTCAGTGCCACATACAAAATAGTAAGAGGGGATATAAAGAACGTAAGTACCCGGCTCGGTAATCGGATCAAAAGACCATGTACAAGTCATATCATCGCTGCTGGCCTCCGGTTGTCCAAGCTCTCTTACCACTTCGTGATTAGTTCTATTGAGAATCTGAGCCGGGCCTTCGGACGAGTAGCTGTATTGAATTATTTTTCCAGTCTCACATGCAACAGTAATACTCGAGAGTTCTTCAACTTCAGAGCCATCTGTAGGCTCTACAGACATGATATTATCAGCTCCAAGATTACATTTCCAGCTCATGCTGTAATCAAAGTCGTTCATTGTGTAGCCACCGTTACCTTTGACGGGGAGACCGTCTGCATCAATTGCAGTGATATTGACATGGATATCACCGAGAGCAGACTCCAGCACACTATCTGAGAAAATGAAAGTCCAGGTAGAAGCATATCCATCCTCGTCATCATCATTTTCAGCACGGAAGGTTCCTGCAGAAGCAGTGGTCGCAAAATCAGGAGAATAGATGAACTTAGTTGGTTGTACAGGACCGCTGTAGACGATCATAAACTCATTTTGAGTCAATGACTCGATCTCATAATTCTCCGGATCCGGAGTAACGAGTTCAACAGTATACGGGCTATAAGCAGTAGGTTTGGTCTGACCGAGATAGTAAACGGAAGTTGCGAGTTCAAGAGACTTCTTAATGTCAGCAGGTGAAGGATACTGGTTTGTGTCAGGATTGTAACCGATACCGCAGAACTGAAGATCCAATCTATATTTGTGACCCTCGATAAGAGCTTCAGGCTCACCTCCGATTGAGATAAACAGGCCGTTTACCCATTGATCTTCAGTGCTATGAGTACGATTGACATCAATTCTATTTTCGCTACCTTCACGAATATATACCATCTGACCTTCAGCTTCACCATCAGTCACATCCCAAAGAGTCCACCCGATATAATTAACGGCTGAATCATCGGAGGTCACAAATGAAACTTTGTTGAGAAGGTCGCCTCCCCATGAGGGATGAGTAGTATTATTGGCAGGATCAACAGACACGAGTGTGATCTGAGGATATGATCCTCCGGAAGCTAATGCCGGATCATTGAGAACAAAACTGAATGTAATTCTCGGACTCTCCTCTGAATTGAATGTGAAAGCACCTGCGGGGAAAGTCAGTGTCCATGTTCCGTTGGAAGTAAACTCAGTGTCTTCAAAGGTTACAAGATATGTTCCGCTTAAATTCATAAAAGCCACGGAGTAAACCTCATCACCGGTCTCTTCATTGAAGAAGAATGGCTTTTTAGCGGTATTGACCTCAACACCACTTTCCGAGAATGAAAGATTGATGGCGGCAAAATATTGAGCTTCAGAAAGAGGAGAAGCATTACTTGGATAAGTCACAGTGGCCGTCGGGAATGCATAGGCACTCAGACTTAGAGCCAAAGCAACAATCGTTAATACTAAAGATTTAATTTTCATGATTATAAATTAATTGATTAAAGATCTTTCAAGATTAATGGCGAATAAATTTTTGTCCGTTGATGATATAAAGTCCTTTTTCAAGATTGGAGAACTGTCCGGCATCAACACCTTTGAGCACTCTCACTCCGGCGGCATTATAGACGTCAACCGGATTATCATTATCTATAGTCACGCCTATACCTGCGGAATAAGCCTTAAAATCCGCAACCAGATCGGAGGAGTGGTCAATACCGTCGGCACACATCAGATTTTCGAAAGAGACAACGACATCTGTATTTTCATCACCTTCATAGTCGGGGATTGTAAGATTATAAAGCATTGCGTCTGCAGAATAAGGGTCATGCTCCGCCTTAATTTGAGAATATGGCACAACTACCTTATTCTCTTTACCGTCCTTAATGTAGTTGAACGCTATACCCTCGAATGTAATCTTGTTGCCGTTCATTACCCAAATCTCCATTGGAGTTCCAGGCTGGAGTGGGGTTTCGCGCGCGGGCGTATAATCAGCGGCAAGCGAATATTGGAGAGTATTTATCTTAAAGCTGAGTCCGAAGGTATTGGGGTTGGAAACAGAATTGGTAAATGCACGTTGACCGTCTGCCGAGAATACGTCACCGAAAGAAATATATAAATAATCCGGCTGAGTTTCAGGAGTCGCATTGGGAAGCATATCCACAGGGCGACGGAGTTTACCGGTGAAATCAAAAACGGATGTATCCCCTTCATTGGTACCTGTCACTTCTTCGGTATATATACCCACTTCTATATTATCGGTATTCCCGTAAGTTAAGGTAGCGTTAGGTTCTTTCGAAGTGGAGAGAGGGCCATCGAAGACAAAGCTAACTTTCCCTTTGGGGTCATCGGGGAAATAGAAAGAATGGAATACATTTTCAGCACTATTTGTAAACGCATTGATTACCCTCACAAGCTCTACGGGTTTGGCAGCCATTACATAGTCAACCTCAAACTTACCCATTTCTTCATACTTATTAGTTGGATCAAGAGCATCTGAAACCCCAAGGATGCGGAGAGTCATGGTGTCACCCTCTTTAAGGACTCCGGTGTGATAAAACTGCATGATGGGCTGGGCAACCTCGCAGCTTACGGCAGTGCCATAAACGCTGGCGGTTATAAGCTCTCTTTGATCACCTACAATAAGGAATGTATTGCCGATGTTAACCGGGAAATTAAATTCTACCGTGATGCGATAATTATCACTGACCGAGAACTTACCACCGGTATAGTCACTTGAAGACGGGTCGGGAGAAGGACTTATGGAAACGACTTTGAGTTCCTGTGACCCCTCATAGATGGTCACATCACTACTATCCATTGCCATTGCCGAATAGAGATAATAAGTTTTACCACCTTCAAGAGAAGCATAAGTCATCACACGTCCACCGCTGAAATAGGAATGAGAGCCTTGAATCAAAGAATTTTCATCGTGGCTTGGAGACGAATATAACGCAAGAATGCTATTTGTATAAACAATTCTAACCGGGCCCGTCTCGGAAGGAGTGAATTGACCGATGACCGTTGCAAATTGAGGGAAACTGTATGTCTTCCCGGACTCCATCATACCCATATCATAAGTTTCAGCGTGCGCATTGAATGATACGAATGCCATGGAAATCAATGCAGCGAACACCGCAAACATAATTTTGGAAAATTTCTTCATCTTTGTCAGATAATTTTAGTTCCGACTCCTGGACAGGAATCTATATTGGATGAATTTAAAATACATTAAGTATCAGTATACGGTAAGGGTCAAATTGAAAAAAAATTTCAATCTGCCGCGCAACTTTTATCGTGTCTGAGATACTTCGAGATTAAGAAAGTCAGTCACCCTTATTTCTCTAAAGGCCCTATTGTAATAATTTTACTTATCCTATTTTATTCACACAGTTATATTCCAAAATTTGTGTTTATCCGGTATTAATTTAAAACTTAACAATTTAAGGTATTACAGAGATTAAGGACAAGTATTCTCAGATTTTCAGCACAAACTTAATACTTTTTTCTCACTTTCAAAATTATTCCCGATAAAAAATGAAATCTTAAACTAATTCCCGTCTCAAATATTATTCATGTTGAATGTCTTACGGCTTTCAGGCACACTTCTCACAAATAGGGGGATGAAGATCTGCTATTCTCAGGATGGGATATTTAAATAAAAATCCACTCCGGAATGAGGCGCCGGAGTGGAATATCCAAGAATAAAGGCTCATGCCCTGAATACTGTGTATCTAAAAGGGACTGAAGAACATTTATCCTCTATGTCAATCAATAATTAATTCAAGTGTGCCATATACTGATTACTCGAAAACTTAAGATCTCTTCCGTTAGAAAAATTGGAAGCGGAGCCCTAAAGCCGGATCTCAAATCCTTTAGACTACTCTTTACTTATTCTTTTATATTGAGCCATAAACTCAATATATTGGCGAATACCTAAAATAGCTCCAACAATAAACCCGCAAACCATCCCGATTATTGCAGATTCATCAGCCCTCAAGACGTATGCCAATACACCTAATACCACAAACGCACAAGGAATAAGGATTGCAACAAACTGGTTATGTCTCTTTCTATAGTACAATGCTTTATCTGCAACTTCACTTACACTCATCGTGTAGCAATTAATGGCACTTACTCCCTTATACAACCAATAGTCCATAATTGAACAGACACCGAAGTAAACAATAAATACTATGGTCAGGAGTAGGGCTAAACCTGTATCGGCGACCTCGCAATTTTTTAATATAATAAACCATTGGGTGGAAACAATAGCCATAATTAAGCCAAAGATCGAGAACCACTTATATTTAGAAATCAGTTTTTTAAGCGCGGTGTTTTTGTTATTTCTATACATAGCAATCATTTCTGAAGGAGTAGGTGAATAAAATCTTCTTGCGGCAGTTTCCCAAGTCTGCATTATCTCTTCTTGTGTCATAATCTATTGTTTTAGGAATGTTGTTTTTATCCATGTTTTCACTCATGAACTTTTCATCTGAAAGATTCATAATCAATTGTGAATACGCAATTTATTCTTTATGCGATTGAGACGTGTCGCCACATTAGGTCGGCTTATCCCGGTGACTTCAGCAATCTCCTCATTGCTTCTTCCATCAAGACGCATCGTCATGATAGCCCGATCAATCGGTGCGAGCTGTGACAACATGGCGTGTAATTGTTCGAGACGATCCATATAATCAGATGTTTCATCTTCATCGGCCACATCTATCATCAGGGAGCGGAATGAGTCTGTCTTGATTCTACGATTCTTTTTCCGGACGCATGAAACACAGGTATTGAGGGCAACCCGATAAATCCATGTGAGCAATGAACTGTTTGAATTAAAATGAGTCAACCCATTCCAGATATTGATATAGACATCCTGACGAAGATCTTTCATTTCGTCTGCATCGTCCGAATACGAGAAACATATCCTATTGATTACCCGGCTGTAATCGTTGATGATTGATTCAAAAAAGCTTTCTCTTTCGGATGTGACGGTGAGAGATCCGGATTCATCATTTGATCCTTTCGAAATAAAATGAATAAAATCCTCAACATATCCCGCTAAGGAATTTCTATTAAATTCCCTGACGGTTTTATCGAAACAGAAACCGGCATTATTTTGATGACATATCGAGAGGTCGGCTGACAACATATTTTAACGTCTATTAATTTGATTACACATTATTAGACGTCCATAAACCATATTAATTACACTTACACCAAAAAAAATAATAAATCAGGCGTAGGAATGAAGTCCGGGAAGAAGATAATTAGCTCCAAAGTAAGTGAATGCAACAGATAATACAGCAATTAAAAGATATATATGAAGTGTCGTGGGATTACGGAAACATTTTAAACGTCGGCTTCCCCAATGCAAAGGCAGACCATAAATAAACATCATGATGAGGGCACATGTCTCTTTGGGATCCCATCCCCAATAACGTCCCCAGGATTGATTTGCCCAGACAGCACCTATAAATATCCCGGTAGCCAGCAGTGCGACCGAAGGAGTGAGGATGAGCCGATTGATTATGCTGAATCTGTATTTTCTCTCTTTACTTTTTGAAATCAAAGCTAATGCCGACATTACCGCCATCAGCAGGAATAATACGTAAGCAGTCATAACCAGCATAACATGCACAGATAACAAAGGGCTGCCGAGCACAGGCATTAAAGATGCAATCCGGGGAGTTCTTGCTCCCATTGCCGCCACTGCGAGCGCCATTCCTGCTACCAAGAGGAGAGCCCCTTTAATCTCTCTATTTTTTACGAAATTTGCACCAGCCGACGCCACCAATCCCATGAAGAGCATTGTTTCAGGCCCATTTGAAAGAGGGATATGTGAAGATATCCACCAAACCATTCCCATGATAGCCGCTACATACAGGGTCGTCAGCAGATTCAAAGCCGAAGCACAAAGATAAATCCATCCCCTTTTTCGTTTATCTTCGGACGCGGATATCCATATCATTAACGCTGCCACTACTGATAATATCGCTCCCACCGACGGACGGGCGAGGGAATTATATATACGTTCCCCCTGTATCTTCCGGGGAGTGGGTAATTTATCTTTACCTGCATACTTGATCTGCCCTTCGATCAACTCATTTATACAACTGTTGGCCGCGCGATTTTGACCATTTATAAGCAATGATTTCATCCGGGGCATCAGGGTTTGCATAAATTCCCATTGTTCAAGAGACATTTTAGACGGGCGAATCCCTGTGAGCGATAACCATTCCATGTTACCGTTCGCAGAAACATATGGAAAGATTTTGAATGCTTCTCCAGTCCCGAGCCATTGAATAAGTCCCATCCTTTCAGCTGTTTTTTTATCTTTCTTTGAAACAGGATGAAGAGGGACATCAATTATTTCCGGATAATATGACCTATAGTCACGCAGCCATTCTTCATAATAGAAAAGCCATCCGGAAAGGACTTGCTCAGGAGTGAATCCCTTATATTTATCTGAACCATAGAGAGCATTCGTCACATCGATTGCCATCGTCTGAAGGGGAACCACCCTATCGTTCCAATACACATACACTTTGCCTAAATTTTTAGCTAAGGGGCGTTGCATAGTCTGAGGCGCAGCGGAAAGACTGCCGCAAAAGCTGAATACAATAAGTAGAGCTAAACTTTTTGCGCGATAAGATTTAAGGAGTATGCGCCATGGAGTATCAGGTTGGAAGAAAAAACCCACTAACCCAATCCCCAAAAGGATATATCCACAATAGGTAACCGCAATTCCGTATGGATCATAACTTACGGTCAGGATTGATGATTGATTATCAAGCCCCGATTGACAAAAACGCCATCCCTTATACTTACCCACGTTATTCATGGATATAGTTACCTGACTCCCTTCTATATCCAATACACTTGAAAAATCCATTGGAGCGGTGGTTCCCGGGAAATATTCTATCTCAAGCGACTTCAATGATATTTGAAAAGGGAATTCTGACTCTCCGGGTCCGGAAGTCTTATCAAATGAAGAAACCGGACTTCCGTCAACCGGAAGAGTCAGCGAACCCTGAATTCCGAGGAAATGGGTTATGACTGCCCCGGTCAATATAATGACCAGGGCAACATGGATAACGAGTGTGAACGGTTGCTTTTTAAATTTATAAGAGAATCTACGCAATTTTTGACTTATTTATTATTTGACAATCGGATACTGCAAAATCACGGGAGAGAATCAAATTCAAAACGGGTTCTCAAACTTAATGAGATGGGCTCTAAATAGCGTCTACAAACTTAATGATTGCATCTCTATCCTTTTTCGGAAGAACCCGGAATTTCTCTATCGAGTATCTTGCATCACTGCGGGAGGAGAATCCATGCCACATGATGGCCTCGAGAGTGGTTCTCGCTCGACAATCATGCAACCGGTCAGCGGTGCGGCTACCCGTGACTTTCTGATGCAGTCCCCTGCCCCAGAGAGGAGTAGTGCGACACCATCCCCCTCTTATATCATTTGCCATCATCAGTTTATGCTGCACCATATCAGTATAAGGCCATATTTTCTGATGTGGGAAACGGGGCAATTCTGTTCCCTTAAAGAATAACGCAGGATCAACCACATTATCAGGTCCGGTCGTCCATGTCGGGCGATGACAATAATCACAACCTATCTCGGCAAACAGATCCTTTCCTCGCTTCACATCGGGATCATCTATATCGCGAACTGCAGGGACTGCAAGACCTCTATGCCAAACCATGAAATCAGTGTATTCATCATCCGACATCTCGATATCGAGCTCTTTGTCAGTCAGGTAAGCCGTGATGCGTTGCTCAAGACTTCCCTCCCAATACGACGGATGTTGGTGAGTAGGATCTATACGCGATATATATTGTTCAAATCCTGACTGCACATCGGGGTCAAGCGCTGAATATCTGACGTAGGTACCGGCTGCATCAAGATAGTGATATCTGCGGTCAGAACGCGTGACATTGGTAATATTCCAGATAGCATTTGCACCGGCGGCATCCTGCAACGGACCGCGTGAAAGTGCATACGTGAATCTTCTAACATATTTGGTACCGTCACCCTGAAGAGCATTCGCATACATTGAATTCCAGATTCCACCTGCATAAAAGGCTGGATTGAGCCCATTTGTCATGAAACCGTCTTTCTCTTCCAATTGATATTGGGCGAGAATATCCTCCTCAGAAATGGCATCAAGCAGACCCGTGCCATACATTCCTATGGTAGATTCGAGCTTCACGGCATAGTCTCCAGGAAGTACATATCCCTGATTGACAACATATATTGCATCATTAGGCATATTCACTTCCGGATACTGCAGTTCGTATGTCTCTCCATCCGGGAATGTATTGTTCCATTCATCACGGGCATCTATCCAACGGACTTTAATCTTGGATTCATCCACAGGAGCCTTGAAGGGTGCGACAGCGTGACCTTGCGGCATACCTGCGAGCCAAGAGACATATCCATCCGTGTCGGGATCGTATACCACCAATAAGCAACCGTTTCCGATTTCATTGGTATTGAAACTACCCTCAGGGACACGTGTTCCGTGTCCGTAATTAGGATGACAGTGCTGGCAGGAAGTGCGGATATAGACCGGGCCGAGACCGGCGCGTACACCCTCTTGATTTGTCATAAACGGTTTTTCAAAAAGAGCCTCACCATTTTTAAATGATTGATAGAGACCTTGCCTTTCGACTGCGGGTGCGGGCTGTTCAAAAGCATTGCTGGTGCTCAGGAGCGTAGTTCCAAGTTCTCCGCCGGAATAATACCACTCCGGAAGAGCTGCATCATTATCCGGGAACCAGTCAACTATCTCTTCTTCGGAACATGAGGTATTGCCCATCGCCAAGGCAACGAGCAATACCGGATTAAGAACATTTATGTGTTTCATCAAACTAATTATAACATCCGACAATTAATATTATTCAACGACTGATAACAGTCATGGCTTTCTCAAGAGCAGCCACCAAAGCAACCCCGGAGGTTTGCATCGCTTCTTCGCTTAACGTCCCGACGGCATTCTTTGCAAATGGTTCGGGAATAAGCTCAATGGCTTTGATTGCATTTTCAATCGCATCCCTTACTGCCTGATCCACATCTGCATTCTGTGAACGCACATAATCACTTACTGATTTTGAACTTTGAGTAGCACCCAGATAGGCATTGCGAACGGAACGGATATTGTCTGCAAAATCTTCGATGGAATTGAGTGAATAAGGAGATTCGATATAATTTTTGTCTTCCGTGGAAGACCCGAGGTGCGGACGACCGATTTTGGTATTTCCCACTTCATCGGCTATGTCAATACAGCCTTGAATAATCTCTTCTGCAGCTTCTTGATAAGTTTTGAAACGGGAACCGGGCGAACCGGCATTTTTCATCTCCCATCCATATTCTTCATTATAATCAAGGTCAGCATCCTCAAGTATTGTCAGTTTCTTTTCACTTAAAGCGCCGGTGCCTGCCCAGCATGCTTCAAGACAAACACATTGCTGGCAAAGATCTTCAGCCACTGCAACGAGATATTCCATCTCCTCGGGCGTATAGTTGACAGAGTGGACTTTAGCGGAATTCTCGTCAGCAGAGAGTTCAAAGAGCATATATTCGATTGCATGAAAACCGATAAGTCCGTATCCTCCGTTATTTTCAAGTGACCATGTATTGCCATTGCGAATCTGAGTAAGCAAGTTATCCATAGCAGCTTTATCCAGAGGCCAGGAATCAATATGAGGATCAATATTGTGGTTAGCCGCCGGGCCAAAAAGAAATGCCTCACTAAGCTCCCAGTTTTTGCGAGCGAGTTTCCAGGCTTCCCCTGCCGCTTTTACATCATCCTCGGTCAGTGTGCCCGTAGCATGCTTTGTCTGCATTGTCCGGCAAAGAATATTCAGTTCAACCGCTGCATCCGCCATGGCTGTGTATGTCGGAAGAACGGTATAATTAACATAATCTACTACCGCGCTTTGCAATTCTTTTTCTTTTTCTGAAAGTGAGTCATCCGGGCTATCAGTTGTCTCACTGCATGCGACTGCACCTAATCCAAGCAAACTTATTGCAAAAAATTTTCCTATTTTCATTCTGTATTTTAATTATTTGATAGTTTCGTTTTCATCGGGTCTGATCATGTTTCTAATCTTCTACTTGAACCAACCCACGTAAGCAATCCCTAAATTTATGGAGGGTTCATTATTGTATCTTTTCTTCAGCAGGGCTATGGAATAATCTGCCTTGACAACTATCTGCGGTATAGGATACCAGTTGACACCCGCAGTAATTACATTTCTTGAGCACCATCCAAGCGGACTTCCTGATTCCATCTTCGCCATTGAATCATAATAGTCATAGCGTCCGAATACGTAGAATTTTTGTTTATCCAGATTAATTTTCGGAATCAACCGAAAAATATTATAACCGGCTTCTACCCCTGCTGCCACCACATCTGACGCCACTTCCTGGCGTTTGGATGTGGAGTTTTTCGACATTGATATGTTGAACTTGCTTATATGCGCGGCATCACTGAGATGACCCCAGTCTGCAAATCCTCGAATAAGGAATCCAAAATCATCACACTTGAAATCAACCGACAATATGCCGACGGTACCCTTAATTCCCTTATTTTTTTCTGAGGAAGTGGGATAAAGCGTATTGCGGAATGAATTACCGACATATCCGCTGAGTCCAAGGCGTAATCCTTTCACGCTATAATTATCTATGCGACCCGCGAAAGCATAATTATTAGCTATCTTAAATTCAAAAGGAGAAGCAGACCCATAATGTATCCATGATTGATTCCCAAAGCGTTCGGAATCAAGTCCGGGGAGAAACATCGCCATATAACTCCAATCTCCTGCCCTGCCGCTTAGCGAAATGGCGACATCGTGCCAGGTGCACGGCAAGATGGTGTTCTCCCCGATCGGTCTATAGACCCCGAAGAATTGATTTGGTTCATGGTGAGCGTTAGTAGCTCCGACAGGGACAACCTGCATTCCGACCCGAAGTTTCAATTGAGGGAAGAACTCCTTTTGAATATAGAATTGTTCGAGCGCCACCTCCCCACCTCGTTCCACTTCGGTTTCATATTCTCCCGCCTCTTCGGTTTCAATTTCCACAGCGGTTTCCGTGCCCCCATGTTCGAATTCTATTTCTGAGGAGAATGACCACCCTTTACCAAAGTCATATCCGAGATATATAACCACGTGTGGCAGATCAAAGCGTCCATGACTTCCCCCTTTATATGAGCCGGGATCCGTGTAACGCAAATAGTTGTCGCTATAGAAGTTTCTTGACATTGCCACTTCCCCATACCCTCCAACGTGAAGTCTATCCCAAAGTGAAATCTTTTTCTTAACTTTATCAAGCATCACGCTATCTGACTTTGTGAATACAGCGGGAGTCGTGGGATCCTGCTGTTTCCGGGCAAAAGCATTTCCGACGCATAAACCCATGGATATGGAGAGAAGTAAAAGGAGCTTTATACGGTATTTCATGACGGTTAGTTTTTCGGGTGCAAAATTATTACGAAACCGGAGCCATCACAATACTCTGATTTTGGTAAATTCATCGTTCGGAAAAGCTGTATCAATAACTAAAAATAAGTACAGGCTCTGTCTCTCAAATATCTGATTCAATATGAATATAATATGCATATTGAGTATCTAAACTTAAAGTAATCATCCAGATTATGAAAGATTTTTACTAATTTCGCGCATAAAAGAATTCTCTACCCTTTAACAACTATATATTACTTATCTTACAATCACCTCCGACTACAAACTCAGCACTCATACTCTCAAGGAACAGGAAGAACGTCATTCCCTTACTAAAACCTATTAAAAAGGACCTTTAACAGACTATTATGACAGTATATGTGTAAACCGTCAGCTATAAAGACAAGATTAGTTAAAATCGGAACCATCACAAAGGGATGGCTAAGCAGACTTTCTTTCAGAACGGGAATCATAGTATTGGTGAGTTGCGTGCCTTTTTATATCATCTCCTTTGCACAAATGGCACTTCCCATATCCACAGCAGCCAAAGGGACACTCTGGGTTATATTTTTTGGATTAGCCAAAACCGCCCAATATGGAGGATTGACAATACTTGGTGCAAAAGGGATAAAGCGTCTGAAGGATTATTGGAAAAAGAACATAACAAGAATTCAATAATATAAATATCAAAAAATGAAAAAACTGTTAACTCATGTAGCGGTATCACATCTATCGACATACCCGAATCAGTAATCAATATCGGACAGTTTGCTTTCTCAAACTGTGTAGGCTTAACATCTGTGAGCTTACCAGGATCGATAACAGTAATCCAGGACTACGCTTTTGCAGAGTGTACCTCTCTGAAAGATATTTATTATAATGCCGAAATACCAATTGAAGGGAATGAAAATATTTTCTCTTCCACTACATACGCTGATGCCACTCTATTTGTTCCGGAGTCAGCAGTAGAGAAATGCGGGGACTGTGATCCATGGGAAAATTTTAATAGCAGTAAGAGTCATTATTTCCAAGGGATTGATAATATCGAATCCCTTAATCCATAGAAGATCACCGTTTATAATCTAAACGGGGTGAAGATTTCCGAATCTACGGAGAATCTTCCATCCGGCATCTATATCGTCCGCCAAGGGTCGAAATGTGTAAAGATTAATGTGATATGATCATTATCCAGATATAGTTACGGCGATATGTCAAGGTTTCATTAATTGACATATCGCTGTAACAATATCTGCATCTTGATCCTTACGTTCTTCCTTGTCGTATCCTAAGCAGCCGGACAATAATTATTAATAATATAATCACGCCAACCCCCGCAATTCCGATCTTTATTTCCATTGCATACCGGAACCCTTTATTTCCTGTTTTTCCGTCACTATTGCTAATATCATTATTGCTTACAGTATCAACCGAATCGGATTCAGAAACCATCGGTATTTCGTCAGGAAGATCCGGACGTATAATTTCAAACAGATTCATGGCATTCCCTCCGGTATGTTCTCGACCCTGGCTCGTAGCTGCCATATATTTACCATCAGGGGAAATCGCAAGACCGACCGGATAAGAATCCACTCTAATCTGATCCGCTACTGTCATGGTTTCGGTATCGATAGCATAGATCGCACTGGCTGAGTTACATGCAACAAAAATATACTTACCATCAGGCGTCAGACTCAGAGTCCGGGCACCTCCTCCGGTTTTGCATCTTTCAATTTTCCCATTAAGTGCTTTGCCAATCCCTTGTCCACTTAATATTCCATTTTTCAATGAATCAATAGGGAGTCGGATTATTTGACCGGCTCTATTACAGGAGCCGTAAAGCATACCATTAAAAATCTCAAGATGTCTGACACCGAAAGCATTACCTACGGTACCCACCAATTTTCTCTCATTAACATCGATAATATTTAATGGACCTGCCATTCCTGACACGAACAACCATTTTCCATCTGACGAAAAAACTGTGCCTCGAAGCAAGTTGCCGGAATCCTTATCACGATTTACCATGGAATCAAGAGGATAATTCAACTTTTTCTTCATCCCTATCACAATTGGAGAGAGATGGTGCCAATTCTCCATCTTATCAGAGGAGATATCCATCAAGCCTACAGTATTATCCCCCCAATGAGTGACAGCCACCATTTTGCTATCAGGAGAAACCGCTATCATTTTCGGCAATGGACCGGTCTCAAACATTCTTACAATTCTATTTGTGCGGGTATCAACCACAGCGACCGCTGAGGGATCCTGCGCATTAATATCAAATGAACGCCTGTAAAATGTCACCCATAAATACCGTCCATTGTGACTCAAGCAAGATTCCACCGGTTTTCCACGGAAGGCACGTGATTCACCTGATTTATAATGAGTAAAAGGGTAAAAACCGGATGGTTTTGCCCATAACATATCGATTCCTGTCGGGAAATCATAATTGATAACTGCCTCCTTCTCAAGTGACGGAACTGCATACACGACTGTCTTGCATCCTTCAAGAGAATTAACATAAATCTTACGTCCGTCAGAACTGAATGTAACAGATTTTGGAGAGAATATATCCGAATCGAAGTCAGCTGACTTTTTCCATTCATATTGCTGTCGCTTTCCAATATTCCTGATAGTCAATTTTCCGGGTACTCCCTCTGAGACATCTCCTACATTTCCATGAACCAGAGGAGGAATATTGGAGACAGAAGTGGCTGCAATAGCTGATGTAGTTTTAACTGAATCCTCCTCCGCTGCATTTAAGAGCTGAGTATAGGAAAGAGAGATTAAGCTAAAGGCAACAGTCAATAAAACTTTTTTGAATATATGCTTATTCATACTTGTAATGGTGCAGAGACAGAGTATACCATCATCTTAAAATTCCATAATTATCATACAACCGTAAGACGTGATGTAGTTTGCAAAGATATGTAAAAAATGGTATAACGCAGACCATTCACTCAGTCTATTTTAATCCATTTTTAAAATTGCCTTCCACTCTCGTTTCATTCCTCTTTTCAACGATAGTTCAGGAATATGGTAATTTACGTTTGGATTAATATATTTATTATGTGACTTACTATCTTCATGAGGTCTGACTTTGCCTGATGATGGTCGGGAAAAATTGCATATATGATTAATGGTTGGGAATTTAATAGATTTGACTATAATAAAAATAACTATTGAGATGAACTAACAATATGAACGAAATGTGTCGACAAAAACAAATCTATTCAAAGATTGGTTTCAACTGATTATCTGATATTTAATTGCCACTCTCTTTGATCGGGATATTAAGACAATTGGCAAACATATTGCCAACGCTTTGAAAGAAGAACTTGATGGGATTCCAACTGTCGCAAATTTTGCGACAGTTCAAATTGAGGGAAACCGTACAGTAACTCGTAATATTGAATATTATAATCTTGATGTCATTATTTCTATCGGATACCGAGTAAAATCTAAAAGAGGTATTCAATTTAGAGCCTGGGCTAACAAGGTTTTGAAGGATTATCTACTGAAAGGATACTGTATTAATCTGCGCCTATTGCATATGGAAAGTCGAATTGATCATAGGCTGTCCGAACATGACAATCAAATAAAGGAGCTGAGCAATCGGATGGATTTCTTTGTACGGACATCGCTCCCTAAACAAGAAGGAGTAATCTTTGACGGGCAGATATTCGATGCGTATACTCTTATGTGTGATCTGATACGCAGTGCCAAAAGCCGTATCATTATGGTGGATAATTATATCGACGATTCTGTATTGCGTCAGCTCGACAAGCGCGAAGAAGGAGTATCAGCCACCATCTTTACCCCCTCCATAAGCAGGAGTATGCGCCAGGATTTGGAACGTCATAATTCTCAGTATCCTCCGATTGAAGTAAAAATATTCCGCAGGGCGCATGACCGTTTCCTTATAATAGACGATACCATCTACCATGTCGGAGCATCATTCAAGGATTTAGGTAAGAAGCTCACTGCTTTCTCTAAGATAGATATTATGACAGCAGACGAATTAATCAGTTATCTGGAGAATTCTAATTAAGATTTTTCTCTCATATATGGTGCTCAATCTTTGTTTTGTGGATAATAAGACATTCTGACATTTCTCGATTACCACTGATGATGCTGTCCAACAATCAAAGTTAGGC
The DNA here is from genome assembly GCA_964521885.1 of uncultured Sangeribacter sp. Taxonomy (GTDB): domain Bacteria; phylum Bacteroidota; class Bacteroidia; order Bacteroidales; family Muribaculaceae; genus Lepagella. Next base: position 271 of record CAZFUF010000028.1, on the reverse strand, counting down.
AGCATCATTGTTTTATTTATATAAGCATCATTGTCTTATATAGGAAACAACAAGAGGGAGAAAAAATTTTTATCCCTTATTTTCCTCCCCTTAATCCTATAAGTAAAGCACCCAATCTCACTCCCGAAACTGGGTGTAAAATTGGGTGTTGTTTGCTTAAATACTTGATAATCAAGCTTTATTGCGGAGAGAGAGGGATTCGAACCCCCGGAGGTGTTACCCTCAACGGTTTTCAAGACCGCCGCAATCGACCACTCTGCCATCTCTCCTT
>CAZFUF010000027.1:23043-35840 GCA_964521885.1 uncultured Sangeribacter sp. | reverse complement strand
AGGGCAATGCGAGAAGCCTCGAAACGTAGGACGGCAACAGATACAGATTCCTACGCTTTTTTCATGCACTTACCGTTATCCAACTTGTTAGAGGAATCAACAAGTTATTGAGTCTGGTCATGAAAAATATATGCTCAATCTTGTTTTTGGTGATTTTATTTTTTTCCATCAGTTGTTCATCTGTTGGTGATGAGAAATTGTCGCAAGGTAGCATTTCGGGTAGTGTTTCTGATCTTACAACCGGAGACCCCGTGTCCGCAGCTTCCATTATTCTTTCTCCGGGGGGTAGTTCCGTTATCACGGGGTCAGATGGAAGATTTGCTTTTGAAAATCTGGATCCGGGTGAATATGTTATTGAGGTTAATAAGGAGGGATATACATCTAATTCAAGTTCTGTCTTAGTAAAATCAGGAGAGAATGCGTTTTCGCATCTGTTAATCGGAAGATTGCCTTCTTCCATTATCTCGGATAAGAATATTCTTGATTTCGGAAATCAGATAGAAACATTGTCATTTACTATTGTTAATCGTGGATATAAAGATCTTGAATACGTAATAGTTACCGGTAACTGCGAGTGGCTTTCAGTAAAACCGTATGAAGGAACTCTAAAATTTGAAAAAACTGAAACCATTGTTGTAACATTATTGAGAGATAAACTCCCGATGGGAAACAATGAAGCAATTATTGTGGTTAGATCGCTAAGTGGTGATGGGAATGCCGAAATAAAAGTGACTGCGGTCAACGGAAATTCTACCTCATCAGTCAATACGCTTGAAACCACTGATATAACTGCTTCTTCAGCCAAGTTAAATGGAAAGGTTATAAATATAGGAGAACCTAAATATACAGAGCGAGGATTTATTTATTCCGTGAATCCCACTCCAACTATTGAAGATAATATTCAGAAACTTTCTTGTCCCTTAAATGATGATCCCGAATTTTCTTGTCGGATAGAAAACTTAGCGACAATGAAAGTTTATTATGCCAGAGCCTACGTAATACAGAGTGGAGATGTGGTATATGGGAATGTGATTTCATTCTCCACAGCAGGAAATGATGCAGTGATTTCGACATCGGCAGTCACTGACATCTCTGCTACCAATGCTACATTTAACGGAATGATTCAAAATATTGGAGCACCACCCTATAGTGAGCGGGGATTCTGTTATTCTTCTTCCGGGACTCCATCCATTTCTACTAATAAAATTACTGTTTCCGGGAGTGGTAGCGGTGCATATTCTGCACAAGTGAATAATCTTGAATATCCCACGAATTATAATGTATGTGCATATGTGATACAAGCCGGTAAGCCGATTTACGGGAATGTGGTCAGTTTCTCCACACAAACAAGACAACCGTCAGTGATCACATCTGCTGTTACCGATATTTCCACTTCTTCAGCCACTTTTAATGGGATGATAAGCGATTTGGGTATTCCTCAGGCAACACGTCGTGGATTCTGCTATAGTTCATCGACTTCAAATCCCTCCATAAGTGATGACCATTGGGATGATTATCTTGTTAATACTGCCAATTACAATCGGAAAATTTCAGGACTCGCTTCCGGTGTAACTTATTATGTCAGAGCTTACGCTTATCAAGACGGCAAATACTTTTATGGTAACACTGTCTCATTTATGACCAATGCGGATCCTGTTGTGGTAACTGGAGATCCTACAGGTTTAACAAAAGTTGAAGATATGTACTCGCCAACATGGAATGTTACTCTTCACGGCACGGTTGTCAGTGTAGGGTCGACCCCATATTCTTCACGTGGGTTTGTATATGATACAACCAGTCAGCCAACAGTCTCAAATGGAAATTCCGTTACTGTTGGGGGTTCGGGAACCGGCAGCTTCCAAGTAGCGGTCACCGGACTTCAGAATTATAAAAATTATTATGTAAGGGCGTGGGTATTAGTAGGTAAAAAATATTTTTATGGAGATTCCAAAAAAATATCTACATACTGATGTTCTACTTGAAATAAACAGTAAATAATTTTCAAGAAGAGTAAAATTCATTTATAAACCTTTAAATATTCATACAAATGAAAAAATTATTTTCTATCTTCATGATGCTGACGATGATGTTGTCAGTATCGACATTCGAGGTAAGCGCACAGGCACCGAACGTAAATATTAAAGCCGCTAAGACTCGTGCAAAGGAACTCAAAAAAGAAAAGTGGTTTTCAGAAGGTGACACTCCAATTGAGACAGCACTCATTGAAATGGAAAAGAAGAAAGCTCAGGGATTTAGGGTTATTACTGGGTCTGCATATAGTGTGGAAGATCAAAATGATGCTAGTTTTGATGCAAGAGATGATGCTTTTCAGAAAGTCGGGGAATTGGGTAAATCAGTGATCGAAGGACGTGTTGCATCAAATAGACAAAAAAGAAATGACAAGACTTCACGAAATAGTGATGCAGGTTATGACCGTCATCTATATAGAGAACTTGAAGGGGTTATGGATGCTCCTTATTTGACACTCTTTAGAGAGAAAAATGGAAAGTTTGATTGTAGAATTTATTACGTGGTTCAATCTACATTAATTGACAAGGCTCTCAAAAATGCTGAAGATGCCTCTGCAAAAGAGATGGAGAATGCTCAGAAATATGGAGATGGCGTAAGTGATTTTATTAAAGGAGGAAAGAATGAAGATTAAACCGGTAATCTTTGGATTGGCTGTGTGCACCTCATTTACGTTTTCGTGTAAGGGGGAAGAAAAATCGGACAATATTAAACCTCAGTGGACGCACGTCATGCCTACACGCTCTAATGATTCATTCGTTTATTCTAGAATGAGATCTGAGGGATCCTCTTTAGCAGATGCACGAAGGGAAGCTATAGGGAATCTTCTGGAAGAAGCCGGTCTTTCCAAAGGTTTAAGTGTGACTTCTGATTATACGTCTTCCCGTACTTCTCATTCTATAAAAAAGAATGATCAGTCATTCTATGAAAGTTCACGTGATTTTCAGGTGAATACTATAGTAAAGGGGAAAGAGGTAAATCTACAGGCAAGAACTGTTGATGAATATTGGGAGCGAGATAATAACGGTAAATATAGTCTCACAACTCTGTTCGCTCGTTCATATCTTGATAAACCTGCAAATTTCGATGATGTAAAACTTACAACCAAGTACGGTCTGCAGGGTCTGTGGCGTTCGGCTATTATTCCCGGGTGGGGACAGCTATATAAGGGGTCTACATTAAAGGGAGGTTTGATTATGGGTGGCACTGTGGCGTGTATTGCAGGTATTATTGCCACTGATTGTGTACGCGAATCGTATAATTCAAAAATTTTTAAGACTCACGATGTGAAGTTGAAGAAATTGTATGCAGACAAACGCTCTGATTATGCGATGGGACGCAATATATGTATCGGTGCACTCTGTGCTGTTTATGTCTATAATCTTGTAGACGCCGTGGTAGCTCCCGGTGCACGAAGAATTGTTGCTGCATCTTCTAAGGATTTCTCATACTATTGGTCTCCGACTCTGACCGAGGAGTATGGGGTTGGTGTCGCGGCATCTTTTACTTTCTGAAACTAATTTAATTTCCGATGAAAAAGTATTTATTATTTTTTGTGTTCTCTCTCATTTTAGGAATAGGTTTCTCTTCCTGTTCTAAAGATCCTGATTATGACGTATTCGGCACGCTCCACGGGATTGTGGTCGATGATGCGTCAGCCGAATGTATACCGGGTGCAACCGTTACTCTGAGCCCGGGAGGTAAAACCCAGACCACAGGCTCTGACGGACGCTATCAATTTACTGATGTCGAGCCTATTCAATATACTGTCACGGTGCAGAAACCGGGTTATTCCACTAATCGTAAAATGATCACGGTTATTGCCGGAGAAGCAACCGAAGCGAATATCACCCTTCATAGGATAAGCGAGTAATGAAGAAATATATCTATTTAATTGTAAGCTTATTAGTTTTCATATCTTGTTCTAAATCGGAGAGCGATATCAAAGGAAACATATATGGGGTTGTGACTCTTGCTGAGAACGGTGAACCGATGCGGGCCACCGGAGTGGAACTATATGTGATAAATTATGACGAATACGGTCGCAAATCACAGTCGTTATTACTAAAGACTGTCACGTATGATGACGGTCATTATGAATTTGATGATCTTGCTCCCGGTGAGTATTTGTTGGTGGTGGATGCGTCAGGATACAACAAAATAGAATATTCCGTCACTGTGGAGGCCGGACGGACAGCCCGTGCCGATATGCAATTATATCGGGAGGAAACATACATGACGGTCACTACCGACGAAGTGAAGATGGATAGTAATCATGTACTTATTTTTTACGGTACTTATAGTTATCAATCTTCCACATATTCTCCGAATGAATATGGGTTTGTTTATGGTAAATCATCAAATCTTAATTTAAATAACGGTACTAAGGTTGATGGCAAACTCGGTAATAACCAGTCGTTTTCAGCTCAGGTCAACATTATCGAACCCGGCAAGTACTATATCAGAGCGTATGCTAAAAACAAAGTGGGATATGCCTTTGGTGCAGAACTCACAGTTGAGATATCCGGACTTCCCGACGTGGAAACTTTAGCAGTGACGCATACTACTGAATCTACGGCAACTTTAAATGGCAAGATTCTTTACGATGGAGATCCTCACTATACTGAAAAGGGATTTGTCTATTCTTCAAGTTTCCCGAAGCCTACTATAGATGATCCACAGGATGCCACAATAAAAGTGAATGTTTCGGGCATGAGCAGCGAGTTTAGCGCCAATGTCTCAGGGCTGATTAAGGATAAAACTTACTATGTCCGGGCTTACGCTGTCAGTGAAAGTGGCGTTTCCTACGGAGAATCTGTTTCATTTGTTGCTGCTGAAGCCAAGCCTTATATAATAATAGGGGAAATAGCCCTTCAGACAACTGATCTTAGTTTTTCTGCCGACTACAATAATGCGAATAAGATTTGCAAGGAGTCGAGAGTCGGAGGTTTTTCGGATTGGAGATTACCTACTCTGGGAGAATTGACGCAGATGTATTTAAATAAACAGAAGATCGGCGGGTTTGAAAATGGAAAGTATTGGTCGAGTAATTATACTTCTAATTATTACTATATTGTAGATTTCGCTAATGGTGATACGTCCACTTTATACTATACATCCAAAGCGAGAGTACGGGCAGTCCGCTCTGTGAATTAAACGTCCGGGGGAGTGATGTAGTAATTTCTGAATAGATCAATAATAAATGTTGAATCGAAAATTCATTCTGTTGTTAATATCAGCGTGTACATTTTGTTTGCACGCTGATATTAATGATTATAATAAAAGAAGGGATGAAGCTTTCTCAAGATTTAAGCAAGTCAAACAAAACGCTGAGGAAAATTTTGAGAAAATTCGCCGTCAGGCTAATGAAGAATTTGCCAATCGCCTTCTCCAATCATGGGAACCGACTAAACTTCGACCTATTGATAAACCTCCTGTCAATCCAACGCCTCCTCCCGTTATTATGGATGAGACCGCTCCATCTCCGCTTCCTCGTCCTATTACTATACAAGATGTCATAGAAAATCCGACACCATCGCCTAAGCCGCAGCCGGTCGCACCGATAGTTGAAGTGCCTGATGTAATACAGATTCCTACAATTGAGATAATTCTTTATGGCACAGTGTTTAAATTTCGGCAACCTGACTTTAAAACTTTCAAAGTATCCGGTAATAAGAGAGAAGATTTCGCTCGCGGATGGAAACAACTTTCCGCAAAAAGCACTAATAATCTCATAAGAGATTGTCTCAATCATCGTAAGGACAAGCAACTATGTGATTGGGCATATCTCAGATTATTGCAAGAGGTCGCTAAAAAAATTACAAAAGGGGATAATAATTCAGTGATATTACTTACCGGATTTCTTTTTGCGCAGAGCGGATATAAGATGCGTTTTGCCATAGACGAAAGAAAGCAACTTCACTTATTTTTTTCACCTACAGGAATAGTCTATAATAATAGTCTGCTGATTATTGATGGAGACAGATATTATAGTCTTGATAACGGGGTGCCTATTCAGGGTGGATTGGAAATATGTAAATTCAGTTTCCCCGGTGAGAACCCGTTAAGTTTTGAGATTCCGGAAGTAATGAATCTTGAATTTAAACCCTCTCCGGAGCGTAGGGTTGTTGCTCACAATCACCCGGAAGTGGTGTGTGAGGTTGTTGTTAATGAGAATCTGATTGAATTTTATAATACTTATCCTGAAGCCACTATTTCAGATGATCCTTTAACTCTTTGGGCAATAAATGCAAATACTCCGGCTTCTCCGGAGATCAGAAATTCTCTCTATCCAACTCTGAGAAGAGCAGTCGAAGGTAAGACAGATTTGGAAGGGGTCAACATTTTGCTCCATCTCGCACAGTCGTTCAAATATGGGTATGATGAGGAGATATGGGGGAGAGACAGAGCTTTCTTTATGGATGAAAGTTGGTATTATCCATATAGCGATTGCGAGGATCATGCTATTAATTTCGCCAGGATGGTGCGTGATATTATGAATCTGGACGTTGCATTGGTTTCATACCCTGACCATCTTGCGGCTGCCGTAGCCTTTACAGATCCTGAAGTCAACGGTGACTATTTCAACTTTGAAGGAAAAAAATATATCATCTGCGACCCTACCATTTTTTATTCCAATGTAGGAAGAACTATGCGTGGAATGAATAATGCGCAAGCCGTTCTTATTCCTTTAAGAAAAAATTGATTTAGACATATATCCGTGTAGTTGATATATTCCGTAATTGCGATAAATGACTTTTATGCAAAATAATACTAAGAGCCCGTCTCATAAAATTTGAGACGGGCTCTTACACTTTGTTTAAACAAAAGATTCAAATGCTTTTGGGGTCACTGCTTCTCTATGTATGTGCTATGTTCGGAGTAGATGCGGAGTCGGAAGTTTATCAGATTATGTGTTTGATAACCTTGACACCGGCAGGGGTGCTGACTTTGATGATCAGTGAGTTGCCATGATATGGGTTGAGATCTGCCGATGAGGTGTTACTATTCGTCAGAATCATTCCGGAGGTGTTATATACTGTGATCATGGCTGATTCACTGTCGACGGTCACTATTCCGTCGCATACGGATACCTCGGGAGTCTCCGCGGTATGGATGCTTTCAACCGAGGCTCCCTCCGGAGTCATGATTTGATAGCTTTTTCCTGCTGTAGTCGGGAAGGAGATAGAATTATCGCCATTAACCTTGAAGTCGATATTTGTTCCATCACTGTCTTTGACAGTGGCGTTCTTGATGTTTTTATAGACCACTGTGCAAGGTTCACCGGAGAAAGAAATGATCTCGGCATTCAGGAGTGTGCCTGATTTCCAGCGTTGATCCACTTCAAAATTACCGATTCCGCGAAGTCCCTGAGCATGACCGTCTGCCCATTCCTCAGGAAGAGCGGGAAGGAGAGTGATGGTGCCGTTATAACTTTGCAGGAGCATCTCTGCCACAGCTGCTGAGAAACCGAGGTTCCCGTCAATCTGGAAGGGAGCATGGGAGTCGAAGAGATTATAATAAACTCCACCTTTCTTCTCGTCAATATCGTAGGATGTGGAGTGGCGGAGAGCATTGCGTATGATGGAATGAGCTTTATCGCCATCGAGGGCACGTGCCCAAAGATTTATTTTCCATGCCAAAGACCATCCAGTTGACTCATCTCCACGAAGTTTAAGCGAGTTGATTGCGGGAGTGAAATATTCGCTTTCCGGGGTGATTTGGCTGAACGGATACATGGCCATAAGGTGGGATTGATGTCTATGTCCGTTCTGACCTTGTGAATAATCACTGTATTTCCATTCGCGGAGGATATCGGTGCCGGAAGAGACACCGTTGCAGGAAGAACCCCACGCACCGTTATATTGCTCAATCGCCAGACCTTTGTCAAGACGGGAGTATTTATCTTTCAGATCCGCAGCGAAGTCGCCGTTTTCTTTTTCATTGTCGAGTATGTCTATCGCTGCGAGAGTGGATTCAAACAAGTCAGCGATGATCTGTTGAGCATGGGCAGTGCCATCTTCTTTGGCGGGACCATGTTCGGGAGACCATTCATCGGGTGCGACCAAAGAACCGTCAGGAGCTGCCGTCAGTCGTTCCATCCAGAACTCGCAGCAACTTTTCATCACCGGGAAAGCCTTTTCGCGAAGGAACTCCTTATCAAGGGTGTAGCGGTAATGTTGCCACAGGTGGGAGGTATACCATGCGTTTGCAATTACATAATTCTCGGCATAGTCGGAATGTCCGAAGATATTGTTCTGAGTGAAACATGTCCATCCCTTTGACTGACCTGAACGGTGTGCATATTCACTCCATTGCGGATGTTCGAGAGCCATGCTGTATACATAGTTGAGATAGGGGAGGTGCATTTCACTGAGGTTGGTGTTTTCTGCGAGCCAATAGTTCATCTGCACATTGATATTGGAGTGTATGTCTGACTGCCAGGCAGGTGAATCGGAATTATTCCAGATACCCTGAAGGTTGGCCGGTGTATCCATTCCGCGCGAAGAACTGATAAGGAGATAACGGCCATAATTGAAATACAATTCCTCAAGAATAAGCGCGTTGGGATGTCTGGATGCGTTGCCGCGATATTTATCCACGAGCTGGTTGGTGGGAAGAGTATTGGATGCCAGATTGCTGAATTGAACATTCACGCGATTGAAGATAGGCTTATAATCCGCCTGATGACGTTCGAGCAAAGTTGCCCACCCTTTGGAAAGCGCTGCCTCGGCACGCTCATCGATATCGCTTCTCATTGCCGAAGAATCAGAAACGTATGAGGGAGAGTGAGGATCGAAGTTTGTGCCGCCGGCAAGAATAATCAGAAGTTCATCTGCATCCGTCACCTCAATGTTATCATCGTTTGCAACAATCTTTCCCGATGTGGGGAGAATCCGCATCACAGCTTTGAAATCGATCAGATCCAATTTCCCTTCGAAACTTGCACCTTGTGCGGTATAAACGGGACTTACTGTGGTCAACTTGACATTGTTGAGCAAGCGAAGACGCACTGATATTTTTCCGTTCTTCGAGGCTTTGAGTCTGATGGCAACCACTTTATCGGGGTTGCTTGAGATGTATTCACGTGTGTAAGCGGTTGTCCCGTCGGAATAAGAAACCCCGGCGATACCCTCGTTCATGTCGAGATAGCGTACATAGTCTTTGACAGGAGTATTGTCGAATACATCGGAAATATCTTCGATAAAGATGTCTCCGAAATTCTGGTAGCAACCACGGGATGTTGAAGAGCCGGTCCAAAGGGACTTGTCGTTGAACTGGAACTCCTCACAATGCACACCCCCGTAGACCATACCTCCGAATTCACCGTTACCGATCGGAAGTGCATATTCCATCCAAGGATTTTTCACCTTTTGTGAGGTCACCGGGAGAGTGTACCATAGAGTGGCGCGATTCGAAGGCTGATAGTCAGAGGAAGACAAAACCTCGAATTCCTTTATTTGTGACATGTCGGGGCGCGGACGTATCGTGGAGGGATCAATAAACATCAGAGCGTTATTCTGATCGTTGGGATCATCATACCATCCATTCACTTCCCCGTTGCCGTATTGATTCATGATACCCCATCCATCACCGGTGTAATTTATCTGGTAACAATCGGCGTATGCCTTGTTGCCGGCTTCTTCAAGTTTCAGGGAGATCGCTTTGGAGGAGTCGGAAGTGGTGCGGAACGGCCCATCCTTATAGACGTAGCGTCCTCCCTTGCTGACCAATTTAAAACTGTTGGCATCTCCGACAAGCTTCCACATCTGAGACTCATCGCCTGCTTTGGCTGCGATGTGGGTGATAGCTTTCCCGTCGCCATTGTCGGTAAATACACGTCCGCCGTTAGCGTAACTGATGACATACCAATGTTCCTCTGTCTCTGTGCTGAAGAGAGGTGAGGCGGCACTCATTCTCAAAGTGCCGGAGATGATCAAAAGAATGATTAGAAAAATTTTTGAAAACTTCATATTAAAATATGATTATCAGCGAACCATAATGAGTTGAGAGTCATTGCCTGAGGAGTGGCGATAATTGATGATGTGGAGATTGGGCTTGAGCGGCAGGCAAATCTCCCTGCCGGGTGCTTGACGTGTAAATATCAGTCTGCCATCCGGAGAATAGATGGTGAGGATCCCGTTTCCTCCATCGTTGAATGTGATTGCCAATTCCCCTGCAGTCGGGGTGGATATCGACATTATGTGTTGTGAAAGTCTCTCGGAAATAGGGGAGATGACTTCGGCTCCCTTATAATTTTCGGGAAGGCGGCAGAGCAGCCATTGGCGATGGATCGGGGCATCGGCTGCGTAATTGTAGATACCCACGGAAGTCCCTTCGGAAAGACTCTCCCCGTTAAGGTCGAATCCACGCGTCCCCTCCGGGTCAGTGATCTTGAAATATAAATCATCGATAGGGGTGACATTAAAATTCTGAATCCCTTGGGAAGAGGAGGATGCCGTCAATGGATATTCTTCAGAAGCGGTGAGGGTCAGACTGTTGAGGTTGGTGATTCTATACCGTTCCCCCTCTTTTGTGAGTTTGAAAACCTGAGAATCGGCAAGAGATATGGATGTGACAGCCACTTTATCTTCAGTTGCATTCATCGCTACGTTTGCGTTAGCGCGGGGACAGATGAGATAGCTGGCATCGCTTTTCAATTCAGTGGCTTTACTTTCTTCCACAGTCACCGGAATGACAAAAGTGGCGATACTCTCTTTGGGGAGTTCGAAAGAAAGGATACCGTCGGTGATAGTATAATTATCAAAAGTCTCCACGTCATGCTGTTTATCGGTATAAGTCGCTGAGATCTCATTACCGACAGATTTAAACATGGTCAGATCGGCGATATGGCATGCCGGAATGCTGCCTGTATTTACAGCCACGAGCACCACGCTTTTCCCATCGGGTGAAAGGGCGGCAAGAGTGCGTGAATTAAGTGAGGTCAGAATTGTTGACCCCTCTTTTATATATCGGCTCAATTGAGACCGGACGGAATAATTCTTTACTTTCTTATATTTCCCTTGTGCGAAACTGAAAGCCTTGACAAGACACCATTGGTCATTGTTTTCTTCGATATATTGCCAGTCGATCCAAGCGGAGGGCATGATGTGGCGAATATCATTGATCGCTTTCTGCGCCATTCCCAGGTTGCCGGAGATTCCGGAACCGGGAGCACCGACTTCGCTCATCCAGACAGGCATATTTTCTTCACGACAGAGAGAACTCAGCTTGGTGCGGCTCTTGTCGTCAGCGGAATAAGTGTGTGTATTGAATTGTCCGATGAGATCAAGCACTCCCGCCTTACGATATTCAATAAAATCCTTGACAGATTGATCCACCGCTGTCTCATCCGCTGCCGAGATGACGGTGTTAAGCCCTGATTCCTTAAGGATTGGGGAAAGAACTTTGATGAAGGCAATCTGAGATTTCACATCGAAGTGGCAACCTTCCTGACCTCCGCCGCAACCCCAATATGACGTCATCGGCTCGTTGAAGGGATCGAGTGTCTTGAATTCAATCCCATATTCATCTTTATAGTGCTTGCAGACGTCTACGAGATAATGTGCGAATTCTTCGTAGAATTCCGGTTTCAAATTGTCCTTGGAGGAGTCGGTGTTGCCACTGCAGCATCCGCTGTAGGTCATATACCAGGGAGCCGAGTTGCTGAATGCCTCGAAGATGGCATCCGGACGTTTCTCTTTGATCTTAAGAAGAATCTTTCGCTGAGCCTCATCGCGTGTCCAGATATAGGGACCATCCGAAGAATCCTTAAATCCCTCCATCTCTGCGCGCAGTCCTTTACCTTTCCCCATGTGGTGGGGAGTACAGTTTTTATTCTCAGGGTCATCACCCCCTCCGATATTATAGCGGAAGATCCGGAAGTTAAGTCCTTCAGGACTTACGAGCCAATCAATGATCTCATCAATCTTGTCGTCGCTCCACTTTCCGCACATATTGGCCCACCAGCAGAGAGAAACGCCCCATCCGTCAAATTTCTGACGCTTTGCTTCGGGATTGATGATGTATGAGAACTGGTCACTCCCGGGCTGTGCCTGAGGATCTTCTGATAAGAACCAGTAATGCATGCTGTCGGCTCCGTTTTTATTGGAAAAAACGCTTGATCCTTGTGCTGACATATCTGTCCCTAAAAACAGGTTGTTTTGCATACATTTGAGCTTGATATACGATGGATTCACTACCAGCATCTCAAACTGAGCTGCTTTCGCTTCGGGGTCTCCGTTGAAAGTGGTGTTATAGGAACCCGATTGAGTCAGATAAGAACCATCCGGAGCCTGGATATTATATGTCCCGTTTTCACGTGGAGTGAATGTGAGTATTTGAGGATTGCTGATAGTCGCACTTTCGAGCACAGCTTTGTCGGCATTCCCTTTGGCAAGATGAAGACCACTCGAATGGATGAGATAATACTTTGTTGGAGTAGTGATCTCTGTGATCGCAGCCTGAAGATTAACTGCAAAGAGGAGTGATGCTATCGCCATGACAGCACCAAGGTAAGATTTGAGTTTAGACATGATGAGGTTAGGGTTTCATAGTGTTTATAAGATCAAGGACCTTTCTTCGCTTTTTCTGTTAGGTCATTGTTTCCTACAAAATTAGTAAAAAGTCCGGAATATGCAAAAATATAAATCCACACTGATGCTTACCCTAATCCATCAGGATATGGTCGGGCTCTTAGAGCCCGTCTCAAATTATATGGTCGGGCTCTTAGACTGATAATGATGACTCAAGCTCTTCAAGCGAGGAAA
>CAZFUF010000027.1:0-22943 GCA_964521885.1 uncultured Sangeribacter sp. | reverse complement strand
ATATGGTCGGGCTCTTAGACTGATAATGATGACTCAAGCTCTTCAAGCGAGGAAATCTGACATGGGTCTTGCTGAGCGTCTTCCTCCGCTGTCCATCCTTTTCCTTTGAGCCACGCTGTCTGACATCCGAGAGAGCGTGCAGGGAGTATATCCTTCTTGTAGGAATCTCCAACCACAAGCACTTCCTCCGGCTTTAATCCCAATGCCTCGACGCCAAGCTTGAATATGGCGGGATCAGGTTTGCGAACACCGACAACGGCGCTTTCGATTATCTTCCTGAAGTATCCGTCGAGCCCGAAATCTTTGAGCACCGCCTCGATGTTGCCATAGAAATTTGAGACAAGAACCATCGGATAGCGGGAGGATAATTTTTTGAGCACATCTGCTGCCTTCGAAGTGAAAGTGCGCGCTGTCTGATAGCAATAATCTGCTATCTCCTTTGCTTTTGCATCCACTTCTGACGGTGCGAATTTCCCCTCTTGCGCAAGATATTGAAGTTCTATCTGCATCTTTATCAACAGCAGATCGTCGAAATTATGGTGGGGGAGAATATGCAGTGTGCGTGCAAGTTCACGTTCGGCATATACATACGCCACACGGAAATCCTCTTTACTGACCGCGACTCCCGCCTTGTTATATCCATTCCATATTATCTCGCTCCAGTGGTCACCGCCAGAGTCGATGGTACCCCCGTAATCAAAGATGATACCCTTGACATCTTTTAAATTCTGTTTTGCTGAATTTTCCATAATTAAATTTATTAGACGGGGAGTAAGGCTTCATTCCCGAAAAATTGATTTGTAAAAACCCGTATAAGCGCAACTCACCTTTTTGAGCCGCGATGTAAGATTATATGTATGTCAGTCAAGATTGGTGATGAGCTTCTTGCAGATCCGTTCATGACGACATACCATATATATTAATACACCGTTGAGCACGATGAGTTCAAATGCAAAGTAAAGCCAGGGCATTCTGAAGATGAGCAGAGCGGCAAAAAGTGCGAATGTGCGGGTATTGAAGGAGAGGATATTGGTATATTTCATCAAGGGCTTGCTCAATTCGCGGAAACGTGCGCGGAAGGCTTCGGACGCGGGCTGGTCACCGTATTTTTCCTTCAGAGCTTTGCGTAGTCTTTGCATTGCCGGAGTGCGTTTCTCCTGACCGACAGTGTAGTTGGTATAGAACATCAACGTCACTTTCTTAAAGAAATCATGTTTCCAGGTCAGTGCATGGTATTTCTCCCACAGCTCCGCAGCATTATCAAGTTCGCTCCCTTCAGCTCCTTTCAGGAAATAGAGATGGAACTGACGGTAATAGTCAGCCATAGCGGCCTGCAGACCGTGGGATATGCCGGCAGCGACTGCTACTACCCAGATTACCCATTTATGGGCCATAAAGAAGTCGCTCGTGACATTCTCTCTCAGGCAGATTGCAATATAAATGGCAGCAAACCAGAAATCTCCGCTCACTCCGTCAAGAATGCGTCCGAGTCGTGAATATTGCTTGGTCATGCGGGCGAGCTGACCGTCCGCGCTGTCAAATGAGTCCGCCCAGATTAAAAGTAATACTCCTATGAGGTTAATCCAGATGCTGTTGTAATAATAGCATACTCCCGCTGCTATTCCGATAAAGATGGACGCGATGGTGATTGCATTCGGGGTTATTCCGAGTTTCTTGGCAATAAGTGCCCAGCAATAACCTATCGGACGGTAGAAAACAAGATCAAAGGTTTCCTCCGTGTCCATCGATTTTAATGTGGACTTATATTCCTCCTTAAGCGTTTTAAAACTTTTCATCTCTTTTTACTTTTTAGAGCCGGCGCGTGATGTGCGTTTAAGACATTCCGGCGGTGAGCCTGTTAATCTTTATTCTCTTTTCCGTTACGCCATTCACGGATGGTTTCAAGGACACACTTGGCAATCGCCAATGCCCCCTCTTGGCGGCACGGTGCAAAACTGGGCCAGTCGTTGAAGTCTATTATCCTGATTGACCCGTCGGCATCGACTATGCAGTCACCGCCGTATATCTTGACATCGAGCACATCAGATGCTTTCTGACAGATTTCTTTCAGATATTCCGCGTCAAAGTGTAATCCTTTGGAATGCCCGTTGATCGCTTCCAATCCATATTTGCTATGACCTTCGTCGAAGGGATAGAACCAATGGAAGAAAGGTTGTCCGCTGACTCCATAAAACTTTATAAGGTCGCCCACAAGATGCCGATTGATCACGGCACGTTTGATTCCGCGATAGAAAAACTCATGCAGTGTCTCCTGTGCTTCCTCAGGATGGCGGCTATAGCTGACATCTTCTTTGTGCATGGCGTGAAAATCCCCGCGTTTTATCCAGCACGCTTTCATCCCGGCTTTCTTAAGGGCATCTATGATAGATTCATTTGTATCTACTATAAGACTGTCCGGATAGGGGATATTGTTTGCAAGAAGAAGTCGGGTCATACGCTCGCGAGTGCAATTCTCAATTCCAAAGCCTGAGTTGATGACCAGAGCCCCTTTCTCCTCAAGTTCCTGAAGCTTGGCTATGGATTTCTGTTCACGACACATGTTGAGGATTATATCCTCGGTTATATCATTGTTTTGGAATTCCTCTTCATTAAGTATACGGACTTCACAACCCCGTTTACGCAGTAGTTCGACTGTCCCGTTGAAGATGGCGGCATCATTGCCGATATGATTGGGTGAATAGGCACCGGCGCGCATGACACCTGCTATTTTTATGTCAGCCATATATATTGTTCTAAATTTTGGTAATTCTTATGATTGAGACTCTGCATTATAATGAGACTCTGCATTATAACCGGCACTGTTTCCGGGGTGGATTCAGCTAAACGTCTATCGGGCTTTAAGGAAGGCTTCTGCTGTAGATATATCCGAGGCATGATCCACATCAACAATCTTGTTTATGGAATATCCCCTGATGTCGAGTCCCTCCGCAAGCAACGCTCTTTGATAATTACGCATACGTGAGACTCCCTCTTTCAGACACTTGTCAAGCACATCCACCGCCGGATCTGAAAGTCCGTAGATCCCTCCTGAAACATATTTGGTCTCCGGAGTGCGGCTATCCGAGAATGCCTTGATCTGCCCTTCGGAATCCATCTCGACATATAGAGGTTTCTCATCATCCACAAATGGAGTCACAGCCATCATCCCTTGAATTTCCGCAGGCGCATTCTCGTATGCCTCGACATACTTTCTGAAATCATCGGGGCGGAAGATGGTGTCCACAGTTGTGACAATGAACCGTCCTTTCCCTTTCAGCAGCGATGACAGATGATAGAAGCTATGCATCGATGAGGGTGTGGTTTTTACCACTATCCCGAGCTCCACAGGAAGGGTGGGTGCGATTGTCCGAAGATAATCAGCCACTTCCGTCATGAACTCATTGATTATGATGCCCACTGATTTTGCACCGCATGCGATAAAGATATCGATAAGGCGCTTAATCATCGGTGTGCCGTCGATGGGTACCAAAGGTTTGGGAAGTTGCACTCCCTCATGTTGCAGGCGAGAGCCTTCGCCTGCCGCTATGATGCCGAAATTCATAGTATGTAACTGATTAAGATTTTTAGTTGGATGATACGGTTATTTTATTTCCTCATCTTTTGTAAGATCGACTGTTTTATCAGCTCCTTTTTCCACAAATTGATTGCGTAGCGGATTTGCTGAATATTCTTTATAAGCCCGGCGCCTGCGGAAGATGTCGATAGCGGCAAATATCGCTGCCCTCATTGATTCCGGATTAGCCTCCCCTTTCCAGGCAATGTCAAAGGCTGTCCCATGATCAGGTGAGGTCCTAACATATGGGAGACCTGCCGTAAAGTTAACCCCGGTATCTCCGGAGAGCGCCTTAAAGGGAGCGAGCCCCTGATCGTGATACATTGCCACGATGGCATCGAAATCACGTCCTCTTCCCGCAGCGAAAAAACCATCGGCGGAATAAGGCCCGAAAACCAGCATCCCTTTCTCTGCAGCTTCCTCAATTGCGGGGATTATAACATCCTTCTCTTCGTTGCCGAGAAGACCATTGTCTCCGTTATGAGGGTTCAAGGAAAATACAGCGATATGAGGACGCTCGATGGTGAAATCCTGAATCATTGTCTTGGTCAGAGTCTCGAATGTCTGAAGCAATTTCTCTTTGGTTATGGCTGAGGATATCTCTGCCACGGGGAGATGGGTTGTCGCCAATGCCATACGCATCCTGTCGTCTGCAAGTATCATCAGCGCCTTGTCGGCATTTTCTTCTCCGAGTTCCGATTGTAAAAAATCAGTATGACCGGCAAACGGGAAATCTTCGCTATATGTATTGTGCTTTGAAATGGGAGCTGTCACCAAAACATCAATCTCACCTTTTTTAAGAGCTGCCACTCCCATGCGGAGAGCCTTGATGGCGGCTTCTCCACCCTCGGGAGTCTCTTGTCCCGGCTGGAGTGCAACGTCCATCCCTATGTCGACGAGTGATACGACTCCTTCGGGAGCATCGGCTGCTGACCTTACGGATTTGAAGGAAAATTCTTGTCCTCCGAATTGGCGGCGTGCATTATTCAGAACTTTCTGAATCCCGAAAATTACCGGTGTGCAGAGTTCCGTGAATCTTTCGTCAGCAAGTGCCTTTACGATTACTTCATACCCGATGCCGTTAAGATCGCCGTGGGTGATACCGACTTTTATTGAATTTCTCATTTTAGTTTTTACTTCAGATTATTTTGTCGCAAGCATTCCGCATGCCCCCTGGATGTCTTCCCCGCGGGAAGCGCGGATTGTGGCGGTTATACCTTTTGAATTAAGATAATTTCTGAACATCAGCATCCTCTCTTCGCTGCAGGGCTTTAATTCAACTCCGGGAATGGCATGATACCTGATGAGATTTACCCGACAGTCAAGATTCCCTATGAGTCTCACCAACGCCTCGGCATGAGCGATGTCGTCATTGACTCCGCGCCACATTATATATTCGAGCGACAGGCGCCGCTGATGCGAGAAGTCATAGCCTGATAGCATCTTCATTACGCTGCTGATCGGGAATGCCTTTTGAGCCGGCATCATGGCTTCTCGTTCAGAAGCTATGGGGGAGTGAACGCTTATAGCCACATGCACATTGCTTTCTTCAAGAAGTTCGCGCAGATGACCTAAATGACCCACAGTGGAAACCGTTATCCTTTTAGGGCTCCATGCGAGTCCCCAGTCGGAGGTGAGAATCTCTATTGCCCGTGCCACTTCCTTATAGTTGTCAAGGGGCTCCCCCATCCCCATAAAGACGATATTGGTCAGAGGATTCATCTCAGGCTCTCCGGGAGCCGGAGATGGTGGAATCGACAGAATCTGATTCATAATCTCGGCAACTGTCAGATTGGCTTTGAAGCCCATTTTCCCGGTGGCGCAGAAGTAACAGTTCATCTTGCATCCCGCTTGGGAGGAGACGCAGAGGGTAGCCCGGTCACGGTCAGGAATATAGACGGATTCTATCTGTCTGTTCCCTGCGACGCGGAAAAGATATTTCACAGTCCCATCCGAAGATTTACTCGCCGCTGCCGGTGGTGTCCTTCCGATGGTGAAGTTCTCGGATAGCCATTGACGGTTCTTCTTTGATATGTTGACCATAGCATCGAATGTGTCGACACGTTTGGCATAAAGCCAGTCTGCAAGCTGTTTCCCTACAAATTTCGGCATGCCCCCTTTGCGAGCCACTCCTTCAAGTTCGCTGAGAGTCATTCCTATCAATGGTTGTTTATCTTGCTCCATTTTGAATAATATTGGGGTGAAAGATTGGGAAAACTAATTCCTGTGAATTCCGTTATAAGCGAAGGGCTGTTTTTTTCTGATAAAAAACAGCCCTTCGCTTATTTATTCATGCTTGGGCAATCGATTAATCGCCTGCCTCAAACTTGTATGATTTATTGACAATCTTCTTTGATCCTCTCATCATTTCCTCAAACTGAGGATTGACCATCTGATAGTATTGTTGTTCATACTGCTGGTCGTTGAAGGGGAATGTCTCTGTGCTGTGGCCGTTCACAACGAATACATATACTCCGTCGTCACCCTTCACAACCACAGGCTTCGTGCCTTTGCTTGAACCGAGAATCTGACCAAGCACCTTCCCATCGCGAACTTCAGAAGAGCGTGATAGACGGAGCTGAGGATAATTCTGAGCTTCAACACCCATTGCGCGGGCTGCATCGGCAACTGACTTGGCATTTGAATATTTCTTCACCATCTCATCACCGGCTTTCGAGCGACGTGCAAGATTGGTTACGTATGCCTTGACATCCTTGTTGGTCATTGGTACATAGTCGTCATATTCAGCTGTCACGGCTGCCGCATAAAGCATCGGATTTTGTGAATCTTTTGATTCGTAGATGTGGCTGACTTCTCCTGTCTCACCATCAATCATTACCCAACGAACCACCTGACGGCTGTCGGGGAAATATGAGTTCATACCCATCATGCGGGGAACTGCCGGGCTCGACTGATTGAGGCTGAATTCCTGAACGCTATAGCCTGCCTTCGCTGCATTGGCAATGAAATCTTTTGCAGTCTTGTTGGAGTTGAGGAATTTCTCAAGTTTTGTGCGCTCGTCGTTGATTGTCTTGACTGACGGCTTAAGTGAATATGTCACTTCGTCATACTCATAAATCTGAACGGGAGCTTTCTTTTCTACAACTTTTGCAAGCACTGAGCCTTCGGGGGAAGACATAATCGTGATGAAGCTGCTTCCGGCATTCATGAGTGAATCAAGCTGTGCATCCTGAAGAGCTTGTGTCGGTCCCTGTGCCGAGTATAGTGGAATCCATTGCTTGGTCTGCGCCATTACGCTGTCTGCTGAGAAGACTGTGTTGATGCTGTCGGTGGAAAGTCCGGTATTAAGTTTGGCGAGAACCCGGGCAGGAAGATTGGCACCTGCCACTTGCACGATGTCAAGCTGGATTGAATCCACAGCGGCTGTGCGGCCATTGACCTTGACAGCTGTGAAACCCTGAATGTTGCTGTAAATCATCTTGGCGCTATCCATAGATGCTGAAAGAACATAATCTTTGATTGCGCCTGCAGGAATATCGGAAGCACGGAGTTGACGACGCTCCACTTGCACACCCTCCTTGCGGAGCTGCTTGTTGACACCGGCGCTGTCGCGCATGGATGCGAGAGTTTCTTGAGCAAGTTTGTCGGCCGCTTTCTTATCGGCATCCGAAGGTGTGATTGAAACTGCTATGAAAGCGATATCTTTAGTAGGCTCTTCAACCTTAAACTGATTCTTTTTCAGATCGTACTGGGTTTTCATCTCAGCATCGCTGACGGGATATTTCTTCTCGTCGAGCATCCCGAAGGGGAGATAGGCAACGTCTGCCTGTGTCGTGGCTACAAAATCATCGTAGAGAGCTTTCTTGTCAAGATCGTTGGCCTTTACAGAACCGTAGACAAGACGTTGGTAAGTCTGGCGGTTAAGCATCTGCTTGGTCTCTTCCTCCATTGCAACCCATGCTTTCTGGAATGGCTCCATCTGGGCGTCGGTCAAACCGTTGCGTTTGGGATTGAAGATAACTTCGTATGCCTGTTGAGGCGTTTGTACTGACAATCCGGAGTTGTTGAGTTGCTGGATGATATGACCGAGAGCTTCACGGTTGACAGGTTGCTCAAGAACATAGAAACGCAATTGCTCTCCTGAGGTCTTGAGACCAAGCTTTGCCACGGCATTGTCAAGAAGCTTTTCGCCAATCAGCTCGTTGAGAGCCATCTGGGGAAGAAGCTGAGTGTCGAAGTTGGCATACTGCTGAGGATTCTGCTTGCGAGCTTCCTCAAGACGGTTGTTGAGCTCCTCGCGCTTCCTCTGATATTCCGTATAGTCGATTTTATCGTTACCTATTTTTGCCACTGTGGTGCGGTCGCCAAACAGGTTTTGGCTGTTGGTGAGTGCGTCACCAACGATAAAGGCGAGCAGCGCAACACCGATAATGATGATAAGCAGCACTGACTTGCTTCTGATTTTCTCTAAAGTTGCCATTCTAAAATATAGCTGAAAATTATTGATTATCTATTACGTATGTATTACGCCACGACCGATTTTCGGGCGAAAATCAATCGTCGCGTGTCTAAAATAGCACGCAAAGATAATAAATTCCTATTAATCTATCAAATTTTTACGCACAAAACATTTTTTACGCTTCCCGATCAGGTCGGCAAGCGTCGGTTTGAGACGGGGTCTATGCATTGAGCCCAAACTCGCTGCGGATGCGTTCTACGGCATCGAGCTTCTCCCAGGTAAAGAGCTCAACCTCACATTCGAATTTCGGATCCGATAGTGTCCCTTTACCGAATTCCTTTGTTACTGTACGCGGTTCGCGACCCATGTGCCCATAGGCTGCGGTCTCCAGATAAATGGGGTTGCGCAACTTGAGTTCACGCTCGATTGCTTCCGGACGCAGGTCGAAAAGCTTTGCGATCTTCTCCGCAATCTCACTGTCAGGGATGTCGACATGGGAAGTCCCGAAAGTATTTACGAATACACTTACAGGCTTTGCCACGCCAATTGCATATGCCACCTGCACAAGCATCTCCGACGCAACTCCGGCCGCTACCATGTTTTTTGCTATGTGGCGGCAAGCGTAGGCTGCCGAGCGATCCACTTTTGACGGGTCTTTCCCTGAGAAGGCTCCACCTCCGTGAGCACCTCTACCTCCGTATGTGTCTACGATTATCTTGCGACCTGTAAGACCTGTATCGGCATGTGGGCCGCCAAGTACAAATTTCCCGGTAGGATTGACGTGGAGAACAAGATTTTTGTCAAAGAGTTTCTGCAATCTTTCAGGGAGCTTGGCAATCACGCGCGGAAGAAGCACTTGTGCCACATCCTTGCGAATGATTGATAGCATTTCTTCGTCGGCTGTACGTTGTGCCTCGGGTGTGTCGTTGAGTGGCGCTACGAAATCATCGTGCTGAGTGCTGATGACTATGGTGTGGATTCTTAGCGGTTGATTAGTGTCGTCATATTCCACGGTGACCTGACTCTTGGCATCGGGGCGCAGATAGGTGGTGAGTTTCCCTTTGCGATAGTAGGTCATCTCTTTCCCTTCACGGCGGATTTCAGCGAGTTCGCGCAGCAGAAGATGAGATAAGTCAAGAGTCAGGGGGAGATAGTTGGAACTTTCCGCTGTCGCATATCCGAACATCATCCCTTGATCGCCCGCTCCCTGTTCCTCTTTCTCAACACCGGAAAGACCTGAAACTCCACGGTTGATATCCTCACTTTGTGAGTGGATTGTTGACAGGATGCCGCACGAATCGCCATCAAAGCGATATGCACCGCGGTCGTATCCTATTTTTTTAATTACCTCGCGAGCTGTTTTAGCCACATCGACCGAGGCGTTGCTCTCCACTTCGCCGGCAATTACGACCTGCCCGGTGGTGCATAGGGTTTCGATGGCTACGTGTGCTTTGGGGTCACGTGCGAGATGCTCGTCGAGCACTGCATCGCTTATCTGATCTGACACTTTGTCAGGATGTCCTTCTGAAACGGACTCTGATGTGAATAAGTAACTCATTATTTTGCTTTTAGTTGTTTTGCGTAATAAATTCGGGAGTATAGGAGAAGAGATTGGCTTGTTTTCAATTATAGTTATATATCCCTGTGAATATTGTTCTGAGATGTGTAAAGGTCGGATTTCTCAAGTTGAGAAAACGAGATAAAAAAAGCATTTGGTTCCCGGTCGGAATCAAATGCGTAAAACGGAAGTCGCACCGTCATGACCCTCGTCAAAAAATTATCAAGGAGTCTTTCATAGCGCATAGGTGCGAAGTGCAGTTTTAGCATTTTTTTCCGGTGGTTGCAAGCAGCCAAATTTATCCACCATGTCGGTCGCACGGGAAATATGTCTTTTCCCCCTCTGCGACTTTGCAAAGTTATATATTTAATTTGATTTTTCCAAATAATATTTCATGTGGGTTTCGGAAGGTGTCAGCATGGGAAGAGAGGTCGGCGAACGTGGCGGTGGGGCGCCGGCATTGTTTTCTCCGTCTCTTTAAGTGTGAGTTTCCCGATTGCTTCTGCCAACGGACTGAGTGTGGATGAATTGCGCATCTCGGTGTCGCGCAGTAATCCTAACCATTGTCGGATAATTGTTTCTGTGTAATAATCCAAAAGAAGTGTCTCCACAGTATGTCGGGTGTCCGGATTATCTTTGAGTTCGGCAAATTCCCATTCCACTGTTCCTTCGCCGGGACTATAGAGTATATTAAAAGAGGAAAGCTCAATGGCGGCAAGGGCGGTAGCGGTATTAAAAAAATTTTCCAGCAATTCGGAGTCCGCTATCAGCGTTTCTTCCGTTTCAGCTCCTTTTCCGCGGCTGGATGAGTAGGCGGTTGAGATTGCTACTCGATTGAGGGCGTTGTCTTGTCTGATTGTTATTTTCATAAGGGCGTTGTCATTAAATAGTGGAGGAATATTTTTTGCGTCTCTGTTTTAAGAGACGGGGTCTAAGTTTCTTCGTGATGATTATTTGTTCACGATTCTTATTTTTCGTCATGCTTATTTATGGAATATGGTCTAAATAGAGCGGGTCCGGATCTTTTTTATCAGGAAGAATATTATTATCAGGATAATACTCATGATCAGCCATGGGATGAAATTCCAATTGCTTTTCCGGTCTGCCGGTTTGTTTTCTTTAACTATTACCGGCACTTCGATGCGGATGGTATCTACATGTTGTTTAATCAAGGTGTCAGTAGCGATATGGTGCTTTGTTACGGTTCGGATGCGGTCGCGGATTAGCGTGTCCCCTTTCATGATGATTGTGACGCTGTCGCTCATGTTGATGTAGTCGTTAACCCGCGCGACTGATGATGTTGAGTCGGAAATGACTTTCACCGTTTCCACCGGTATGTAAATCTTTCGTTGACAACCGCATGACGCGAGCAGGAGAGTGATCATTACAAGTAGAAAAACGATCCGGCTTAGAGATCCGGAAGGTCTATACTTTTGATTTTTCATAAAATTGTTAAATTATTTTGTTGAATGATTTAGAATTGCTAAATTTACGGCAAATATATTATGAGTCACAGGGGTATGCGCCTTATCGGGTGAAACTCCCGCTGGAAACAAATTGATATGAAAGAAGAAGATAGTATCAAAGGCAGATTGTTGACTTTTCTCCGTTCGCAAGGGGTTAAGAATGCGGAGTTCTGCAGGATGTTG
This sequence comes from uncultured Sangeribacter sp., assembly GCA_964521885.1. Classification (GTDB taxonomy): domain Bacteria; phylum Bacteroidota; class Bacteroidia; order Bacteroidales; family Muribaculaceae; genus Lepagella. The sequence goes on along the minus strand of CAZFUF010000027.1, from coordinate 11,742 downwards.
GGTGTGTCGCCGGCCTATATTAATGCTATGCGTAAGTCGCTGCCGGAGGATAAGGTAGTGAAGATTTGCGAACTGTTCCCCAACCTGAATCGCGATTGGCTGATGTATGGAGACGGGGAGATGCTTGCTGCAGAATCACCCGAGTTCTATGCTTACGATGAGGAGGAGTATTGGGTGCCGCTTCTGCCGGCACGTGCTACGGCTGGAAGTATTCAGGCATATTCGGATCCCGTGACCTTGAATCAATGCGAGCGTATTCGTGTGCCGGTGAAGGGCGTCGATTTTGCAATTCAGATTTCAGGCGACAGTATGGAGCCGGAGTTCTTTCATGGCGATACGCTTATGATCAAGAGGATAAATGAAAGGAGTTATATACCTTGGGGGAATCCGATGGTGATCGATACCAATAATGGAGTGATGGTCAAAACCCTCTATCCCGGTAATGACCGTTCCGAGGAAACCATCACCGCCAAAAGTCTGAATCCCCGGTATCCGCCATTCAGCATTCCTACATCTGATGTGATTGCTTTATATAAGGTGGTGGGGTTGATGCGTATGTATTCCACGATTTAAGAGATGGGCTCTAAATGTTTTGCGGTTCCTTTTTTGTGGTTTGCGGACAACCGTCGGGAGACTCCTTTCCGCATAATTTTTACTGAAATGGATTTGAAATATTGATAATTCTATTATTTTCTATATATTTGCAATCTAATAGGTTTGAATTAATCAACGAATATAATAATATGAAGAAGTATCTACTTTTAATGATTGCGGCGTGTATCTCGATATGCTCCGCTATCCCTGTCAAAGCGGAAACAACAGATTTTTCCTATTATAATGGAGGCGATGTCTATATTTACGGCACTACAAAAGCTGAAACGTACGATGTGGCGGTTTTGCTCAACAATCCCAATCTGGTAGGAACGAAAATCACCGGGTTGGAAGTAGCCGTTCCGGAAATGGATGGTTGTTATTCCGATCCGATGGGGTGGCTTACGACTGAGCTGAAGCTTAAGAGCATGAAGAATCTTCCGAATATCTGCTCTGTGCCCGGGATTGTGAATGATAATGTTTTAAGTGTGTCATTCCCCGAACCCTATGAAATCACCGAGGAGGGTGTATATGTAGGATACTCTCTAACCATCACTTCAGTAAAGAATTCGGAGGGTCAGGCTATTATGGGTGCCCAATATCCCGTCACTGTCTTTGAAGATGCACCCGCGGGTTCTCTGTATCTGCATTCCACGGTATCTCTTCTTAAATGGACAGATATCAATAGTTCAAACGAATATGGCAGCACGATGATCGTCAAACTGGAAGGCGATTTCAGCCAAAGCTGCGCTTATCTGAAGGAGAAGACATTTGTAACCGAAGTGGATAAGGAGAAGGAAACACAAGTTGAAATAGTTAATGTAGGGGCCTCTCCGATTTCCGATATCGATTATACTTACACTGTCAACGGTGAGTCTGTAAGTTCTCATGTCGCGTTCGAGAATCCGATTTGTCCTTATTACGGCACGGTCGGGTCGTTCTCATTTCCGCTTCCTGTGCTTTCTGAAGTAGGTACATACCCGATTTCATATACCATTGATAAAATTAACGGTGTTGAAAATACCAGCGCGAATAAGACACTGGAGAGCTCATTGATAGTCAGCTCGTTTACTGCCACTTATCGTCCGTTGGTAGAGGAGTATACCGGTCTGTGGTGTGGCTATTGTCCGCGCGGGTATGTTGCGATGGAGGAAATGAATGATGAATATGGGGATGATTTTGTCGGAGTTGCCTATCATAATGGTGATCCCATGTCTGTAGTCGCTTCATATCCTTCAAATGTCGGAGGTTTCCCCTTCTCATACATTGATAGAACTATCGGTAAGGATCCGAGCTATCTCCCGAAATTATGGCCTGTGGAAAAAAATAAAGATGCCTTTGCGGAGATTAATGCAACTATCGAATGGGCGGATGAGGAACACACTGCTTTGCGTTGCACGTCCACTTCCCGGTTTGTCTGCGATTACCCGGAATCAAATTATGCCGTGGAGTATATTCTCATCGCTGATGGACTCCGCAACAATACTTGGGAACAGGAGAATTATTACTATTCATTGCCGGCGGGGTATTATCCGGGTAAATACTGGTCTTTGTTCCTTGGTAAGGGATCTTCGGTCAAGGGGTTGTATTTTAACGATGTGGTCGCTCATTGTTCCTCATATAATGGTGTGAAAGGGTCTCTGCCGTCTGATATTAAAGGTGGAGAAGAATATACGCATGTGTATGATATTCCGGTCGAGAAGATAGGCACCAAGAGCAAGACCAATCCTTTCACCAACTATGATCTGATGCGTGTCGTGGCTATAATTGTGGATAGCGACACCCGAATCCCGGTCAACTGTGTCAAGTCGGATTATCTCGATTTTGAAGCTAAGGTGGTTGCTCCTGCCGAGGAGGATGTGACTGTGGTCGCAACAACTTATTTCGACCTTCAGGGACGTAGTATTGCAGAGCCTGCAAAGGGATTCTATATCAAATCCGAATTACTCGATAATGGGACGACTCGTGTCAAAAAGATAATGAAATGATCAACGAGATTCTGGAATTTAACCGAAAATTTGTAGAAAACGGTGGCTACGAAAAGTATGCCACCGATAAATATCCCGATAAGAAAATTGCCATAGTATCCTGCATGGATACGCGCCTTGTAGAGCTGCTTCCGGCAGCTCTCGGGCTACGCAATGGTGATGTGAAAATTATCAAAAATGCCGGTGCTACGATTACCAATCCATTTGATTCCACGATGCGCAGTCTGCTGATTGCTGTCTATGAGTTAGGAGTCAATGAAATTATGGTGATTGGGCATACCGGTTGTGGCGTCCAGGGGATGAACGCTGATGAAATGTTGCATCTGATGAAAGAAAGAGGTGTCAGCCAGGAGCACATTACCCTTATGCGGCATTGCGGCATTGATCTTGATTCATGGCTTCACGGCTTTGAAGACACCGAGGAAGCTGTGAGGGAAACCGTTGATCTCATCTCCAATCATCCGTTGATGCCCCCTGAAGGAGTCAGCGTCAAGGGGTTTGTGATGGAAACTTCAACCGGTCTCCTCAATCGGGTGGATTAATCCTTGTTTATAAGCCGTGGCCTGAGGTCGCGACTCCCAGCGTTTAGGAGTCGGAGTCTAAAGATTTTTCAAGAGATCCGGCCTAAGGCGTTGAGTGCGTTCAAGAGCCTGGTCATAGCGCCATTGAGCGATTTTTGCTTCATGCCCGGAGAGTAGTATCTCGGGCACTTTCCATCCCTTGTAGTCAGCCGGACGAGTGTAGACCGGCGGAGCAAGAAGATTATCCTGAAACGAATCGGAGAGGGCTGATTGCTCATCGCCAAGCACTCCCGGGATAAGACGGATAACGGCATCGGCTACTACGGCTGCCGGCAACTCACCTCCAGTCAGGACATAATCCCCTATTGAAATTTCACGCGTCACGAAATGCTCTCGGATGCGATAGTCTATCCCTTTATAATGTCCGCAGAGGATTATCAGATTTTCTGATAGTGATAAGGTGTTCGCAATCTGCTGATTGAAGGTCACTCCATCGGGAGTCATGAAGATTACTTCATCGTAGTCTCGTTCAGACTTAAGACCGGATATACACGCATCGACCGGCTGGATACTCATCACCATCCCCGCCTCGCCTCCAAACGGATAATCATCCACCTTCCGGTGTTTGTTTATTGTATAATCCCGCAGGTTGTGGATATGAATTTCCGCGAGCCCTTTGTCGCAGGCTCTTTTGATTATGGAGCAATTAAGGGGAGATTCAAGCATCTCCGGCATGACTGTCAGAATATCGATACGCATTGCTGTTGAAGTGTAAGTAGGGTGCAAAGATAACTATTATCTGTCAATTTTGATAATATGTCAGCCAACAAGGTTAACATCAACTGTTCATGGAAACATTCATCACCGTTTTTAAATGATATTTTGAAATGTTAAACGGAGTGCGAAATGTTAAATTTTGATTTTTCATTAACAAAATGGAGCCATTTTATGTTATAGTATCAAAACCCACTTAAACTATAATACAATGGCCGATTCAGTAACATTCAAACAGAAACTTTTAGGACTTCAAGGTAATCTCCTTAATTTCGCATATCAACTCACTACTAATCGTGAGGCAGCGCAGGATCTCGTTCAGGACACTACCCTCAAGGTGCTTGATAATGAGACAAAATATGTTGATAATGTCAACTTCAAAGGTTGGGTATTCACAATCATGCGCAATATCTTTATCAACAATTATCGTCGTCAGGTGCGCAGTGCTACTATAGTTGATACCACTGAAGATCTCTATCACTTGAATCTTTCGCAAGAAAGCGGCCTTTCAACTCCCGAAGGCACTTTTGCAGCTAAAGAAATTTCTGTTGCAATCAATAGTTTCTCAGATGCTTATCGTGAGCCGTTCACAATGTATGTGGCTGGTTACAAATATTCGGAGATTGCCGAAAAGATGAATCTTCCGTTAGGCACAGTGAAAAGTCGCATTTTCTTCGCACGCAAACAACTCCAATCCCTTCTTAAGGATTATAGATAATAATATTCTGAATATATCGGCCGATAAAGATATTTTTAACGGGGACGTCAGCAAGTGGTGGACGTCCCCGTTTTTCAATTTTATTTTAACTTATTTTAGGATAAAAAATTGAGAGGGGTAGTTATTATATCCCATTTTATAGTTAAATTTGCAAGTTTTAATATCCTATCACATTATCATGGGGAGCTTTGCTCACATTGTTGCGAGATGTGGTAAGGCGTTAAATACTTGTACTTCATATTCTTGTTGAGGTGGCTAAACTTAAGAAAAATATAAAGAAAGCTAATTTCTGGGTGCGACGCAGGAGCACTATTCCGGTGATTCTCATCGGGACGCTGGTTATCTTGCTCCTTTATTTTAATGAGGATACGTCTGTGACGCTGAATATGAAGTATGATGATGAAATCAGTCAGCTTAAGTCTCAGATTCGTGAAGCCCGCGACTCCGCGGCATATTACCGTGCCCGTCGCGAAGCGATAATCGCCGGTGAAGCTCCTCTTGAGTATATGGCACGTGAGCAATATAAGATGCAACGTCCGTCAGAGGATGTTTATATCCTTAAGTGAGATTATCTCATTTATCGCCATTCAGGCTTATGCCAAAAGGAAAGAGAGATGGGGCTGATATTGAGCGAAATAAGAAAAATTGATTCTCAGGAATCGACGATAAGTCTAATGTTATATGACTAAAAAAAATGAACCTCGTCTCCGTCCGTTGGATCCCAAGGTGGAGAAAAGACGTAAAAGTGTGGAGGGTTGTGCCACTTTCGGACTCCTTCTCGTTGCGGTCGGCCTTCTTGTGCCCTTCGCTTCGTTGTCGGGGGCTATGAGTATAGGTGCATTCAAATGGGTCTTTACCGCCGGTGCGGTTATATATACCGTAGCGCGGATGGTAAACGTAAACGACCCGAAGGACTCCCGCCGCCTTCGTTCATTGCGTCGCATGGAGGCCTGGGCAGGCATTGCATTCTGCATTGCAGCTTTCTTCTGGTTTTATAAGGAAAGCAGGATGCCCGAGGGGGGATTGTTTTATGTGCTCCGCGATACGATTACCTTTACACTCGTAGGAGCTGTTCTTCAAATTGTTGCATCATGGATGATCGCTACGCGCGATCGTAAGGAACGTACGCTTGATGATGAAAAATGATTGTCCAAAAAGGGTGTTGACCGTCGACCGTGGCAACACCAGTATTAAACTCTCCATATTTGAGCAAGGGGTGAAAGTTCGAATGTTGCGCCTCTATGACCCCGTAATATCTTTAATAATTGATTTCATTGACGAGGAAGAAGCTGATGGCGCAATTGTGTGTGCCGTGGGTCTCCCCGTGCCGGAACCGGTCATGAACCACCTGAAAGAGAAATATGGACGTTCTCTTCTTGTATTTGATCATGATACCCATCTCCCGATAGCCATCGAATATAGGTCGCGTGCAACTCTCGGTCTTGACCGTATCGCTGCGGTGGTGGCTGCAACTGACATTTTCCCCGGTAAAGATGTTGTGGTGGTAGATGCCGGCACTGCCCTGACTGTTGACAGGGTGCTCTCAGGTGGCGTTATGCTTGGCGGAAATATATCCCCCGGATTGGGGATGCGTTTTGAGAGCTTGCATGCTCACACATCTTCTCTCCCTCTTGTCAATGCCGACGGCCCCCTACCTGAATTCGGGATTGATACCCAGACTGCAATCCGTTGTGGTGTGGTGAGAGGGATGGTGGCTGAGATTATGTCAGCCGTGGAACCCGGAGTGTCGATGTTACTCTGTGGCGGGGACGCGCAGATTATTGCTCCTCTTCTCGATATCCCTTCAGATAAATTCCATCTCACTGAAGATGCTGTAGGTATAGGGCTAGATATAATCTGGCATGAAGTGATGCTCAGACGCAGAATCTGGAATTCCAAGCGTCCTGATACCATATAAATTCAACTCTCGCTCCTCAATGATTGAAAATCTGTAACCGGTGCTTCCGGCGCCCCGATACAAATTCCTTTTATGAACAAAAACAATTTTCGACTTCTCCTCCTTTCTGTCTTCATATCCATTGTCGGTCTTGGCGCGGCTTTGGCTGATGTCACAACACCATATTCTATGTATGGCTATGGAATACTCGGCGATCGTGCCACTTCCATGCAACGCCAGATGGGGGGTATAGGTGTGGCCATGAATTCCGGTCGTCAGATAAATGCCATGAATCCGGCGTCATATTGCGCAATTGACTCATTAACTTTCCTGTTTGATATGGGTGTGGATGTGAGTATGTTGTGGTCGAAGGAGAAGACAACTCCGGGTGGTAAGCCTGTCAGGGAAAATTCAGTTGGTGGTGGGCTCAATTATATCACCATGCAATTCCCCATCGGACGCTATATGGGTGGCTCAATAGGTTTGATCCCTTATTCATCGGTAGGTTATGCCTTTGGTAATGAGATCGAGCACGGAGCAATGACAAATCAAGGCTCCGGGGGTATCAATGAAGCGTATCTCGGATTTTCAGGAGGATATGCCGGATTTTCATTAGGTTTCAACGTTGCTTATGCCTTCGGTAATATCCAGAATGATGTGTTCAGTACTCCTGACGGACATGGTCAGAACCTTTTTGAACATGTTATGCAGATTCGAGACTGGTCAATTAATCTTGGTGCTCAGTATACTGCAAAAGTTAATAAGACAGACAGGATGGTCATCGGTTTTACTTTTGCCCCCAAGAAAACGCTACTTGGCAAATCATGGGTCACAAATCAGGCGGTCTCTTATGATTCTAAACCGGATACCGTGGGTTATCTGAATCTTAAGAATAATTACTACACACCGAATAGCTATGCTGTTGGTGTAAGCTATTCTCATGTCGGCAATTCCCGATGGAGTGCTGAAGTGGATGCTTCAATTCAACAGTGGTCGAAGTGTAAATATTCTGCAATATATGACATTGATAATCCTGAAATAATGGTGTTTGAAGGGATGAAATTCAACGACCGTCTCCGTCTTGCCGCCGGTGGTGAATGGGTGCCGAAGGTGCGTGGAAATTATGGCCAGAGAATTGCATACCGTCTCGGAGCATATTTTTGCAGGGATTATCTCAATATAAAAAACGGCAACACTTTGAATAGTGTCAGAGAGTTTGGTGTGTCTTGCGGTGTCGGATTACATACCCCTTCCGATAAAACCATGATCAATATCGGATTGGAGTGGAAACAACGTGCGGCACATCCTCAGAAACTCATTACGGAGAATTATTTTAATGTGTCCGTCGGTATCAACTTCAACGAGTTGTGGTTCTGGCAGAGGAAGATTAGATAATTCTTACTTTGTAGTGCGGCGTGAAGTGTAAAAAAAATAACAAAGGAAGATCCTGTTATTTTGGCAGTTCGCTGAGACCGGGTCTTGGAGCGGGGTTGATGATGGCAATAATCACATTGGCGATTTTGCCGGCTTGCCGTCATGAAAAGAAAATTGATGTCGCTGCGTCACTTCGCCCTGAGAAAATGCCGACCATGGTCACTACTGACGTCTCCACTTTAATATCAGATTCCGGGGTTACGCAATATAAGATCGTCACTCCTGTATGGTATATATATGATAATGTGGATACCCCGTATTGGAATTTCCCCAAAGGGATTTATCTTAGAAAGTATGACCGTAAATTCAAGGTGATAGCGACCATTGCCGCGGATTCAGCCCGCTATTTTTCCGCTGAGCGTCTTTGGAGGCTTGAAGGGAATGTGGAGATGACTAAGTCGCCACGCGATGTCTTCCTTTCAGAGCGTCTGTTTTGGGATCAAGGACGGCGAAAAATATATTCCGACACTTTCATTCATATCGAAAATGAAACCCATACGCTTGAGGGCACAGGGTTTGTGTCGAATGATCGTCTGACTGTTTACCGGGTTCTCAAGCCCACTGGTATCTTCCCGGTCAATTCTTCCGATCTGCGACCGGCTTCCGGTAATGAGTCTTCCCAAGCACCATCACCCGGGGCACCCCCTGCCGGACATCCATCTCCGGTGCTTACCCCTTCGATTGATGCACAGCCTCGGATTACAAGATAATAATTTCTCCCCACCATATAAAATTTCTTAAATTCAAATATACACGTGTCGATAACAGCTGCTTTCATAGTTACTATAATTGCAATAATTTTTTCAGGTCTCTTTTCAGGCACTGAGATTGCATTTGTGCAATCAAACAAAGTCAGAATGGAGATTGATGCTTCGCGCGGCGGTATCGCTGATAGAATAATTAAAAGATTTGTCAGAAATGGAGATATGTTTATCTCCTCCCTGCTTGTCGGAAATAATATAGTCCTTGTCGTATATGGTATCACCTTTTCCATCCTTATAAATCCGGTGTTGGAAAAATGGTTCCCTAACTCGGAAGCGCTCGTGTTGCTTTGTAACACAATAATCTCCACTTCCATTATTCTCCTCTTGGGAGAATTCATGCCCAAATCAACTTTCCGGATTAATCCAAATATGTCGATGCACTTGCTCGCAATCCCTTTATACCTTATATATATTGTCTTATATCCTATCAGTATGCTCGTTTCCTGGATATCGCGGGGACTGATGGTTCTTTTCGGAATAAAAGACAATGACAATTCTGAGCAACCATTGACCATTGATCAGCTGGATTCATATATACAGGAGACAATGGATTCACGGCATACGGAGACGGAAGTAGAGAATGAAGTCAAAATATTTCGGAACGCAATCGACTTCAAGGATACTCAGATCGGGGAATGTATGATTCCCAGGAATGAGATTGTGGCTGTCCCGGTTGCCAATACATCCAGAACACAGCTTGTGGATCTGTTTATCTCCACAGGGTTGTCGAAGATAGTGGTATTTAATGAGGATGTGGATGATGTGGTGGGTTATATTCATATTTCCGAACTGTTTAACTCAGATTCGGATTGGACGGCACGTTTGAAACCGGTCATCTTCACTCCCGAAACAATGCTTGCCAATAAAATGATGCGCCGGATGCTGGCGGAAAAGAAATCGCTCGCAATTGTTGTTGATGAATTTGGAGGCACCTCAGGTCTCGTTACCCTTGAGGATATCGTGGAGGAGATTTTCGGAGAGATTGAAGATGAACATGATCGCAAGCGTACTCTCGGGCGTCGATTGGCAGATGGAAGTCTGGAAATTTCCGGTCGCGCTGAAATAGAATATGTCAACGAAGAATTTGATCTTGATATTAAGGAAAGCGAAGACTATAACACTCTCGCCGGATATATACTCGAAAATCTTGAGACGATACCCGAGGAGGGGGATACTTTTATAATCGGGAAACTGAAATTTACAATTCTAAAACGCTCCGCCACACGTATCGAACTTGTTGCAATCACCTTCGCTGTCGATCCCAACGGAGAATAGACTGTCTAATAATATCTGACCGAGATTTCTTCAAATAATTGTCTGAATCTTGGGTGTTTCCTCTGAAGGGTAGCGTAGAGGAAGCTTTTATGAGACGGACTCTTAGATATTTCGGGAATTAAGCCTGGTGAATTTAGATTTTGTAAGTCGCTGATTATTAGTATATATTTAAAAAAGATGATTTTTTTTGAAATTTTTTTCTCAAAAAAAGTGATTTTGTAAAATAAAAAGAATAACTTTGTCAGGTAAAAGTAGTTCCAACTATTAATACAATCGTAAGCAAATTTTATTTACTCTTTTACTTTTCTTTTAATGAGCAATAACTCATCTTTCAAATCTTCTGTCGCCGGGATGCAGGGAAATCTCCTGTCGTTCGCTATAAAACTCACCATGAATAAGGATGAAGCGTACGATTTGGTGCAGGATACCACGCTTAAGGCTCTCAACAACGAAGAAAAATATGTTGAGAATGTAAACCTTAAAGGGTGGATGCTTACAATAATGCGTAATATTTTTATTAATCATTATCGTAAGTCAGTGCGCGAAAATACGATGGTTGATAATTCCGAAGATAGCTATCGTCTCAATCTTGCTCAGTCTTCAAGTTTTGAAACTTCTGAAGGGGCTTTTGCGGTTAACGAAATATCATCGATTATTGCCAAATTCCCGGCTGAATATCGCGAACCGTTCTCTCTGCATGTTGCAGGTTATAAATATGAGGAGATTGCTGCCAAACTCAATGTTCCGTTGGGCACTGTTAAGAGCCGGATCTTTATTACCCGTCAAAATCTCCGCGAAATATTGAAAGACTATCGTTAAGTTAATTCAGATTCATAAATAAGTTAAAGGCACGCATTTTAGCGTGCCTTTCTTTTTTAACTCTCTATGTATGTCTTTTTTATATAGCTTTTCTTTCTATATACCTTATATGTATACCTTTTCTGAAATCGCTTTAGATTAAATAGCTTGTTAGTATATCGATTTATATTTTTCCTTCCTTTAATATATTTTTTGTCACCGGATTATTTATGAGACGGGCTCTAAAATTCTTTTGTCAATTAATCCGACGGAATTTCCCCGTTTGATCAAAGCGGATATCAACACCGTTGCTTAATTCCACATCGTATCCATTCTTTTTAAATTCGATTCCCGTGATTACGTGCTCTTCAAAATTTTTCTTTACGAAATCGCGTATCGGTTGAATCACCAGGGCGGCCGGAACTTCACTTTTGCCGCAATTAATCTCTTTCAGACAACCTGAATTGTCGAATTCGATTGCGGTTCCGTTGGAAAGCACGACATCATAATTTTTTTTACCCATTGCCTTGCTGTCTACCTTAACCTGATCGACACCCACGTTACCATAGAAGGTCTCTATCGTCGTGAGAGCCTCATCCGGTAATGCTGAAGCATCACTTAGTTTAGTAGCGCGTGCCGATAGGGTGGAAACTCCCACAATAATGGCAAATAAGAATGTCAATCCCTTTTTCATAACTTTGTTTTTCTAATTTTGTTTTTCAATCAATCCGGATAATATGCTTCCGGTTCCTAATGAAATCCTATCCTCAACTTTCTTTCCTTATTATCTTTTCTTCTTGTGAATAAGTAGATTAGACGGATTGCATTTTATTTTAATGTTATTCATAATTTTGTTTCGACGGTCTCAAATATTCTGAAATATCTGACACTATCATAACAACCGGTGCCGATTTTTGGTTTACTTCGCCCCCGCAATCCGTTGATTTAACACTTCTATACAAAAATTAACATATTTTTATTT
>CAZFUF010000026.1:0-40467 GCA_964521885.1 uncultured Sangeribacter sp. | reverse complement strand
TATTATATTCTATAAAAACTTGTATCGTAGTTTTTCGTTAACCTGACAACTAATTTATCCGTTCTTACAAGGAAATTATATCACGACAACAGGATAAAATTCAGGAAATCTATGTCACTATCCTTATATTAAATGTGTCACTAACCTTTTATTAAACCGGATTTAGTTCTCAGTTACTAATTAAACAACGAATCTCCTCAATGAGTTCAACAATCCCATAATTTTATTTATCGTGACTCTTGTCGTGGTGAAGACCTATCCGCTTTTATGCAGGCTGATGAGCAGGACGCAGGAGATCGTTGACCGTTTTAACCGGATTGAAAGTTTCAACAGGCACTTCTACGAGCACGGTATTCCAATCTGACATTGCTCCGTTCCATAGTCCCGGAAGTTCCAATGCCTTTATTTCCACCCCTTCCCTACTCTTACTGCTGATAAATCCGGTAGCTTTATCGACATATTCAGGCAAGTTGAATTTTTCACCTTTATAGTCTTTGATCGCCACCACGAGATCAACCGGATTAAAATGGGTTGATTCCTTGAGCATCTTCTTTGCCTCCTTATTAGCAGGATCAATCTGTGTGGATTCGAGAATCTGAGGACTGACCGTGCCGTCAGGGTTATAAGCGAGGAACGGTCCACCTCCGGGTTCCCCCTCATTCTTCACCATTCCGCAGATTCTGACGGGACGATTGAGTTTGCTGAAGATATATTCTTTCTTTTCGTCGGCATTCATTTCATCAGCTTTGTCATGTGTGACACACAAAACTTTTCTCAGGAATGTGAGCATCTCTTCAAGTTTCTCATCATCGACCTTCCCTTTTGCCAGGAGTTCGCAATACTCATTACGCTTCAGCATAACTCCGACAAGGACACCTCCGATAATTCTTTTATAACGGTTCGTGACATCACGAAGTGAATCGGGAACAACATTATCGATATTCTTGATGAATACGATATCGGCATCCAGATCATTGAGATTTTCAATGAGAGCACCGTGTCCTCCGGGACGGAAGAAAAGCTCTCCATTTTCCCGATACGGAGTATTGTCTTTCAGCACAGCAACGGTGTCAGTGGAAGGTTTCTGAATACTCATGCCGAGTTCAAATTCCACTCCATATTTATTTTCGAGTATACCTTTCACCTCTTCTATCTTGGATTTAGCCAAGGGGATGTGCTCTTCGCTGACTGTGAAATGCACGTTAACCTTTCCATCTTTGCCGGATGCATATTGCGCCCCTTCGGCAAGATGTTCTTCAAGCGGAGTTCTCGCACTCCCGATAACCTTATGGAATTGCAACAACGCCTTCGGAAGCTGGCCATAGTTCATTCCCTCCTTCCCGAGCAATGCGGCAACTACATCTTTATACCTCCCCTCTTTTATCAACGAGTTGACACTCAGTCCATACAGACTGATACACTTGGAATTCAGAGTGGCAAAAAACGCAAAGTTTTCAATTTTGTCAAAGAAGTGTTTGATAAAGTCATTATCGGGCTTGTTGCTCTTCCCATTCAGGAAAGCAAACAGATCTTTAAACATACGGGAAGCAGCGCCACTTGCCGGCACCATCTTCATAACTTTCCCGCCTCCGGCAAGATATTTCTCCCACATCTCCATGCTTTGTTCCTCCATCTCCGGAGTCAGACGTGAGATTCCGTGACCTACGGTGGCAGCCCCTTCAATTTTAAGGTAAGGGAAACCGGTCTCAAACATTTTTAATTGAGCTTCGAGCAATTCGGGAGTTATACCTCTATCTTTCAAGGTCTTGATGTCAATATCTTCTAATTTCATATCTATTTTGGATTATATTGCGATGATGTATGTTTCTTTTTATTTAGTAACCCTATTCAGTAGGTTTTTGTTTATTCTTTCCTTCGTCAGACATTCTGCGGACCACTTGAAGCTTCTTATACATCAAAGGGATCTGACGCTCCAATGTCTCGGCTTCCCGCTGAGAAGAATACAGTTCCCAGGTGGAAGAAAGCATTTTCTTTACGTCTTCTGAAAGTGAGATACTCTTAACTTTCCTTCCACCCTGAAGGTATGTAAGACTTACTGTTCCGGGAGCGGACGCCACAAAATTCCCTATCGTATCCCCTTTCCCTGCAGTGAACGCAACTGTCGTCAGACCTCCACTCCGATAATTCAAGGCTTGATCATGAGAGACAACTGCAGTAGTGGCAGCTCCACCATTTCCTGACACTTCGATGGCATCGAAATTACCACCGCTCAGAGCAGCCACAATTTCATACCCCTCATTCTCCGTTATGCGGGCCACTATCCCCGTCGATGTCAACGGATACCGATTTTTCCAACCTGAAAGTATGGTATAGCCTTCCACTTCGCGAGGGTTATTGACATATTGAAAAGAATTGAGCAATGTCCCGATCTTCTCATGAAGGAAGTCAAGTTGATTCTCTGTGCTTTTAATTTCATCCTCCATATTCCGGATGGAATCGGTCAGGGAACTTATCCAAGCTTCATGCTCTTTGGCTTTTGCACTTTTCTCCACACGCTTGACGCATGAGGAAGCAAGCAGCAAAGCCAAAGTTGCCACAGATAATAACGGAACTAATATTTTACGACTTCTGTTCATATATTTAATGTATAAATTATATCGATATATAAATCTTATACTCTCTCAACTCCTTTTACCCCCTTCACAGTCCGTATCTTCTTCATCAGTGAGGTAAGCTGACCTTGATCAGCGACTCCGATAACCAGATACCCTTGAAAGATTCCGTCGTGAGAATCGATTGAGATATTTCTCAGGGCAACTCCCGGCTCTTTTGATATCATTGAGGTGATGTTGGCAACGATTCCGATATCATCGGTCCCGACTACCCGCACGTTAGCTGATAAAAGATCACCCTTGTTGCCACTCCAATCCACCCGTATTACTCTATAAGGGTAACGAGAACGTATATTATCCGCATTAGGACAGTCCACACGATGCACCTTCACGACTCCGTCACTGCTGATAAAGCCAAAAACTTTATCTCCATATATCGGATTGCAACATTTTGCGAACTTATAGCTCAATCCATTGATGGTTTTTCCTCCTATCATAAGGACATCGCTTTTCCCTGTTTCCTCTTGCGGCCTGAGTTGGAACTCCTCCGCCGATACCTTCTCATGCTCCTGTTCCTCAGGAGAGACCTCGGCGATATAGGTCGAAAGGAATTTAGCCACATCCACTTTTTCATCCGCCATGTCGGCAAAGAAGTCATTGGCAAATTTGTATCCTGACTTCCGGATGAGTTTCATTAAAACCACTTCCTCGATATCAAGCTTGCGGTTTTTGGCACGCCGTTCAAGCATTTCCTTCCCAAGGTCTGCACGACGTTGTTTCTCCTCATTGAGTTTCTGCTTAATCTTATTGCGCGCCTTCCCGCTGACCACAATATTGAGCCATTCTGTCTTGGGAGTCTGCGAAGAAGAAGTGAGAATCTCCACAGTGTCTCCGCTCGAAATCTTATATGTCAGCTTACGATGCTGACCGTTGACAATACCACCCGTGCAATGTGCTCCGACATTAGAATGGATAAGGAACGCAAAATCGAGAACTGTCGCTCCGGCAGGAAGCCTGAACAGATCACCTTTGGGAGTGAAGGCAAAAACTTCCATGTCATACATATCCCGCTTCATATCCTTCATCAGCTGCATCGGCCCAGCCTCCGCAGTTTCAAGAATATCGCGGATATTATTCATCCATTGGTCATTGCTGTCGCCACGTCCACCTTTATATCTCCAATGTGCCGCCAGACCTTTCTCGGCTACAAGATCCATCCTCTTCGTGCGGAATTGCACCTCCACCCATTTTGAATCCGGACCCATGACAGTGGCATGAAGGCTCTCATATCCATTGCTCTTGGGAATGGTTATCCAATCGCGCATTCGCGCCGGATTGGCGGTATACATATCAGTCAGAATTGAATATGCCAGCCAGCAGTCACTTTTCTCCTTCTCGCGCGGAGTGTCGATGATTACACGGATTGCAAACAAATCGTAGATACCGTTTATATCAACTTTCTGCTTCTGCATCTTCGCCCATATTGATGAAATGGACTTCGTTCTCCCTTTGATTTCAAATTTCAGTCCGGCTTTTTCCAACTTTTCGCGCACCGGATCAATGAACGCTTTGATATACGCGTCACGGGAACGTTTGGTCTCATTGAGTTTACGGGCAATCTGTGTATATATCTCCCTGTTGGTATATTTCAACGAGAGGTCTTCAAGTTCACCTTTTATTTTATATAACCCTAGTCTATGGGCAAGCTGGGCATAGAGGAAGTTGGACTCAAACGATATATCCTTCACCCACTCAGTGTCGGGATGCAGATTGATCGCACGCATTAACACAAGATTGCGAACTATCATGATGATGATTACTCGTATATCGTCAGCGAGTGCCACCATCAGCCCCCGGAAATTATCTAAATTCACAGTATGGTTGCGCGAGCCGAACTTGGCAACATTTCCCATCCCGGAAATCATAGAAGCCACATCTTCACCCCATTCATCCTTAATCTTGTCAATATTCAAGATTCCTTCCTCCACAAGTGGATAGAACATCATCGCGAGCAAGATATTATGATCGGGATCCACACTGTCGGCAAATACCAATAATCCCTTAAGTGTCTGCACGACCTTGCACAATCCTTTGGAATCATGTGCATTGACCTCTTTGCGCATCGCGCCGGTCATTATATTGCGTATTCTCTCCTTTTCTTCCGCAGAGAATACATCTCCGTATTTACCTGAAAACTCATGTCCGAGCGTCAGCAATTCCCGACGTTCGGCATAATTTAACTTATCAGAGAGAGTGTGTGCATTTGTTATTTCCATTGCCGCATCTCTTTTTATTCCTTAAGATTTCTAAAAACAAAAGTAATGCTTTATATCTGATTTTGCAATATCCTGAGACTCATAAGTGACTCCGGAGGATAATAACGATGACTTTTCATCCTTTCTGTAGGTCGTTCCAGCAGTTCCCTTCCGGTGAAAAGCATTCATTACTACTTATGCCGGCGGATAAAGCTGAAAATGGTGTCGTATGCGGCATCTCTGACATCCTCACGGCTTAAAATCAGATCGTGGAGTCCACTGTCGATTGTCGCCACTTCGCGTGTGTGTCCCAATTTCACGGCCGTTGACGCTATCATCTCAGGATCGAGCACCGCGTCACCCGTCTGAAATTCGGGCGTCCATCCGCATCCTTCGATTTTTCGGCTGCTATGCATCACAAGAAGAGGCACAACTATGTTTTTCCCTTTCTTATTCAGTTCTCCTTGTGCCTTATCTATCGCACGTATCCAACTTAAGGTAACATCCGGGGAATATATCTTTTTCCAAACTGTATCGTATGTCCATTCACCATGAAATTCTTTCAGGAGACTATAGGCATACCCGTCGCAATGACCCTGTTTGATTTTGACGTTCTTAAGCATTCCTCCGAAAAAAGCAGCCACGGGAATTGTAAAATTTCTTGTAACGGCAGGAAAATTCCAATCATAAAACGGACTGTCCGTCACTACCCTGCACACTCCCGCTCTCGCTCCTTTGACGGCAGCAAACAGAGAAACCGTCAATCCTCCGGTGGAATGTCCCCCCAAGGTAATATCGGTTATTCCATCGCGTCGCATCTGTGCCAATGCCGAATCTATATCATTGAAATATTCATGCACCGAACGGATATTACACGGCCATTGCCACGGCTCCAGACTTCTGCCATACCGGCGTAGATCCACCGCATAGAAATGATACCCGGAGTCAACAAAACGATCTCCCATCTCCTTCTGGAAAAAGTAATCGTTAAATCCGTGGATATAGAGAAATCCCTTTCTCCCGGTAGGTTGCTTTTTATGACGCACGATCGTTGATCGGCATGGCCCGTCGAAAGCTTCCCCCTGATTCACATAACGGGCTTCGTATCCCGGCAATATATCTTCATGCCATTGGGTGTCCCAGTCAACATTATATTTCTTCTCACTTTTAGTCCCGGCTACCGCACCGGATCCCCCGGCAACACAGATAATCACCCCTGCGAGAATGGTAAAAATCACCATTCTGCGGCTATTTACACTTCCATTTCTCATCTACTAACGAATAATAATATAGTTTAAAGTCTTATCTAAAAAAAAAGTGGAATCTTCACTTACAAGGACCCATCCCCCACGCCGTGCTGACCGGGAAACGACCCCATATCTTTAAAACGATAAAATTCCCTCATGGTTTATAATCCTCACTGATCAATTTCTTTGTTTACCATTCATTTTTAGGGTTGAGTTTGCACAAATCGGTTTTATGGAGTAACTTCGCGACATGATTCGCAATTTAAGATATATCCTTTTTCTGACAATAATTCTCTCTTTTCTGTCCGGAATGACACCTGTCGATCCGGTCAGAGCTCAGAATGCGATTCCTAATAATAACAATTCCAACGCCTCTTCACACAGCAAAAAAAACGAGGAAGTGAAGCCTGGTAACGCCTGGACACTGACGGATCCATTGGGACTGCATGAGCCGTCCACCCTGGATACTCTCCTTTATAATTACCAGCGCCGCAATATCCCCTCGATGATCAGCAACGCCTACGCCCTGACGGGCAACCTTGGCGCCGAAGGGAAAAACATGCTCTTTTTCGAACGGCCTAAAGAATCGGATTTTTTCTTCAATGACGCTCTTGAGCCATATCTGATGACTTTCAATAAGCAGAAGTTTTATAACGTCTACATCCCGATGACGATTCTTTCTTATAACTTTGCCGGTTCGAGAGAAAATCATCAGGATCTTCTTTCCGCCACATTTGCCGGCAATGTCAACCGGCGCATAGGTATCGGCGCTTCCTTAGACTACCTTCATTCAAAAGGTTGCTATGATAATCAGGCTGCCAAAGGATTCTCCTGGGGATTATCGGGATATTATTCAGGCGACAGATATGAGGCACAGGCTTTCTATCAGCACTTCAACCATACCATTCTTGAGAATGGAGGTATTAGCGATGAATTATATATCACTGACCCTGCACAATTGCAAGGGGGCGTATCGTCAATACAGGCTAAAAGTATTCCCACACGGCTATCGGCTGCCCAGACCAATCTGCGTGGCGACAGATTTTTTATGACTCATGCCCTCAAATTAGGATTCTGGAAAGAGGAACAGGTGAATGACACCCTCACGCGTGATGTCTATGTTCCGGTCACTCGTTTCATATATTCTTTTGAATACGCCAACGCCCACCATCTTTTTTTAAACCGTAATCAACAGCAAGGTCAGGAGTTCTGGGAAAATCATTACTTTAACCCGACTCAAACTGCTGATAATTCTCACATGCGCACTCTCTCGAATACCGTAGGCGTGGAACTGATTGAGGGTTTCCGCAAATGGGCGAAATTCGGATTGTCCGCTTATGCCACATATCAATATCGTTGGATACGTCAGGCTGATTCTTACGATTTTTATTCACACCCGGATTTGAGCGATGAAGAGATTGCACAACTGACCCCTTTGCCGGAAGGGATGAATATACGCTCGAAATTAGGACAACACCTCCTTTGGGTCGGTGGCCGTTTAAGCAAACAACAAGGCTCTATTTTAAAATATAATGCCGACGTAAGGCTCGGACTGATCGGGGATGTTGCCGGTGATTTGGAAGCTAACGGACAAATCACCACCCGTTTCAGGATGTTGCGCGATACTGTTGCAATATCTGCAAATGCACATTTCAGCAATCTCCGACCCTCCTGGTTCTTAAGAAAATATATTTCCAACCATTTCATCTGGGACAATGACTTCGGGCAGACAAGGCGGTTTCGGGTGGGCGGTTCACTTTATATCCCATGGTCGCGCACCACACTCGGAGTTAATTTAGAAAACATCCAGAATTCCATCTTCTTCAATCACAAATTCTTACCGGAACAATATGGTGGCAATGTGCAGATATTTTCTGCATCAATCGACCAGAAGCTTCGGTTCGGGATTTGGAACTGGGACAATACCGTCACCTATCAGACATCTTCAAGACAGTCGGTGATTCCACTCCCTGCATTGACTGTCTATAGCAATATGTATCTGATGTTTAAAGCCTTTAAGGTTCTCACAGTTCAATTCGGTGTGGATTGTGATTATTACACAGCGTATAAAGGATATAATTTTCAACCTGCCACAATGAGCTTTGCAACACAAGGTGAGGATTCACGGAATGTCGGGAATTTCCCCTTCTGCAATGTTTATCTGACCTGTAAACTTTATAAAGTCAGATTTTACGCAATGTGCAGTCACGTAAATCAGGGACTCTTCACCAAGGGATATTTCTCCCTACCCTACTATCCAGTCAATCCACGCCGCTTCCAACTCGGTCTTTCGGTAGACTTCGCCAACTAATGCTATCTACATAAATGAGCGTCCGGAATCATAATGAATGAATCCGGACGCTTACTATATAATTAATATTGCTGTTTAAATATTAATGAATGCTGATACCGAGGGATAGGGTATCTAATGATTATAACAATCCATTAACCCTTGATGACATTGAGTTTCTTGCCGACTTTGATGAAAGCTTCGATTGCGCGGTCGAGTTGTTCGCGATCGTGGGCGGCAGAAAGCTGCACGCGGATACGGGCCTGACCTTTGGGAACGACCGGATAATAGAATCCGGTGACATATATCCCCTCTTTCTGCATTTCAGCAGCGAATTCCTGTGAAAGTTTCGCATCATAAAGCATCACTGCACAGATAGCACTTTGAGTTGGCTTGATATCAAATCCGGCAGCAAGCATCTTGTCGCGGAAATACGCCACATTATCAATCAATTTCGTATGCAGTTCATCACTCTCCTTGAGCATCTTAAACATCTCCAGACTGGCACCTACGATAGAAGGGGCTACTGAGTTGGAGAAAAGGTAGGGACGAGAACGCTGACGGAGCATATCTATCACTTCCTTCGGACCTGTAGTGAAACCTCCCATGGCACCACCGAACGCTTTGCCGAGAGTACCCGTGAAAATATCAATCTTTCCGTAGCAGTCAAATTGCTCGGCAACACCATGACCTGTAGGACCGACAACACCTGCGGAATGACTCTCGTCTACCATAACCAGAGCGCCATATTTTTCAGCAAGCTCGCATATCTTATCCATAGGAGCTACATTCCCGTCCATTGAGAAAACACCATCTGTAGCGATAATCTTGTAACGGCAATCCTTCGCCTCTTTCAGGCAACGCTCCAGATCTTCCATATCTGCATTGGCGTAACGGAAACGTTTTGCCTTGCATAGACGTACCCCATCAATAATGGAAGCGTGATTGAGGGAGTCGCTGATGATCGCATCCTCTTCTGTAAAGAGAGGTTCAAACAACCCTCCGTTAGCATCGAAACATGCGGCATAGAGGATGGTATCTTCTGTCTTGAAATAATCGCTGATTGCTTTTTCAAGTTCTTTATGAAGATCCTGAGTACCGCAGATGAAACGGACGGACGCCATCCCGTAGCCACGCTCCTTCATCGCTTTCTGAGCAGCTTCCATCAGGCGCGTGTTATCAGCAAGACCAAGATAATTATTGGCGCAGAAGTTCAGGACGTCGCCTTTCTGACCTTCCACTTCTATATCGGCTCCTTGAGGAGTAACTATGATTCTTTCGTTTTTGTAAAGTCCTGCATCTTTGATCTCGTTGAGTTCTTTCTTAAGATGTTCTTTAAATTCTGTGTACATGATATTGATTATTTATGGGTTTGCTGAATTATATCTTGGAAGAGCTTTAAATTCTCCATTTATAATTCCCAAAATTAAAAAAAATAGATGTATTGGTCAATTTGTTGAGATAAAAAATTCTGAGAAGATAAAAAAAACACTAACTAATGATACATATTCAAAAAAACCTTGTAAATTTGCAGAACGTTCAGCGGTCAATACATCAACCAAACTCGTGAACGCATAATTATAAAATCCTTATTTCTCGAATATACCGACACACATAATGAAAAACGTATTAATAATTGGAGCGACCGGTCAGATAGGTTCAGAACTGACCATGAAATTACGTCGCGAATATCCCGGAGGGAATATAGTTGCGGGATATATCAAAGGAGCGGAACCCAAGGGGGAACTGCTGGAAACCGGTCCGTCACATCTCGTTGACATTACCAATCCTCTCCAGATTGCTGAGGCAGTGGATAAATATAATGTAGATACCATTTACAATCTCGCAGCCCTACTTAGTGCCGTGGCTGAAGCAAAACCTCAACTTGCATGGAAGATCGGAGTCGGAGGATTATATAATACCCTCGAGGTGGCACGCGAAAAGAATTGTGCCGTCTTCACTCCGAGTAGCATCGGCAGCTTCGGAGACTCCACTCCACACACACAGACCCCCCAGGATACTATCCAGCGTCCGAAAACCATTTACGGTGTCACCAAAGTTTCCGGTGAACTCCTTTCCGATTATTATGCCCTTCGTTTTGGTGTTGACACCCGCAGCGTCCGCTTCCCCGGTCTGATTTCTTATGTTGCACCTCCCGGAGGTGGAACCACTGACTATGCGGTCGACATTTATTATTCTGCGATCAAGGGAGAGAAGTTCAAATGTCCTTTGCGTGAAGGGACTCTCATGGATATGATGTATATGCCTGATGCGCTCCGCGCTGCAATTGAAATCATGGAAGCTGATCCGACAAGGCTCAAACATCGCAACTCCTTCAATATCGCATCCATGTCTTTTGGTCCGGAAACTATATTTGCAAAGATCAAGGAATATGTGCCCGATTTTGAGATGGAATATGAACCGGATCCTTTGCGTCAGAAAATCGCTGACTCCTGGCCTGACTCATTGGATGATTCATGTGCCCGCGAAGAATGGGATTGGAAACCGGAATACGATCTTGACGCCATGACTCGCGATATGCTCGTAAATCTCCGCAAAAAACTCCACATCCACGAACCTGTGGAAGCCTGAGTCCATCCTCATAGTATTGTTTGATAGCTATCAGATAAAAACGGACACATAACCCTCCTCAACTTTTTTCAAAATTAACAAAAAACCGAAAACTTTTTTTTAGTTTTCGGTTTTTTGTTAATTTTGCATTCGCATTGAGGATAACGATTCTTTCACAATCGGGGAGAAAAATATCCCATTATTCAATCATCCGTCTCAATATCAATATTATTAAATATGCTTCGCACAGATCCGGAATACCACGACCTGATGTTGACAATATATAATATGTTTACATCCAAAGGTCTGAAAGCCACCACTATGGACTCAGTCGCCGCAGCTTTAGGAATATCTAAACGAACTCTTTACGAAATATTCGAAAATAAAGAGGAGATGATGAGTGAAGTCTTCAAATATACCGGCAACCTGATTCGCAATCAGAATCGTCAGGCGTTTGAGGAATCCGACAATGTATTTGAAGCTTTAGTAAAAGTCTTTGACATACATTGCAATATGATGCAATCTCTTTCTCCGGAATTTTTCCACGACATGGATTCATATTGCCGCAACAAGAAAGTTGATCACCGGAAGTTTGATGCCATGCATGAGCAGACTCTTCTAAGGATTCTTCAGACCGGAGTGGAGCAAGGGTTGATCAAGGATGACATTAATCTGACTATGGCAGTCAGACTTGCGAAGGTGCAGATGGAATCCTTGAAACGCATGGAAGATATATTCCCTCCGGATATTACTTTGTCGCAAGCCCTCAAATATATCACTTTCGGACTTTTACGCAACATCGCCACTCCTGAAGGTAATAAAGTGCTTGATAATACCCAACCCAATCATAATTATGAATTTAGTAATATTAATAATAAAAATTGATGAAGCCTGTTAAAAAGATCTTGACGATGACGTCCGCTCTTCTGATGACGTCCGGTTATGTCAATGCCGTGGTTCCTGTCGACACTGTCGGAGTTGTTTCCGACGCTTCGTTGGAGGATCCCGTGGCTTATCATGAACCTGTCTTCAACTCTCCGGAGCCCGGATCCACGCTGACCATGTCGCGCTATGACTGTCTCCGGATAGCTCTTGACAAAAGTCCTACAATCCAGGTCGCTGACATGGAGATTAAAAGGGTAGACTATTCAAAGAAAGAGACTGTAGCTTCCCTTTTCCCGCAAATCGATTTCAGTGCTGCCTATCAGCGCACAATCGAACTTCAGACCATACGTATGAATATGGGCGGACAGAGCCAGAGTCTCAAAATGGGTAGTGACAATATGTGGAATTTTGGTTTTTCCGCAAGTCTTCCGCTCGTGGCTCCGACACTATGGAAAGCAGTTCAAATCAGCGACACTGAGATTCTTGCCAAGGCGGAGGCTGCCCGCACCTCTCGCATCGAGATGGTGGATCAAGTGAATCAAGCTTATTACGGGCTCCTGCTCGCTATTGCTTCTCAGAAAGTAATCCAGGATAATTATGATCTTGCAAAATTTAATGCTGATTTATATCAAAAGCAATTTGAAGTAGGCACAGCATCGGAATATGACGTGCTCCGCTCTTCAGTTCAGGTTAAAAATATAGAGCCGGAACTTCTACAGGCTGATATTGCCGTGAAGCAATGTAAACTGACCCTGAAAGTCCTGATGGGAATCTCGACTGATTTTGACATAATTCCTGCTGATTCATTGGCTGAATATCGCGACCAGATGGCTTCGATTCCTCATGACCGTGATCATTGGCTTAGCGATAACCCCTCGCTGAGAGAACTTGACATTCAGGGGAAAATGCTTGACCAGACCGTCACATTGCGCAAATTTGCCTGGATACCGACTCTGGCGGCAACTTTCAATCTCTCATGGAATTCTCTCAGCAATGGCTCTCCATTCAAGAATCAGGAATTCAATCCCTACAGTGTAGTGGGTCTTTCACTATCCGTTCCCATTTTTGCCGGTGGAAAACGTCTGTATAGCCTTAAGCAAGCCAAAGTGCAACGTCAGGAGCTCGCTCTCCAACGTGAGAACCTATTGAACTCACTGAATATGCAGGTAGACATTGCAATTGATAATGTCAACAGGCAAGCGGCTCAGATTGAGTCGAGCGAGGAGAGTGTGCAGCAAGCGGAAAAAGCTCATCAGATCATGCAGAAAAGCTTTGAAATCGGAGCTGCCACATATCTGAATCTACGCGACAGTGAAATGGCAGAGACTTCCGCTAAATTAGCTTACTATCAAGCCATATACAATTATTTAATCAGTCAGAGCCAGCTTGATCGTCTGCTTGGTCGTGACACCCCTCTCCCACTAAACTAACCAGAAAATAATTTATACCTGTTATGAAGACATATAATCTATTATTTGGAGCAGCCGCAACTATCGCTCTCATCTCTTGTTCCGGAGCTGACACAGCGGATAAGACCGCTGACAATGAGGAAGCAGCTCCAACCGTAAAAATCGAAAATGTTTACGCCACTGAGGTCGATCAGATTAATCAGTACACTGCAACTGTTGAGCCGGATCTTATCAACAACATCTCATCAGCAGCCCCAAACCGTATCAAATCCATATTGGTTGACGACGGGATGAGAGTCTCAAAAGGTCAGAAACTGGTAATTCTGGATGATATAAACACTACTTCTTATCAGCTTCAGGTTGATAATGCGAAGGCAAATCTCAATAATGTCAAGATTAATTATGACCGTGCAGTCGAGTTGCTTAAAATCGGGGGTGGCACCAAACAGCAGGTCGACCAGATGGAGATACAGCTTGTCAATGCCCGCAATGCTCTTGCAAGTGCTGAGCGAACTCTGAGAAATGCCGCGGAGAATACGGTTCTCACTTCTCCAATTTCAGGTGTTGTGACAGCTCGTAATTATGACCCGGGCGATATGACAGGCGCTCTCCCGATATTGACCGTAGCCAGAGTGCAACCCGTAAAAATTGTCATTAATGTCTCTGAGAGTGAACTGACCAAAATTCACAAAGGGATGTCGGCTGACATAACGTTTGACTCTTTCGGAGATGAAGTTTTCAATGGCACCATCACCATGGTTTCTCCCACCATTGATACCAATAGCCGTACATTCGGTGTTGAAATTACCGTGCCCAATTCCAACGAGAAGATTCTTCCGGGTATGTTCGGAAGGGTTACTCTCAATCTCGGGAAGAGCGAGCACGTGGTCGTGCCTGATAAATCAGTGGTGAAACAGCCCGGTTCTGGAAACAATTACGTATACGTATATAACCCCGAGAATCAGACTGTCAGCTATAATCGTGTGGAACTCGGCAGAAGAATCGGTGACTCATACGAACTTCTTTCCGGTGTGGAAGACGGTTCGCAAGTGGTCATTTCCGGTCAGACTAAACTGGCTGATGGAAAAAAGGTTAAGGTTATCAAATAATTTGACAACCATTGAGTGCATTATAACAAATTTAAGCGGTATCATTTAATCGCGTAACCTATTAAAAAAAGTAAATATGTCACTATATGGCGCGGCGGTGAAACGCCCGATTATGACCACGCTCTGTTTTGTAACGGTCATAATCCTCGGTATCTTCTCACTCGCCAAACTCCCGATTGACCTATATCCGGATATCGATACCAACACGATCATGGTTATTTCCATGTATCCGGGGGCAAGTGCCGAGGATATTGAGCAAAATGTAACAAAACCGCTTGAGAATACACTTAACTCAGTGGAACATCTCAAGCATATCACGTCGAAATCACGTGAAAACGCATCTATCATCACTCTCGAATTTGAATACGGGTATGATATAGATGTGCTCACCAATGATGTCCGTGATAAACTTGATATGGTGGAATCCTCACTCCCGGACGATTGCGAGAATCCCATCATCTTCAAATTCTCCACAGACATGATTCCTATATGTCTCCTCTCTGTCGAGGCATCGGAAAGTATGTCAGGTCTTTATAAAATCCTTGACGATGCAGTGGTCAATCCTCTGGCACGCATCGATGGGGTCGGCTCCGTATCCATCTCGGGTGCACCCAAACGTGAGATTCACGTCTATGTGGATCCCAACCGTCTCGAGGCTTATCATCTTTCGGTTGAAACCATTTCCGCGCTTATCGGAGCGGAAAACAGAAACACCCCCGGAGGTTCATTTGATATCGGATCGAACACATACGCTCTCCGTGTCAAGGGTGAATTTGAAAGTTCGGCGCAATTGCGCAATATCCCTGTCGGATCGTATCAAGGGAAGATCATATATCTCAATGATGTGGCGCGTGTGGAAGACTCTCTCGAGGAACGCACCCAACAATCTTACATCGGAGGGAAGGAGGGTGCTATAATCGTCATCCAGAAACAGAGTGGCGCCAACTCCGTACAAATCTCCGAACAGGTAATAAAGATGCTACCCAAGCTTCAGAAGAATCTTCCCAGCGATGTGAAGATAGGAGTCATCGTAGATACTTCGGATAATATCCGGAACACCATTTCTTCTCTCGAAGAGACAGTGCTTTATGCCCTCCTCTTCGTGACAATCGTGGTCTTCATCTTCCTTGGGCGATGGAGAGCAACAATGATTATCGTCATCACTATCCCTGTCTCGCTCATAGCATCGTTCATCTATCTTTATGCCACGGGCAACTCTCTGAATATTGTGTCTCTGTCGGCACTTTCCATCTCTATCGGTATGGTGGTCGATGATGCCATTGTGGTTCTGGAGAATGTCACGACACATATCGAACGAGGCGCCGATCCGAAACAGGCTGCCGTTCATGGCACTAACGAGGTGGCTATCTCGGTAATCGCTTCCACACTGACGCTGATTGCCGTCTTCTTCCCGTTGACTCTCGTCACCGGTATGACAGGTGTCCTCTTCAAGCAACTCGGGTGGATGGTGACCATCATGATGATAATATCCACCACCTGCGCTCTTTCGCTCACTCCGATGCTTTGCAGCCAGTGGCTTCGTCTCAATACGACACACTCGAAGGCTTATAAGATTTTCTTCACTCCAATTGAGAAAGCGCTCGACAAATTCGACAACGGATATGCCAAACTCCTTGGCAACGTAGTAAGTCATAAGACTGTGACTATCTGTGTCTGTCTCGGCATTTTCGTCGGATCGCTTTTCCTAATGAAGTTTGTCGGCACTGAATTTATGCCGACTCAGGATAATGCACGTATCGGTGTGAACCTTGAGCTCCCGATCGGGACAAGGGTTGAGAGCGCCAGCGATGCCGTCGGCCGTCTTGACTCCCTTTGGAGAAAAAAATATCCGGAAATTATCGTGAGCAGTTATACGGTCGGTCCGGCAAGTTCCGACAATACATTCGCCTCTCTTTCTGATAATGGTGCTCACATTGCATCAATGAATATACGTCTTTCCGACCCCGGCGACCGTAAACGGGGAATCAAGGAGATAGCCGACGATATGCGTAAGGATATCGAGCAACAATTCCCTGAATTCAAAAAGGCTCAGGTGAATGTCGGGGGCGGACGCGGTTCGGGCATGGGAGGTCAGTCTGTGGTTGACTTTGAGATCTATGGTTATGATTTCAACGAGACCGACTCAGTGGCAAAAGACCTCATGCAAATCTTGCGTGGCATCGAAGGCACTGCCGATGTGACAGTGTCGCGTTCAGACTATCAGCCGGAGTATCAGGTTGATTTCGACCGTGAGAAATTATCTCTTTACGGACTGAATATGCAGACGGCTGCCATGTATCTGAGGAATCGCATCAATGGTGCGACGGCATCAAAATTCCGTGAAGATGGTGAGGAATATGATATTAAGGTGATGTATTCTCCGGAAAATCGCACTAAACTTGAAGATATCGAAAACATCACTATCTATACCCCTCAGGGAACGGGCGTGAAAATCAAAGATCTCGGAAAAGTTGTGGAACGTTTCACACCTCCTACCATTGAGCGTAAAGACCGCGAACGTCTTATAACGGTGTCGGCGGTAGTCGATGGGGTACCTTTGAGCCAGGTTGTGGCTGACGCAGAGATGGAAATCGATCAACTCAATCTCCCGTCAGGAGTCACCATCGAACTTTCCGGTAGCTTTGAGGATCAGCAGGATTCATTCTCTGATTTGTTTATGCTCGGTATCCTCATCATCCTTTTGGTCTATATCGTGATGGCGGCACAGTTTGAATCGTTCACGTATCCCGGTATCATCATGACCTCATTGCTCTTCGCATTCTCCGGTGTATTCATCATCCTTTGGCTCACCGGCCATACGTTGAATGTGATGTCGATGATCGGTGCTATCATGCTAATCGGTATCGTAGTGAAAAATGGTATCGTGCTCATCGACTATATCAGTCTTAACCGCGAACGTGGAATGAGTATCCGTAAAGCCGTGATTGATGGTGGTAAGTCTCGTCTCCGTCCGGTTGTCATGACAACTCTGACCACAATTCTCGGTATGGTGCCGATGGCGGTCGGATCCGGTCAAGGCTCCGAGATGTGGCGACCGATGGGTACAGCAGTGATCGGTGGTCTTACCTTCTCCACAATTCTGACGCTTCTCTTTGTTCCCGTTCTCTACTGCGTATTTGCAGGCAACGGTGTGAAACGCATACGTAAGAAATTACATAAAGCGTCAGCTGAGAAATAATAACATTAATCGGGAGTGTGGCACTGGATTAACTTTGCCTCACTCCCCCAACATATTCAATAGAACTACTATGAAATCAATATTCATAGCTTTTGATCAAGCACACTATGATGCGATTGTCGAGACCTTGACAAAATCCAATTGCAGAGGTTTCACCTCCTTCGGCACAGTGCAAGGACGAGGTTCGGTCTCCGGTGAACCCCACTATGGCTCTCATGCGTGGCCTTCACTTGCATCGGCTATTCTGACGATTGTAGAAGACTCTCAGGTCGAACCTGTACTGAACAGATTAAAGGAACTTGATGAAGCAAAGCCAATGCTCGGATTGCGTGCATTCGTCTGGGACGTGGAGCGCACAATCTAATTTTCACCTATCAGATAAAAAATTCCTGAGGAAGTGTTAATTTATAGTGGAATGAAGATTAAGGAATTTGAGATTTGCATATTCTGATGTCTCCACTTACAACATTTTTTCACCACTACATCACATCTAAAAAAATGCGGGAATCCGAACTACGGGTTTCCGCATTTTTATATGCCCGGATTCCGTGTAGGTACCCTTCCCATCTTTCAATTATGAATCCAATTATCGATTGAGTAAGAAAATAATGTATTTCATATAATTATTTATGAGATTTTTATTAATTTCGCGTTGAAGACCCATAACGGATAAAAATTATATCGATGATGTTGCATCTAATCAAGATTTATCTTTCGGGTTATTAATAATTAAAGATCATGCTTGAACAAATCAACCGACTGAAAGAAGAGATAGCTGCTATGGCAGCCTCCAATGCGGAGGAAGTAGAACAGTTGCGTATTAAATATCTGAGTAAGAAAGGGGCAGTATCACAACTCATGAATGAGTTTCGTAATGTTCCGGCTGAAAGCAAACGTGAATTCGGACAACGGCTGAATGAACTTAAAAACTTTGCTACCCAACAGCTGGCTGCTCTGAAAGATTCCCTGCGTGCGGAAGAAGAATCATCCAAGGGGATGATCGACCTGACGCGCTCCGCCTCTCCACTTCCATTCGGAACCCGCCATCCGCTCTCTTTAGTCAAGAAAGAGATAATCGATATTTTTGCCGGCATGGGCTTTACTATTGCGGAAGGTCCGGAAATCGAAGACGATTGGCACGTATTCTCTTCCCTTAATTTCCCACCCGATCATCCGGCTCGCGATATGCAGGATACTTTCTTCATTGCGCGCAATCCGGCTGATGTGCTTCTGAGGACTCACACCTCAAGTGTGCAGACCCGCACGATGGAACATGCCCAACCACCAATCAGAATCGTATGCCCGGGTCGCGTCTACCGTAATGAGGCTATCTCGGCACGCGCTCACTGTTTTTTCCATCAGGTGGAAGGATTATACATCGACAAGAATGTATCTTTCGCTGATCTTAAACAGGTTCTTCTCGGGTTTGCCCGCCAGATGTTCGGAGCCGATACCCGTATACGTCTGCGTCCCTCCTATTTCCCCTTTACCGAGCCTTCCGCAGAGATGGATATCAGCTGCCACATCTGCGGTGGAAAAGGTTGCGCATTATGCAAGGGAACCGGATGGGTCGAAATTCTTGGCTGCGGCATGGTAGACCCCAACGTTCTTAAAGCTTGCGGTATTGATCCGGAAGTATACTCCGGATATGCTTTCGGTATGGGTGTGGAACGTATTGCCAACCTTAAATACCGCGTATCAGACCTTCGTCTTTTCTCTGAAAACGACGTAAGGTTCCTGCATGAATTTGACGCTGCCCGATGAATCTGAATGAGGATCAGGATAAGTTGTTGCATGAATTGACATTACACTATGACTATAAAAGAGCGATTCGGAAAGGTTATTGCATGGTTTGAGGAGAATGTTCCCGAACCGGCAACCGAATTGCATTATGATACCCCCTTTCATCTCTTGTTGGCGGTGATTCTATCAGCGCAATGCACTGACAAACGGGTAAATATGGTCACTCCTGCTCTTTTTGAGGCTTTTCCCGATCCCATTTCGCTTGCCAACTCTGATGAAGAGACTGTTTTCCAATATATAAAAAGCATCTCTTTCCCCAATAATAAGACCCGTCATATTCTGCGCGCTGCCAGAATGATAGTCGATGAGTTCGGGGGTGAAATACCCTCTGATATAGATCAATTAATAAAACTTCCCGGAGTTGGGCGTAAGACTGCCAATGTGATGCTGGCTGTCGTGTGGAATAAAGCCGCAATGGCTGTCGATACCCACGTATTCCGCGTCAGCAATCGTATTGGGCTCACCAATAACTCCAAAACACCTCTCGAGACTGAAAAGACCTTGATGCGCTATATCCCGGAACATCTTGTCGGGAAAGCGCATCATTGGCTTATTCTCCACGGCAGATATGTCTGCACGGCCCGAAAACCAAATTGCATGGAATGCGGCATTCGCCCATACTGCAAAATGGCAAATCAAAAGAATTAAAATATATATTGAATCAGCATAGCTCGCTATACTCCTGATTCTGAATAGCCAGATTCCTCAAGAATACGACCCGGAATCGTCTAAAAATATATGAGTCGGGGTCTAAGACGCATCTGAATAATATTATATATTCATTCAGCATCTGAACGCTAAAAATCTTTTTTCCTTAAATTCTATACCATTATGCCACAAATCTCACAACGAGGGCGCATTCTGCCCGCTTCCCCTATCAGGAAACTCGTCCCTTATGCTGATATGGCTGTCAAAAAAGGTCTTAAAATCTATAGGCTCAACATCGGTCAGCCTGATATTGCAACCCCGCAAATCGCGTTAGACACTTTGCATCATATAGACCGTAAAGTTCTTGCCTATACAGACAGCGCGGGGAATCTGTCGCTCCGCAAAAAGATGGCGGAATATTACCACCGCTTTAATATCCCCGTTGATCCTGACGAGATAATAATCACCACCGGAGGATCGGAAGCCGTATTGTTTTCGCTTTTGCTGAGTCTTGATCCGGGTGATGAGGTGCTGATTCCAGAACCCGCTTATGCCAACTACATCTCTTTTGCAACTACCGCGGGAGCAAAAGTCATAGGAGTTCCCGCTGACATTGCCAACGGATTCGCACTCCCTCCCATTGAGGAGTTTGAACGTCGGATCACACCGCGCACGAAGGCTATCCTTATCTGTAATCCCAATAATCCTACGGGATATGTTTATTCTCACGCAGAGTTGAATCAGATATGTGATTTGGTGAAGAAATATGATTTATTCTTATTCTCCGATGAGGTTTACCGTGAATTCTGCTACACTCTCCAACCCCCGGTTTCAGCGCTCCAGATGGAAGGTATAGATGATCGCTGTGTCCTCATAGATTCTGTCTCGAAACGCTATAATGAGTGTGGTATAAGAATAGGTAATCTCGTGGTGCGCAATAAAGAATTGCGACAGGCTCTACTAAAGTTCTGTCAGGCGCGTCTATCTCCGCCGTTACTCGGTCAGATCGTTGCGGAAGCATCTATCGATACACCTGATGAATTCATGAAAGAATGTTTCACTGAGTATCGCAAACGGCGCGATTTCCTGGTTACGGAACTGAATAAAATCCCCGGTGTCTACACTCCTCTGCCGGAAGGTGCTTTCTATACCGTTGCATCCCTCCCCGTGACCAATGCCGAGGACTTCTGCCGTTGGTGTCTGGAAGAATTTTCATACGAAGGGCAAACGATCTTTATGGCTCCCGCGGCCGGGTTCTATTCAGAACCGGGACTTGGCTCAAATCAGGTCCGTGTGGCTTACGTACTCGAAATCCCCGAATTGGCAAAAGCCGTGACAGTTCTCGCCAAAGCACTCGAAGCCTATCACAAACGCATCTGACACCCGGAATAAATACTCCTATTCCCGGTGTCACTCCGGAGTTGAGGCAAATACTCCAACAATTAATAATACAGGGGAAGGGAGACTTAGCCCCCTCACTCTGAATCATAGGAGAATTAATAAATCCGGCATCTGCAGAGAACCTCTCTACGGATGCCGGATTTTCTCATTTATCCTATCGGAATTCTATAGGAATATCAATTTTCAGACTGAGATGCACCGTATATTTGCGCATCTCAGTCGATGAGAGATACGGGATTATCTAATATTGAATTTACGGGTGATGGTAGAACCGTTTATGCATGCCACCACTATCACTATCTCATTATCGACCGGGAGCGTGAGTGCGGTCACTTCACTTCCGGATGCAATCAGGCGTCCGTCGAGGGAATAAACCTTAACGTCGGCAGGAGAAGTGACCTTTATGGTATGATCGACAACCGACAGCTCTATAGTTTCACCATTGACGCTTTCCACGGCAGTAACCACTCCGGTTCGTCTCACGGCAAATGACTTCACATGCACTTCACCGTAGTTCAACGTATGCAGACCGATGTAATTCTTGCCGGAGCCGATATGACTCTCCACAGCTGCATCGCGGGCTCTGATTGCATCCATGGCTGATTGCTCGGGATCAAGCACATTGATCTTGAATTTATGAGTGGTGGCTGAAGAAGAGGCTGTAAATGTATTTACAACTTTCAAATCTGAAGGTTCTTTAGAAGGACCTGCCACAAGGCTAAATTCAAACTCAGAATCATCTTCAAGAGGATCAGTCTCGATAGTCACAAGGTATTTAGAATTATTTTCTGTCTCGAAGACCGGTGCCAAAGCATAGGCATTGATACTTGTAGTGTACCATGCATTATCGAATTTAAGGGTATTTTCTTCTGTAAGTTCCCAATTATACCAATCGCTTGTGGGATTGAAAAGTGTCCAATCCGAGAAATCAGATGTTGAATATGGAAGTGCCTTACCCGGACCAACAAATATAGTTACCTCCGGCGACTCATTTTCATTCTTACCATTGGCATTAAATACCTCAACCTTGTAAGTATATTCTCCTGATTCATCAAGCGTATCTGTATATTGGGATGCAGCGCCGGGAGTCGGGGTCTGGACACGACCGACTTCCACGTCATCACGATAAACCACTGCGTATGAAAGCGATGTCAGTTCTTCTCCCGAAGTATCCTCTGAAGGATTTATCCATGAGACAAGTGCTTTAATCTCGTTTTGAGTGGAAGCATCCGTTACTGCCAGTTCCGTGGCAAGCATAGGAATGCATTTACCGCCATCGAGAGTAAACTGTTTAAACTGCAGATCACGATAATAATTTTCACCATACCCCCCGACATGATGAACTGCAAAGCAATAATCTCCTGATTGAGGGATATAAATAGTCATGGAATGATCAGATGCAGAGTATGTCGGGTCAGTTACAACCTCAGCACATTTAACAAATGTGTCTGCGGGATTGTGACGATCCGTGGCATAACCCATTTCATAGTTAAGGCCCTTACATCCCACATTAAACATTACATCATAATAACCTGCCGGGAGCGTAAAATACGGTGTCATTACATAATCATCCATCTCAATATCTCCGGTATTGGGGACAGTAGATTTGAATGTGGTGAAATATCCTGAGTCATCATATTTCCATCCATAACCGTCTTCATTTGCATCCACAACAGTGAATTTCGCCACATCTTCCTTATCCATATAATCGATATTGAAATCTACCGGATAAGTGGCTGTCGGACGACCTACGTAACCAGAGCTGACTTCCGGCACGGCATGGTCCTGATCATAACCGTTTACATTATAACATACCACCTTATAGATATATTCCCCTGCCTCGGAGATTGCGGAATCTTCGAATGAATCTGAAGACCCGGGAAGAGGGTTTGAAATCGTGCTGATCAATTCCTCATTCCGATAAAGTTCCGCCTTGGTTATCTCCGTAAGCTCTCCGCCGATATTATTTTCAGCAGGATAGGTCCAAGACAAGCTCACTTTTAGTTCATCAGCAGGATCCGCCTCTGCCTTAAGATCCGTTACATGTCCGGGCACGGGAACATCCAGTTTGACCTTCACTTCATAAATCCTGTGACCCATGAAGTCTCCCATATCAGAACAAGCGTGGAATCCAAGGTAATAATTACCGGGAACAGTAACATTGAACGAGCTGCCCAGATATTCATCTTGATCAGGCATTTCAGTATTGGTATAAGTATTCAGGGTCTGAAATGAAGAAAGGTCATCAGGATCAGTACCTATCGTAACTTCCAACGTTCCGTTAATCCACATTCTGCAGTTGATTGCATAATCACCCGGTTGGTCAAAAGCAATCGCCGGAGAGATGAGCCAGTTGTCTTCCTTCTCATCTTCTGCGGAATCGAATTCGGCATAATGCGTATACGATCCGAAATGCCATGGATCATTCACAGCCGCCTGAGGCCCGGCAACACTCTTCCACTCTGTCTGACATGCTGTCAGGTCAGAAAAGTCAAATGAATAAGGGAGAGGTTTGCCATCGATCACTACCGGTGGGTTCGGATCATCGGGATCCTCTCCACCTTGTTCGACAGCCGTGACCGAGAAACCTGTCAAATACAGCGCATATTGGTCCGGATCACTGTAGCAATACAATCCGAAATATGCATCTCCTGATTCTTCGGGAATATATGAAACAGTGAATTGCTCGAAATTACCCTTATTCTCATATTGCTGTTTATTGAGGATTATCTTCCCTACACTAAGGGCTTCTACAGCAGGATCATCAGTAACGGTAATTTTAAAATTCTCTTTCTCTCCCTCGTGAGCTCTTGAGTCGGTACGTGCCCATATACCGATGGTATACTCCTTGCCTGCTTCCAATGTAATACCCGGAGAAATAAGCCAGGCATTGGATATATACGATGAGTCGTAGGGTTTCATTGCTCCGCTTGTCATCCCCGTAGGGGCATACTGAGTCGCTGTAGACTGAACGTCATTACGCCACCCCATCGCCTTAGGAGATTGATTGGACTCTGTCCATCCGGATTCAAGCTGCGAATCGGTGTAGATCGACGAACTGTATGGCACCGGATTTCCGGCAAATGCTATTCCCCCGCCCAAAAGGGTTATAGCTACCATTGATAAAATGGATTTTTTCATACTCATTATCTAATTGGGGTATTATTATTTCACCATTACTTTGACTGCTTTTATCCCCTTATCTCCTGAAACACGCACGAGGTATAATCCTGGAGTCAGAGGGAAAAGACCATCTTCATATACATGTTGCGCGCTTACCGCCACACGCCCATCCGAAGTAAAGATGTCGACGTTGGCATTGTTGGATTTGATATAGACACCACCCGCAACGGCTGTCACTACGCAATCATCCGCATTTATATCATCAACCCCGTTGTCAACCACAAAAGCTACACGCAGTTTAGTATATATTCCCGGCATTGTGAATGTGTTGTCTGCCACAGGCTCGTCGTCATTCAGAGTATAATTTGACATTCGATACCCCTCATCAGGAATAGCGTTTATAATCAGCTCAGTGTATTTGGGAACTTTGGAACCATGCCCATAGACATTACCCTCCTTATCTGCCACTGTCACAGAGCCATGGTAAGTTGGAAGGATATCCAGATATGCGACTTCCGGCCCACCGTTGCTCCCCATGTGAGAAGGAGTCCATCCTCTATCAACCGCTATTGAAGAATCCGCACGATTACCATCGTTTTCGGAACGGTCAGTACCTTGGATGACTGCAAGATTCCAGCTCGG
Organism: uncultured Sangeribacter sp.; assembly: GCA_964521885.1. Lineage (GTDB taxonomy): Bacteria > Bacteroidota > Bacteroidia > Bacteroidales > Muribaculaceae > Lepagella. Next base: position 15,312 of record CAZFUF010000026.1, on the reverse strand, counting down.
TTGATTTTCCTCCTCCACATCCTTACGCTGCGGAAGAAGGTAATACAGATCATTCAGTTCGTCGGCACTCATTCCGTTACCATTAATGTAAAGACGTCTGAGATCCGGAAGCATTGAAGTGTCGAGGGCATGAAGTTCATTGTTTGATGCAATCATTACCTGAAGCTTGTTATTAGCTGATACATCTAACGATTTGAGATCATTATGATCTATCGAAAGAGTGGTCAACTCCGGATTTTTTGAAATATCAAGAGAAGTAAGCTTATTACCTTGCACTTCAAGTTCTTCAAGATACGGATTTGACGTCACATCGATTGATGTCAATTCATTATTGTTGGCATTGAGCCAAGTCAGCCATTCGTTATTCGAAACATCGAGCGATGTCAAAAGATTTCCCTTCACATTGAGATATTGCAGATAAGCAAGAGAGCTGACATCAATGGAGGTCAATTGAGCGATCCCCTCTTCTTCATCACCATACCCGTCGCTGTAGGCATCAAGCCACATTATGTTAGGATTCTTAGATACATCAAGAGATTTCAACGCTGTGTAAGAAACATTGAGCACTTCCAGATCAGGACAGGAGGCTAAATCAATTGTCTTGATCGGATTCCAATACAGATTCAGATATTTCAGTGATTCAGAATTGGAAAGATCTATTGAAGAAACCGCATTATCCCACAATCCGAAATACTCGGCAACGTCTCCGAATCCGGAAAGATCCACTCCGGCGATATCCCCGTATAACGTAACGGTATTCCCGGCTGCCGTGCCGTCAATTCGAGTGCCTGCAAGTTCTGAATATCCGCTGGTATATTTATTCTGACCTCGATATTCAGTGCGTGTTCCCGTGCCCCAGTCAACCCATACGGTCCCGTTATTATTGACTGTATTGATAAGCATGGAAAGATTCTGACCTTTGTTGGTCTCAAAGGCAATTGAATTTTCGGCATTTGAGAAATTCACCCTTATTTGAGCATCCTTGTCGACCACAAACCATTGGCTATAGATTTCTTCCCCATTGACTGTCACACTCCTGAATTTCTTTCCCTCTTCAGGATATGGATAGATATGAATAGGGACACCTACCAATGCTTCATCGACGACACTATTCATTGTCTGATAATATGCAGGCTGCCATTGTGAAATCAAGAATTTACCTCCGGATGTGGAATAAATATCAAAGTCGTAGTCAAGACCCATTGCAAATATCGGATAAAGGCGATCCAGATGTCCGGTGCGGTTTTCTCCGGTATCTTCAGCATCCATCAGAGTGACAGAGACTGCATGATTCGTCGCGGTGCCATCACCTGTGACATCACTTTTCCATTGCATATCTGAACTTGTGGCATACCCGGTATCTGCTGTTTCCGCGTTTGAACCCGCGAGCAGGAGATTAGCATCTCCGCTACCGTAAGTGGTGCTTTTTGCTTCCGGAAGTGTACGGAGGGTATAAGTGACGGTTGCTCCTGTCATCTTTTTATTGTCGCGCAAATCGACAATACGCATACGCTGGGCTTGCTGTCCGTTGAAGTCTACAAATTCAAGATTAGTATTGGCAGCCCTGAATTCCTCAAGATATGAGGCATTCATCACAAGAACACGTGCTATCTGAGTATCGGAGATGTCTATTGAACGGAGATAGCGGAAAGCAGACAAATCAAGCTCTCTGACCGGATTACCTGCCACATTAATTGTACGCAGATTAAGATTATTGCCAAGATCAAATGACGCAATCTGATTCCCTTTGGCATTGAGAACTGTCAGTTCGGGTGCCTGGGAAACATCAATTGCCGTGAAACGGTCGCCGCTGATATTTAAATTTTCAAGCTTGGTGCATTGTGACAGATCCACATTATCCACAGCCGGATTTCCGGATATATCGAATGTCTGAAGCTCCGGATACTCACCCATTACAAAGGGATCATCATCAGCCACGGTCATCAACGCATTGTTGGCAAGATTTAAGGTGCGAAGATTCGGAAGGTTCACCGGATAAAAATGAGCAAGGTCGCAATTATTAAGATTTATGCTTCTGAGAGACGGGCGTGAGTCTTCAGGAAGACAGATAAAAATTGACCCGAAATCCGGACAGTCGTTGAGTGTCAGATATTCGAGAACTTCGAGTGAGCTGACATCAAGACAAGTTAGCCCGGGGTTATAGGCAATTGAGAGATTGGTTAAAGTCTCTCCAACATTTTCGAGCGTCAGGGAAGCTCCGTCTGACGGTGAGTTCAGTATACAATTCTCATTAAGATTCAAAGTGGTCAACGGAGCGATCCCCTTAATTTCAAAAGAGGTAATCTGATTCTGTGCCAAGTCAAGCTCAGTGAGATAAGACATATTTTCAATCACCGCGGAAGTCAGGTTCAGCTCATTGAGACATGCCTCCGTGACATTTCCTTTGATAATCAAGGTTTCTCCTTCCACAGTCCCTTCAATCCATCTATTGTAAGCATACTGAGACGGATCTACTGTATATTTCATCTCGACACCATTACCCCAGTCGATAGAAACAGGATGAGTGGCGGAAGACGCATTGAGAAGAATCCTTACTTTTGATCCCACTTCCTTGGAAGTGGTAAAAGTCATCTCTCCGGCGGACATCAGCAATGTTGCCGCACATAAAAGACAACTTAACAGACATTTCTTCATATAAAAAATATTGAGTTGTTTTAATTATCGTTCTTTGTCGATGGAATGTTAGGTCTATTAAGGCCTCGTTCCACTCATACTCACTAACAAAGATAATAATTAAAATCAATAACTCAAATATTAATGTATCTTTTTATGTAATAGTGATATTATTGATTCTCATCCTCGGAATGTATATACCTTGATACTGCATGCAGCTTGCATGATATTATTTTTACATTTTCTGGTCGCAGACTAAGAGTCCGGCTCATAAAATTTGCGTCGGGCTCTAAAAGTCTTTCTTTGTCAGATACCTGGCTAACCCGTAGATATATCTTCGGAATCCGGGTCTATAACCAAGTAATTTTATAAACCAATCAAGGTGACCATCCAGCATTTTCACTACCAATCCTACGTAAATCATCGCAAATAATGTTCCGAACCCTATCACCTGTACAACCCATGTACCGAAGAAGATATATCCGGATAAGACAGCTAATGCAACAAGCGTGACATCTACGATAATCTTTGTTCGCGCAAATGGTTTCCCGGTTACTCTGCTTATCGCTACTGTTATACCCTCCCCAGGCATTGTGACAGATCCGCACCTGACTTCAAGGGATATTCCGAAACCGAGAATCGTACAGCCAGCAAACTGAGCTAAAATCTTCATTAAAAGCGAATCGTAACTTATCACGGAAGTGATCATCATATTGATGTCGATAAACAATCCGAACAGGAACCCTATTACTAATTGAAACAGCTGCACCGGTTCAAATCTTTTGCGCAAAATAACAATCTGAAGAAATACCAACAGAATATTCATAATGTTAGTGTATTCACCGACGCTTAAAGAAGGCACCTTCCCTTCTGCCCCAGCCAAAGTGAATGCGAGAGGGATTGATGATATGACACTACTCCCCAATTGGGATTGAATACAAAGAGCAACCCCGGACGTCATTATGAAAAGAGAGCTGAGTAAAAACAGATGTTGCCAAAGAAACATGATGATCTTTTCACTCTCAAGCGATATGGATAATTTCTTTAAATTCATTTGCAATCTTTTGATGAGTCGAAAACGCGATAATTAGTCTCTTCTCAGGAAAGAGACTTTATAAGGTATATATAATAAAATAGAGGCGCCCTGACCGGGTGCCTCTATTTTCTATCATGAGTATTTACTTTTCAAATTCAACTATTTCTGCAGGATCATCCGTGAGCTGCAATGCTTCGAGTTCATCCTTATTTGCAACGAGCAAACGATTATACTCGCGCAGACCCGTACCGGCAGGGATAAGGTGACCGCAAATCACATTCTCTTTCATTCCTTCGAGATAGTCAGTCTTACCAAGAATGGCAGCTTCATTGAGCACTTTGGTAGTTTCCTGGAAAGAAGCAGCCGACATGAAGCTTGAAGTCTGAAGTGCTGCGCGGGTAATACCCTGAAGAATCTGTTCCGACGTTGCGGGTATCGCATCGCGAACCTGCATTATCTTCATATCCTTGCGCTTCAAAGCTGAGTTTTCATCTCTGAGCTTTCTGACGGTGATAATCTGTCCGGCATAGTAATTTGTACTGTCTCCGGCATCGACAATCACCTTCTTTCCCCAGATTGAATCATTCTCTTCCATGAACTCGCGCTTATCCACAACCTGCTGCTCAAGGAAACGGGTATCGCCCGGATCAAGGATATTGACCTTGCGCATCATCTGACGCACGATAACTTCGAAGTGCTTATCATTAATTTTCACACCCTGCATGCGGTATACGTCCTGAACCTCATTGACGATATATTCCTGCACGGCGGTCGGACCCTGAATATTCAGGATATCAACCGGAGTGATAGCACCGTCGGAAAGTGGTGTGCCGGCACGTACATAGTCATTTTCCTGAACGAGCAACTGTTTCGACAATGGCACGAGATATTTTTTCTCTTCCCCAAGTTTGGAAGTTACAATGACTTCGCGGTTACCACGTTTGATCTTATCGCTGATAGTAACCTCACCGTCAATTTCACTGACAATCGCGGGGTTGGATGGATTACGTGCCTCGAAGAGCTCGGTCACACGGGGGAGACCACCGGTGATATCACCGGCATTACCACTCGCACGCGGAATATTTACGATCGTTTCACCCGGGGTCAGTTCTTCACCCTCTTCGATCATAAGGTGGGCACCGACAGGAAGTGAATATGTACGGATAAGATTTCCGTTATTATCATATAACTTGGCAGCGGGAACCTTTGTACGGTCTTTCGATTCAATGATAATCTTTTCACGAAGACCGGTGGCATCATCAGCATCTACGCGATATGTGACGCCTTCTTCAAGATTTTCGAAGCTAACCTTACCACCCTCTTCTGTGATGATGACAGCATTGAACGGGTCCCATTCACAAATCATTTCACCGCTCTTAACCATTTCACCATCTTTCTTATAGAGCTTAGAACCGTAGGGGATATTGGCAGTAGTGAGTGTCACGCCACTGACGGGTTCCACAATTCTCATTTCTGCCATACGGCCTACCACTACGTCTACTCCCTTATCGTTTGTAACGGTACGGAGTTCCTCAATTTCGAGTCGGCCATCATGACGGGCAGTAACATCTTTAACAGCGGCGACGTTACCCGCAACACCACCGACGTGGAAAGTACGCAGTGTAAGCTGAGTACCTGGCTCACCGATAGACTGGGCAGCGATTACGCCGACAGCTTCACCCTTCTGAACCATACGGTGGTTAGAAAGATTACGTCCATAACATTTGGCGCAAACACCTTTCTTCGATTCACAGGTAAGTACTGAACGAATCTCAACGGACTCAATCGGTGAATTTTCAATTCGCTCTGCTGCCACTTCGTTGATTTCTTCACCGGCGGCCACAATTACTTCGTTGGTGTATGGGTCAACTACATCATGCACTGAAACTCTGCCAAGGATACGTTCGCTAAGTGTCGCCACGACTTCCTCGTTGTTTTTGATTTCCGTGCAGACAAGACCTCTAAGAGTGCCACAGTCTTCTTCATTGATAATGACATCATGAGCGACGTCTACAAGACGTCGGGTAAGATATCCGGCGTCTGCAGTCTTAAGTGCGGTATCTGCAAGACCTTTACGGGCACCGTGAGTGGAGATGAAGTACTCAAGCACTGACAGACCCTCCTTGAAGTTTGCAAGAATCGGGTTCTCAATAATCTGACCACCCTCTGCACCTGCTTTCTGCGGTTTAGCCATAAGACCACGCATACCGGAAAGCTGACGAATCTGGTCTTTTGAACCACGGGCACCTGAATCAAGCATCATGTAAACTGAATTGAAGCCCTGCTGGTCTTCCTCCATCTGCTTCATCAAGGTCGATGCTAATTTTTCATTTACATGTGTCCAAATATCAATCACCTGGTTGTAACGGTCATTACCGGCGATAAGACCCATCTGATAGTTATTGAGCACTTCTTCAACCTGCGCGTTACCTTCTGCCACATATTCCTCTTTCTCCTTCGGGATGATGACGTCTCCAAGGTTGAATGAAAGACCACCCTTGAAGGCCATGCGATAACCGAGATTCTTGATATCATCGAGGAACTGAGCGGAGCGCGTCACACCACATGTCTTGATAACCTTACCGATAATCTTGCGGAGAGATTTCTTTGATATGATCTCATTGACATATCCAATCTCTTTGGGGACATAACGATTGAAGAGTACGCGTCCGACTGATGTATCTTTGCAAATCACCTTGACCGGCTCTCCATTCTCATCAATATCGTCTACAAGAACGTTCACGGGGGCATGAAGAGTCACCCTACCCTCATTATAAGCGATTTCCGCTTCTTCCGGTCCATAGAAAGTAGCGCCTTCACCCATATCACCCTTACGGAGTTTGGTGATATAGTAGAGACCGAGGACCATGTCCTGAGAGGGCACGGTGATAGGAGCGCCATTAGCAGGATTAAGAATGTTGTGAGCACCGAGCATCAGCATCTGGGCTTCGAGAATCGCCTCATTTCCGAGAGGGAGGTGAACAGCCATCTGGTCACCGTCGAAGTCAGCGTTGAATGCAGTACATGCCAACGGGTGCAATTGAATTGCCTTACCCTCAATCATCTTAGGCTGGAATGCCTGAATACCAAGACGGTGAAGTGTCGGAGCACGGTTGAGAAGAACCGGATGACCTTTCATCACGTGTTCCAGAATATCCCAAACCACCGGCTCTTTGCGATCTACAATCTTTTTGGCGGACTTCACTGTCTTTACAATTCCACGTTCAATGAGCTTACGGATAATGAACGGTTTGTAAAGCTCGGCAGCCATCAGTTTGGGGATACCACATTCGTGCATTTTCAATTCCGGACCTACGACGATAACCGAACGGGCCGAATAATCGACACGCTTACCGAGGAGGTTCTGACGGAAACGTCCTTGCTTACCTTTAAGAGAATCTGACAAAGATTTGAGCGGGCGGTTGACATCACTCTTCACGGCCGATGATTTGCGGCTGTTGTCGAGCAATGAGTCAACTGCCTCCTGAAGAAGACGCTTCTCATTGCGGAGAATAACTTCGGGAGCCTGAATCTCAATCAGACGTTTGAGTCGGTTGTTACGAATAATTACACGACGATAGAGGTCGTTGAGGTCTGATGTTGCGAATCGTCCGCCATCAAGGGGAACAAGGGGGCGCAACTCAGGCGGTATTACCGGGACTGCCTTAAGGATCATCCACTCCGGACGGTTCTTGCCGGTCGAAGCAATAAACGAATTAACAACCTGAAGACGTTTGAGAGCCTCAGTCTTACGCTGCTGTGAACCGTCCTTGTCAGCACGGTCGCGCAATTCCGCTGCGAGCTTGGTGAGATCTATATCCTTTAAGAGATCATAGATTGCCTCAGCTCCCATTTTGGCAACAAACTTATTAGGATCCCCGTCTTCAAGATTACGATCCTCTTCGGGAAGATTATCCATGATGGACAGATACTCCTCTTCCGTCAGGAGATCGAGTCTCTCAACATCCTTGAGTTTTTCATCTATCCCTTCTATCTCTTTGATTCTTCCCGGATTAATTACTACGTAGCGTTCATAATAGATCACTGCGTCGAGTTTCTTTGACGGAAGCCCGAGAATATATCCGATCTTGTTGGGGAGAGAGCGGAAATACCAGATGTGGGCAACGGGCACTACCAGTTCGATGTGTCCCATGCGCTCACGGCGTACCTTCTTTTCAGTCACTTCCACACCGCAACGGTCGCAGACGATTCCTTTATAACGGATACGCTTATATTTACCACAATGGCACTCATAATCCTTTACCGGGCCGAAAATCTTCTCACAGAAGAGTCCGTCACGCTCAGGTTTATACGTGCGATAATTGATAGTCTCAGGCTTGAGCACTTCGCCGCTTGACTTCTCCTTGATTTCTTCGGGAGAAGCAAGTCCGATTGTGATCTTCGAGAAATTGCTTTTAATTTTGTTGTCTTTTCTAAAAGCCATTAGTGCCTAAAATATTTATGTTGTTTTGCTGCCTTGCCGCGGAGGTCTCCAGATGGATCTCCGCGGCAGACAAGCTAAATATGGTATATAACTCTGTTATCAGTCAAGTGTGATGCTCAAACCAAGTCCGCGCAACTCATGGAGAAGCACGTTGAGAGATTCCGGTATTCCCGGAGTCGGCATCGGATCTCCCTTGACTATGGCTTCGTAAGCCTTGCTACGTCCAACCACATCGTCTGACTTGATTGTCAGGATCTCCTGAAGAATATGCGCTGCACCGAATGCTTCGAGCGCCCATACCTCCATCTCTCCGAAACGCTGACCACCGAATTGAGCCTTACCACCGAGTGGTTGCTGAGTAATCAATGAATACGGACCGATGGAACGTGCATGCATCTTATCTTCAACCATGTGGCCGAGCTTAAGCATATAAATCACACCGACGGTTGCAGGTTGGTCGAAACGGTCACCGGTTCCTCCATCGTAAAGATAGGTCTTACCATAACGTGGAAGTCCGGCTTTGTCAGTCCATGCATTGAGGTCATCGAGTGATGCACCATCAAAGATAGGTGTAGCAAATTTCTCGCCAAGTTCGCGACCTGCCCATCCGAGCACTGTCTCAAATATCTGACCGAGGTTCATACGCGAAGGCACACCAAGAGGATTAAGCACAATATCCACAGGAGTTCCATCCTCAAGGAAAGGCATATCTTCCTGACGGACGACACGTGACACAATACCCTTGTTACCATGTCGACCTGCCATCTTGTCACCGACACCGATCTTACGTTTCTTAGCGATATAGACTTTAGCGCTCTGCATAATTCCTGAAGGAAGCTCATCACCGATTGTGAGGTCAAGCTTCTTGCGACGCAATTCGCTATCAATCTCTTTGCTCATGCGTAGATAGTTGGTGATAAGGGCAGCCACCATCTTGTTGATGCGTTCATCGGAAGTCCATCCTTCAAGATTTACTGTCTCATAATTTATTGATCCGAACATTGTCGGTTCAAAGGTAGCACCCTTCTCTATAACGTCAACACCGATGAAATCCTTGACACCCTCAGATTTCATATCTTTCAACAGTGTCGTAAGTTTTTCAACAAGTATCTTTTTCAGATCCTGCTGACGTTCTTCATATTCTTCGTCAAGAATAGGAAGCTGCGCATTGGCACTCTTCTTGCTGGTCTTCTTCTTGGCTGCTTTTGAGAACAGGTTAGTCCCGATGACAACACCCTTAAGAGAGGGAGAGGCCTTCAGTGAAGCATCTTTCACATCACCTGCCTTATCACCGAAGATTGCCCTGAGAAGTTTCTCTTCAGGAGTAGGATCACTCTCACCTTTCGGAGTAATCTTACCGATCATGATGTCTCCGGGAACGACATGAGCTCCGACACGAATAATACCGCGCTCATCCAAATCCTTAGTGGCATCTTCGCTGACATTAGGAATATCCGAAGTCAGCTCCTCCATACCACGTTTGGTCTCACGGACATCAAGAGTATATTCATCCACATGGACTGAAGTCAGGATATCTTCGCGAACCATGCGCTCATTGAGCACGATCGCGTCCTCATAATTATATCCCTTCCATGGCATGAACGCAACTTTAAGGTTACGACCCAAGGCAAGTTCACCCTTATCCGTGCTGTATCCTTCAGTGAGGATATCACCTTTCTCCACACGCTGACCGACAGTGCAGATAGGACGAAGGTCAATAGTCGTGCTTTGGTTGGTGCGACGGAATTTAGGAAGTTTATATTCTTTCACCGCAGATTCGAATGAGACAAATTCCTCATCTTCCGTGCGGTCATATTTGATACGGATCACCGTGGCGTCGACAAATTCCACGACACCTGAGCCCTCAGCCATTATCTGAGTGCGTGAATCCTTGATTAGCTGACCCTCAATACCGGTTCCTACAATAGGAGCCTCGCTACGCAACAAAGGAACTGCCTGACGCATCATGTTAGATCCCATCAACGCACGGTTAGCATCATCGTGCTCGAGGAACGGAATCAAAGATGCTGCAATTGATGCGATCTGAATCGGAGCCACATCCATCAGCTGCACCTCCTGGGGAGCAACAATCGGGAAGTCGGCATCAAGACGAGCCTTTACCTTATTGCGTATGAATGAGCCATCATCATTTAGCGGGGCATTACCCTGAGCTATCACATGACCTTCCTCGACTTCTGCAGTCAGATAAGTCACATTATTATTGTCAAGATCCACGACCCCATCTGTCACCTTGCGATAAGGAGTCTCGATAAATCCGAGATTATTTATCTTCGCATAAACGCAAAGTGAGGAGATAAGACCGATGTTAGGACCTTCAGGGGTCTCGATCGGACAAAGACGACCATAGTGAGTATAGTGTACGTCACGGACCTCGAAGCCGGCACGCTCACGAGAAAGACCACCGGGACCAAGGGCAGACATACGACGTTTATGAGTAATTTCGGCAAGCGGATTTGTCTGATCCATAAACTGGGACAACGCGTTAGTACCGAAATATGTATTAATAACCGATGAAATAGTCTTCGCATTGATGAGATCAATAGGAGTAAAGACCTCATTATCACGAACATTCATACGTTCACGGATAGTACGTGACATGCGGGCAAGACCTACACCGAACTGATTATACAATTGTTCACCGACAGTGCGGACACGACGGTTGCTGAGGTGGTCGATATCATCGACATCACTCTTTGAGTTGATAAGCTCAATGAGATATTTGATGATGGCGACAATATCCTCGCGGGTCAAGACCTTCACGTCCATTGAAGTGTCAAGACCTAATTTCTTATTAATACGGAAACGACCTACTTCGCCAAGATCATATCTCTTCTCAGAGAAGAAAAGATTTGTTATCACTTCGCGGGCAGACGCATCATCCGGTGGCTCAGCGTTGCGAAGCTGTCGGTAAATGTGCTGGATAGCCTCTTTTTCCGAATTAGAGGGATCCTTGGAGAGGGTATTGAATATAATGCTGTAATCCACGGAGCTCACGTTCTCACGTTCAAGCAAGATTGTTTTGGCTCCGCTGGCAATAATAGCATCGATATTGTCTTCAGTCAACTCACTTCCACGATCCACAACAACCTCATTACGTTCAAGGGATGTCACTTCTCCTGTATCCTGATCGGAGAAATCCTCCATCCAAGAACGTATTACGCGCGCTGCAAGTTTACGACCTACAACAGCCTTAAGATTTGATTTGGTCACAGGTATTTCTTCTGCCAAATCAAAAATTTCAATAATGTCCTTGTCACTCTCAAGACCAATGGCACGCAGAAGAGTGGTCACAGGAAGTTTCTTCTTGCGATCAATATATGCATACATGACATTGTTGATGTCAGTAGCAAATTCTATCCAGCTTCCACGGAAAGGGATGATTCTTGCGGAATAAAGTTTCGTGCCGTTAGCATGAGTGCTCTGACCGAAAAATACACCGGGGCTACGATGGAGCTGAGACACAACAACGCGCTCCGCACCATTGATGATAAATGTGCCCTGAGGAGTCATATAAGGGATTGCGCCAAGATAAACATCCTGGATTGTTGTATCAAAATCCTCGTGATCGGGATCAGTGCAATAGAGTTTGAGCTTAGCCTTTAAGGGAACACAATAAGTCTGACCGCGTTCGAGACACTCCTCCATCGAATAACGCGGAGGATCGATATAATAGTCCAAAAACTCCAATACGAAATTATTGCGTGTATCGGCGATGGGGAAATTCTCCGCAAAAACCTTATATAGGCCTTGATTCTTTCTCTGTTCCGGAGGAGTGTCGAGTTGCAGGAAATCCTGAAATGATTTGAGCTGCACCTCAAGGAAATCCGGGAAAGGGAGCGGATTTTTTATAGAGGCGAAATTAACGCGCGGTTTTTCGGTTAAAGTTACTGACATTTGGAAATGGAGTTATAAACCTGAAGAATGTTCCGCATAACGGAACGATATGGAATGTTCCTGTCGCAAGGAACTGAATAATGTTCCGTACATGGAACGTAATAATGTTCCTTAGCAAGGAACTGTATGATGTCCCTTAACGGAACGGAATGATATCCCGGAAGGAGAAACTGCTTGAATATCTCGGAGATATCGATGAGAATGTTCCTATAGAAAGGAACGATATGGTAAAAAAAGGTTAAGAACGCCACGTAAATGTGCGTTCTTAACCTATATGATAGAATGGTTAAGTCTTATTTGAGCTCAACTTCAGCACCAGCCTCTTCGAGCTGTTTCTTCAAGCCCTCAGCTTCAGCTTTGGGAAGACCCTCTTTAACATTGCTGGGTGCGTTGTCAACGAGTTCTTTAGCCTCTTTAAGACCAAGACCGGTGAGTTCTTTCACCAATTTAACAACTGCGAGTTTGCTTGCGCCAGCGGCTTTAAGCACAACGTCAAAGTTAGTCTTTTCTTCAGCTGCGGGTGCACCTGCTGCGGGACCAGCTGCTACTGCCACTGCTGCTGCAGCGGGTTCGATGCCGTACTCATCTTTGAGAATCTGAGCGAGTTCGTTAACTTCTTTTACGCTCAAGTTAACCAATTCTTCTGCAAAAGCTTTCAAATCTGCCATTTCTGTATCTGTTTATTTTATTTTTTACTAAGATAGGTTTATTTGTTGGAAAGGGTTTCCAGAATGCCATGGAGCTTGTTGCCACCACTCTGAAGAGCGCTGATAACATTTTTCGCCGGGCTCTGGAGAAGAGCGATAACATCTGCGATGAGTTCGTTTTTGCTCTTGATGTTTGCGAGAGTTTCCAACGATTCCTCGCCAACATATACAGTCTCTTCGACATACGCTCCCTTCAGCATAGGGAGAGTGTCTTTCTTGTCGCGGAACTTCTTGATCAACTTAGCCGGTGCGTTGCCAACATTGCTCAAAAGCAAAGTAGTCTCACCATGGAGAAGACCATAAAGTTCGGAATAATCATTTTCGCTCTCCTCGAGGGCTTTTTTCAAAAGCGTGTTTTTTACACACAACATCTTGACATCTGCCTTGAAGCATTCGCGGCGCAAAGCGCTGGTCTTCTCTGCATTCAAACCTGAAGTTTGAGCAAGATATACACATGAATACTCCTTGAGTGTATTGCCAATCTGTTCGATAATTATTGCTTTATCTTCCTTTTTCATTTTTCTTCTGTCTTGTTAGAGAGTTAAAAATTACTCAGTCACAGATTTGGGCTCCACCTTAACGCCGGGGCTCATTGTGCTTGAAAGATAAATGCTCTTGATATAAGTACCCTTTGCAGTGGCCGGTTTAAGCTTCACCAATGTGTTGATAAACTCACGTGCGTTTTCTACCATCGCTTGCGGAGTAAAGCTAACTTTACCGATTGAAGCGTGAACGATACCTGTCTTATCAACCTTGAAATCAATCTTACCTTGCTTAACTTCCTTCACAGCCTTTGCTACATCCATTGTAACAGTACCGCTCTTGGGGTTAGGCATAAGGCCACGAGGACCAAGTATACGGCCCAAAGGACCAAGTTTACCCATCACTGAAGGCTGGGTGATAATTACGTCGACGTCTGTCCAACCACCTTTGATCTTAGTCAGATACTCGTCGAGACCGACATAGTCTGCGCCTGCTTCCTTGGCGGCTGCCTCAGCATCAGGACCGCAAAGCACGAGGACACGTACTTCCTTACCTGTACCATTAGGAAGTGACACAACGCCACGTACCATCTGGTCTGCCTTGCGGGGATCTACACCCAATCTGACATCAATGTCAAGCGAGGAATCAAATTTGGTAAAGGTAATTTCCTTAACCTTATCTGCTGCCTCAGCGAGAGTGTATGCCTTCCCCGGTTCAATCTTCGACAGAGCCAACTTTTGATTTTTTGTAAGTTTTCCCATTTTTAAGAAGATTTTTAAAGTGATTCAGGGAATGCACCTTTTACGGTTATACCCATGCTTCTGGCTGTTCCGGCAACCATGCGCATTGCCGACTCCAAAGTAAAACAGTTCAAATCAGGCATCTTGTCTGTAGCAATTGTCTTTACCTGATCCCAGGTGATCTCAGCAACCTTGTTACGGTTAGGCTGTGCGGAACCGCTCTTAAGCTTAGCGACTTCCTTAAGCTGAACTGCAACAGGAGGAGTCTTAACCACAAAGTCAAAGCTCTTGTCTGAGTAATATGTGATTACTACAGGGAGAACTTTGCCGGCTTTATCCTGAGTACGGGCATTGAATTGCTTGCAAAATTCCATGATGTTTATACCCTTCGAACCCAGTGCAGGTCCTACCGGAGGGGAGGGGTTGGCCGCTCCACCTTTAATCTGCAATTTGATCTGTCCAGCAATTTCTTTTGCCATTTCTGTTGTTTTTAAAAAGTTATTCTTAGTCGTTCATCATCAAGTATCACTCTCAGATAATACGACCGGCGGTCAAAACATTACATTCCACTCCCTATGCGTAACACCATAGAGAGTCGAACATCACACTTTCTCCACCTGAGAATTTTCCAACTCGAGATCTGTCGGGCGTCCGAAAATCTTAACCTCGACCTTGATCTTCTTTCTGTCTGAATTAACTTCGCGAACCACACCATTGAAGCCACTGAAAGGTCCGTAGGTCACTTTCACCGGTTCTCCAACGATAAAATCCGCCACCACCTCATCTACGGCTTCGCGTAAATCATCAGCGGCTCCAAGCATCCTCATCACCTCCGCTTCACGCAAAGGTTCGGGAGCTGAAGTTTTCGCACGTCCACGCAAAAAATCAATGACATTAGTAGTGTTTCTGAGCTCATAAATCACCTCTCCCGTAAGCTCTGCCTCAACAAAGACATAACCACTATAGAGATTACGCTCCTTTAACACTTTCTTGCCATTGCGCGTAGTATAAACTTTTTCCGTGGGAATCAATACCTGAGAAACAAACTGACCGAGGTTGGTGTTCTTAATAGCTGCATCCAATACCTCCTTCACTTTTGCCTCTTTTCCGGAAATGGCACGAAGAACGTACCACTCTTTCTTACCACCAGCCATTGAAATTCCTTTTTTAAAGTTTAAAAACTGATACTGTAGATCAGCTGCATGAGATGTTCAAACACAAAGTCAACTGCCCAGATGAACACTGCGATGATGATGGAAGCAATCAACACGAGCACCGAGGAGTTGATAAGTTGTTTCTGAGTTGGCCAAGAAACCTTATATACGAGTTCGTTATAAGATTCCTTAATATCCT
>CAZFUF010000025.1:0-41428 GCA_964521885.1 uncultured Sangeribacter sp. | reverse complement strand
TGTCGTTGAGCACCTTAGTGATAGGAGCCAAGCAGTTGGTGGTGCAAGATGCGTTAGAAACAAACTGAGTACCCTTTACATATTTGTCCTGGTTTACACCGCAAACGAACATGGGGGTGTCGTCCTTTGAAGGAGCTGACATAACAACATACTTAGCACCTGCTTCGATGTGAGCCTGAGCTTTTTCTTTTGTGAGGAAAAGACCTGTTGATTCAACAACATATTCAGCGTCTACAGCACCCCAACCAATTTCTGCAGGGTTCTTGCAAGCTGTCACGCGGATCTCTTTACCATTAACGATGAGAAGGCTCTTTTCGAGGTCATAGCTGACTTCACCATCGAAACGACCGTGCATTGTGTCGTATTTAAGCATGTAAGCCATGTAGTCAACCGGAAGAAGGTCGTTGATGGCAACTACTTCAATGTCGTCTCTCTTAGTAGAGGCACGGAATACAAAACGTCCGATACGGCCAAAGCCGTTAATACCGATTTTTGTCATTTCTCTAAAATTGTGAATATTTGGGTTTAATAAATATATCCTCTTCTTATTTTATATCCACCGACCGGGGTTGATCAAGACCTTATTTTATTGACCGGTGGTGTGATCCACTTATCTTTTTCATTCTTTCCCGAGCTGATGTGACCGATCTGAGCACACCCCCCGCAAATACACCACAAAATTATAAAATAAAATTGGCATTCACCACATTTTTAAAAAATTTTATCTAATTCATGTGAATTTTTCTTTCTTCATAACCGAATGCCAAGATCCCTTTCCGTAGAAATTGTTAATACCGGTGGAGGATCAGCCCTTTGAGGCAACATTTACATAAAACGTTCATCCCCCCGATCGCATGCAATCGAAGGGATGAAAAGATGAATTTCAGAAGGATGATTTCCTCAGCCGATTCCTAAGAGCCCGTCTCATAAAATTCGAGACAGGTTCTAAATTCCGCTGAGGATAAAATCCTCATTCAAAAGATATCATTTACCGGCGCATATGCGGATATTGATTGTTCCGTCGGGAAGGACGTTGATATCCAGGGTAGTGCCGGGAGCAAGTCTCAATTGGGTAGCATTCCCCCCTTTGCGGGCAAGCACAGGGTTCACTCCGCTTGTGCCACCTTGAATTTCAGGAAGTGCACGATTGGCATCAATCGGCTGAACGGGCGCAACCTCAACCGCAGGAGCGGCTGCTTTGGATACCGGTTTGGGTGCGACGGGTTTGGGAGCTGCCGCCGGTTTGGGTTTGGGAGCACCGGCCTTGGCAGTGCCGAATTGGAAGAGGGGTTGATCGGTTGCCATCACATCGCCCTCTTCAATAAGAACCGCTGCAATCACACCCTCGCGGTCGCTGACAAGATTATTTTCCATCTTCATTGCTTCATAAACAAGAAGAGTATCTCCCACCTTGACTGCATCACCGGGTTTAACCTTAAGCTCAAGCACTGTGCCACCCATCGGAGCATTCATCACAGGACCATCAGCCACAACAGCATCTTCAGCATGAGCAGGAGCAGCGCCACCGGCACCGACAAATTCAATCAGGGGCTGATCTGTAGCCATTACATCACCTTCACCTACGAGAATTCTCTTAACGACACCCCCTTTATCACAGGCAAGATCGTTTTCCATCTTCATTGCCTCGTATACAAGGACAACATCACCGGGCTTAACAGTGTCTCCGGGCTTAACGCGGATATCCATAACTGTTCCACCCATCGGTGCGCAGAATACATCGCCTGTAATCTCACCCGATGCAGCTTCAGCCTTGGGAGTTTCAGCAGCAGGAGCAACAATCTTGCCGGCTTCGAAATCAGCCTTGCGACGGTTGTTGAGGAAGGTCTTGGCAACAGCAGGAAGAAGCTCAAGAAGGAGGTATTCCTCTTCATTGGCTGCCAGCTTCGCACCTCCGAATTTATCGAGAGTCGGGTTTTCCGGTTTCTTATATGAGGAAACATCGTAGGGTTTCTCTTCCGGACTTCCGGTGATCTGCTCGCGGAATTTTGGATCTACAGGCACCGGAGTATGTCCGTATTCACCTTTCACGAGAGAAATGAACTGATTGTTCTTGTTTGTATAATCCGGATTACCCTTACGACGGTCAACTGCAAGCGCAACAGCCTGAGAACCTACGATCTGGCTTGTAGGTGTAACGAGTGGTACAAGACCTGCATCGCGGCGAACCTTCGGAATGAGAGCCATTGCATCTTCGAGCACATCCTCAGCCCCGAGAGCGCGGAGATTGGCAACCATATTTGAATACATACCCCCCGGCACCTCCGCGTTCTTAACCAATTCATTGGGTTTGGGAAGTCCGAAGTATGCTTCAATCTTATGGCAAGCATCGAGAAGTTCCTCCTCCTTATCAGCCTTGGCAGCTGTGATGGCGCGATCAAATTCAGCATCAATTTCCTTAGGCATTGCTGAGAATGCTTCATCGAAATCCTTAGGCCAGTTATCTTTGTTGAGATCGAAGTCTGCAAGAGCCTTACGGGCATTCTTAAGTTCATGACGAATCTTGGCAACAGCTTCCATATCGGCTTCCACCTCGATACCGAGTTTGCCGCAGAAGATATTGATCAGCTCGATAGAGGGAGCAGCAGAGCCACCGCCAAACCACCAGATGTTGGTGTCAACAATGTCCACACCCTGAATAATCGCAGTAAGCACGGCGGCAAGCCCATAACCGGGTGTGCAATGAGTGTGGAAATCAACAGGCACTTTCACTGCTTTCTTGAGTTTCGGCATCAGCGAATAGATGCGCGACGGACTGACGAGACCCGCCATATCCTTGACGGTGATCATTTGTGCACCGAGAGCTTCCATCTCTTTCGCAAGATTAACGAAATACTCATCGGTGAATATCTTTTCATTCTCCGGAGTTCCTTTCGGGTCAACCGTATAGCATACAGCCGTATCAGAAATACCTCCGAGATCATTTATCATCTTGATGGAACCTTTGATATTATCGATATCATTGAGAGCATCGAAAATACGCATCACGTTCAGACCATTCTCAATAGCTTTCTTATAAAAACCTTCAAGCACACTGTCGGGATAAGGAACATAGCCGAAGAGGTTGCGACCACGGGAGAGGGCTGAAAGGAGCGAAATACCCTTCATGGCCTCACTGCATGAACGCAGACGATCCCAAGGGCTTTCCCCAAGATATCTCATCACAGAGTCAGGCACAGCGCCACCCCAGACTTCCATAATATAGAACTTTGCATCACGATAAAGGGGAAGGAGACGATCAATATTCTCCTGCTTCATACGAGTTGCAAACAATGACTGCTGACCGTCACGCAGCGTCAAATCGCGGATTTTAAGTTTCTTGGTCATGATAGTGTTTATTACGGTATAGATAAATTTTTGCCAAACTTAGCAATTTTTAATTAAATAAGCAACTCTTAAAAAAAGTTTATATCCCATGCGATTCCGCGAAATGGTCTCTTTTTTAATCTTTCAGGCTTATTTATCTTTAATTATCAGCAATTTATCACTTTAAAAATCCACGTTTGAAGTTAAAATCCATATCAAAATATTCTAAAAATCAAGTCATTCTTAGAGCCCGTCTCATAAAAATATTTTATCCGTGATCGACAGGCTTGTATTCAAGATTGTAAATTCCGGTTTCCTCACCGGCGATATAATCACCGAGATTTTTACTGTCGCGCATCACATCCTTGCAATAAATAGGATACCCCTCCCTTACATATATAATACGAAATATATCGCCCGACCTCAGGCTGGAGTTATTTTGCTTAATAACCTCGAAATCTCCACCTTCCAGATATCTGATGATTATTTCACGGTCAGGATTCCACCGGAAACTTATAATATCTCCTGCAACGAGTTCTGAGATATTGACTATAGTATTAGGTATGAATCCGCTTTCTGTGCGACACTCCATCTTTTTCTTTTCCACATAATTTTCCCAATCCCGATACCCCAGGACATTGGCAAGGACAGTGAGCGTTGTTCGTCGCGGCTTTGACTCAGTTTTAGAATATCCCCAGATTCTTTTGAGAGTAGAGGCGTTCAACGTATCGTTTGAATTTGTCTTGACAAGTCTTTCAAGTTTGTCGAAATCTGTGGAAGATCTGAAAGAGTGGTTAAATTTATCTTCAATATCACGTTTAAGTGATTCTATGTAATATTTATCTGTATCCATAGGAAAATAATTTTGCTTCAAAAGTATTCAAAATAAGTCTAATTGAGATAAAATGAATCAAAATGAATTATAATGACTCAATTTGACTTTTAAGAAACGCCACGCTTACGGACCTATCCACAAATACCATCTTCCTTCGAGCAACACCTCCCGACGATGTGAATCACCGGAATCACCGAAAGATTTCCTGAACGCCTGCTCCATTTTTCCTTTATATTGATCAGCCAATTTCTTAGCTTCCACACGTCTATCATCTTCATCAGAAATTTTAGGAAATTTATATACGTGACCCTCAGCTAAATATATTGAATCGACAAATTTGATTACAAAAGCGTCCATCCTGACCTGTATGGAAGCCCTCTTTGACCCGGCTGCACGAAGTAGTTTGCCGGCTACGATGGCAAGCTCGTAAGTAGCCTCGTCCTCGGAAGATATACCCGAATAGGGATTGATTGGTGTCCCTTCCGGAAGTTTCGGCATCGGAATGATGTAATCCTCATCGAGTTCAGGTTCTACTCTCTGTTGCTCCGTTTTCGATTCTTTCAAATCTGATATCGGCAACTGCGATTCGGAATTATCCATAACCGTTGGAGCCGGGGAATAAACGAGACTATCAGATTTTGATTCAGGTAAAGTTTCAATAGATGATATTTCCTGCGGTGCATGAGATTTTGACAGAAACAGAACACTCAAGAACAAAAGGGTTATCAAGATGAGAGCAAATGCACTGAGCAGAGGAATCTTGCGATCTCTTCTTTTCTTAATAATTTTTTCAAAAGCTTCAATTGCATTCTCTGTCTTTTCAAATCCCCCCTCAATCAGAATATCTGAAAAGCGTTTCAATTTCTTGATGAAAGAGATATCCTTTTTCGACCCTACGGTCATATTCTCTATCATCTCTCCTATCATGATTCCCAGTGCATAAAGGTCATCCTTGGGTTCAGCCTCGGATCCTACCGATGTCTTATCTTCCGGGGTATAATCCGGAGTACCATTGGGTCCTTGAAGGGAAAGAGCACCGGTGAGATACGCACAACCGAAATCAATTATTTTCACCACTTTCCTGAATGGATCATACATCACATTTTCCGGTTTGATATCCCGATGCACAATCCCGATCTGATGAATATCCCTCAAACCACCGAGCACTCCCCCCAGAATCTGGACCACATCATCAGAACTCAAATTACTATTAAGGAGTTCCCTTATATCCGTGCCGTCACACCATTCCATTTCAATGGCGGGAGTGCCATCTTCGAGTTTGGTCATTCGGAACACCTGCACCACATTCGGGGATGAAAGTGGGAAGAGAGCGGAGAACTCCTTTTTTAGTTGTGTTATCGCCACCGGATTGTGAGCCTCTTCTTCCTTCAGGGTTTTGATCACCACCTTACGCCCCAAATGCTTACCGACCAATATTCGGAAGAATCCGGTCCGCGATGTTGACAAAGAGTGGAAGTCGCTGAAATTTTGGTTTTCATCGACTACAAAGAGAGAACTTTTGCCACCTAAAAATCCGGATTCGACATTCATACGTGCAAAATTATAAGTTGGAAAAACTATTTAAAATTTCTCGAAGCAGGATATATAGAAGAGTCGCAATCATGTAGCCACGATGCAATGTCAATTATCCGGATCCCCTCATAGTCAGTCTCTTCGTTACGAGTTCTTGCCAGTAGAATTTTAGGATAAGCATCACGAATTTTCAGCAATGATTCAACTTCTCTCTTGAAAGTATCTTCATTTGAAATGTCGTCACTAACTTGGAGATATAATTTTTCATCTCCTTTCATCGCTACGAAATCTATCTCTTTCTGATACAGCTTTCCTACATATACGTCATACCCACGCCGGAGCAACTCTATGAAGACTATATTTTCCAACATACGCCCCCAATCCATGTTTCGCTTACCAATCATGGCCACTCGAATACCTGTATCCACAAGGTAATACTTGCTTAATGACTGGAGGTAATTCTTTCCTCTGACATCATAACGTTTTGATTCATAAAATAAGAAAGTGTTCTTGAGATAGTCAATATATGTTCCCACAGTCTTGTGATTAGAGTCTTCACCATTGGCTGACAAGAAATTACTAATATTTCTCGATGAAGAGACATTACTAATACTGTCCATAAGGTAATTGCTGACCTTTTTCAACGTAGTGGAGTTAGCGATCTTATATTTTTCTACGATATCACGGATGAGAATCGTCTCGTAAACTTGGCGTATGTATTTTTCTTTATCATTCCATGAAGTATAGGGATAGGCTCCTGAGAGACCCCCGATTTGAATGTAAATATTAAAGGCTTCTTGAATTTTGTCAACATTAATATCGTGGTATATGCAAAACTCTTTAAAACTGAATGGATAGACGTGAATTTCAATATGTCGTCCGGTGAAAAGAGTTGCTAAGTCACTACTTAAAAGAAAAGCATTGGAGCCGGTAATATATATATCGTATTTTTCTTCTGAATGAAGACTATTGATAGCTAATTCAAATCCTTTACAAAGTTGAACTTCATCAATCATCAGGAAGTTTGACACCCCTTCCTTATAATTATCTTCAGCAAATTTATTGAGAGCATGATACTCCTTTAAGTGCTCAAAACGGAGTTTGGTCAGATCTATTTCAACAATATTGGCAATAGGGTCAATACTTTTAACATATTCGGCAAAGGCAGCCATCAACTTTGATTTGCCGGAGCGTCTTATTCCGCTGATAATCTTAATTTCGGGAGTGTTCATCACACTCTTCAATTGATTGAGATATAATGGTCTGGCTATTAATTTCATCGCGTCCTATTTCCCAAATTTTAAAAATTATTGATTTTGGGAAGCGATGCAAATATATATATTTTTTTGAAGATCACATAATTCCTATTATGGATGCTATCTTATGCTAGCTTAGGATGCATGGATTCACAGAGCAATTAGAAGTCATTGAGACTCTCAAATTCATCATCATGGAGGAGATTGTTGCCCTTGTCTAAAAATCCGGATTCGACATTCATACGTGCAAAATTAAGAAAAAATGAACAAATGGTATGCTTTGACTCAATATGACACAATTTGACTTTGTAAAAATTGCCGGCGACACATAAATTTGCAAAAGAACTGAAAAAAATACTTCATAATGGGCATTCTTCAAAAAAAATGTTTTAAATTTGTGCATTGATGATGGAGAGGGAAGCCATTTCGGCTCCTCATACAGAGGTGCGAGGAAAGATCCGTCATCGCGCCAAAGGCATTTTGCTAATCGTTCAGTATATCTAAATCGCCAATTTTTATATTCTGTCGAACGAACGGTGAAGGATGCCCATTTTTCCGGTTATGTCAAGAATCGGCAGTTTATTTGTTGCCTATTCCAATATCCGGACGTGGGGTGAAGTATTCTTTAAGTTCAGACAGAAGGGTGTTTGGCGATACCTGATATACAAGGACGTGGAGCAGAAAAGCCTCACGTCTTTGGCGTTTTTTATACCCTGACATCAACATTCGAATAGTGTGAAGTAGCCGAAAAAAAATTATAACTCGGCTTATAGCATTATAATATAAATGATTATTTCTCACAATCTCAGAATTCGTTCTATACAGGATCAGTGCAGATGGGGTATTTGAATAACAAAAGAAGAACATAAATTAACTAACAACTTAAAACTTAAGCCTATGGGTTGGGGAAAACTATTTGGAGACATAGCTAAAGATTTAGCTTCCGATTATCTACGTGAACGCGGTGCCAAAGGCGCCGTAGAAGATTTAGGTAGTATGGCAAAAGGAGTCAAGAACTTTTTTTCAGGAGACGATGATACGGATGAAGCAGACGATGCAATTGTGGATATGGGGATCTACGATGAATTGATTGAACATCAGAATTATCAAGAAGCTATAGAATATGTAAAGAGTTCTTATCAAGGAGAGCAGACAGATTATATTTATGACTACCTACTTGGCAATGCATACCTCCATTTCTCGTTGGACGAAGAGGATGAAAAGTATGTAAAACAAGCTGAAAATCATCTCAAGAAAGCATTGAATCGATGTCCAATTGCAACTGATGATGCAGCTATCATCAAAGAACGATTAAAAGAGGCAGACGAAGCAATACCCCTCATCAAACAAAAGAAAGAATATATTAATGCCTGGCATGCTACTTTAGAAAAGGTGCATAACTTGACAAATCAAGGTCAATTTAATTTGGCCATTGATACTCTTATTCAGTATTATAAGGAATATGATGGTGGAGAGCTTGACTTCTATTACTGGATTGAGGTGGCAGAGATACATTATGCCGCTCATCAATCTCAAAAAGAGGAAAAGATGAGAACCGTCTTCTTTGATGAGTTTATTTCTGATTTGAATAATGCTTCCAAGCTGGCACAAGATACAGACAACATTGCCCGAGTTAAGGAGATGAGAGGGTGGAAACGTCATGAAGAACCTGTATTAGAAGGTCTTTCCGACAAAAACACAGAAATAAATGCCGAGGCTGAAAAAGAATATAGAGATGAATTTCTTGCGTGTCTTGCTGATGATGGTGAGATTTCAGACAGAGAACGTCGTCTTCTTGATAAACTGAGAAAATCATTAGGAATATCAGAAGAGAGAGCGTTGCAAATCGAGAACGAAAGCAAGAACGGGGGGCTTAGCGAACAAGAACAGGAATACATTGTGGAATTGAAGGAGTGTTTAGCAGATGGTCAGATTTCCGAACGTGAAGAACGACTGTTACAGAAACTCAGAAAATCTTTAGGGATTTCGGAAGATAGGGGGGCGGAACTAAGAAAGATGGTTGAATAAATTATTATCTAAATAAATATCAGATATGAATTGGAAGAATTTGTTCTTAAGTCTCTGCATTCATTCTATCAAGATAGGATATTTTTTACTTCTCGCGTTAGTAATAATCGGAATATTGGTTTCTAAGGATCTTCCATACGGAGATAGTTTTTGGAAAAATTTATTATGTCTCGGAGGAATTGTACTTGGAGGACGTTTAGTGTGTGGAGGATGGTCTTCATACTCCCTTAAGGGTATGTCTTGGTCGGTGATAATGTCTACTATAGGGGCATTAGTATTTATGATTTGGGGAATGAAAACCGGATCATCTCATTCAGTTCACGTTTGGCCCATTGTGATAACTTTCGCTATCTCAATAACACTTGGAGTAACGGTCTATAAATTCATAGACCAATATATCGATGAGTCTACAGAATATTCAGTAGATACAGATGGATTAATTGATTCAATATTTGATAATGGGATTAAGAATACGGCCTCCGGGATTTTTAACGGATTAATGAATGACGCGATGGATCAACTGTATGCTTCTGCTTCTCGTGGTGTTGCTGCATATTCCAATTCTGTATTTTTTGTTGGATTAATTGTCTGTGCGTACTATATGGTATAATTGGATGTAATAATTAATACCGGAATAGATTATGACTGCGTTAGTAGGTGTTTTGAACAAGAGTGGAGTGGCGATTGCTGCTGATAGTGCTATCACGGTATTTGGAAACGGAAGGTCAAAAATATATGATAAGGAGCAAAAAATATTTCGGCTTTCTGAGAAGAATCCGGTTGGTGTCATGATATGTAGTAATCTCAATTTTCTGAATACCCCTTTTTCCTTAATATTTGATCTCTATAGGAGTGAACGGGGAAATGTGAATTTAGGATCTTTGTCAGATTATGTCAACGACTTTCTATCTTATCTTGAATCTTTAAAACAATTGCAAGATCGTGATGTCAAGAATTTATATTATCAGCGCGAATTCGAAGCTCTGTTGACTCTTTTTAAATCAATATATGATGAAAATTATGATCAGTTGAAGGAGGAAAATCCCGGGATGAAAGAGGAAAACATCTCCAGAGAGTGCTATAAAAATACCTTCGATGACATTACAAATTTAATATTTGAGCAAGAAATACATCCTCAACTCAAAAATTTCTCAAAAGACGATTTTCTGAAAGAATTTGTTGGGCCGAACAATGACTGGCTTACCAATTATAGAGAAATGTTTCCGAGAATGACCAACCAAGAATGGGATACACTTTTGGGATACTTCCTTCGGGATTTGATTAACAATACTTTCGGTCTTTCACAGGGGAGTGAATTAATCTTTGTGGGGTATGGAGCAGATGATATTTTTCCTGCATCACAGCGTGTGTTTTTGTCAGGGATGGTAGGAGATATCATTAAATATGAGATAGAAGAAATCAGTAGAATCACACACATTAATGATGCAGAAATTCGTCCATTTGCTCAGACTGATGTCATGTTGACTCTAATAAAAGGTATTTCACCTAAATTAGATGAGGAATATCGGGAGGCAACTTCTGAACTGGAACAAAATGTAACGGCTGAAATTATCTCTATTCTACAAAACCAAAGGGTTCCTAACAACGTGATAACCAATGTTATCAATGTCTCTTACGAAAAAATTAAAGAAGCATTCGATGAACGAATTGAATCGTTTATTCATGAAAATTATATTGAAGGAGTTCTCGATGCTGTGAGATTTTTTAATTTAGAAGAAATGGCAAAAATGGCAGAAAATCTTATTGCTGTCACTAATTTGCAAAGACATATATCGTCATCAGAAGAATCTGTGGGAGGACCGATAGAAGTGGCAGTACTGACAAAGACGGGAGGATTCAAGTGGTTAAAACACAATAATATACATTAACTTTTATTAAAGGAAATAATTATGCATAAAGTTTTTAAGGTTATTCCGAAAAGGAATCGTGCGGTTAACGGAGAATCATTAACTCCGGGTATGGAAGTAGTGGTTACTACGAAGTTTCCAACAAATAATCCATTCAATAGTAATTCTCTTGATCAGGTGATCGAAGCCTATAAAAGAACCTACGGATTTGATTATAGGAAATGCGGATGTATGCCAACGGATTTTGATTTTTATCCGATGGATTGAACGGGATTGACACTACCACTAATTATTCACTTCCGGATTATTACCGAAATGGTAATAATCCGGAAGTGAAGATAAACGCATATTATATCGATCGAGTAATCGCTCTCATTATTAAAATGAGAACAGCATCATCCAAAAGCAGCAAGAAAGCCAAGGAATTAATAAAGCTAATCACGTGGCTTGATTATGATTGTCCGGCTAAGGAGAAGGAGATAGCTTTTCAGTCGCTTGATTCTCATGTTCAGTGCGCACTCGATGACCTCTGGGAGAAGTATTATGCCCGTCCTAAGAGTAATGGTCATTGGAGCGGAGAAGATTGTAATTCCATTTGGATTCCCGATGACGACTATACACCACCTAATAAATCTTATTCCAATCTTCATGGACTAACCTGGCGAGAAATCAAGCAAAAACATGATTTCAAAGGGTTACGGTGCGAACGAGGACGTTTCTGTTTCGAAGATATAGCGAAGTATAGGGTATCAATACCTAATTTTGCGGAATTAGTGACCTCATCCGACCGGGAATCCCTACATGAGGTAGCGTTTGCCACATTAGCAAGACAAATCGGCAAGACAGTAGAGGAAGTAAAAGCAATCAAAGAAAGTCGTGGAGACCAAACATCGACGGGGCAGAAGAATCTCGTATGGCATGAGGATATTGATTGCGAGACTCTTTACCTCGTGCCCCAAGAAATTCACGGAAATATCATTCACTTTGGCGGTGTAGCTTTATGCCAACTTCTCCGGAAGCATAAACTAATTTAATAACATTTCGTAATCTTTGTGTTACTCTGACTAACAATTGGCTAAATTATGAAATTCACAACCTATCACAAGATACTTCAACTTTTGATCAAGTATTCGAGTGCTAAATATTGTTCTCAAGAGACAACTCTTGAGGAGTTAGGGATTGATCCGATTATCGTAATCAAGAACTTATTGTTTTACGGAGATCTAAAATTAGAAATAGGTAATTATGAAGATCTTGTACTGACATCAGATGACGATCGTATTGTCATGTTAAGATACCCTATTGTTGAATTTTAAACACTAATTTCCGAAATCTCAACACTCGGTTGCCTTGCCTATGAGCTTACTATGATCTACAAAAATGAGGAAATTTTATTTGAAAATGTAAATGGATTTGATTTAATTGAAAAGGCAGATTGTGATGATACAGAAAATGGTTGGTTTACAGAAGATACATCTTGGGAATATTGTAATATAAAAATATCCAAATTCCTTATAGCAATAAAAGACGAATATGGTATACAGATTGAAAAGAAGGCTGTTTCAGGATTTTATGGCAGTGTTAAAGAACTATGTGAATCACTCACTGACAGAGTCAATCGAGCGTTGGAATTCCATAAGAAGTAAAGATTTTATATTGACAGCACTTGAAAGTCGTAAAAACATTCGGAGAGAGTAGAAAAATAATTTTCATAGATATTGATAGAGTTCCACGTAGTGATAGCACAGGGTGCTTGAATGAACTTTAATACTAAAATTATATGCAAAACTTGCCGATATCGGCAAGTTTTGCAATCTTTGTAGGGGTATCTTTACAAAATTTTTGCCGATAACGATAAAATGGAATATGTTTCTGTCTTCAAACTTTTGCTTGCCAAATTCAGGATACCAGACATCTATTAAATTGACCTATTAAAACTATACCCGGTAAATTCATTTAAATGATAAATTTCAACATTATACAAATTCAAGGAAATTATCTTTATTGATGACTGAGAAGGATGCTTCGGGATAGGCGTTTGTAAAGACTTTTGGAGGTTTGGGATTCGATTTACCTGCCTTAATTTCAAATGTTTCTAATTTACCATCAGTCTCCTCAATGATGTCGATCTCCTGCTGATCGTATGTGCGCCAAAAATAAAGTTTTGTAGAGAGACGGTGATTTAGTATGCGTTTAAGTCGCTCACTGATAATAAAATTTTCCCATAATGCCCCTTTTTCTGCGGCATTCCGCAGATCAAATGGTCGAAAATCGCGAAGAATGGCATTTCTTATTCCTATATCCTGAAAATACCATTTGCTGCTTTTCGTAACTTCCTTTCTAAGATTCCGTGAATAACCACCTACTTTAAATATTACAAAAACTTTCTGCAAAAGATCCATATACCGTTCCACGGTATTACGGCTCATTGATAGTTGCTTTCCTAATTCCTCTATTGACACTTCACTACCCACCTGCCATGCCAATAATCTGAGAAGATCATAAAGCTTCTGAGAATGCTTGAGACCATCGTACATCAGTATATCTCTCAATAGATATGAATCCACTATATCGGTAAGGTATTCTCTCTTTTCCGTATCGCTCTCTATCCCAACTAATTCAGGATACAAACCATATACCATCCTCCCTGAATTTTTTATAAGTGTCTCAAACCCTGTCTCTTGAACTCTAAGTTCTTCAATTGACAGAGGAGTAAGCATAAATTGAGAAAACCTGCCTACCAATGGCTCACCTACTTTATTCTGCAGATCGAAAGTTGACGAACCTGTAGCAATTACCCGTATACCCTCAACTTCATCGACAATCAATTTCAATATTGCACCTATATCAGGGATATGCTGAGCCTCATCTATTGCAAGAAGATCAACACCTGTAAAGAGCTGTCTATAATTAGCAATACTCTTATTTTTCAACATGTGGATAGTATCCGCACTTTCTCCATTAAGCAATAATGTTTTTCCGGAATGAGCCTTTACCAGCTCCTTAAGAAGCACTGTTTTACCAACCCTTCTCGCGCCATAAATCAACATAACTTTCTGAGGACGTATCCTATGTCTTATTTCATTCTCTATTATTCTGGAGATGGTTTCCATCATCAATTATTTTTTACAAAAATAGATATTTTATATAAATAAAAAAATTAAAATTGGAAAAATCTTCAGTGGCATTGAAGGAATTTAGCTAAATTCCTTCAGTGACATTGAACGAATTTAGCTAAATTCCTTCAACAGGAGAGATTTTTCTAATCCTGATATGCTCCTCTTTATCTGATAGTGCCGATATGGGTTTATTAATCCTTAGAGTATAAGGAGTGTGATGCGTTCATGAAGTCGTAAAAAAAGAGGCCCGAAGTCAAATCGACTCCGGACTTCCAATCAAATCACGTTAATGGATAAATAAATCTTTTCTATATCATCAGAATGCTGCGATTGCAACATCAGTCAGCCATATCCATAGCGGACAGAATCCTACGAACAGAATCACACTCAGTGTCAACGATGATGTACCCGTGGCAACATAAGTATTATATTCATCAGCAATGATAATACCTGAGAATGCCGGGGGAAGAGCCGCTGCCACAACGAGCATCTTGAGGTTGAACGGATCCATGTGGAAAAGTAATCCAAGCACCAATACGACAGCAGGCATCACAATCATCTTCATGATTGAACCCAACACAGCTTGCCAGTTGATCTGAATCTTGATTGCTGACAGTGTGATACCGGCTGAGAACACAGCCATGGAGGCATTTGCCTTTGCGATCAAGTCAAAAGACGGACTGAGGTATTTAGGCCATGGAATTCCGACAAGCACCCACACCACGGCAAGGATAGGCGCCCACGCCACAGGCTGTTCCAAAGCGTGGAGCACCGGCTTCCACGGACTGGCCTTCTTTGTTGAACCGGGTTGTTGTTTCTCAAGGGATGCATTCATCAATGACAAACCCACCGGAATGCCGACGGCATTCACCACGATCCCCACGATTGCAACTACCAGCGCGACAGAAGGGGTCGTACCGAAGATAGGCTCCAGCACGGCAAAACCGAGGAACCCGATTGTCGGAGAACCGGAAATCAATGCTGACACTGCGGCATCCGCACCCGTATTCTTCTTAAAACAATACTTAAATACAAAATAGACGAGCATGAAACATGCCATGATGCCGACCAGCGACACGATTGTCAATTTTATATCTTTCGCAAGATCTTCGCGAGATGCCTGCACAATCGAAACGAACAATGCTGCAGGAAGTGCGAAGTCAAGCACTACTTTATTGAATTTCTTTGCATCATCCCCTGAAAAGGCTCCTTTCTTACCCGAGATATATCCGGCAAGCATTACAACTATGATAGGGACAATGGCATATAAAATTATATGTACCATACTGTTTATAGTTTAAATGGAAATGGAACGGATTATTATACTGTATACTGGATAAGAGGAGTAGGATTCAGGTATCCGATGTGTCCGCTTTCCTTACCGGAATCGGCTGCAAGCTGAACATTGATCAATGCCGGTTTGCGTGAGGCTATCGCTTCGTTGAGAGCCTGGGTAAGTTCTTCAGGAGTTGTTACATAATACCCTGCACCTCCGAATGCTTCGGAAATCTTTTCATAGCGGGCATCGATATCGAGAGTTGTAGGAGCAGGCTCATCTTTGCCGCTCGGATCAACGCCTACACCATTGTAGATACCGCCATTATTGAATACCACAACCGTTACAGGGAGCTTATAGCGGCAGATTGTCGCAAAATCCATACCGGAGAATCCGAACGCAGAGTCACCCTGCACAGCTACCACACTCTTTCCGGTGGCCACGGCTGCCCCGATAGTTGAACCGATACCCATACCCATGATTGACCAAGAGGCACAGTCGACGCGATGACGCGGCAACGACATATCCACAGTGTCCCTGCAATCATCAAGCGTATTTGCTCCTTCATTGATAAGAATGATATCGGGATTGCCTTCAAGAATAGGTTTGATTGTCCCGAGGGCTGTCCAGTGAGTCATCGGCATAGCGGTGGCTGCATCTTTCAGACGTGCTTCGAATTTAGCATTCTTTTCCTTGGTGACCGCCTGCAACGATGGAACCCATTGTGAATCAATCTGCATCTTATATTTCGGAAGCTCTGCAAGCAAAGCTTTGAGCGACAGATTCATATCACCGACCACAGGAGCGGCAATAGGAACATTGCGGTCGATCTCTTCAGGTTCGACATCCAATTGCACGAACTTGATCTCCGGATTCCATTTTCCCCGTCCGAAGGAGAGCATCCAGTTGATGCGGGCACCTATCACGATAACCGCATCCGCCTGCTCCATGATTTCCGAACGGCAAGACAATGCGCTCAAATCACCCTTGTCGGGAAGCAAACCTTTTGCCATTGACATTGCAAGATATGGAATCTTATAGGTATCCACGAGCTCTTTGATCAGATCTTCAGCCTGAGCCTGGGCTGCACCTTTACCTAAAAGGATTGCCGGACGTTTGGCATTGGCAATGATTTCAGCGGCACGCGTTACGGCCTCTGCATTAGGAGCAACTGGAGAATAAAGATCCACGGGATCAAAGAAAAGTTTTTCAGCATCTTCACGATTCATTATCTCACCGAGTGCCGGGGTTGTCATATCAATATAAACACCTCCGGGACGACCGCTGACAGCCGCTCTGTATGCACGAGCCACAGCAGAAGGAATATCTTTTGCATAACTGCATCTGAAAGCCGCCTTCACGAGCGGACGAGCTGTATTCAGCTGATCGAGCTGTTCGTATGTCCCGACATTCATGTCGACCATTGTCGGATCACTTGCTCCTGAGATCTGAATCATAGGATAGCAGTTCACCGTCGCATTAGCTGTGGCGGTCAGACCGTTGAGGAAACCAAGAGAAGACACGGTCAGCAATACACCCGGCTTCTTTGTGAGATAACCGTGGGTGGCAGCAGCCATTCCAGCCTGCTGTTCAAAGCGGAAACCATAGTAATTGATTCCGACTTTCTGCATGGCATAGGCAGCTTCCGTCACAGGAATACCCACCAAACCGTAGACATCCATAAGACCGAGACGGCGTAAAGATTCTGCAAGTATATACATCCCGGTCACCTGCTCGGGAAATTTTGGTGCTACCTTCGCTGATGCGGTGTAGGTAGTTGTTGTTGAGGAGCTCATAATATTTTCGTATTTAATAATTTTTTTGGTTATAATAAAAAAGTGACCTGGGGCTACCCGTGATATCCCACAAGTCACTGAATCTTAATGTTTATTTATAATTCACTTGCGGTGAGATTACATCTGTCCGTTGGCGAGAGGCTCCGTAGTACCGTTCTTGGCAAACTCGGCAATCTGATCGGCAGTGTATCCGAGTGACGAAAGGACCTCTGTGGTATTTTCACCCAATGCCGGTGCAGGTCCGTAAGAAGGTTGATAATTTGACATTGTAAACGGACATCCGACAGTTACAAATTCACCGATTTCACCACCCTGGTTGATACGTACGAGAGTGTTGCCGTCATAAAGACTTTCATCACTCATAACTTCCTTAGTCGAGAGCACCGGACCGACAGGCACACCGGCAGCACCGAGGATTTCTGTCACTTCAAATTTAGTCTTGTCGGCAGTCCATTCACCGATACGCTGGTAAATTTCCTGTTTGTGACGGTCGCGGGCATCAGCTGTGTTGAAATCAGGATTTGTCAACCAATCCTCGAACCCCATGGCCTTGCAAGCGGCCTCGAAGTCTTTTGCACCTCTCTGGAGGATGATGTAGACATAATTATTGGCATCAATAGCAGAGTCAAGGTTGCCGGCAGGTTTACATTTGTAGGTCCAACCAAGCACACCACCACCTTCGATATTACCGGCACGCGGAACACAATCACCGAATTTACCGTTAGGATACTGCGGGAACTGGGTCAGATAACCGATCTTATCAAGTGTAAGCTGGTCACGTGTCTTGATACGACACAAGTTAAGACATGCATTGTGCATCGACTGATAGACATACACGCCCTCCCCGGTCTTTTCACGTTGAACAACTGCAGCAAGCAGACCGATCAAAAGGTGCATACCGGTGTTTGAATCACCAAGGGCGGCACCACTCTGTGTCGGGATATTATAATCACCGTCAAACCATCCGGTAGTAGAGGCTGCAGCAGCGGTGACCTGTGCGATCGGCTCGTATGCCTTCAGATCCTTATACTTGGATGAAACAGGGAAACCCTTGATTGTTCCGTAGATACAACGCGGGTTGAGTTTATGAACTTCCTCCCATGAGAAGCCTAATTTATCCATAGCTCCCGGGTGGAGGTTTTCAACAAAGATATCACACTCCTGGATAAGTTTGGTCAGGATTGCCTTTCCGTCAGGAGTCTTGGCATCAAGTGTCAATGATTTCTTGTCACTATTAAGCTGAAGATAATAATAGCTGGGAAGATCAGGGTTAAACTGAAGTTCTTTACGAGTAGCATCACCTACACCGGGACGTTCGATTTTGATAACATCGGCACCGAGCCACGCAAGCATTTGAGTGCAGGAAGGTCCTGATTGAACCTCAGTAAAGTCAACGACTTTAATACCCTGCAAAGGAGCTGTATTCATAATTTTGTTTTTAAATTTTAATAAGGTTTTTAACTAATTTCTATTGATTTTCAGTATTATAACAATCCTTTCTTTTTTCGGTTGACTCCTTTTATCCTATAAATTGGTTTTTTTAACTAAATTTTATCATTCATCCGAAGAATCTTTTTCTATTCCTACCGACAAACGGCAGCGCAAGCAAACATCACATGGCGCGCAAGACCCGGGCCAACCCGGTAGTAAATAATTCTAAGAGGAAGGGGGGAAGAAAAGTGTAGGAGATGTGTGAATTCAAAATGGACACGCAGGGGGAGGGGGAATTTGGGGAATCGGGGAAGAATCGTTAATTTTGCAGATAATTGATTAGCCAATATTAACAACTTCTACCATTATATTGCAAAAGATGGGCAACGATAGTAAAAAGAAGCGCCATATCGCCATGACCGGAGCCACAGGTGCTCTCGGATTCCCTGCATTGAAGGAAATAACCCGTCGTCTTGATCATTTCACGGTGAGCGTTCTTGCGCGTCCGAGTAAAAAGAATAAGAAACTGCTCGCTCCCTTTATTGATAAGGAAGGGATTGATATAGTATGGGGAGACCTCACTGCTGCCGATGATGTCAGAAAACTGGTGAAGGGTGCGGATATAGTGCTTCATATCGGAGGAATGGTCTCGCCGGCTGCTGACTATTTCCCTGAAAAAACCATCAAGGTCAATACCTCTGCCATGCAAAATATCGTGGATGCAGTTCGTCAAGAGCCCGATCCCGATAAGGTGGGAGTGGTTTATATCGGCTCCGTGGCGGAATATGGTCCCAAAAATCCTCCCCACCATTGGGGGCGTACCGGTGATCCCCTCAATCCAGCCAGACATGAAGGGTACGCTGTATCAAAAATAGCCGCTGAAAGAATCCTTGCTGATTCGGGACTCCGTAAATGGGCTTCTTTGCGTCTTTCCGGATTGCTCTCGCCCCAAATGCTTCTTAACGGCACCGACCCGATTACTTTCCATGTCCCTATCAACGGAGTCCTTGAATGGACAACTCCTGATGACGGTGCCCAGATGCTTGCCAATGTATGCGAGGAATGGGTGACAGATGAATTCTGGTGTGATTTCTATAATGTCGGAGGGGGAGAACAATATCGTCTCACAAATTATGATTTCGAGACTCTCCTGCTGAAAACGCTTCATTGCCCACGACCCGAAAAAGTGTTTGACGCAAGATGGTTTGCAACAGATAATTTCCACGGGATGTGGTATAGCGATTCAGACCGCCTTGATAATTATCTGCATTACCGTCAGAATATTCCGGTGAAAGACTATTTTAAAAAGTTGGCAAAAACCCTTCCGTGGTATTTCTCTTTGGCCGCCATCGTGCCTGCCTTCCTTATAAAAGGGGGGATGAGGATTGTGGCAGAGCGTAATGAATTAGCTCCCTTATATTGGAAAAAACACAATATGGAATGGCGAATAGACGCTCATTTCGGCGGCAGGGATGCTTGGGATGCACTTCCGGATTGGAAAGGGATGGATCTTACTCCCCCCTCTTCCACTCCCGAAATCATATCTCACGGCTATGATGAGACTAAACCGAAGTCTGAGCTTGACATCACTGATATGCAAGCGGCAGCAGCCTTTAGGGGAGGGAAATGTCTTTCGGAGAATATGACTCCCGGAGATATGATTACACTTCTCGATTGGGAAGATTCGGAGGGTAATCAATTCAAGGCATCTCCGGCATCAGTTCTTCTCGGAGGACATTGGGGCCCATATACCACAAAGATTAAATGATTTTTCTTTTGCAACTTCGCGGGGCATTGCAAGCTGGATGAACTCAATATCCGGCAATACCACACCTGCGGGGAGATTTTCAATGCCCGAAGGAGTTATTTCTCTCCCTAAGAAATCCGGGAATGGGGTAGGGGGAACAAGGGTAGAGCGCGGAGTCATATCCTTTAACGGAACCTCAATTTTTACCAAAGAGCCTGAACGCGTCTTTACTCCTCTATCAAGAGGAAGTTGACGTGTTATGCCTGCACGATCTACTGCAAGAAACGATAACCCTTGAGGAATATCTCCCTCAAACAATAGAACTATCCGATCACTCTGAGCGGGATCAGAGCCTGATGTAATATCACCTACATATCGGCTCAACAACAAAGTGCCTTCATTATTCGGATTATCAGAAACAATCAGAGAACTCCTTGACTCGGGACCCGCTTCCAAAATCCGGTAGCTGAAACTATAATCGGAAGGAATTGCGGTGATATCAATGTTTGAAAGTCGATCGCCCGGAGAATAGAGCCTTAACGGTGTTTTCTCTCCGAAAGTTTCAACGGTATAGTAAGTATAATCCCTGAAATCCCAATCAAGCGGCTCCCCTTTCACCATCGGAGGATAAGTGATTTTAGCTTCAGGAGTAAAGATTGTGAGTTGAAACTCAAGCCGATCACGATCAGTGAACTGCGCCGGTATAACCACTGAATAATTGTCTCCCTTCCCCTTTTTCATTCTAAAGGAGGGATTATCGGTTCTCCAGAAAGAGATATCCGATGGAAAAACGACAATGCTGTCAATAGCAGTTGCAGCGATGGGGAACGCCTTTAACTCCAGTTTAAGCGGAGTTGCGCGCTTCACAAACTTGGGGACTTCAAAATTCAAAGCTATCTCAGGGGCAGATTCCGGGATATTCTCCTTTGCAGGGGCAGCAAAACGATAGAGTGTGTCATCAGCAGATGCAATCAATTTATCCACTTCTTTCTCAGCTGATTGCGGATAAAGGATATAGACACCAGGATAGACGTCGATTATTTTATTCTTCCCTTTTCCCTTGCGCGTATTCCCCTCGTTCAGACCGGAATAACAAAACTTGTCACCAAGCCCCGGAAGATTAATCCTGATTTCATTCTCTTTGTAATCCAGCCAACCGACAGGATGGGTCAATGATGGTTTGGCAAAGGGATCCTCTGTCACGATAATGTCGGGCATAACCTCAAGACGCCATATATTCCTACCTATGCGATCCAGAAAATATGCCCCGCTGCCGGAATACTCCACCACTGGACTACTGCCGACACCCGCAATGCGTACCAGTGAATCTGCAGCGGGAGGCGGTGTTGCGGTGGAATTGGAATGTAAATATGTCTGAGGAGTGACATATTCGCTCAGATTCAATGACGGTGAAAGACGGAAATCATAGAAAACGGAATCATTCGGGAACCCGCCGGTCGACGCATTGCGTGGCACATAGCGCATCACTTCGGCAGCGACCGCCATTGAGAGAGCTTTTGAAGGAGTATATAAAAGATTCAGATAATGAGTCTGATATTCAGTATTATATGGGGCAATAGGGGTGGGGTCATAAGAAAACTGAGTGGCCCACTGAAATCCGTTTTTGCGGAAAGTCCGGGCTGCTGCGGGATAAAGATAAGCCGCCATCACATCGGCAGGATCAAATTCATAGACCAGACGCGCCTTCTCATCATACCCCGCAATCGTATCCCTCCAGGGAATTACATATTCATCAACATAGGGGAGCAGATTCCCTTTACGTGTATAGCCTGCAACCAATCCGTTGGGATACCACTGATAGGTAGTGCCTTGCACATCCCGGGCTTGATAATAAGCTGAAGTTACGCCGGGATTATGACTGACATTGTATAAAATGAGTCCCCGGAATCCGGCATCGCGGATAACCTGCGACATATCATCGATATATCTTGTCACCTCATCCGGTGACCCGGAATGACAGGGTTCGTTATTGATCTCAATCCCTATGATATCCGGATCCATCCCGTATTGTCTGCCGGAGTATCGGTTGGTATGTTTCAGAAGCTGGTCAAGATAATTTGCCTGAATCTTCCGGGCAACAGGATCTTCATGAATTTTGCATTTTTCGAAATCATAGGTGAATGCGCCGGTATCGATATTTCGTTCGGGATATCCGTTACCGAAGTTGGTCTGGGCGGTGATAATTATATCTATCCCCTCCCGTTCCAGCGCATCGAACAGATAATCAAGTAACTCCAGGTGTTCGTTATCCTTAATATTTCCGGCGGAGTCAGCGAGTTCGGCATCCCATAAATGCACCCTGAACGCATTAAAACCTAAACGCTTGAAATGATACACATCACGGTCGATTACTTCGTGCATATCATTTCCGAGCGCCTTGACAGCCCGATAGGCATGCGCAAACGGGAGAGTGTAATTTGTACCATAGTATGCTGACTCGGTATTGTCGCAGGTATTTCTCATCACTCCCGCTGAATCCACCTTTACTTTAGGGGTATACTCTCCTGCCAGGGCAACACCTGCCGCCAGCATCCCTATAGTTGCAGGTATTAAAAGACTGATATTACGCATGACCTTTTATAAATATAATATTACATAAAGAGTTGCGCCAATTAATGGCGCAACTCCGGCATACAAGTACTTTCTTTATTATTTCTTCAGTAATTCGCGACCCTTTTCGATAGCCTGCTCATTAAGAGGAATGAGTTTGTGGTGGCGTTCGGGAAGAGACTTCTTAAGACCCTTGATCACATTTTCCATCGGAAGTTTATAGGGCATAGCCTCAAGAAGAGCACCCATGACAACCATATTGTAAGCCTTGGAGTTACCAATTTCGAGAGTAGCATCCATAGCATCGATAGGATAAATTGTGATGTCGTCACGTGTCGGACGGTTGTGAATACCGTTTGTATCGTAGATCAGGATACCGCCGGGTTTCACTTTGGGAGCGAATTTATCAAGACTCTGCTGATTGAGAGCGATGACAATGTCGTAATTGTCGAGCACGGGTGATGATATTCTCTCATCAGAGAGGATAACGGTCACATTGGCGGTGCCACCGCGCTGTTCAGGTCCGTAAGATGGCATCCAGGTCACTTCCTTATCGTCCATAAGACCTGAATATGCGAGAATTTTACCCATTGAGAGCACACCTTGCCCTCCAAAACCTGCAATGATAATTTCTTCTTTCATCGGTATTAAAATTAGAGGGTTGGTCAGCAATTATTTTTCAAGTCACCGAGAGGATATTTCTCAAACATATTGGCAGCCATCCATTCGTTAGCCTTTTCAGGACTGAGTTTCCACCCTGAATTGCAAGTAGCGACAACTTCCACAACGGAAGTACCCTTCTTGGCGAGTGCATTTTCAAACGCTTTTTTAAGAGCGGCTTTGGTTTTTCTCACGGCAGCCGGAGTATGGACAGCCTGACGGGTAACGTAGCATGTACCGTCAAGGATAGCCATCAGATTAGTGATTTCAAGAGGATGTCCGTTCAGGTCAACGCGACGTCCATAAGGAGTTGTGGCTGTTTTCTGACCGATGAGGGTTGTTGGAGCCATCTGTCCTCCGGTCATGCCATAGATAGCATTATTGACAAATACCATCACGATATTTTCGCCACGGTTGGCTGCATGGATAGACTCGGCAGTACCGATAGCCGACATATCGCCGTCGCCCTGATAAGTGAAGACAACATTCTCAGACCAAAGGCGGGATATGGCGGTAGCCACAGCGGGAGCACGACCGTGGGCGGCTTCAACCCAGTCCACGTCGATATAATTGTAAGCAAACACGGCACAACCGACCGGTGAGATACCGACGGTGCGCTCGGTGAGACCCATTTCAGCAATAACCTCGGCGATAAGTTTATGAATAACGCCGTGGCTACAACCCGGGCAATAGTGCATGTGCACTTCCTCGAGAAGCTCAGGTTTGCAATAGACCTTATTCTCAGGGCGAATGATATCTTGGATTTCCATTGTTGCGTTCCGGTTGAAGTTTACTTATTGATAATTTTCTTTTCGAGCGCTTCCACCACTTCTTCGGGGCTTGGGATAATACCACCGAGGCGACCGAAATGCTCAACTGGGAGAGAATCATGAACGGCAAGGCGCACATCCTCGATCATTTGACCTGCATTAAGTTCCACGCAGAGGACACCCTTCTTCCCTTTCGCTGCACGTTCGATAGCTGCTGTCGGGAAAGGCCAAAGAGTAATAGGACGAACGATACCGACCTTGATACCTTTTTCAGCAGCAAGTTCTTTAGCCTTGGTGCATATACGGGCTATTGAACCGAAAGCCACGATAAGATAATCAGCACCTTCGACGTCAATTTCTTCCCAACGTGTTTCGTTCTTCTCTATTTCACGATAGCGTTCCTGCAGCTTATGGTTGATAATCTCCATGCGTGATGATTCAAGTTCGAGAGAAGTCACGACATTGCGGGCGCGGCCACCTTTGCGGCCATCGGCAGCCCAGGGACACTGCTTGCGGATTTCCTCTTCAGTGCGACGCGGGCGCTGCTCCGGAAGAACCACTTTTTCCATCATCTGACCCACGATACCGTCGGCAAGAATCATAGCTGGATTTGTATATTTAAATGCAAGGTCAAAACCAAGTCCGACAAAATCCACCATTTCCTGCACAGTAGATGGAGCCAGAACAATGAGATGATAATCGCCATGTCCACCACCTTTGGTTGCTTGGAAATAATCAGCTTGTGAAGGTTGGATAGTACCAAGACCGGGACCTCCGCGCATCACGTTAAGAATTAAAGCCGGGAGGGAAGCGGCAGCGATATATGAGATACCTTCCTGCTTAAGGCTTACACCCGGTGAAGATGACGAAGTCATCACAGCTTTGCCGGATGCGGCTCCGCCGTATACCATGTTGATGGCGGCCACTTCGGATTCTGCTTGAAGAACAACCATTCCGGTTGTCTCCCAAGGCATAAGTTCCTCAAGGGTCTCCAATACTTCTGACTGCGGGGTGATGGGATACCCGAAATAGCCGTCGCATCCATAACGGATGGCAGCATGGGCTATCGCCTCATTACCCTTCATAAGTCTTACCTCTTCTTTCATATTGTTTTTGTGTGTTGTTTACGGTGTTTGTGTATTTCCGATTGGCAGTCCGTTCTGATGATTTTATCTTCTCATGCAGACTCCGGACCCGGATGATTTAAGGTAGAAGCTTGTTGAATTATTGGGAGTTTAGTCTACTTTCACGCGATATACTTCTATACACGCATCCGGACAGACCCAAGCACATGAGCAACAACCGGTGCAGTTATCCGGGTTTGCCATGTAGGCATAGTGATATCCGCGGTCGTTGACTTCGTTGGGTTGGAGCGCCAGTGTGTTGGTGGGACATGCCACCACGCAAAGATTGCAACCCTTGCATCTCTCTACGTTCACGGTGATTGCACCTTTTACTTTAGCCATAATTTAATTTTTATTGCGGCCCTTTTTGGTGTCGGACCTTTGGTTATGTGGTTTGAATTATTCGCTTTTTTCTCTCTTAGTATTATCTGATACTTATAAAAAAACGGGCGTCAGGTGATAACTTTGAGACGATAACCGGATTTGTTGATTCACAAAAGTAATCATTTTTATTTCAAAAAAGAATAAGGAGAATATGTTTAAAAACATATTCTCCAATATTTATATTATAAAATTGTCAGTTATAACGCTTTTTAAACCCGCTATCGGCATAATCTTTACTGCATTTTGCTAATATTTTTCATTATTTACGAATCTTTCTCCCGTATTTCGTAGGGGGCCGAAGGTATTTTTATATCTTATTCAGTTTTGATCCTGCTTACTTTTCCAGGATTGATAACAACGTGCGCATTCCTGTGGTAGCCGGCTCCCTGATTACCGTCAGATTCGCCACTCCATCAACTTCAGCCGGATGAGGATCTATATAAAATACCGGAATCCCGGGACGCACACATCTGATCAGACCCGCTGCGGGATAAACCACCATTGACGTCCCTATAACCACAAATATATCTGCACGGCTCACTATCTCCATCGCCGGTTCGATATTGGGAACCGCCTCCTGAAAGAAAACTATATGCGGACGCATCAAATCTCCCCTCTTGCCACGTGTGGCAGGAGACGTATCCAGATGGTCGATATCCAGAGACTCTATATAATCCGGATCCGACACCGAACGTATCTTCATTAATTCCCCGTGAAGATGAAGCACTTTGGAACTTCCGGCTCTTTCATGGAGATCGTCAACATTCTGAGTTATTATCCACACATCAAAATCTTTTTCAAGTTGAGCCAAAATCCGGTGGGCATCGTTGGGTTGAGCCTTCAGAAGGTCATGGCGACGTGCATTATAGAATTGATGCACCAATTCCGGGTTTCTACGGAATCCATCGGCAGATGCAACTTCCATCACGGGATAATTTTCCCATAATCCACCGGCATCTCTAAAGGTTGTTATTCCACTTTCGGCACTTATCCCCGCACCGCTCGATACAACCAATATCGGTTTTCTTCCTTTATCCATAATATTTATGATCAAATTTCGCCGGGCGATTTCCCAACAATTCCTTATTTCTTGATTAAAAATGACATTCCTTATACCTACAGTGCCCCTTGCTCTATGAGATTCGCGACACGATCGATGATGGCATCTTCTTCATTCTTATCCGGATGAAAGCCGCTTTTCAGATTCATACCGAAGAATCTTCCGAACGTTTGCCAGAAACCCGCACGGAATGAACCCAAAAAAGCTTTGACAATATTAAAGGAAGATTGATCTGTCTCTCTGTTGATGAGCTTCAATAATATCTTGCCCTGATTTTTCGTGAAAGATTTGACCACCGGCTTATACTGTTCAAAAATATCCGATTCCAATCTCTTCAGATGTTGCTCCCGGGTCTTTTTATCAGGTATATTCTGAATATACTCGTAGGTTTCACATAGGGTTGAGAATGCTAACTTGGCGTAGGGGAGGGTTTTTCTGACATCACGGACAGTTCTCCAATAGAATTCTTCCTGCTTTTTATTTTTGAATTTCAAGGGGGGATAGACGTAGATATCCCGGATAATAGTCATCCTGCAGGTGTCGCCATATTCATCCACAAATCTGTAGAACCCCTGATAAGCCTTCACAGGAACCGAAGGGGAATCATTTTGCGCCATGACAGAAGGGACATCCGTCAGCACAATCAGTGAAACGAATGTCACAACAATGACCAAAATATTTTTCTTTAACAACATTATCAGATAAGTAATGAATATTTTATAGGATAATGAAAGGTGATTGCCGGGCAAAATGCAAAATTTGCATGTAGAAAGAGATCCGTTCTTTAAAAAAATGCCATATCTGTCTCTTCAATTAATAACAACCTTCAATTAATAATTGCCTTCTTTAAGATTAAGAAGAGAAAGAATCAGTCGCGGACCGAAATGACTAAGGGGAACGACAATGCTCTCTTCCGGATTAATCGTCTTCATCATTTCTTCTCCGGTTTCTATAACAGCCTTTTTATGTAAATTCTTTTTATTTTTACCTATGAACTGAATGATATTTTCGATATCCATCAATTCTAAGACAACTTTATGGAGCTTAAAGTTTAAATCGATCAGCTTTTCAGGTGTGGTGGATATTATATTTCTAATTTCCGGGAGGAAATAGGATGAATATGGGGTATGACCTAACACCGCATTCAAGGCTCCGATGTGGAGTCTTTGCCAATCTCCATGATCTGAAATTTCAGGATTGGCATAAATCCCTTTTTTTGCTGTCGATGCTCCTCCTACCAATGGTACGGTCAATCTCAAGACTGAATCTTCCCCACCAATCTCAAGAACCGTGCGCGACCATTCGCGCGGTTTTTGATTGCATTGACGCCACGCTGTTTCTGCAGACTCAGAAGGAGTCAGACCGGCGAGCCTGCAACGTATCCAATAAAGATACCATGAAAAGGATGCCAGATAGGGCACACCATATTCCGTCATTTTTCCTCCGCGTTAGATTTTTCGGAAGATGTGCTGAATTTCTTACTATCGGGATTTGCATCACGCAAGATACGGTTGAAACGGATTTTCCCGCTGTCAAACATACCCTTTTCCTCATCAAACGAAACAAGAATAAACATCGGGCTTCCGACAATATGATCTTCGGGCACGAGTCCCCAATAGCGTGAGTCAGCGGATCTGTCGCGATTATCCCCCATCATCCAATAATAATCCATTTTAAAGGTATAATAATCGGTCCGGTTCCCGTTGATATAAATCTTTCCATCCTTCACAGCAAGATCATTTCCTTCATACACCCGTATGGCACGCTCATAAAGCGGCAGATTTTCAAGCGTCAGATGAAGAGTGGCTCCGCGTTGGGGAATCCAGAATTCACCCATATTCGGGCGCGTCCATCCATAAGGAGCCTCCAATGGCCACATCCCTGACAAATCATAAATGCCGCTTTCAGATTCGCGACGGAGAGGACCTGAAACTTCGGACCATTTCTCCACTTCTTTCTTCATGGCATACGTCAGGGGAACATTATAATATTTGAAACCTAACAAATCGGCGGATACGGGCACATCCCCGTGATCTTCCCTTCGGACACCTATCTCTTCCCATTGTTCATCAGATATCTTCCCGCTAACCGGAATGATATAATTGAACTGCACATTTTCCGGCTCCGGGATAACCTCACCGTTGATAAAGATAGAATCGTTCCGGATCATAAGACGTTCTCCGGGAAGACCGATAGCACGTTTCACGTAATTCTCCCTGCGATCCACCGGACGCCATATCACTTCCCCAAATTGCTGCGGATTGTTACGTATAAATTCAGCAGGATTGCTGACACCCTCTCTTTTCAATTGGGCACAAATCTGATAATAATCAGGATTTTGTATCTTAAGGGCAACCGTGTCCCCTTGCGGATAATTGAAGACAACTATATCACCGCGCCGTATATTTCTTATCCCCGGCATTCTATGATATCCCAACTGAGGATTCTCAATATAACTTTTTGTATCCAGGATAGGAAGAGTATGTTGCGCAAGAGGAAAATGGAGAGGAGTCATGGGAACTCTCGGTCCATAGATAGTCTTGTTCACCCATAGATAATCACCCACCAATAATGATTTTTCGAGCGATGAGGAAGGG
The DNA here is from genome assembly GCA_964521885.1 of uncultured Sangeribacter sp. GTDB lineage: Bacteria > Bacteroidota > Bacteroidia > Bacteroidales > Muribaculaceae > Lepagella. The sequence continues at coordinate 12,049 of CAZFUF010000025.1, read as the reverse complement.
ATTTTATAATTCTGACCTATAAAGGCAAAAATCACATAGACAAGCACTAAGGCATAGATGATTGCATCTACCCACGCCATCACCGTCCTTGTAATCCCTTTCTTTGACTTCCACCACGACCAGGGAATATATGCGGTGAGATAAATATCGATAAGGAGGAGCCACAATAATGATAACCAGGGATTGCCAATCCATATCACGAGAAGGAAAAAGAGCACTGAGACTACTCCGAATCTAATCCAGCGTGTAGTCTTCACTTTCGCTAATCTATCGCGCAATGACGCTGACTTCATTACCCCTTCATCGCCACGCTGATTTGAGTGATTATCAGTGGGGTTATGGCTACTTGTTCTCGATTGATTATTATACCCTTTTTCCTGGTCTTCCATGTCGTTGAAGTTTTCTAATCTAATTTGGAAATAAATGATTCCTGTGTCGGAAAGGCATTCCTAATTTGTAAAAATTCCCCTTGTGCCTGTGATATCCGAGAGCATCTCAGACATTGTAAACAATCCTTTCTTACCCTTGAGAGATTTAACCCATTCAGCAGCCTCCACAGCACCCTCGGCAAATCCGTCGCGTGAGAAAGCCTCATGGCGAAGAGTGATTTCATCACAAGGAGAAAACCAGCGGACGGTATGAATACCAGGCACCTCTCCTTCCCTGACACTTGAGACAGGGAGCAGATGTTTCTTCAGAGGTTCGAAATCACCTTCAGGAGCCTCCACCCAATCAGTGACTTCATCATCTCTTCCGATAATGTCCTCGGCAAGACTGATAGCAGTGCCGGATGGATGATCGAGTTTGTGGATATGATGTATTTCTGTCAGTGTAGGGAGATATTGAGGAAATTTATTCATCAACTCTGCAGTGAATCTGTTGATAGCTCTGAATAAGTTGACTCCGATAGAGAAATTTGACGCATACAGAAGAGTTCCTTTCCCTTGACTGCACAAATCTTGCATTTCCGGAAGATATTGCATCCATCCGGTGGTGCCGCAAACCACGGGCACACCTGCGGCAAAACAATGCAGAATATTGTCTACAGCCGTTGCCGGAGTAGTGAACTCAATAGCAACATCTGCCGATTTGAATTCAGCGCTTTCAAACTTTTGTTCATCGCCTGCATCAATGATACAAACCACTTTATGACCTCTTTTAAGAGCCATTTCTTCCACTTTATGACCCATACGGCCGTAACCGACAATTGCTATTTTCATATCAGAAGCTAAGATTATATTGTCAATTGTATGAATTTCTCAATCACTTTTTTGATTCCTGATATCAGAATCCGAACGCCACATTATCCACATATAATGTCAATCCGGGAGTCCCGATATAGGGTTCTCCACACGAGGAAGAACACATCACCATCACGTGTGTCGGAGTCTCATTCTCGTCAGCCCATTCCGTCTCCTGGACCGGAACGAGTTTCCCTTTGGAGTTCTTGGCATAATATGCTTTGTTTCCATTGAGCAAACCCATCCAGGATTTATAGAAGGGTTTGCCGGTGATATTGCCATAATGAATAGGGAGCTGATGACCTTTAGTCAAAGGAACGGATTTTGAAAATCTTTCGCGTCCGGTCCCTACGCGTTTAGCATAGATATTACCTTTTTCATCCTCCCAACGTTTCTGAAGCAATACATACACCTCCGCGTTATCGCGCCCATTCAGTGTTTTCTGACTTGAAAGACCCGTCGCCTTAATCCTTGAATTATTGGCGGGCATATCCACCTTCAGATCATAGACGAGAGCTTTCGGACGTTTGGTATAAGGTACACCCATCGCCATTTTTGAGAACGGCGATTTGGTACTGCTGACAGGCTCCACAAGCTCTCCGAGGAAAATTGTGCCTGCCACCATGACATCCATATTGATAACACCCAAGACCTTCACCTCCTCCATAAGCGCTTTGCAACATGCCATCATGTTGCCATTCACATTGGCTGGCGTCACTGAATTGGATGCTTTCACTATACCGGATACCTTTGCATAGACATTGCTCGTAGCCCACGGGGATCCCCCTTTATTTCTATAGGCTTTATTTCCTATAATTGTTTCTTTAGGAGCAATCTCATATACTTTTTTAGTTTTTCCGCCGAGCACTTTTGACTCGGTTATCTCACGGGTTACCCAATTGGAAAAATCACCATATTTAATTGGTTCAAGACGTAAAGACTGCGCATATATATTTCCTCCTCCAAGGATTAAGGCAATCCCCAATACGAGTTTATAATTAAGAAACTTCTTAAATCCGGTTTTCATAACTTCATTATAATCCTAATAACTCACAAAGTTACAAAAAAGTAATTAAATCGCAATTATGATTATTATTCCGGAGCATTACTGCAAAGGAAAGGGCGACGGACTTAATTATCCGCCACCCTTTTTGGTCTGATGCGTTCAGACCGGTCACCTTCTTATATATACTTATCTTATTTAACTAAGATCTTAGCTGATCGGGTCGGAGTCTTAACAATATACAGACCGGGATCAAGAGTAACTATACCATTACCACTAAATATTTTAACCCCGGATATTGTGAAGATCTCACCCTCTGTATCCTGAGAGAAAATCAGCTGATTTCCTGTCAGCTTCCATGAATCATTTTCTGATGCCAACTGCCCCACCGAATTATAGTGCATTGCTTTTATCGAGAACCCTTTGAGACGGAAACGTGCGCGTGTTTCGGAATTTGCCTTCAGAGTCATGAACCATCTGCCGTCAGACGCAGGTCGACAATTTATAGTCTTCTTTCCTGTAAATGAAGCAAATTCTTGGAATTGACCGGGAAGATCATATTCGGAAGCATACAACTTGACGCTTTCGTTACCTGTCAGAGGAGTATCTTCGTCGTATGGAAGTATCTCTACATCTACAGTCAGATCATAGTCCATATCCTTGCTCAAATCCATTGAAGGAGCCTGAATCCAACTCCCAAGGTAGTCCGCATAGTCAACCCGGAATTCATCGAGCTGGAGATAAGTACCTTCCCCGTCATCATGCTTCTTCCATTGTTGAGCTATCATTCCATTCGGGTGATAATATTGCCATCCGTCATTTTCCAATGAAAAATCAGCCACATATTCATCCCCCTCTTTCATGAGTGAGAGATCGGATTCAATAGGCTTGATGGAGATATTATCAATGCAGAGACTGCTGAATATTCCGGCTGTGGAAACATTCAGAACCACCCAATAATATCCATCTTCTTTAATTTCAAATTCTTTGAGAGCCTTAGCATGACATTTCTCTGCGGCAAGACCTTTGGTCACACTGAAGAGATTAATTTTACTGTCTTTTACATCGGGAGATGTGGACAACTGAATATTGAATGAAACAGGATATTCGTCAGAAACTTGATTGAGAAGAGTTTTCCAGAAGAAACTGAATTCATACTTACCTGCGGGAAGGAACACGCGATTGAGAGCCATTTGGTCACCATCTTTGTCAAGGGTTCCACTCATATGGGCCAATGAACGGTTACCATCGTAAGGATCGATAGCACCTAATTTCCAGGCACCCATTTTATCAAACACGTATCCGTGCAGATGATCTGAAATCTCATGATCCCACATGGCGGGCACCTGCATGGTTGCAAGCAACTCAGGACCGACTGCAGCGAATGTATTATTTTTCAAATCCGTGTCATTTTCAGCCAAGAGGGCGGTAGTTACGGTATACATACCTTCCTTATCAAACTTCGCCGGAGTCACAAATTCATATTCCTTTTCCTCTCCGGGAGCGATCGTGCCCTTATAACTTTCTTCCACCAGTTCACCTGGAGTTACCACTCCGTTCGCAGTGACATAAAGCATATACCCCACAGCCGGATCAGTGATATCAGACATACCATAATTATGAATCTTCATCGTCACCTTTCCATCCTCAAGGTTATAATCCACATTCTGATGCGACAGGGAAGCATCAACTACGGCTACTTCATTGGTTGAATCCAAACGTACATCATCGATAAGAAGCGGTTGGGTTCCACCCGTGGCATAGAACGCTATATAATACGTACCGGCTTCATCAATATCCACATATTCGGAAGTATAGGCCACATTTGTTTCACCTACAAAATCCACTATCAGAGGAGTGCTTTCGGCAATTTCAGACGGATTATCGGAACGGGTGAGATAGGCTTTCAAAGAACATGTGCCATAATTACCGCCTGAACCGAAATAATAAGAGAGTCTCCCTTTCCATCCCTCTTCAATTGAAATTGCGGGAGATATAACCCAGGCATCATGACCTAATGAATAAGAACCTAAAGAAAGGATGTGAGTTCCGTCAAATTCATATCCACCTATGGGAGTCCATTTGACATCACTGCTGTTGGTATTGACCGCTGTCCAAAGATTGGCTGCAGACTCTTTCTCAAAACTTTCTTTATAAGGGATTGTGAAAGCCTCGTATGCGTTGACAGGAACCTTCAGTGAATTATTATCAGTAGCGAAATCATAGTCGGATGCAACTTCAACTTCCAATTCATAATCACCTTTGGCAAGACTTAAAGGTTGTGCAAACGTATGGTTGACTTCCTGCCCAGCAGCAATATCTTCCAATGCTTCCGTTACATTTATATCATTAATCTTATATGATACATTCACATTTCGTGCAGTCTCACTCCCTTCATTGACTATTCTGACTTCCACCGGAAATTCCACATTCTCCAAAACAGAAGGCTTCACGGTCACTTTATTCACGGCGAGATCAGGAAGAGTAGTAGCAATCTCAATCTTAAGGCCATTAAGCTTGATCTGCTCCTTTGAATTTCCACCCAGAATATGGAGAGCCAGTATATAATCTCCGGGCTCTTCTATGTTTACAAGCATGAAACCGTTTGATTCAGCCTTTAAAACATCTTTCGAGGCCACCGGGGTTCCGAAATCCGTAAGATCCTTGGTGAGATATATTTCAAAAGTGGCCTCTTCACCCGTCATCTCGGTATCAAAAGAGACTTTCAAAACTCCTTTTTCAAGAGCATACCCGTCGGCAGTATATAGATAAGCATCCTTAGTATAACGGGTGTGAATCCAAGCCTGCTGAGTATTAGCCATAAATTGCCAACCATCCGGATTTCTCGTGTTGCCGGAGGCAGTGCTCTTCATTTGCGAAGCACCTTCATCTCCCTCAGCAAGTTCAAACGGGAGAGATTTTACAGTCAGAATATTTACCGTAGCCTCAGAAGTATTATTACTTTCAAGGGTATCTTCATCATAAACCAGCGTGACAGTTACTTTATTATCTCCTTCCGATAAAGTTACCGGATGTGTGAGAGTGTAATCCACAGATTCATTATTTTCAATTTCCATGGATACTTCTTCTTCAAACTGTTCGATATCATTCACTTTAACCTTAAGTTTGAATGCATCTACCTTATCACCGTAATTTTTCACAATTACCGTGGGACACTGACTCTTCAAAGTTCCGTTCTTAAAACCTGACAGAGCACCCAGTGCCATATCCGGAGCCGCTTCAGCCACAAGTTTAATATCATCAACATATAGTTGATTTACTACCAGATTCTTGGCACATGTCTCATTTTTTACATTGAAAGCTATCCGTATTTGACTGCCCGCATATTGCGAGAGATTAATACTGATCATTTTCCAAGGATTTAGTCCGACAGGTACTTCCGTAAAAACCACATCAGTGAAATCTTCACGTGCGCTTCCTCCCGTTGGAGACACCAAAACATAAAAAGAAGCCATCATCTCATCGGTCACATTGGCAGCGGCGTTTCCAGCCATATTGGAAGCCAACATGAAGGTCAGCCAACCGTCATTTCCTACTGTAAATTCAGGAGAAAAAATAAAATTATCAGTGGCAAGACCATTTCCACCGAACGCACCCTTGGATTGGGATTTTAATGTAGATTCACCCACTCCTTCAGGAATATTCAAAAGTTGAGGAAATTGTGAGGTTTCCGATGCATATTTTACAATTGACCAATTATTGGAGGCTTCATTCGACGAAGTAGCTGTCCATCCGGTTTCTGTCAGATTTTTCTCAAAACTTTCAGGAAAAACATCGGCGTAAGCCATTACCGACATACCTGTCAAAAGTAATGCACTTAATATAATTTTTTTCATTTTATGATGTTTAGAGTTTTTTATCCAAAGTATTATCTCTCAATTCAGATAGAATACATGATATATTTCCTAATATAGTTGCTCATTTCAACTTAGAGCCCGCATCATTCCATCCTCAACTTGAGAAAATCACTCGCCCAAATCCGCCTCAGGGACTCTCAAATTTTATGAGACGGGCTCTAATCTTTCGGAAGCACAAGGCAAAAATATTAATTTAATAATTATAATCTAACATCGCATTAATATAATGATGTGCAAAATTCTGAAAAACGGTCATAACTATCATCTAAATCTCTTTTACCAATCTATTTAACTGCAACTTGATAACGAAATTCAGAAACTTTTTATTAGGTTAAATCATGTTATAAAACCCTAAAAATCATATATCTTGTTAATTCTCTTTTATAAAATATTCCCTGGATGCATTTCATCCCGGCGGGATGGTTATTCATCTTTTCTCACGAAAAAATTTTAAAATATACGGGATAGTAAAGATATTAAATGTGTGATTTCTCTTCGACAACCATCTTTTTATAGATCGAAGGGGTCATCCCCGTGAAATGTTTAAACATGTTTATAAAGCTGCTTCTTGACTTAAAGCCCACACTGTTGGCTATCCCTTCAATAGTGATTTTTTCCCATTCTTTATCATTGCTCAAACGTCTGGCTGCCTCCATAATCCTGTATTTATTGATCAACATGTTGAAGTTGCAACCATATTCCGTATTGATGACCTGCGAGAGATATTTAGGGTTACACCCTATCTGATGCGCCATGGAATTAACCGAACAGTCCGAATTACATATAAAGTCGGTATTTCTGACCATCATCTCGATGCCTGAAATTATTTTACTTCTCAATTCATCATTTACATGTGACGTCAGATTCTTTTTTTCCTCTCTGTTTTCCCCTTTACCTTCTTCAATGACATTAACATCATCAATATCTTCCTCCTCCTCGGCAGAGTCTAAAGCCAATTTTTCTTTTTTATTATCAATATTTGATTCACTTTTTATCTTATCCATATATTGATGGTAAAGTGTTCTGTAAGCCTGCTTCAGTTTTGAATTATTAATAGCTATCATCCAGATGGAAACACCCACCACGGCAACTAATACCAACAGGAAAATAATGATAAGCATATTGCGCCGGTGTTGCTCTTTCATAGCGATAATCTCCTCATTCGCCTTGCGCATATCTGTCAGAAAACGTAATTCATCCAACTGCTGCACCAATCTGCTCCCGATCATTTCCTCTTTAATCCGGAGATATTTGTCAAAATAATCCGAACTTTCTTCTTTATTTCCAAGATGATCATATATCTGCGAAAGGAGTTTATAAACTTCCATTTCTGCATCTTTCAATCCCTTTTCTATGGCATGATCCCGCGCCTCCAAAGCCAAATCCCGGGCTTGAGCATACCTTCCACCTTTCACCCCTAATTCAGCGGCATTTTCCAAACCTATATATTTAAGGCGATTATATTCCGCTATTTCCGGCAGTCTCTTCACCGCTGAAATCATTTCTTCCATCCCCTCCTCAGGAGACAAGGTCTGACTCTCCATAGCCGTAAACAGAGATTTAGAAAAGTTTTTTCTATGGTAATCTTTCGGAGTCGGAGCTGCCATATATTGGGCATAACATTCCGCCAATGTATCTTTCTGAGCTTTCCCTTTGGCTGCTGAAATCATATTGACAAAAGCTATATCCACCAAATCATAATTTTTCCTTTTCAGTCCCTCTTCAAATCCTTGTTTGTAATATTTAAAGGCATCATCATACAGATCTTTGGAACCACCCTGATCTGCCATTACATGGAGCATAGCGGCTAAAGATATATATGTCATTGACTTATCAAAATTTTCTTTTTCACAAATATCCAAAGCTTCGTATACGGATTCGTAAGCTTTGGGATAATCATAAAGATAAGTGAAATAGACAAGCCATTTCCCGCGCACCGCTCTGACGGCAAGTTGTTTTTCTTCCAGAGTGTTTGACTTATCATAACGCGATGCCAGAACTGAGAAACATATAAGAGCGGAATCACCCATCCCTTTATCGAGCCAATTTTCCCCTTTTTCCATTAATTGACGCGAATCTATATCTTTCATTTTCTCCATCTGCAAAGCAGGCTGAGCATAAAAGGAATCAGTCAGCATAAGGGTCATTATGATAATGACCGCTCCCATTAATGATATTTTAAACAGTAGTTTCACCCGCCTCTTTAAATTTATTATTTTACAAGTAGAAGGAAATGATTGATAAATTTTTATTTTACTCTATATTTCTTATCGAGATAATCAGAAAGATACAAAATTAAATGGAAGAAGATCCGAAACACTTGAAAATATATAAGTTTTTTCGGCTCCATATAGGATCACCTCAATTTTTCCATATAGATGTTCATATTCAAGGAGGGCCTGTCTGCACGCTCCACATGGACTTATAGGCATTTTTTGAAAACAATCCTCCATGTCAACATTTTCTTCATTCCCCTTTTTTATCCATGCCGCAATAGCTATCTTCTTCATTCTCATCCCCGGATAACGACTCGAAGCATAATAACAGGCAGTACGCTCCGCGCACATACTTGAAGGAAAAGCGGCATTCTCCTGATTGCTTCCTCTGACTATCTCTCCGTTTTCCATTCTGATGGCAGCTCCGACATGAAAATGAGAATACGTAGGCAATGCGGATTGTGAGGCTGCTTTGGCAGCATCCACAAGTTCACGGTCTTCCTTATTTAATTCATCTATATTTTCTATCTCTTTAACAAGAGTTTTTATCTCCAACGTTTTCATAGGTATAGCTAAATAAAGGTCTAATTTTATAAAATATTATAATTGAGTGACTTTATCTCAATTTCAATACAGTGCCCGGCTTATCTTTCGCTCCCTTGTTTAAACTTTTTATTGTTTCAAGTTTCATACCGAATCTTTGAGCCACCGAATGCATTGATTCATCTTCTCCGATTGTCACTCTATCCACTCCCGTTGGTGCATCATCATGTTTTTCACATAAATAGACTTCTTCCCATTCCTTTATCTCTCCATTGCGGGAGACATCGTTAAATTTGAGCAGATTCTTTTCACTTATTCCGAATTCCTTGGCTATACTTTTATATGTATCACCCGGGACTGCCACCACAAACTGAAGCTTACGAGCCCTTCTCACAGGATGTGTCTTCAGCAAATGTTCCATTATATAGCGTGCAGTTTCCTCAGCATCCGCCCCCGATGCCGAATCATACACATATAAGGCATAACTCTCTATGATCGTTATAAGTCTTGCCGCATAATTGGGATCAGTGGCATACCCGCACTTTTTAAGCTCCTTTGCCCATTCATCATAATTATCAATGGGAATGTCGAAGAGAGAGGCATATCTTTTGCGGGAAAGAAATTCTGAATGATCGCGAAACGACTCCTTCACATCATCATAAACACGGAAACATTCATCAGGAGCATCATCATTACGGAGCATAGTTTTCCCTTGCCAATCTTTATGACATTTTATGCCGAAATGATTATTACCCTCGCGGGCCAATGTGCTTCTCCCGGCGGCACTTTCCAATAGACCTTGAGCTAAAGTGATGGATGCAGGAATTCCATACTCCTTCTGTTGCTCAATCGCCATATCACTGTAAGTCTCTATATATTCCTTATAGTAATTATTGGCATTACCGGATAACGATATTACTAAAAATATAATAACAGGAAGCCATTTTCTTACTAATTGCCAGATAGCCATCGCGGCACTCACAGAGACATTCAGAGAATGTTTTATCCCTTCCTGAGGTATTTCAAGCAAAAAATCGGCTATATCAACTATTCTCTGATCCACTCCTTTCACTTCATTTCCGATGACCAATAAATACTTACCATCATCTTCAGGATTGAAATGCTGCAAAGGGATGCTGTCATGCGCCTGCTCGAGCACACATATCTTATAACCTCTTTTTTTAAAGTCTATCACACATTGCAAAGGGTCATCCACATGAATCCAACTTACACTTTCCTCAGCCCCCAGGGCTGTTTTTTCCAATTCCGGATGCGGTGGGGTGCCGGTAATACCTGCCAGGACAAGTTGCTCGAGTGCCAAAGCATCAGCGGTGCGGAACAAGGACCCTACATTGTGCAAAGAACGCACATTGTCGAGAAGTACCGTGAGAGGACGCTTCTCCATCCGCACATACTCTTCGAGAGTGCGCTTTGTCAATTCCAATATGTTTTTCTTTGCCCTCAAAAGATCAACTAATACTAAGCATCCGTTGGATCGGCTTTATGGCTTTTGCCGCTAACTCTTCATCAATAATAATCTCCGGCTTCTCGTCGCGAAGCGCTACATACACCTTTTCAAGCGTATTCATTTTCATGAAATCACACTCATTACACTGACATTCCGCATCACTTGCCGGAGCTGCGATAAAAGTTTTTTCAGGACATTTACGACGCATTTCAAAGAGAATACCGCTCTCTGTCACCACAATAAACTCCTGAGCCTCATCTTTAGATGCAAATTCCAGAAGGGCAGCGGTGCTCCCAACCTTGTCGGCTATGAGCTGCAAAGGCTTTTTGCATTCAGGATGCACGAGTATTTTAGCGTCGGGATGAGTTTTCTTCATCTCTATTATCTTATCAAGAGAAAAACGGTCATGCACATGACATGCCCCCGGCCATAACACCATATTTCTCCCCGTCACCCTGTTAATATAATCACCCAGATTTTGATCCGGTCCGAAAATTATTTTTTCATCTTCGGGAAGCGAATCAATGACCTTGCGCGCATTGCCGGAAGTTACAACAACATCGGTAAGTGCTTTCACAGCCGCTGTTGTATTCACATAGCTGACAACGGTATGTCCGGGATGTTCCTTTATAAATTTTTCAAGTTCATCAGCCGGGCAACTGTCTGCCAAAGAGCATCCCGCTTCTGTATCAGGTATAAGTACTTTTTTATCAGGACAAAGAATTTTAGCCGTTTCACCCATGAAATGCACGCCACACATCACTATAATATCAGCATCTGTCTCAGCCGCTTTACGCGCCAACGCAAGAGAATCTCCAATAAAATCAGCTATTTCCTGAATTTCATCGCGCTGATAATAATGAGCCATAATCAAGGCATTTTTTTCGCGACGCAATCTTTCTATCTCGCTTTTCAAATGGGCCACGTCCGGTTTCTCCATTTTATATTTATTTTTATATAGAATAAATTATATCTAATATTAAATAATCTATCTATAACAACAACAACAATAGGTGTCAATAACCACAAATAACTTTTCTATAAAAAATTTGCAAATATGAGTTATTGATGTTTATAGCAGACTTATTTTACAATTATCAACAGATGGTAAAACTGACTTTTAAAGAGATGTATCAGTTATCTACACCCTGTAGACAAATGCAAAGTTAATAATTTTCCTTAATGGATGGTGTCAAAAACTGTTTAAAAAGAGTAAATAAAGACTAATTATGATGTAAATATAAACGGTAGATATTGACAGCTGTGGTTTAATAAAAATGTTTATTGATTTTTTCCTTAAAAAGGAATTTTAAATAGGCAATATGTGGAGTAATTTGATTATTAAAGCTATATGAACAGGAAATTAACAATAAAAACCGACTTATCTTCGCTTTATCTACAAGTTATCAACAGAAGCATGTAAATTAAAACTCCTTATCATAAAATTTTTTTATGAAAGAATTATGAATCTGGTGATTTAGGGGTTCCAAACAAAAAACAATTAGGCAGGAGAAAAGTGCAGATTTTTTAGGACAATAATAAATTTTAATAAGGGTGTATTTAATATATAAGTTGCAGATTAAATAGAAATTTGTTAACTTTGCACCCGACTTAGCTTCGCGCCTTTGGTAAGGAGTGCGATTAGTGTAGCTATGCCTCTGTAGTTCAACGGATAGAATAGAAGTTTCCTAAACTTTAGA
>CAZFUF010000024.1:31831-42300 GCA_964521885.1 uncultured Sangeribacter sp. | reverse complement strand
TGGCGCATTTCTCGATTATAATCCGGCGCACTTCTCGATTATTTTTTACACTTCTGTGATGCCAAACGACGCATAGTTGATACTCTCATACATCCCTCCGTCTTTATCAAATGTCTTGGGCTTCTTCTGAATTTCATCACCGGCAAAAGCAAACCATCCGGGGAGTGAATCAACTGCCGCCTTTGCTGCTTTAGCAGCCTCGGGGAGTTCATTGGAGATAGCGAGTGCAAGGAGTCCGCCCATTCCGACACAAGATGTCCACCAGTTGTGCCCCATCGAATTGAGGGAGTGAATGCGAGTGTCATCAAGTATCCAATCACCAAGAAGAGGTTCGGCTGCCAATCGCCATACACCTTCTGCTATCTCTTTGCGTTCTTTCGGAGTGAGAATATTGTAGATGGCATCATAAGCCACGGCTATCTGAAATGATTTGTGCGCCATCTGCAACTCACTGCGCCATGCAGGATTGCGCATCATCATTTCGGAATCCGCCCAACTCGGGATTTTTGCAATATCGATGAGCATTGAGCGAAGTTTCTTTCCATAACGATCTTCACCTGTCATCTGATAAGCAAGTGCCAGATATTCCATTTTACGCACATCATTCTTACCGAGCAATTCATCTGCTTGCAAAAGGATACTTTGCCAAGCCTCAAACCTAGCCTTATCAGAAGACAACGTCTTCTTCGCATTCTCTACCCTCTCCGTGGTGAATAAAAGCGAAGGATGTGAGATCTTTTTTGCACTTAACGGGAGGATTGCCACAAAAAACAGTAGCACTGTAAAAAGGCGTCTCATATATTTATAACGAATTATAATACTGTAAGGGATATAATAATATTTCGATTATATCGCCATAAATACTTAATCCACCTAAAAGCCAAATGTCCCTTTGACAATAGCAATCTTATCCTATTGCTCACTTTCACATCAAAATTAGCAAACATAGATTTTGACAGTACACCCTTTTGCTATCCCAACTTCAGTCCAATTAATTCTGACTGAAAATCCTAATCTCCGCGGGGTAGTGAATTAACTTTATGTGCTAATATATCCGATAAGTTTTCTTATTAAATGCCGGTGTTTCCAAGAAATGAGGGATTTTATTATGCTTTTACTTTGATGAGCATCACTTTTGAGTCGGTATTAGCAACCACACTATGCGGCACTCCTTCGCCTATGAGCATGAATTCACCCGCGTTTATGCTATGAGGTTTATCTTTCAATTTGAATTCAATCGAGCCTTCCAGTACGTTAACCATTAACTCTGCTGGCGCAAGATGTTCATCTAGCTTCTGACCTGCTTTCAGAGCAAGGAGAACAACACCTCCATTTGCGTTTTCAAAAATACGCTGAAACTGTGGATGATCTTCTGCAACCTGAATTTGACTGGCGACAACGTGGACTTCGCCAAATTTGTATTCTGTGTTAATCATAATAAATAATTTTTTTATAAGTTTTCAGGAACGAGACTATAGTGTCTCATCATTATGGAACATCTTTGTCCAATTACTTGTTCAATTATTATAAAGTAATAAAAAGATTGCGTATAGTAATGAAGCAGATGAGAAAACTTAATCGCCATAAAGATGCTCAATGGGCATTGGAGGTGTTTGATAAAGCTCCGTTTATCACATTAAGCATGATTCGGCCGGATGGGACCCCTTACGCAGTCCCCTTGAATATTGTGCGCAAGGATGAGAATACATTTTATTTTCATTGTGCCTTCGAAGGGGAGAAGATCGATTGCCTGAAACATAATACGATTGTCAGTCTATCGGCAGTAAGCCGTTGCACACCTAAGTATGAAGAGGATAAAAACAATTTTACCGAATATTATAATTCAGCGATAGCGTTAGGGAAAGCCGAGCAGGTAGATGACGTGACAGAAAAGATTGAAGCACTGCGCCTTATCTGCGAGCGGTTTCTCCCCAAATATATGGAGCATTTCGATCAGGCGATTACCCGAAGTCTGGATCTAACAAATGTAATACGCATCACCCTTACCGAGCCTCCGGTGGGTAAAAGCAAACCCTAAGCTGAATATTAATTCTCGGAAGATATGAAAACAAATATAGTTACAAAAAGAGCATATGCACCTGAATTACCCGATGATGGATTCAGGATTTATGTTGATCGTCTATGGCCGCGTGGACTTTCTCACGAAACATTCCACTATGATCTATGGGATAAGGAAGTGGCCCCATCGACTGAATTACGACAGTGGTTTCACGAGAATCCGACAGCAGAATGGAAGGAATTTGAAAAGCGTTATAAAGCAGAACTTATAAAAAATCCAGCCTATGATGCGTTGAAGGAACTCATAAAGGATAAGCCTATGGTGACCCTTCTATACTCATCTCACGACATTGAGCATAACAACGCAATTATCCTGCAAGAGTGTCTTAATTCGGATTTTTAGATCCTCAAAATATATAATTATGACTCAAAGTATAAGGATAGGCAACCTTAATTGCCAATATAGTAACGTGGATGGCAGTAATCGCATTGCATATATACTCTATCCGGTTAATCTTCTCTCAAACTGGATTGAGCAGGCGAGCGAAAAATATAATGTGACCATCGTAGTGGTGACAGGTATGGACTGGCAGAATGTCTTTAGTCCGTGGCCAGCCAAAGGGGTACCCTCGGGGAGTGCTGATTTTAAGGGGGAGTCTCCTGAATTTCTTAAGTTTTTTCAGCAAGATGTCATTCCGGGAGTCGAAACGGCTCTTGGAGTCGGTTCAGAAATAGAACGCACATTATTCGGAATCTCCATGTCAGGCTTATTTGCATTATGGCAATGGATGATATGTGATACATTTAAAAATATCGCTTCTCTTTCCGGATCCTTTTGGTATGATGGATTCATTGAATGGATGAAAAACCTCATTATTCCGCATAAAAGTGGCAGAGCTTTCTTCCTTCTTGGAGATAAAGAGTCGCAATCCAAGACAAAAGCATTTAATATAGTTGGGCAAAACACCCGGGAAATCATATCGTTGCTCCGATCAAATGGAATACATACAGAGTTTCAGAGTGTTTCAGGAAATCATTACGATAATCCTATCCCGCGTCTCGATACGGCTTTTTCTGCTCTTTATTCAGTTAGTGTGCCGCAGTAGTTAAGACCCCGACTCATAACAAATGAGGCATTAATTACCTACCCTGAACATTACCCGCGCTTAAATGGTTTTATCCTATGTGAAGATTAAAAAATACAATTTTTGATTAAAATCAGAATTGCACAGAAGAGGGAAAGGCCCCGCTCCTTCAGTCATACAGAAAAAAGAATAATATAAAAACAATATGTCAAAATTAATTTTACGAAGTGTTTTATCAGCACTTTCAATTATTTTAGGAACAACGTTTATGAAAGCACAGACATCATATATCTTTCTCGCCCCCGGAGTCGAGGAAGTTGAGGCAATAGCCACGGTAGATGCACTCCGGAGAGCTGATATTCCCGTTACAGCAGTTGCTGTCTCGGATAACTTACAGATAAAGGGAGCTACCGGTCAGACCCTGGTTGCCGATTCCTTGATTTCGGAGGTGAATACCGAAGACGCCGATTGGCTGATTATTCCGGGAGGAGACCCGGGCGCACAGAATCTTTTTGCCAATGATGAAGTGAAGGCAAAGATAATGGAACACTATAAGAAGAACGGCCGCATAGCTTCGATATGTGCTGGACCTGCAGTTGTGCTTGCTCCTCTTGGAGTGCTAAAAGGGCGGAAAGCCACCTGTTATCCCGGTCTGGAAGAAGCAATAAACTCCAACGGAGGTCAATACGTTAAACAGACTGTAGTGGTAGAACCCAATCTGATAACATCCGAAGGTCCGGGCACCACATTGCCCTTTGCAATTGAGATTATCCGCGCCACAAAGGGTGATCAGGCAGCTGACGCTGTTGCTTCGGGAATGCTCATCAAAGATTGATAATTTAGAGCCCATCTCATAAATAGTATTCATGAAACAAGATTCTCAACATTCGGCTAACCATCAAATTCCCAAAGAAGGAACAAGTAAAAAGCCTGTAAAACCGAAATCAAATCAAATCGCTGCGAGGGTTGTGGCTTTCGTCACAGTCTTCTGCCTACTTGCATCGCTTGCAATAGTACGCAACGGTGCACTTTTTGGAAAAGATGCAAAAAGTTTTTTCTATTCCGGCAAAACCGCTTCTGTGGAGAAGGATGATACTCTAAGCGCAATCCAATATAAAGGATCGCAGGAGATCATCAATACTACCGGGATAGGAAAAGATATATCAGGATATGGAGGGCCTGTCCCTCTGGAGATTTATGTCACAAACGGAAAGATTGACTCCGTGGTGGCACTGAACAATTCGGAGAGCCCCAAATTTTTCGGACGTCTTGAATCTTCCGGTCTGACTCGTGCCTGGAATGGAAAGACACTTAAGGAAGCCTCGAGGATGGAAGTGGACGGTGTGACCGGTGCCACATATTCCTCCAATGCCTTCATAGCCAACGTACGGGCAGGTGCAGCTTTTGCCAAAGGATCCAAATCAACAGAATCCGGTCATGTCTCGGCAGTCGAGCTTGCTGCCTTGATAGTAATTTTAGCCGGCTCAATATTCCCGCTATTCATTAAAAAACCGGCATACCGACTCGTTCAACAATTGTTCAACGTGGCAGTCCTCGGATTCTGGGCAGGGACTTTCATAGACTATGCAATGATGCTCAAATTCTTTTCAGGAGCACCACGCATGACATTGAGTTTCTTAATAACCCTCATCCTCCTGATCGTCGGACTTATTTATCCACTCTTCAATAAGCCTAACTTCTATTGCACATGGATATGCCCATTCGGCTCCCTTCAGGAACTTGCAGGAAAGGCATGTAAGAAGAAATGGAAACTGTCACCAAGTCTTGTTAAGGCGCTCGATAATTTCCGTCAATTGCTATGGGTTGTACTTTTGACTTTTCTATTCATCGGTTGGGCTACAAGCTGGATCGACTATGAGATATTCTCAGCATTCATCGTTGAGTCGGCTTCATGGGTTATTGTGGGAGTGGGAGCACTGTTTATTGTCCTTTCCATGTTTATCAGCCGTCCCTTCTGCCGCTTTGTATGTCCCACCGGCTCCCTTTTGAAGCAAGCATGATTCAACAATTTCTCACAAACAGTAAATTCACAATAAACAAATAAGATCTAACATGAAAAGTTATCATTGGATAATGTTGCTTTTGGCGGTAGCACTGGTAGTGGTTTCAGTGCGTCTCGCATCACTGTCTTCTTCTGAGGAAAAGGATACCAATGCGTCTGATGCAATGATCGATTGCATCATGACCCGTGCGAGCGTGCGAAGTTATACCGGGGAACAGATTAATGACTCTCTTGTTAACAAAATTCTTCGTGCGGGGATGGCTGCTCCGACGGCTGCCAATCAGCAACCGTGGCAATTTATAGTAGTGAACGAGCAAAATCTAAAAGATTCCATTACGGCGGCATTTGAATACACCAAAATGGTGGAAAATTGCAGTTTTGCCGTGGTTGTCTGCGGAGATATGGACAATCTTTTCGAAGGTGATATTCCCGATGGAGGTTTCTGGGTGGAAGACTGTTCCGCTGCATCCGAAAATATGTTGCTGGCAGCCCATGCACTCGGCATCGGTGGAGTCTGGTGTGGCATCTACCCTATTAAGGATCGTGAAGACCGCCTGCGTTCAATTCTTAATCTCCCCTCCAATCTCACACCTCTCAATGTGATGGCTTTCGGATATCCGGCACATCCGGTCGCTCCAAAAGACAAATGGATTACCTCAAAAATACATTACAACGCATTCTGATTTATGTTTCTTTAATTATCCGAGAGTGCAGTCGATGACGTAACCGTAGCACGTAAAAATGGATAATGGCAGAGATCCCGAACAAAAACAGTGGTCATGGGGTTGACTGGCGTCTTTATTTTACGGCTGAACTATTCTTTCTTAGCACTATATAAGAATCCCCCTTGTCGGAATTAAGACGGGTGATGGAGTCATTGATGCAATCTACGGTATTAACCATCGGCAGTATTTTTTTCAGCATTTCTTCAAGATCCATATTGTCACAAGCTATCTCTGTGGAAGAGATATCAGTCAGGAGGATGGAATCATTGGCTTGATGATACCGTCCTCCAATATGATTGCAGTTGGTCATGACTCCGAAGGAATTATCCTCTCTGAAGTCAATGTAAGCATTTATTCCTTGTTCAATCTCAGAAGGGCGGATGTAGAAAGAATCATTCTCCACAACATTTTCAATATCCCATTGACCCGTAATATTGATTACAGCGATCTCAGAGTCAGTTGCTTTATCGGCAACAGAATTATCGGATTTGTTGCTGGCTCCCGTGCATGACACTAACCCCATCATAAGGCAAATTATAGGAATTTTCCACATAATAGCATTAAATTTAGTTTGGTACAAAATTAAAATTTATATTAAAACGCGCAAAGGGGATGCTGCATAAAATAATGTGATTCTTATCCTAATCTATGACTTAAACATTTGTTAGTAATTATTTTAAAGAAAGTTAAAACTAAAAAAGTAATTAAACTTGGCGGGGTTCGAGAGGTCAAAGAAACAAAAGTATTTTTAAAGACATATTAATTTCGAGTTAGGATTAAAGCTGAAACCTGACTCCCTGAAAAAGAAAAAATCATGAAGAAATTATTTTTGAGCATAGCAATCCTTGCTTCCTCAGTGGCAGCATTCGCGCAAGGTAATACTCAGACTGCCACAGACAATTCCAATGCAAAAACAGAGCAGACCTCATGCGATAAGAAATCTAAAAGGTCAGATTGCAAAGCAAAAAAAGCAAAGAAAGAGTTTAAGAATAGAGAAGACAGAGGCGCACGCGCATTCGAGGGTATAAATCTCACCGAAGATCAACAGACAAAACTCACCGCGCTTCGCGCTAACTTAAAAGGTGAACGTACTGATAAAAAAGAGGGTGCCCGTAAGGAAGAAAAGTCCAACTTGACTTCCGAGCAGAAACAGCAGATGAAAGCGGACCGTATGGCAAAACGCCAGGCTTCCAAGAAAGCTTATCTTGCAGGCGTGAAAGAAATTCTCACTCCGGACCAGTATGTAGTGTTCCTTGAAAACTCTTTCACTATCAATAGTCCGGGTCATGGTCAGAAAGCCATCAAAAACCATGGTCAAAAAGATCAGCAGAAAGGCAAAGCATTCCGCAGTGATAAGAGCGGCAAGAAAGGTAATCGGGATCAAAAGGCAACTTCCAAAAGCCAGAAGCGAGATAAAAGAGCAACCGCTTAAAAGATAATAATCACCACACTATAAGGACGATGTGTCAAAATTCAATCTTTGATACATCGTCTGTTTTTTTGACCTGACGCCATCTTCATGATAATTAGGGGACACAGCTGATTATTCACTCCGTAATATTCCGATCACTTCCAATCCTGCTGATGATGTGATTTTTGAACTGTAGTAATCTTTTGCTATCTTTGCGTCTATAAACTGAAGAAATATAGCATAATGAAAAAGACAGCTACAATTCTATTTCTAATTTCAATCTGCACAGTCTCAGCATGGGGATGGGATGCCCCTACAATGGGTTGGAGTTCATGGAATGCATATGGTCATAAAATCAATGAATCGATAATTAAATCCCAGGCGGATGCCCTTGAATCAACCGGGCTACGCGATGCCGGATATGTCTACCTCAACATTGACGACGGAGCTTTTTGCGGCCGCGATGACGCGGGTCATCTCCGCATACACCCCGAGCGTTTCCCAAACGGGATGAAAAATGTGGTGGAATATATTAATTCCAAAGGACTTAAAGCCGGCACATATTCAGATGCCGGGAATCATACTTGCGCATCATTTTGGGGTGGAGATACCGATGGACTGAATACAGGGCTGTATACTCATGACATCGAAGACATCAACTTCCTTTTCAAAGATCTTGGGTTTGAATTCATAAAGGTCGATTTCTGTGGAGGGGATGCTAATCAAAATGTCGACCATCTCGCTCTTTCCGAGCAAGAA
The DNA here is from genome assembly GCA_964521885.1 of uncultured Sangeribacter sp. Classification (GTDB taxonomy): domain Bacteria; phylum Bacteroidota; class Bacteroidia; order Bacteroidales; family Muribaculaceae; genus Lepagella. Next base: position 34,278 of record CAZFUF010000024.1, on the reverse strand, counting down.
AGATACACAGCAATCGGGAAAGCTATTAAAGATACCGGAATTGATGGAGCACGCTTTAACGTCTGTCGCTGGGCATATCCCGGCACATGGGTGCAGGATGTGGCTACTTCATGGCGTGTGACACAAGATATTTATTTGGGGTGGGAATCAGTAAAAGATATCATCCATCAGAATCTGTATCTCTCAGCATACGCCACAAAAGGAAGATTCAACGATATGGATATGCTCGAAGTCGGACGCGGTCTCTCGAAAACTCAGGATGAGACCCACTTCGCGATGTGGTGTGTGATGAGTTCACCCCTTCTTCTCGGATGTGACCTTGCCACTATCACTCCCTCCACTTTAGCTCTGATAACTAATCCGGAATTGATAGCAATCAATCAAGATCCCCTTGCTTTGCAAGCACACGTGGTGAACCGCTCAAACGGTGCTTATATCCTCGTTAAGGATTATGAGACATTGCGCGGCAACAAGAGGGTTGTAGCACTTTATAACCCCACTAATACTGCCGTAGACATTGAGATAGACTTCTTTGATATTGAGTTGGCGGGGAAAGTAAAGATGCGCGATGCAATAGGTCGGAAGGATATGGAGGTGGTGGAAGATCATTATGTCGAAACTGTCTCACCACAATCCACACGTGTATATGTGCTTGAAGCCAAGAAGCGTATTCCGCGCACAAATTATGAGGCCGAAACAGGTTGGATAACCGCGTATCAAGAACTTGATAACAATCAGGTCGTGCACAGCGGGGTGTATGAGGAAGCTGACTATCTATCAGGTGGGGCGAAAGCTTGCTGGCTTGGTAATCGTGAAGATAATGACCTTTGTTGGAACGAAGTATACTCAGAAACCGGAGGTGAATATACCATGACCCTTTATTTTATTGCCGGAGAGGACCGAAATGTAAATGTAGAGCTTAACGGGGAGAAGATTACATCGTTCAATGGGAACTCAGGGGGATGGTCCACAATCGGCAGTATTGAAATTCCGGTGATATTGAAAGCCGGAGAAAACAAGATAAGATTGTATAGTGGTGAAAACTGGATGCCCGATTTCGATCGCATGACAATGATTGAAAAAGGATCCCTGGATTTTTATAAACATGAATTCGATGTGGCTTTAAGAAAGCTAAATGAGTTTGATCGCGCGGAACTTCCCGCCGGGATTCAGCAGATGCTGGAAAAAGCTATTGCTGAAGCTTCCGGTGAAAAGCTAACCGGTGATGATTATACGGAAGCAACGGCAATTCTGAAGGAAGCACTGAACGAAGCTGAAGAGGCAAGGGATGCCTATCATTCTTTCACCTCATTGTTGGGAACCGCTGATTCCAATCTTGCAGCTACCGCTCCCGGGGAAGCTTACGATTCGTTGAACGCAGTTATTTCAACTACTTCGGATGCTATGCAAACAGTTGCGACAGCAGCGGAAATTATCGGGAATACTGATCTCCTCATTGCAGGAATGAAAGCTCATCTTACTGATGAAACAAGTGAATTGCTGCCTGATAAATCATGGGACGCAACCATTCTTATTAAGAATCCTAACTTTGATTCCTCTACCTCTGATTGGACAGGGAGTGCCGTGTGGGGCTATGGATGCGCCGAACATTGGAACAAGACTTTCAGCACATCTCAGACAATCTCAGGACTACGCAACGGATTTTATACACTTGGTGTGCAAGCTCTTTATAGACTTAAGGCAAACGATGGTGGAACACTTTATAAATCGAATAAAGAAGAAATCCCGGCACGCCTGATTGCCAATTCCTCGGAAGTGCCCGTCGTTTCACTCTACTCCTGTCCGATCGCCGACTATCCCGAATTAGCACAGCTCCAAGGAACGGATGCCCTCAGGGGATATGTTAACTCCATGTATGGTGCATCGGAAGCATTCAAACTCGGGCTATATCCCAATAAGGTCACAACCGAAGTGACTGATCACAAACTTGTGGCTACTGTCAGGAGTGATTCAAAAATTGATGATTGCTGGTGTTGTTTCGATAATTTTTCCCTTACTTATCACGGTAATAACAACGATCATGTAAGTGATATTGAGTCAGATGAGGTTTTAACTGAAGAATACTTCAATCTCCAGGGAATACGCATAAAGAATCCCGAAACAGGACAATTTGTTATCCGTAAAAAGAATAAAAGAGGGGATGTAATTTTGGTAAAATAAATTATTATATTAATTTTACGCATGTTGATTTGTTCGAACTTTTGAGATTATTGAGCAATATCACATCATTTCACACTCGTTTACTAATATTTTATCAAATAAAACTTAACACATGAAGAAGACCCTATTTACAATGCTTCTGCTCTTGACGACATTAGGTCTTAGGGCAGAGATTACAGCGACCTTCACAGATCCTTTACCGGACACACCTTTGGAGGAAGTCCCGACGATGATGTATTTCGAGCTTAGCGAAGCGATAAGCGGTA
>CAZFUF010000024.1:0-31731 GCA_964521885.1 uncultured Sangeribacter sp. | reverse complement strand
AAGCTGTCGAGACCGGTGAATTTACAATCACATTGACCTTGAACGACGGCACGGTGCTTGATCCCGTCACATTCCACATGAAGCAGGCTGCGCCCGCAATCACCGCAACCTTCACGGATCCCACACCTGATACTGAATTGGAGGAAGTCCCGACGATGATGTATTTCGAGCTTAGCGAAGCGATAAGCGGTACATCTCCGACTGCTGTCATGAGCAGCGGTGGCCTGGAATGCCAGCCGATGGTGAACCGTAATGGCGACTACCAGCACTTCTACATTTATACCACCTACTCAACCGTAGATAATTCAGCGGTTCAACCCGTACATGACAAAGCTGTCGAGACCGGTGAATTTACAATCACATTGACCTTGAACGACGGCACGGTGCTTGATCCCGTCACATTCCACGTGAAGCAGGCTGCGCCCGCAATTACCGCAACGTTTAAAGATGCTGAAGGTACTATTTATGCAGGATTACCGACTCAGGTTAATTTCTCATTGAGCGAACCTGTCAGCACTACTTCACCCAAGCTTTTGCTTAATGATGAAATCGAATTGACATCATACCGTGATAATAATTCATATCAGAATTTCTATTGCTTCGTAAGCTACTATGCACAATCTGCATTGGAAAGCATCATGGCAGCCGGAGAATTTACATTGCGTCCGGTGCTTGCAGACGGCACACAGCTTGACGCGGTGAAATATTATGTCGTATCGCCTGAAATTTCCTGGACAGCTTCTGAAAGCAATCTTCCCGGAAGCACCTACGGTACACTCCCACCCTCTATGACATTTACACTTTCTGATGAACTCCCCGCGGAAGGTATTTATACTTCCGGTCTTCTTATAGCCCCCGGTATTCCCGAAACTTTCGAAGGATGGGATGAAGAAGTGAATTGCACAATCGAAGATAAGATAGTGACCTTTGATCTCTCTGAGGTTAGTGCGGAAACCATCGCTGCGATACGCGAAAAAGAGTCCTTTACACTTGGTATTGCTCTTGGAAATATGGAGTTGGCAGCTTCCTATAATGTAGTGGTTCGTTTACAGACAGTAACTTTAGGGTATTGCACTGACGATTTCCCTGCAAAATTCAATTCTTTAGGATCATTAGGAGCCGCTTCTACAGTCGGAGCCGCTATAAAAATTCCGGCCGCCAAACTTGAAGGTTTGAAAGGTTGTGAGATTAAGAAGATCCGTATTGGAATTGGGGAAGGTCTTGAACGTCTGTATGGTTGGATTCGTCCATCACTCTCTCAGCCAGTCCACGTAATGCAGAAGCTCGAAGACACATCGGAAGGATGGCATGAGATTGAATTTGAGACACCCTATGTCATCACAGGGGATGAAATCTATATCGGATATAGCGCTTATCAACCCGCAAATGTCATGGCCATTCGTGCCGGTGGTGCCCAGCATGCCGACGGTTGCTATCTCGGCATTAAGGATAATTGGGAGGATAAGTCATTCGCAGGGTACGGTTCGCTTTATATTCAAGCATTTACAGAAGCGAACTTGCCCAATGCCGATCTTGGCATTGATAATGCTCATCTCAATAAAGTATATTACAAGAGTGATGAAGAGGTGACAGTAAACTTCCTCGTCATCAATTCAGGTTCAAATCCGGTGAATAAATATTCCATCAGCTACGCGATAGATGATAATGAGCCTACGGTTGATGAAATCAATAATGCAATTCCAAGTGATGGCAGAGTAGAACACCAATTCTCATTCTCTCTTAACGGTCTTGAAGATGGGGTTCATTCCCTGACGGTAGCTTGCGCAATCGGCGATGAAGGTATTGAAGATGAGGTGGACGGAAATGACAATGTGGTTCTCTCCATACCGGTATACAATGTCGATTATCCGCGCACGATACTGCTCGAAAACTTCACTACAATCAAGTGTGTGAATTGTCCTAACGGTCATGCATCCATCGAGAATGCTATTCGGGGACGCGATGATATCGCATGGGTTGGCCATCACGTAGGATTCTACACCGATGAGTTTACTCTCAGAGAAAGCGCGACATATCTTGATTTTGATGTTCAAGGTGCTCCTTCAATGATGCTCGACCGCCAGATTGTGAAAGGTTCGATTCCGCCTGTGACAATCGGTTATACGAATACTGTTGCAGGAGGCGAACTGATAGCAGGATATATCGATGAGGTTGCAGCAATACCTGCGCTTGCTTCTGTAAATATTGAAAATGAATATGATGAAGATAGCCGCAAACTCACCATCACTATGAGCGGTGAAAAGAATGCCATCTTCTCCACACTCTTCCCGGAATGTAATTATACCATCTTCCTTACAGAAGATAACCTGAAAGCTAATGAACAGCAAGCCGGCGCAACAGGAGAATACATCCACAACCATGTATTACGCGCAATTCTCACGCCTGAATTCGGTAATCCCGTAGAATGGGATGATAATACATACTCAGTGACTGCCGAATATACATTGGATGAATCATGGAAGGCTTGGAATATGAATATTGTGGCATTCCTCAATAAGCCCTTCGATGCTGACGATTTAGGGAATTGTCAGGTGCTTAACACTGCTCAGATGAGAGTCAATGCAGCGGATTCAGTCAAAGGAATCTTTGCAGACGATTCAATGCGCATAATCGACGGTCAGATAGCAGTTGAGGGTGCATCAGGCATTGAAGTCTACAATATCGACGGTATGCGACTTGAAAACAAAGGATTGAAATCAGGAGTATACATTATAAGAATAATTGATTCTGAAGGCAATACCGGAGTGGTAAAAGCGTTTATAAAATAATATAACATACCTTGGTCAGAGAGCCGACATGGGAATGATGCCGACTCTCTGATTTTTTCAACCTAATAACGAATGAAAATGAAATTTAGAAAGTTATCACTCTCGTTACTATTTCTTGCTCCCTTTGCACTCTCAGCTCAGGTAATGGAGAAATATGAGGGAGTTCAGCTTAACCGAATGTCGAATAACGGCCGGTTTATCGTTGATGGCGTATCCGGGGTCAAAATCATAGATAGAAACACTAACGCACGTTATAGCTACGGATCCGGCTTCATGCTCGGCATGGGAAACAGCATCTCCGATGACGGTATAATCGTCGGGACCCGCAATGAAAACTCGCAACCTTGCTATTGGAAAGATGGTGAATGGTATGATCTCCCTCACAATGTGCCCAATGTGGTAGAGGGGATTGCCACCGGCATCACTGCAGATGGGAAAGTGATCTGCGGACTCATGGGATGCAGCGGTCTAACCAAGGTGAGCTGGCCGATGAATCAGCCTGTCTTATGGACATTAAATGAAAGCAGCGGAGAATATGAATTTGAGATTCTTCCGATTCCGGAAGAGGACATTACTACCGTTTGCCGCCCTCAGCAGATACAAGCGAGATTTATTTCCGATGACGGGGACAGAATCCTCGCTCAAATAGTTGATTATCGAGGGTTGTTGCAATATCAGCTTCTTTACACCAAATCGGCTGAAGGAGAATGGACCTATGAGGTTTGCGGTGATAATCTCTTGATCAAACCGAATTCCGTGTGGCCTGAATACCCGGTGCGCCCGACAATGCCCCGTCCTGAAAACTATCTGACTCCTGAAGAGGTAGATGCTTTCAACAAAGCGAATCGCGCATACAAAGATTCATTGGAGATCGTTTCTCTGACCGGGAAAAATCCGAAAGCGCCATTTTATCAGGACTTTGTGAAAGAACGCAAGGAAGAGTATGAAAGAGATGTCGCTAAATATCAAGAGGATAGCGATAGCTATATTACCCGTTTATATGCTTTCTTCGATGCGTATGCTGCCAATGTGACCAACAATAATTTCAATTCCGGTTCGCAACGTCTGTCGGGAAACGGAAAGTATTATGCGGCAAACTTTGTATATTCCGGACCTGCGGATCCCATAACAGGGAAGGCTCCTTCATACGTTTCTCCAATTAGATATGATGTCGAATCAAAAATTCATTATCATACTCCGCATTCTTCAATGGCTTCCTTCTCAATAGGCAATAATGGGGAGATTATGGCCGTCACTCCACGCACGGACGATAAGGTGCTTACACGTGAACCCTATCTTATTTTCCCGGATGATCCACAAGCCCTTGTGCCATTTGCCGATTGGGTGAAGAGTGAATGTCCCGTGGCATACGACTGGATTCAGGAGAATATGAAATATGATGTTGATGAAATGGATGCAAAGAATGGAGTAGCCGTGACAGATTCTGTCTTTTACGGTTCAATCCGTATGGATCCGACTTTCCGCAGAATGATCTCTTACGTTGTCAATCCATCGACAAATGTATATGATTCCTATTTTATAGACTTGGATGCTCAACCTGAATCAGCTCTAAATACCATCTCTGAAGACACTTCTTTGAATGCTTATCCAAATCCCACCGGGGATGTTTTGTACTTCAGCAACAATGTGATTACTGCTGATATCTACAGTCTGAGCGGACAGCTTGTGCTGAGAAAGAAAGAAAACGAGAAATCCGTTTCATTAAGAAGTGTTGGTATTCCATCCGGAATCTATCTTGTCCGCATGAATTCCGATAAAGGAACCCGAACGGAAAAAGTAATATTGAAGTAACTGAATCACTCGATTTATCAAGAAACTGTCAGACAATAAAAAACTGTCTGACAGTTTTTTTATTCTGTCTGACAGCTACTTCTAATTCAATAAATTCATGTGGAATGTGCAAGTTAAAAGCGGGATTTGTCGCGGGATGTCTTTTTTTCGAGACTTCTGTAAAACTCGGTTTCGAGATCTACACCTGTTTGATTGGCAAGACACATCAATACCCATAAGATATCTGCCATCTCTTCTCCAAGGTTCTTCGTCAAATCCCCTTTCTTCGCTATCTGATCACCATATATGCGAGCAATGACACGAGCCAATTCTCCGACCTCCTCCGTTAATAAAACCATATTCGTAAGTTCAGAGAAATATCCCTTCCCTATAGTTCTTATCCAATTATCAACAATAAGTTGACTTTCCTTAAGACTCAGCTCCTTGGAAATCGGCTCCTTCTTCATCACGATTAATTATAAAAAAATTACACTTTCGTGAACTTATAACGCCTCTAACGGGTTATTATTATAGTGATAGCATTATCAGCTCTCCTTTGTCATGCACATACACATGCAGCACAAAGGAGGAATGATACTGGTTCCAAGACATAGAAGGTGGCTCTGACAATTCGTCTGAAAGGAAATGATAATTAAACATAAGGATTTTAAGGGCTGAAAGGTCCCCTTAAAGAACCACCTTTTCGTAACCTTGATGTTGCGGGGAGAAGGGCCTCAAAACCCAACTCCCCGTTTTTTTATAGTCAATAATAAATTTAGGACCCGACTCATAAAAAATCGGTATCTGAAAGCCGGAAAGAAGCATATCATCAAGGCTTCTCCCCGGCTTTGGTATTGAGTCCACATCAAAATGCGGGACCCGGTTTTAGATCAGCAAGGCAAATATTTTATTTTTATTTTTTCTTTTTTAGTCGCAGGTAGTAACCGGTGTAATCTCCCTTCTTACCTTTGAACTCTGTGTATCCGTAATTCACGGCAGCACGATCAGCATCTGTGGCTTTGGAATTTTCTTCCACTTCCTCTTGAGCGCCGTATGCATTATTCCAGATCTTATCTTTCACTGCTTTTACAGTTCCGACTGATTTATAAGTAGTGACACCATCAGCGCCCTCCTGAGCTTCGAGAATCTCATATTCATCTTTTTCATTCAATCCTTCTTTTGTGCCGATAGCTGCATACAGAGTTTCTCCGTTGCCCCCAATAATCGGGAAGACAGTACGGAACTCTTCATGGTTATTCTGAAGTTTGATGATAGCCTGGTCGATTGCACGCGCTGTTGCACGTTGCACAAGCGAACTGATAGGTTTTTCAGAGAAAAGGCTCTGGCGAATATTGCTTGATGATTTTTCTGAACCTACATATTCCAATTCACAGATACCAAGATCTATGAGGTCTTGCAGAGAGCCATTCTTTTCAAAAACTTCCACTGCGAACTTTTGATTGATATCATCATTCCATTTCAGACGGTAAAGATCGCTGATAGCCTGAACAGTGTAGCCATCACCGGCTGCGGCACTCGCACCTGCGGAAGCAAGACTAACCAAACCTCCGCCATCAACGCCCATGGCACCGAGCAATCCCGATGTCACAGCTGCGCTTTCAGCCACGATTGCCTGATATGAACGGAAGCGTAGATTTACTGCCAATACATATGTATTACCGATAAGATCAAAGGCTGTCTGATTTATTTTTGATTGCAATGACATATCGTTAGCTGCTCTCGCAAGTTCATCCTCAGTGAAGTTATAATGACCTCTTTCTATCACAAGTGCATCGCTCCAATGCTGTTCTCCATTGGGATCATAGCAATACCACTTGGCAATAATCTCTTCCGGGATATTATTCCTGTCAAAGAAAGTGTTGACAACTGCAGGTGCATATTTGTCGAATTCCTCATTAATATCATCACCTTTGGTTTCAGCACCGACAGCGCCTTTGGCAAATTTAGCGAATCCGGCACCTTTTTTCTTTTTCTTCGGTTGATATTTCTCTAAATCGGCAGCTGTGATTGTCCCTTTTGCAGCATCAAAATCAATCACACGCCATCCGAGATTATGATCATTGAATTGCGTCGGGATGGCAATCGTCGGGAAGACGGCAGCGGGTAAATCAAAAATTGAGCCTGTGGTGGAGTCATTGGCAGCTTTCTTTGCATCTGTTTTTGCAAGATCCTTAACCATTGACATAAGTTCGCTCGCACCTTCCCCTTTCTTTGTTTCCTCCTCATAATGCTTGTTTTGTGCCTTGGAGTTAAGGATTATGGTGTAGAGAGAACTGCGTTTGAAGTTCTGAACGAGAGAATCGGTGGCCGTAGTCTTGGCGGTGGCCCCCATAGCGAACGACAATATCACCGCTGCGCTTATCAAATGTTTAGCATTCATGTTGTAGGTATATATCTTAAATGTGTAAAAATTTGTTTGACTTATAAATACTGTTCAATAGTTTACATCCTCTCAACGGATGAATATGTAACGATTGACAGTTCTCGGGCGACTCTTAGCCCATGCCGATGCAACTTCCTTGGCAGCGCGGATACGTTCTTTTTCCAATGCCACGGCATCTTTATGCTTGGTGACATTTTCAAACTCCCATTGCTTCTGGGTGGTATTGGAAATTTCTCGACTGAGAGCCTGAGCCTCTTTAGCTGCCGATGAGGAAGGATCAATCTGTGAAAGATACCTGTGAGCTTCGGCAGCCCCTGCAGCCGAAGGATCCGCTGCCCAGGCACCACGAGCTTTGGCAAGGAGTTGCTGTCCGTCGTAATTGATTTGATCTGAACTTATTGATAATGCCAATGCGTGTGCCTCAGCATAACCTTTCGAGCAAGAAGGGATCAGAGTGGCGTAATACATTGCCTCACCATATTCACGGTTTGCCATCGCCTGGCGCGCCTTATTTATATATTCTTGATAATGTGAGTCAAAATACGAGATAATCTTTTTCTGCGCTCCCTTAAGGAAATCCACAAGTTTCGGGTTACTCCCATTAATTTTATTCAGCGCCTTTGTATACGCCATTTGTTCGGTGCTTCCGACCCCACTTAATTCAAAAGACTCGCTGGCAAATACTTTCTGATCTTCCGCATCTCCCACATAAAGAGTCAGAGTTGTCTTCACGTATGTTTTTTGTGATGGTCCTCCCGTGATATCGTTAAAGGCATCATCAAACCGACCGGCAACAAAAAACCGGCTATCGTAAGGAGCTGAAATCATCCCCGCTTTTCCGAGAGCCTCAGTTAATTTACCCTCCAGCTTGGTGTTGATTGCTTGTGGCACCACATCTCCTTTAGTGATATTGGCAATTGAAATATCTATCTGACAATCATCCTGAGCCATCAGTGAGGTTCCACTTGCCAACAGCATGAACGCCACTATTGATTTTATTTTAATATTCATAGGAATCTTATATTATGTTATTGGCAAATGTCATACAGACGACCACTTCCTAACCCCTTTGTGGTATTCTCAGACTTGATATTATAATTTGTCCGAAGATATTTCTTCAACTGATCCACAAATTCTTTTGCCTGCATCACTCTTCCATTGGGATCTTTAAAGGGGATTCTGACCTGCTCAAAACTGATGCGGTTTCTTGTGGAATTACGTGTGCTGTAGACATGATTGACAGTATTATCATTCATCCAGTCGCTGATGATTGTAGACAATTCCTTATCCCCGATCTCTGAATTAAAATTAAGTCCACTTCCGTTGTCGCCAATTCTACATGCCACAGTTATTTCCCTTCCATTATCCTGAAGATCATCAAAATGTTCCTGCAGTCTCCCGACAAATGCACCCATGTGCTCGGTAGCCGCACTTTTGAGAGCTGCCGCAACCGGGATTGTGGTTTTTAAACTTGGTGTTTCAGCCGTCACTTGCGCAATGCTCTTGCCCGAATAGGAATCAATGGCTTCAAGACGATAAGACATCGTATAGTTGAAACCAACTTTATTCACATCCCACCCTACTCTGATCAGTATATCGGGGCGTAATTTATTCATTAAGGCTTCGTAAGTGGTTTCCGCCATATCTCCACCTGATTGTGAATCTTCAGCGTAAGCCAGCTCTTCCATCTCTTCTTCGTCGTCGATCTCAGAAGTCGCGCCATAATCTTTTACCGGAAGACCATTATCTTTCATCAATCCGTTCAATTGCACAATTACATTCTTGAGATCAGGATTTAAGAAAGCCTCATCATATTTTTCCGTTATACGTACTTTTCCATTCTTTTCAACTCTATCAACATAGTTATTGGCATTACACCACGTTTTGTCAGGAAGGAACATAATGGTCGGAGGAGCGCCCGCAGTCGCCAATAATGATCCAACGGCAGAGAAAGTAAGTAATAGTAATGTTTTTAAAGATTTCATGATGTTATGTAATTTATTTTTTGTTGAGCACACCGTCTTCAGTGAGTTGTTTCACCAAAGCGGACCTGTCTACGGTAGCAGTGATGCCATAATTGACGCGTCCGGAACTTTTGGATTCGGTACGCGAACCATCCTTTGCAGATGTTTCTTTCACAAAATTTTGATATTCCCCATTATCAGCAAAAAAGCGATCGAAATATTCCGCATATCTTTCACGGGCGTTTACTTCGGTGACGATGGCTTGTGTCGAATATGAGCCATTTCCACCTTTAATACCCTTGAAGATTACATCGGAAACAGCATTTTTCATAGCTTCCCTCATTGCTGATGCCTTATCCGGACCCGAACCCCATGAGCGAATGGTCAACAACCCGGAAGGGGAAGTAGCTACGTATGAGGTCCCGAATTGATAATTGGAATATGAATCGGATACTTTCTGGACATTACGGCATGATATATTCCCCACCAAAAGGGCTATACCCGTAAGGATTAAATATAAATTATTGCGTCTCATGATTTTAAAGTAGTTTTTAGATATTAAGTTAGTCCTTAATACCATACTTCGATTATATAAGGGGTGTATGGTAATTTCTATCTGAGGATATTAATCTCACCTGATAAAATTGATGAGCGGATTAGTATTCATAACCGATCCGGAGTGCGACGTAATTCAAAAAAGAGCCTTTCGGAACCCGCACGCCTGCAGCATCGAAATCCACACACTTTGTGTATTGCCCGATGTAACTCAGTCCTATCAGCATAGCCGACCGTTTCTGACCGATACGCAGACCTATTGTGGGACGCATCATAAATCCGTCGCGGATGGTTCCTCCTATATCAAAAGAATAATATGGCACTACGTCACGTGTGTCTGTCGGGATAATATTACCTCTGACATTGGCAAACAGTGGAAATCCCCATGCTTCCTTATAATATCTCACGCGATCGTTACCTATATAATATCTTCCGCCAAATCCTAAACCCACTCTGACATATTCGTTGAAACGATAGCCTGCTGTTGCCGTAATTTCACCAAATCCGAAATTCTTATGATTAAGTCTACAAGAATAAGCACCTGTCCCCTCTGCGGCAATCCAAAATCCACGATCATAATCGGAATAAACTTGCTGAGTGTGGCTTCTTTTCACCTCCGGCAATCGATTGACTTCATTCAGTTGAGCCGATGCACCAAGGGATGCTGAGAAAAGGAGAAGAAGAGTGAATATAATCTTTTTCATTACCATCCTCCTCCTAAATCTTTAACCATACCTTGCTTTTTAAGCATCTTCTTAAGGGCGGCGGCATTCACTCTCACCACGGCAGACACCTTCCATTCCTTGCCTGCCTTAACCACACGACGGGAATTGCCGACTATCTGGACATAATTGGCATAATCACCCTCTTTAAAAAATTTTGTAAAGAAATCATTGTATTCCGCCTCAGCGGTAGGAGAACCCATTATTGATTTATGTGAGGCGACACTTCCATATCCGGCATTGGTCTTATCATCATAATCTCTAAACAAGACACCGTGAACCGCAGCTTTTTCAAGATCCGAATCACTGACCTTATCTTTATTCTTCGTCAGAATCGTGATCAAAACCTGCCGGGCATTTTGAGACGTCATCCCAGCCCCTTCGATTTGATAATCCGGAATATAACTTTCTTCTTTCTTTTTCCCGTACATACTCGGGAAAACAATAGCTAAAATTAATGTAAGCAGGATAAGCTTTTTCATTCTTCAAAACTCTCATCCTCCGGGCTCCCTGCAGCGGTATAATTAAACATAAAAAAGCGTGAGAACCATACTTGTTGCCCATCCCACGGTCAGAGGCTCTGGTAATGCCCATTGCAGTAGAACGGACAACACGCAGAAGCCTCACGCAGAATATGATCCTAACCAAATCTTTCACAAGATCTTGAGATTACCGGTATTATATGTCACGGATTTCCACCGACATATAATCAGATAATCTTCATCAGCATGCACTCGCACACTGATAAACATCCATATTCCAAAGACATCCACCATTGCCACATCCTTGACTGCAATTTTGAAATTTACCAGATTTCTAACCGTCAAGAAAGTGCGTTAGTAACGCTTTCTATAATATATTTAGTTTCACCCTCCGGCAAAACTTCTTCTACACGCCCACCCTCATTGCCCTTTTATACGGGCTTCTGCGTTGCAGTCGTGCATCAGCAAAGTTAGATAAATAATTCTTTTATTCAAAATAAAATATTACTTTTGCCACACATTTGGGAAAACATTTCACATAGTAAGATGAAAAACCTGGTTATAGTTGAGTCTCCTGCTAAAGCAAAGACAATCGAGAAGTTCTTAGGTCCCGATTTCAAAGTGCTTTCGAGCTATGGTCATATTCGCGATCTTCAGAAAAAAGATTTCAGCGTAAATATCGACTCCGATTTCTCCCCTATCTATGAGATTCCGGCTGATAAAAAGGAGCTTGTCAAAAAATTGAAGAGTGAAGCGTCTAAAGCCGATGTAGTCTGGCTCGCTTCTGATGAGGACCGCGAAGGAGAAGCTATCGCCTGGCATCTCGCCGAGGTTTTGGGTCTCGACCCTAATACCGTGCGTAGAATTGTCTTCCATGAAATCACCAAACCGGCAATTCTTCATGCCATCGAAAATCCCCGAACTATCAATATGGATCGCGTCAATGCTCAGCAGGCGCGCAGGGTGCTCGACCGTATTGTGGGGTTTGAACTCAGCCCGGTCTTGTGGAGAAAAATCAAGCCCTCCCTCTCCGCCGGTCGTGTTCAGAGTGTCGCCGTGAGACTTATATGCGAAAAAGAAAAGGAGATAGAAGCTTTCAAATCCGAGTCTTTCTATCGTGCTAACGCAATTTTCATTGATCCGGCTTCCGGCTCATCCCTACGCGCGGAATTGTCCAAACGTATCGCTGATGAAAAGAGTGCATCTGATTTCCTGCACCTTTGTGATGGTGCCTCTTTCAAGGTGCGCGACATTGTGATCCGCCCGGTGAAACGTTCTCCCGCGCCCCCTTTCACCACCTCAACTCTCCAGCAGGAGGCTTCCCGCAAACTGGGATTCTCTGTCAATCAAACAATGGTGGTAGCCCAGGAATTGTATGAAGCCGGTAAAATTACTTATATGCGTACCGACTCCACAAATCTCTCGGAGCTGGCACGCGCCGATATAGCAAAGGAGATTAAGAACACTCTCGGAGAAAAATATCTTCAGCCGCGTCATTATCACACCAAATCCAAGGGTGCTCAAGAAGCTCACGAGGCGATTCGTCCCACCTACATCTCATCACGCACGATCGATGGTACACCCCGCCAACAACGCTTATATGAACTTATCTGGAAACGTGCTGTCGCTTCCCAAATGGCGGACGCACAACTCGAAAAGACCCATATCGATATAGAGACAAATCCGAATCCATCGTCAGAGGTGATGATTGGCAGCATAAATATCACGGCTCTCCCGGAAGGTGAACGTCGTGAACTCGTTGAATCTCATTATGGCAACTTCAAGGCTGAAGGTGAAGTGGTGAAATTCGACGGTTTTATGCGTCTTTATCAAGTTTCGGTTGCTGATGATTCTGACTCCGCCGAGCACTCTACCGACGGAACTGCAATCCTTCCTCCTCTTTCAATCGACGATAGACTTAACGTTGCAGAAGTATCGGCTACTGAAAGATTTACCATGCCCCCGGCACGCTTCTCTGAAGCCACACTGGTTAAGAAGATGGAAGACCTTGGAATCGGTCGTCCTTCCACGTATGCACCTACCATTGAGACGATCATCCGTCGTGAATACGTAAAACGCGGTGAAAAAGAGGGTGTAAAAAGGGATTTCAAGAAATTGACATTGGCAGACGGAGTCATCCGCGAGACCATTTTAGCGGAAAACACAGGGAGTGAGAAAGGGAAACTTATTCCGACTGACATAGGAATGGTGGTCAATGAATTCCTGACTCAATCTTTCCCCGATATCCTCGATTATAATTTCACCGCCAAGATTGAAGAGAAGTTTGACGACATAGCCGAAGGGAAACTTCCTTGGAAAGAAGAAATGGCTGATTTCTATTCGGATTTCCATCCGGAAATTGAGAAGGTCAGTGCAATGAAGACCCAACATAAGATAGGGGAAAGAATACTCGGCACCGATCCCAAAAGCGGACGTCAAATCTCTGTAAAGATAGGGCGGTTCGGGCCTGTGGTGCAGATTGGAGAAGCCACTGATGAAGAAAAACCGGTTTTCGCAAGCCTTCTCGAGGGTCAAAGCATCGCCACCATCACTCTCGATGAAGCGTTAAAGCTCTTTGAACTTCCACGAACGCTTGGAGATTATAACGGTGAGACCATATCTGCTGCAATCGGTCGCTTCGGTCCATACGTCAAGTATGGGAAAAACACATTCGTATCTATTCCCAAAGATCTTACTCCTCAGACCATCACTCTGGGTCAGGCGATTGATCTTATCGAAGCAAAAAAAGCTGCCGAAGCCAACAAGCTTATCAAAGAGTTTGACGAGATGCCTGAGGTGCAGGTGCTCAACGGACGCTACGGACCCTACATCTCCTATCTGGCAAAGGGTGCGAAAAAAGCAGTGAACTACAAGATTCCTAAAGAGAAAGCCCCGGAAGCTCTTACCATTGATGACATCAAGTCAATCATGGAAGCTCAAGACTCCGCTCCCAAACGCACTTCCTCCCGCAAAAAATCCTGAATTCAATTCAGACCCTCAATTCCTCATATAGGAGGGAGAGGATCAGTTGGATTTGAAAAAGCCGTTGTCTTCGGTGTCGGTGGAGACCGGCGCTGAGGCTGAGGCGGCCTGGAGCTCGGCGGGGAGCCAGACTGCCATATCACCTTCTCCCCTATGAGCCCATGCGTAGTAAGGGATAAGGGTTAAGATGCGGGGAGCTACCTCTAATTCTCCTTGTGCATTATAGCTTAACGACTGAACCGGCGATGTAATTTTTGTCATTCCTCCAAGAAGGGTATCATCGTCCACAAGTGTAAATTGCGGATTGCGTCCCATCAAGGTGGTGTGGATATTATAGTCATTATCACACCATTCCGCACAATAGACCAGCGGACCACGTTCGACAGCAATTCTTCCTCTGTCATCCCTGACTTTATCATGCGCTTTAACCGTGCGCACCGGCATATCCATATCCAGTTCTATTGTATCTCCCTTTTTCCATTTGCGTGAGATAACGATATAACCTTTCTGTAAGTCGCCCTCAACCGGCTTCCCATTTACGGTTACCCTCCATGCGGGAGTGATGCCGTCGGAATATGCGTATAGATCACTTGGCACGGGTTGATTTCTCACCCACCCCGGAATGCGCAGATACATATCCATATTCCCGCTCCCTTTATCCACTTTAATTTTCACATTTCCGTTGCGGGGATAATCAGTAGATTGAGATATAACCATATCCTTACCCCCCACTTCAATATCCGCCACGTTAGGCATATATAAATTTACATAAAGCTTATCCCCGTCAACAGCATAGACATATCCGGGCAACGAGGGTATAAATCTGCTTATATTACTCGGACAACATGCGCATCCGAACCATGGCTGACGGCTATACCCCCCCGTGGAAGCCAACGGATTGGGATAGAAGAAACTTCCGCCATCTACCGACACTCCGGAAATCAACCCGTTATAAAGCGTTCTTTCCAGCACATCATAATATCGGGAATCTCCATGAAGCAGAAACAGTCGTTGATTGGTATAGACATTTCCGATTGCAGCACACGTTTCATTATACGCTGTCAAATTCGGAAGCTCATAATTATTTCCAAATGCTTCCCCCTGATGGCGGGCGCCTATTCCCCCGGTGATATATAATTTCTTCGATACTATATTATCCCAGATTTTATCTATTGCCGCCGTATAAGCGGAGTCACCCGTAAGGGTAGCGACATCCGCCATGCCCGCATACATATAAGTGGCTCTCACTGCATGTCCCACCGCTTCATCTTGATCTATCACAGGCTTATGCGATTGGGAATATTCCTGACGGCGCGCGGTTGTACCACGGGCATCAAGGAAGAATTTAGCTTGATCAAGATATTTCCTTTCACCCGTAGCGTTATAGAGTTTGACAAGTCCCATCTCCGCAATCTGATGACCGGGCACAAGGCGGAGTTTCCCCTCCCCTTCTCCAATATTGTCTATCACGCAATCTGCGTAACGGCAAGCGATTTCAAGCAATTCCTTCTTTCCTGTGGCTTGCCAATAAGCCACGGCTCCTTCAGCGAGATGTCCTAAATTATAAAACTCATGACTCAGATTTTCAACTTCCTTCCATCTCTCCTTTCCCGCCCAATCGTGCGGATGCCAAGGATTTTGAGTACGTGCGGTAAATAGATACCCGTCAGGTTCCTGAGCTGACCTCACGACTCTGATTACGCTATCTATATATGCTTCGAGCTTTTTGTCGGGATAAATACTTAAGGTATATGCCGCCCCTTCGATGGTTTTATAAACATCCGTGTCATCAAACGGGAATCCTTCTACCTTATAATCCTCACTTGGATGGGCAGCTCTCTCAAAATTCGCATATCTTTCATTTTCCTCACACTTAGAGAATGCCAGGGGGATAGTGACATTTCTACTTGCATCAAGCCGGTCGCCCCAAAACGGGCCGGAAACTTTCACCGAGGTAAACGGCACAGGCTTTATCGGATAAGCCGATTGTATCTCCGCTTTCCTTGCACCGATAACAGACCCTATTGCGAAAGCAGTTGAAAGAAATGCAATTGAGATTTTTAATGCTGAGTTATTCATAGAATTTTATTAGGTCAAAACAAGTTAGAATGAATCAAAATTAGTTTATTTTTCCCGTTAAGCCAATAAAATTTCTCATTTTTTAAAAATTAATGAACCTTTCCCGAGGTCCCGTCGTTATAACATCGAAAAGAAGATAGAAATTATCAGATGAGTCAGACGCAAGGTTCATAATTATTTTTCGACAAGCGTTTGCTCAAGATAACCCAAAGATATACTGCTATAAGCGTTCTGAAAAAAAGTTGTTATTGTTGTTTTAATTGAGGAATTAGGTCGACGGGGTGTCGATCTTTTTTCTTTTTAGCGCTTTTTGACGCTTAAAGAAGCGATACTGTCGAAAAGGGTTTGAATCCAAGCTTGCGCTAACTTGCGTGTATGTATGTCATGTGGAGTATGAAGTTCTTTATCCCCTTCCGTGTCATAAACTGCAGTGTCCTGCGGAGTAATCATGACTACTTGTCCCTTCGGTGAGAAAATAGCAAAATCCGGGGATATACTGTCTGTCAAATCTTTACTGAAAGGGAACCTGGAATGATCCATCCCGAGTTGGGCGAGCAAAGTGGCCGCAATATCAGATTGCACACCGGCACGCTTTATTCTTTTCGACGACTTGACCGCGCCACCTGTCAATATCATCGGAATTCGATGTGCTTCAATCTGATTTTGCAGATGTTCAGGCCAAACACCATAATGATCCGCCACAATGAGGACAACAGTATTATCCCATCCAGGTGCCGATCTCAGATAACGTAGGAAATCGCCTGTGACACTATCTGTATATGCAAAGGCATTCAGCTTCGGCTGGTTTCTCCAGCGCGGAGAGGAATAAGGGACTTCAAAAGGCTCGTGGCTGCTCGACGTCTGAATCACTCTCAATCGGGGAGCTCTCTTATCCTTAGAATATTTCTTTACGTCTTCTTTCACTTTAGTATACAACGGTCCATCATGCGCACCCCATTTCCCCGTTCGTTGAGAGAGGGAAAAATCTTTATCCGAAACTATCTCTTCGAAACCACAGTTGACAAGATAAGATTTGAAATTTGCGTAATTGATATCTCCTCCGTAAAAATACTTCAAGTTGTAGCCGTTACGTTTCAGTTCCATGGGAAGCGAAGGGAGATTATCGGTCAACTCAGCATATTTGATAAGACTCATGGAAGGTTGAGACGGAAAACCGCTTAATATCGAGGGGAGCGCCCGATCGGTCCGGAAACTGTTGGCAAAAAAATTGGTGAACAAAACTCCTCCACGGGCCACTGAATCCAACTCTCCCGCTATATCCTCACCTCCGAGACTCGCAAAGAGATGAGAGGAGAAACTCTCCAGAATAATAATGTAAATATCCGGTTTTGCCGTTTTCAGATTTATCAAGGTATCAGATGGATTGGAAGCAGGAGCAGTCAACTCAGAAAAAAGTCTCCCTCTTTCGTTATCATCGGAATATCTGTATTGAGATGCAAAATCATCCTGTTTCGCAAATGAATTAATCAAACTGAAAACAGGATTTACAGCGGCATGATTAAGTTTAACATTTGAACTGAAATAAGCACGCCCGATATTCATCACGCTCACTGTAACCCCTCCTCGGATGGGGATAATCAGCAGCCCCGTCAGAATGGCAACTGCAATTGTGCCGGCAATTCTATTATTGCCGGTCGGACGTAGCCTGTCATTAATCTTCCATAAAAGTTTTACTATTCCCCATGAGAATACTCCGGCTATACACAGTCCGAGAACAATAAATTCCGGTTCTGCGCTTGCCAATGCTGACTTAGGAGAGGACAAGAAATAAAATAACGGAGTGTTATCAAGCCGGAATCCCCAGTAACCATATAATACTAAATCCAAAAGAAGCGCGACAACCACAATAAGCGTGACAATCAGATAATAACATCTTTCGACCCATAAAAACCACCGGGGTCTGACCCAAAACGAAATCACCGTCAGCAATCCGGCACCGGCGGTTATATATCCACCCACCGACAGATCCATAGGAAGTCCATGCCATAGAGCGGCAAATCGCTCTGACATTCCTGCATTTATCTCACCGGAATAAATGGAAAGGAAAAGGATTCGTTGCAGAAGAAACAGCAAAACAAAAACTGCATATACCGCTATTATCTTGCACACTCCACGTTTCATTATCTAAAAATTTTATTCAATCATGTTTCAGCTTTGTAAGCCGGAATTTTTTTGCAAATTTATGAATTATTTTGGGATGTCACCAAAAGCTCAACCTGTAAGTAAGACCCCGACTCATAAAAAATGGGAGTCTTTATCCCGCCAACCCATTTCATCACTCAAAATCAATATAGATTCAGAGATTTTATCAATATAGATCCATAGATTTTTTGTGGATTTAAAAAATTTATGGTAATTTTGGAGCGTAAGGGTAAGGGGTTAACTCCTCCACCTTGCCGAAATTTTTACCTAACAAGGGATGAAATTTCCTCTAACCATTCGTCTAACCTAAAGAGCTATGAAGACAGAGACTGCAACCGAACTTGCTACCGAACCTAAAACAGTCACTCCAAGTGCCAATGAAGGTATGTTTACCGTGGGGCTCGCCGCAAATTATCCCGACACTGATGAGACAAGATTCTTTTTGACTCCGGAAGCATGCGGCATGATAACCTCCTCAGGAATCAAGTTGATTATGGAGTCTGATGCAGGGATAGATATTAGTTTCACTGATGATGACTATGCTAAATTTGGTGTGGAAATCACAGATCGTGAGTCAGTGCTCAAAGCAGACATAGTGCTCTCCTATCTTCCTCCAAACGTGCAGGATATAGAAAAGATGCGCGAAGGAGCAACTTTGCTTTGCATGATGGACTCAGTGCTTTTCAATCGCGAAGAGATCGAAATGCTTTTGAAACACAAGATTACTCTCGGGGTCTTAGACAATATGTACAGCCGCAATGACGATACGGTTTTCGCCAATATTATAGATGAAATTGACGGTCGCGCTGCTATCCTTGCGGCTCAGGATCATCTCTCATTCCTCGGAGGAGGGAAGGGTGTCCTTCTCGCAGGTGTTGCAGGCATTAATCCTTGTGAAGTGCTCGTTTTCGGTGAAGGCACAAAATCATTCGCTGCCGCCAAGGCCGCTTTGGACTCCGGAGCAGCTGTCACTCTGATGAATAATGATGTCTCCTTGCTCCGTGCAGGCCAGGAATATTGTGGCGACCGTCTCAGCGCACTTGCCATTCATCCGAGAGTGCTGACAAATAAGATAAAGACCGCTGATGTGATCATCATCGGACAATGCACACGCCCATTCCAGATTCCAAAGAATCTGATGATGGCGATGAAAGAGAATGTCTATATCATCAATTTCGAAGAATCACATCCCTCCACATGCGTTCCACGCACCGTAGCCATGGCTCTCTCCAACGTATTTGTAAACTTCTTTGATGAGATGATTATCAAGGATGGTATCGACGGGATGATTGCCGGCACACCCGGTGTGCAATGCGGAATCGTGACTTACCGTGGGAAGTTGGTCGACAAACTGATTGCCAGTTTCCTCTCCATGCCTTCTGTCGACATCAATGTAATGCTGACCGCAGCCAATTGATTTAGAGTATATTTCATATCCTGAATGTCTCAGACCCGGACTCTGATTCACATAGTAGCCTCCAACAAGTGGGGCGGACCGCAACGTTACGCCCTCGATATATGCCGCCACTTTAAGACTAAAGGGTGGCGGGTCGAAGTCTTTACACGGGATGCTCGGGCTGTTGATGATCTGTTTGAGGCCGCAGGTATCCCACGCCTTCATGCTCCTTTAAGCGGTTTCTTCGATCTCTCCACGGCATTTGTGATGGCTCGCAGAATGCGTGAAATCCCGGTTGGAACAGGGATTATCCACACCCACCGTTATCGGGACGCTTTCACCGCTCTCCTTGCGCGTAAAATTGCCGGACGCCCCGACATACGAATTATATCCACTTCCCATATTGTCCGCAAAGGGAAAGACTCGGCAATCTATCGCAGAGTCTATCGTAACATTGACGCCCAGATATTTGTATCAGGCTTAGCCGCGTCCCGTTTCCTCTCTTCATGGCATCAGCAGATTCCACCCTTCCCGGTCAATAGAATTCATGTGCTTCACAACAGTCTCTTTTCACCACCCGGAGAGATGACAGACGAACCGACACGCGGTCCCGTCATTGCCATGTTTCACGGTCCTTTACGCCCCGGCAAAGGACTTGAAATTCTCATCGATGCCCTCACGATGCTCCGGAATATAAAGTTGCGCCTCAGAATCGTTGGAGCCGGGAATCCTGACTACGTCGACTCTTTACGCCGACGTGCACTGACACGCGGTGTAATGGAAATGATTGATTGGTACGGATATTCCTACAATCCCAATAAGCTTATCACCGAGTCCCATTTCGGAGTTCTCCCCTCTGTGGCTGAAGAAGCATTCGGACTTGCAAATCTGGAATATATGGCCAACGGCCGTCCGCAAGTTTCTACTTCTAATGGCGCTCAATCGGAATATCTCACCGATAACAAGGAAGCCCTCCTTATTGCACCGGGCCAAACACAGGCTCTTGCCGATGCCATGAGAAAAATCGCCACAGACCGTGAGCTGCGATTACGAATGGGGAAAGCCGCTTTTGAAACATTCAAAGAGATTTTATCATGGGAAAACTTCTGCAACCGTTTGGAAGCCATTTATTCCCCTGTTCCCGCTGATTCCCCGGAGCATTGACTACTATTATGAAAAGAGGTCTTAGTGGGCATCGAGCCAATTGGTTCCTACTCCTGATGATGCTGTCAAAGTCACCTCTCCATGATAGGCTCCCTCCATGCATCTGCCCACAAGTTCCTGAAGCATCGGCAACTCCTCCGGCACAACGTCAAAATTCAATTCATCGTGCACTTGCATGATCATCTTAGACTTCATTCCCAAACGCGTCATTTCTCCGTAGATATCAATCATCGCTCGCTTTATTATATCGGCAGCCGAGCCTTGCACCGGAGCGTTGATCGCATTTCGCTCCGCATACCCCCTGACAACAGGATTTTTGCTATTTATATCCGGAAGTCTCCGTTTACGCCCCATCGTTGTCATGACATATCCATGTTCCCGCGCATATTCTATGGAATTTTCCATATATTTGTGAATAGTCGGGAAGGTCAGGAAATAATTATCTATCAAATCTTTCGCCTCCCTACGCGGAATTCCGAGCCGTGATGAAAGTCCGAAAGATGATATCCCATAGAGGATTCCGAAATTAGCTGTCTTGGCATGACGACGCTCATCCGCGGTCACTTCTTCGGGAGTCTTATGATAAATTTTTGCTGCCGTGATGGAATGAATATCCTTATCATGACGGAAAGCATCGAGCATTATTTCATCATGTGCGAAATCTGCCACAAGTCTAAGCTCTATTTGCGAATAGTCGGCAGACAGGAACAGATGACCAGGATCCGCGATAAACGCTTTCCTGATACCTCTCCCCAACTCTTCACGCACCGGGATATTCTGGAGATTAGGTGAAGATGACGATATCCTTCCGGTTGCCGTCACTGTCTGATTATAATTTGTATGGACTCTCCCTGTTGCCGGATTAATGGCTTCCGGAAGAGCTGTCAGATAAGTTGAGAGTATCTTTTTGACCTGACGATATTCAAGAATCCTGGCAACGATGGGATGCTTATAGGAAATCTTTTCCAACACATCTTCCGATGTGGAATATTGCCCTGTCTTGGTTTTTTTGGCTTTAGGGTCAAGTCCCAGTCTGTCGAAAAGAATCTCCCCCACTTTTGCCGGACTACCCACATTAAACTCCTCTCCGGCAAGCTCATAGATAGTTTTTTCAAGTTCTGACAGACGCTCGCGCAATTCCACTGCCGCCGCATCAAGAGCCTCTACATCCAATCTGACCCCCGCAATCTCCATCTCGGCGAGCACCGGCACCAAAGGTGATTCGATCTCCCGCATCAGGGGTTCCAGTTCCTCCTTTAACAGCTCAGCCTCAAGAGGGGCTTTCAGACGCACAGCCATCAAGGCGCGCTGACAACACGCATTCATCCACTCCGGAGATGTGTAATCCTGTTCTTTTCTGACTCCTCGCTTCGGGAGTGATTGATCAGGCATTCCCGCAAGGGTGAATCTCAGATACCCTTCCGACAATATATCAAGAGAGTGACGCATATCGGGCTGGAGGAGATAATGAGCCAAGGTCACATCATAATAATTTTCAATCGGCGTGGCGTCTTCTGTCCTCAGGTTATGTGCCACCACATAATCCCGTTTGGTTTGTTCCGAGACTTTAACTATATCTTTGCGCGCCAATAGATCCAGAAGCGCGCCGGTCACTTCGGGCACCCTGATATCGAGCAACCACGCGCGACCGTCTTCGAGAGCCACAGACGCACATTTCAAGACCGCCATCATATCATTTTCTCCCTCCGCATGCATGTAAACGCCACACTCCTCAGCTGCACCCAGAGCAGATGACATTTCCTTCAGTGACTCCGAATCATTGACCAATCTGAAATTAAATAAAGACTCATCGATTGAAGTGACTTTCAAATCTCCTGCAGTCATCTCAGATCCTTCATCACTATCATCAAGAGAGAACCCGGCGAAGAGCCCCCCGAGCTCTTCAACAGATTTCTGCTGTCCTCCGGAGTCAGAGGTGTTGAGACGCGACTCCCCTTCAAGACGTTTTTCCACACGTTGCGCCAACGATTTGAACTCCAACTGGCGGAAAAGCTCAAATAATTCAGACTTATCCGGAGCTTTATATCGCAGATCATCCATGCTCAGATCCACAGGAACGTCCGTGCGTATTGTTGCCAGAAATTTGGAGAATTTAATCTGCTCAACGTTATCTTCAATTTTCTTCCGGAGAGCACCTTTCACCTGATCCGTATGGGACAGCAATGTATCCACATCCCCAAACTGATGAATAAGTTTCACCGCAGTGACCTCTCCTACACCCGGGCAACCGGGAATATTATCGATTTTATCACCCATAAGGGCCAACAGATCGATAACCTGACCGGTATTTTCCAGGTCATATCTCTTACAGATTTCTTCCTCACCGCGCAACTCGAAATCCTGACCGCGATAGGCAGGCTTATATTGCAAGACATTGGGACTGACAAGCTGACCGAAATCCTTATCGGGAGTCATCATATAGGCTGTGAATCCCTCTTTCTCAGCTTTCTTGGCCATGGTTCCGATGACATCGTCAGCCTCGAAACCTTCCACTTCAATCACCGGAATATTATATGCCGCGATAATCTTCTTAATCCATGGGATTGATAATTTTATATCTTCCGGAGTGGCACTTCTTTCCGATTTATATTTTTCGTATGCCTCCGACCGGAAAGTCGGACCCGCGGGATCAAAACAGACTGCTATATGCGACGGATGCTCTTTCTTCAAGACCTCTTCCAAAGTATTGACAAATCCGAATATAGCTGAGGTGTTAAAACCCGACTGAGTGGTACGCGGCATCTTTATCAAAGCATAATAGGCTCTGAAAATCAAAGCGTAAGCATCTAATAAGAAAACTTTTTTCTCTCCCATGGCATGAATTATTTTCGCTAATTTAACAAAAACGTGGCAGATAAGAACACTATTGAAAATAATTTTATTAATTTTGTGGTGTTTTTCCCCGTTTCATATGAATTTCACGCAATAACGGGTCTTAGACAATCCCTATTGAGAATGTCAGCTATACAACAGATTCACCAACGACTTGCACCGGAATTGAAAGCCATGAATGATATCATTCGTGACTCTCTTTACACACCCAATGCTTTGATGACGGAGGTCGTGACCAACTACCTCGCGAAGACCGGTAAGCAGATTCGCCCGATGCTCGTATTGTTGAGTGCTAAAATGTTTGGAGAAATCAATTCCGAAGCTCTTCATGCCGGAGCAGCGCTTGAACTTCTGCATAATGCATCCCTGATCCATGATGATGTGGTCGATGACACTACTCTCCGTCGTGGACGTCCCACCATAAATTCCATATGGGGCAACCATCTCGCAGTGCTTGTCGGCGACTATTTTGTCTCAACAGCTCTCGCTGCCGGAATCGCCACCGGACATCTCTCCATCATTTCCGCAATCTCTGCATTAGGAAGGGAACTCTCATTAGGAGAGATAGATCAGATATGCAATGTGCGCGAACACCATCTTGACGAAGGGAGCTATATCAATATGATAAGCCAAAAAACGGCTTCCCTTTTTGAAAATTGCGTTCGAATGGGAGCAGAGGCGGTCGACACCCCTGAACCAAGTTACGCGCCGCTTATGAAATATGCACATCTGCTCGGGCTATGTTTCCAAATCCGCGATGACATATTCGATTATTTCTCCGATGAAGAAATCGGGAAACCCACAGGCAATGACCTTCGGGAAGGGAAAGTGACTCTCCCTTTGCTTTACGCCCTCAGCTCTGCCGACAATGAGGAATCCCGCCTGATGAAGGCTCTCCTGATGAGCGGGAATTTATCCGACTCGGATATATCTTCTCTCATTGAGTTTGCCAAACGAAACGGAGGTATAGAATATGCAATGCAACGGATGAGAGAGATGCAGGAGGAGGCAAACAGGATTCTCGATCAATATCCCCAGACAGAATGGATTGATTGTTTCCGCCAACTTTTCGCCTTCATCATCACAAGAAACCACTGATTTCAATATGTTACTTCCGTATCACACCGCCGGAATGATTGAAGCGGGCTGCGATGAAGCGGGGCGCGGGTGTCTGTGCGGTCCGGTGGCATGTGCCGCTGTAATCCTCCCGCCTGATTTTGAATCCGAACAGCTCAATGACTCGAAGCAACTCTCAGAAAAGATACGTGATGAACTGCGCGTCCTGATCGAGAAAGAAGCGATTGCCTGGAGCGTAGTGATGGTGGAAGCGGAAGAGATTGACAGAATAAACATTCTGCAAGCATCGATTGCCGGGATGCACCGTGCTCTTGACAATCTGACTGTGCGTCCTCAGCATATCCTCGTTGACGGGAACCGATTTCACCGCTATTACGAGATTCCTCATCACACAATTGTCAAAGGAGATGGCAAATATGCCTCTATAGCGGCAGCTTCCATCTTAGCCAAAACACATCGCGACGAATTGATGCGGAAACTTGCTGAACAATACCCATATTACGGCTGGGAGCAAAATATGGGTTATCCCACCAAAGCCCATCTCGAAGGATTGGCCACTCATGGATTAACCCCCCACCACCGTCTGAGCTACGCTCCCTGTCGAAGAATCATTCAGTCCGCTTCCGGCAGATCTCAGGCATAATCACATGCCGCTAAATAAGCAGCCATATCCAAATATCCGACAAGCCGCTTGCAACTTATCAAAGCCTGTCGCATCATACACCGCATCATACACTTTTAAGTTCACAAAAACGCCTCCTCATCCTATTGCATATTTCCGGATTTTTTATTAACTTTGTGGTGATTTTGGATGTCCGCAAAGCATTTTGCTTGTCATGACATCGCAAGAAGAGGAAACACGTTATATGAGCGAAGAAAATAAACATTATCAAGCGGATAACATTCAGGTGCTTGAAGGACTTGAGGCGGTGAGAAAACGCCCCGCCATGTATATCGGCGACATTTCCGGTCGCGGTCTTCATCATCTGGTCTATGAAGTGGTCGACAACTCCATTGATGAGGCACTCGCCGGCTACGCAAATCATATAGAAGTTTACATTCTGGAAGACAACTCCATCAAAGTTGTGGACAACGGTCGCGGTATTCCTGTCGATATGCACGAAAAAATGCATAAACCGGCTTTGGAAGTCGTCCTCACCGTCCTCCACGCCGGTGGTAAATTCGATAAGGGATCCTATAAGGTCTCCGGTGGTCTGCATGGTGTCGGTGTCAGCTGCGTTAACGCACTTTCCGATTATCTCAGGGCGGAAATTCACCGCGATGGTAAAATCCACATGCAGGAATATGCGTATGGCAAACCGACCTGCGACCTCACCGTCATTGGAGAAACGGATCATACGGGAACCACCATTATCTTCCATCCCGATGCTTCCATCTTCACGGAGACTATCTATAATTATGAGACTCTTGCCAATCGTCTCCGCGATCTCGCATTCCTTAACGCCGGGATTACCCTTACTCTCACCGATTTGCGCGAACGTGACGAAAACGGCATCCCCAAATCGGAAATCTTCCACAGCGACGAAGGTCTTAAGGAATTTGTGAAATATCTCGATGAAGGGAAAGAGCCGCTTATCCAAGATATTATCCACCTCAAGACGGAGAAGAACAATGTGCCTGTGGAAGTGGCCATGACCTACAATACTTCCTTCAACGAAAATATTTTCTCTTACGTCAATAATATCAATACGATCGAGGGTGGCACCCATCTCACCGGCTTCCGCCGCGGACTCACCTCCACGCTGAAGAAATATGCCGATGATAATCATCTTCTTGACAAACTGAAAATAGAGCTTTCAAAAGAAGACTTCCGCGACGGACTGACAGCTGTCGTATCGGTAAAAGTTGCCGAACCCCAATTCGAGGGGCAGACAAAGACTAAACTTGGCAATAATGAAGTCGCCGGAGTGGTTCAAACTTCAGTCAGCGAAGCGCTCCGCACATATCTTGAAGAGAATCCGAAGCAGGCGCGCGCAATCGTAGACAAGGTTGTTCTCGCAGCTCAAGCCCGACATGCCGCTTATAACGCCCGCATGAAAGTGCAGCGCAAATCTCCTCTTTCAGGAGCCGGACTCCCCGGCAAACTTGCTGATTGCAAGAGTCGTGACGCAGCTATGTGCGAACTCTTCCTCGTCGAGGGAGACTCCGCAGGGGGCTCGGCAAAACAGGGCCGAAACCCTAATTATCAGGCTATCCTCCCTCTTCGCGGTAAGATTCTCAATGTCGAGAAAGCGATGGATCACAAGGTCTTCGAATCCGAAGAAATTGTCAATATGTTTAAGGCATTGGGCGTGACTATCGGCACTGAAGACGATCCTAAGGCACCCAATATGTCGAAGTTACGCTATAACAAGATTATCATCATGACCGATGCCGATGTCGACGGCGCTCATATCGCAACCCTCCTGATGACATTCTTCTTCCGCAGAATGCGCCCTATCATCGAAAACGGGTATCTTTATATCGCGACTCCCCCGCTCTACAAATGCTCCACCAAGGGTAAGACAAAAACTCAGGAGTATGCATGGGATGAACAGCAAGTGCAACGATTTGTCGACACTTATTGCGGCGGCGACCGCAACCGGATGGTGCTCCAACGCTACAAAGGTCTTGGTGAGATGAATCCCGAGCAACTTTGGGAGACTACAATGGATCCTGAAAACCGCATGCTTAAGCAAGTCAATCTGCTCAACGCCGCCGAGGCTGATCATACCTTCTCAGTGCTTATGGGTGAAGAAGTGGCTCCACGTCGCGAATTTATCGAATCGCACGCCACATACGCAAACATCGATGCCTGATTATTCAGCATCAGGAGCGGATTGAGCATGAAGCTCCGTTAAGGTAGTTTCTATCTTTTGTGCTAGAACACCGTTTTCCTTAATGAAATGATATAAGTCAATGACTTCCGGCATATCGGGAGTTGCTGACTTTCCTATTATTGACAGCATATCCTCAGAATCATACACCTGACAATTGGCAACGAATGCAAAACATTCCTCCAGCAAATCAGGCCACAACGTCAGATCCACCCTTGACTGAAGCGAATCGAGCGCCAGACTTGTTCGCCTCGCACTTGAAAAGAATTTTTTGACTGATGATACAACGGCTCCGGATTCTGACGATTCAGATGCTGTCAGCATATCGCTCAGATCCTTTATGCCGAAGTCAGGATTAAATTCACCGGCATCTGTACGTCTGCTTTCAGGAGTGGTAATCATATAACATTCAGCCAGGAAATTATTGAGCGCACGCAGAAGAGCGGGGGTACTCTTATCAAGTTTATCCTTTTCCTGAGCTGCATGAACACGTTTCTGTTTCTCAAGTTCGGATTCCACATCAATTTCAGATTTCATTGCCCCGACTGCATTGAGGAAAAAGCCGAGGATAATCAAGCCGCACATCACCTCCACGGCAGTGACACACTGAGCCAATCCCCCGCAGGGTGTATAATCACCGAAACCTAATGTCGTTATGGTCACTATACTATAGTAGAGCCATGAGCCATAGTCTGTGGCTCCTCCATCAGGAATCCTGAATTGACCATCCGGCAACCACATATAAATTAACGCAAACACCGGGGTGAGAGCAACATACAGACCAATCCACACGATAGGGCGGACATTAGACACCACATGGAAAAAGTGTCGTATTTTATTCGAAATATCTGTTAACATAGCCGAGATACAGTTATAGATTCATTTAAACTTCTAAAAATTGATTACGGAATATTTAAATATCCTTCTGATAGTTAATATTTAGAGCCCGTCTCATATTTTCAACGATTTCTCCACCGGGATAGTTCAGGATGTGCTCAGGGAACCTACACATTTCACTTGACCCAATTATCGATTTAGAGGATTTATTTTGATTTTCGGTATTTATTCGCTAAATTTGCAATCACACAGATTGATTTATATTAATTTTATTAACATTATCAACTTTTATACCTGTCCTTAACACTATTATATATATTATTCACCCTAACACTTTCGCTCATGAAACTAAGACGTTTACTCCCCGCTATCTTTATGATAGCTCCGGTTTGTGCATCTGCAGTTGTGATCGGTGAAGTTGCATCTACACCTCTTACTCTCCCTTATTTTGAAGATTTCCAAGGGGAGGAAGACCCTATGTCGAACTTTACTATTATTGATGAAAACAACGATGGTCTTTACTGGAAATGGCTTGATCAAAAAGAAGCCGGAGTCTCAGGAAATATCAGCAAACCATCTGACGATTGGCTAATCCTACGTCCGGTCAAGATGAAAGCAAATACAGACTATTTTTTAAGTCTTAATTCCCGCCGGTATCGTGCTTCATATAAAGAACGTTTTGAAGTCTATATCGGGAAAGAGCCGAACGCACAGGCAATGACTCAGGAAGTCATACCCCCCTCCATCCCTGCGGACGCTTATAAACATAATTATGAGGCAACCATCCGCGTTAATGAAGATGGCGAATATTATATCGGTATTCACGCCATTTCAGATAAAAATAACTATTATGTGATTGTTGACGATATATCTTTGAAAGCGGGCGCGAGCGACACTGCACCCGCTGCACCTGAAGATTTTGTCGTTAATCCCGATCCGACCGGAGAATTAAGCGTAGACATATCATTTAAGGTTCCCGCCACTACTGTCACCGGAGATAATGCCGGAACTCTCGGGAAAGCTTATATCTTCCGTGACGAAACCGTTATCCACACATTCGACGGGGTCTCACCGGGAGAAGAATATTCATGGACCGATACAGATGTCACTGCCGGTGATCATCTATATGAAGCAGCCGTAGAAAATGCCATCGGTCTGGGAGATAAGGCAAAGGCTACAGTTTATGTCGGTCTTCGCCATCCACAGATAGCTACCGAGGTTACCCTTACTGAAAATGACACCTACGGAGAAGTTACTCTATCATGGACTGCACCGGATAAAGATCGCACCGGAGCTCCTCTGGATCCGGCAAAAGTAAGTTACCGCATTGCTTACCCAACAGAGGATGGTTCTGTCACTGTGGCTGAAAATATCAAGGGCACGACATATTCCTTTAAAGCCCTTTCACCTGAAGACCGTCAGGAATTCCTGACCTATCACGTGTATGCCTCCACTAACGGTGGTGAGAATAATATCCCGAGTCCAAGCAATACCTTAGCTGTCGGCACTCCTTTCTCCATGCCTTATCAGGAATCATTCAACACCGATTCAGGTTATTCAGCCACACCTTTGGCATCAAAGACATTGACTGGTGTGACATACTGGTATTGGTATGACGATGGAGAATACTCTCTCGGAAAAATCCACTCTCAGGATAATGATAATGGCTACATAGCGATGTATGCCCCCAATATCAATTATAGCGGTTCTCTCTACACAGCCAAGATCGACTTGCGTGGCACTTCTCATCCTGCCCTCTCTTATTACACTTATAAGATGGCTAATGATGATAACAATACGATAGATGTGCTCGTGGCTAATCCCGGAAGCGACTTCGTCTCCGTCAGCTCAACCAAAGTCTCTGAATGCAACGGAGAAGGCTGGGTGAAAGTCGTCGTTCCTCTGACACGTTATAATCAGCGCATTATCCAAGTCGGTCTGCAGCCAACCGTTGTCACGGATTCTTATACCCCGATTGATAATCTGCGTGTTTATGATATGCCGGAATCCGACCTGGCAATCGAACGCTTTGAAGTGCCTGCCGTTGCTAACGCCAATGAGCCTTTCGAAGTGAAAGCCCTCGTGGCCAATAATGGTTATTCTGACCAATCTGATGTTACCGTGAAACTTTCTATCGATGGCAAAGTGATGGCAGAATCAACACCCTTCGACATCATTTCCGGCGACACTTACAGCGTCTCATTCCCCATGACTCTCAGTGTATTCGATGGAGGTGAACACACACTTTCAGCCACAGTTGTCTCTGGTGCTGATGACAATATGGATAATAATACCGCTGAGTCAGCATTGTCTTTGGAAGTGTCGGAATATCCGGTTGTTGATGACCTTTCAGGGAAAGCAACGGAAAATGGCGTTCAACTTACATGGACATCTCCTGACACATCTCTCTATGAACATCCGGAAATCACCGATGATTTTGAATCCTATCCACGCTTCAGTAACACAAATGTCGGACCATGGACGTTCTATGACGGTGACGGCGGTCTGATTGGAGGAATTGGCTCCGGAGAGACTGCTCTGGATTTCCCCGGCATCTCCGGTGCACAGAGCTGGTGGGTAATGGATGGAGATTATGAGGAGATTCCTACTGTCGGATACGCGGCATTCTGGATGGCTCGTTCAGGCTCAAAATATCTTATGCAGGAATACACCATTAATAAGGAAGCCACAGAGTATGTCACGTGTGATGACTGGATTATCTCTCCGGAACTCAGTGGCAAAGAACAAAAGATCTCATTCTGGTATAAGGCATATAATCTTCGCTATAAAGAGTCATTTGAATTCTTGACTTCTGAAACCGGTAATGATCCCTCATGCTTCAAAACTATTGAAACCCGTCAGGGATTCGATGATAATTGGACACTCTTCACCTACACAGTGCCTGCCGATACAAAATATTTCGCAATCCGATGCACAAGCCGTGGCGCTCTCGCAATGTTTATTGATGACGTTACCTACACTCCCGGTGGAGACGCTGTAATGCCTCATATCTCTGGCTTCAACGTATATCGCGACGGAGCATGTATCACTCCCGAGCCGATTGCTACCGATGCTAAGGATGGACAGAAATGTTCATTTACGGATACAGGCGCTTCAACCGAGGTTCACAATTATCATGTGACAGCGGTCTACGACAAGGGTGAATCACTCCCCTCGAATCTGTTTACCATTGACCCGCTGGGTATAACCTCTTTTGAATCAACAGCAGAAACTCCTATATATTATAATCTCCAGGGAGTCCGCATAGAGCGTCCGGAATCCGGCACACTGTGCATCGAGCTCAAAGGTGGCAAATCCCGCAAAGTCGTTATCCGCTAACATTTAACGACTGCAACCCACCAGGAATCCTCTCGATTGCATCATCTGAGATAATGAATCAGAGATCCCCGGTTAAGCTCGGATGACATACGTCATCTGTACTTAACCGGGGTTTTTACATATTCATCGTCTCCGAGGATGCGACAGTGAGGTCCGTTTCAAAGATGGTTAATTCGGTGTTTTCATCCGTGTGGCGGTCATCGTCTTCGACAATACTTCTTCCTTTAGCTCAAAAATTCTCAAAATTTTACACATTTTGTTATTTTATTGATATTCAATAAAATAGTTGATGTAAAT
>CAZFUF010000023.1:0-43345 GCA_964521885.1 uncultured Sangeribacter sp. | reverse complement strand
CTTCAACGGCAGGCGCACCGACCTTAACATCGCCGTCGGCATCAAGAAGAAGCACCTTGTCAAAACTTACTGCCTGACCTTCGGCAACATCTTCGCCGAGATGATGAACATACAGAAACTTGCCTTCTTCGGCCTTGAACTGCTGTCCCTTAATTTCTACAATTGCGTACATTGTGTTAGATAAATTTTTATCAATTAACCCGTTGGGCGGTCTGATCCTACCAGACTCTTATCTGCCATGGCGGAAATAGCCCACAAAGGTAATAATTTTATCTTTGACAACAAAACTTTTTAATGCTATTTTTTGCGATAATTTTTCAACCCTATTCTTTGGAAGAATAAAAAGTTGGCATTATCTTTGTGGACATGCAGCAGGAATCAACTCTCGAAGAGATTTTCGCCTCTTATATTCAACGGCACAATCTACGTAAGACCGACGAACGATTTGCCATTCTCGAGAAAGCCAAGACGCTCGAGACTCATTTTGATGCAGATACTCTCCATCAGGCAATGGAGAGTAACGGATATCATGTGAGCCGTTCCACTGTCTACAACACTCTTGAGCTTCTCTGCAAATGCGGCATATTGCGTGTTCTCACTTTTGATCCGCATCAGGCCCGTTATGAATTGGCGAATCACAACCATCTGCATCTTGTCTGCACTGATTGCGGCAGCGTGAAGGACGTGGAGGATAATTCTCTCTCGGACAATATTTCCGCATCTAAGTTCCCCTCCTTTTCCTCCAACTCTTATTCTTTGACTGTGTATGGGCTATGCTCACGATGTCTAAGAAAAAAACGCAAGACATCCAAAGGGAATGTCTCAAAATCTGACACAAATTAATCAAATATATTCCCTTCTTTATTATCAGGCTCCTGATGCCGGATAAGTCAAAGAAGAAAAACCTTTAATCTAACCATAAAATGGCAAAAGTAAAACCTTTCAAGGGAGTGCGTCCTCCCAAAGCTATCGTCGAGGAGGTAGTGAGTCGCCCTTATGATGTGCTAAATTCGGAAGAAGCTCGTTCGGAAGCCGAAGGAAATGAAAAATCCTTATACCACATTATTAAGCCGGAAATTGACTTCGAACCCGGTTTCGACGAGCATCACCCTATGGTATATGATAAGGCCATCGAAAATTTTATCAAATTCCAAAAAGAGGGTTGGCTTGTGCAAGACGATCGCGAAAATTACTACATATATGCCCAGACTATGGATGGGCGCACTCAATATGGTTTCGTAGTAGGAGCCTGGGTAGACGATTATATGGAAGGTCGCATCAAAAAGCATGAGCTTACGCGTCGCGACAAGGAGGAAGACCGTATGAAACATGTGCGTGTCAACAACGCCAATATCGAACCCGTGTTTTTCGCTTTCCCGGATAATGAAGTCCTTGAACAAATCATTCGTGATGTGACCGCCGGTGAACCGGAATACGATTTTGTTGCTCCCGATGGCTTCGGACATACATTATGGGTGATTGATAATGATGATATTATCGCCAAGATAACTGAAGAATTCGACAAGATACCCAATCTCTATATTGCAGATGGCCATCACCGCAGTGCCGCCGCTGCCCTTGTAGGTGCTGAAAAAGCTAAAAACAATCCGGATCATAAGGGTGACGAAGAGTATAATTACTTCCTTGCAGTAGCTTTCCCGGCATCACACTTGAAAATTATCGACTATAACCGCGTCGTTCGCGATCTCAATGGTCTTACGCCCGCGGAATTCCTCGATCGCCTGAGTGAAAATTTCAATGTTGAAGAAAAAGGCACTGAGATATATCAGCCGTCAGGTCTTCACAATTTCGCTCTCTATCTCGATGGGAAATGGTATTCTCTTACGGCAAAACCCGGCACATATAATGATAAGGATCCCATCGGTGTGCTTGATGTGACGGTCAGCAGTGATCTTATATTGCGTGATATTCTTGGCATTCACGATCTTCGTTCTGATAAGAGGATTGATTTCGTGGGTGGCATCCGTGGACTTGGTGAACTTAAACGACGCGTCGATTCGGGTGAAATGAAGATGGCGCTTGCCCTTTATCCCGTGACCATGGATCAATTGATCAACATTGCGGATACCGGCAATATCATGCCCCCGAAAACAACCTGGTTTGAACCTAAACTCCGCTCCGGACTCGTTATCCACAAACTCGATTAAAATACCGTATTAATCTATTTAACCCTGCTTTTCACATTCAATGTGTCAAGCAGGGTGTATTTTTTACAGGACACTTGTATATATTTTCATTTAGTCACTCGTAATCCGGGCATTCCCCATATAAAAAAGCTGTTTCTTCCCGTCATGCTAAACAATAAGAATAGTATCTGTGTTAATAATAACAGAAATAGAAATCAATATTTCTTGAAAAGATTAAAATATTAACCGTTGAATTTTAAACGATTCTACAAAATAACAAAACTATGAAAAAGTATAGATGTGAAGTTTGCGATTGGATCTATGATCCTGCAGTAGGTGACCCTGAAGGTGGCATTGCCCCCGGCACAGCATTTGAAGATATACCTGATGATTGGGTTTGCCCGGTTTGTGGGGTAGGTAAAGATGATTTTGTAGAGGAACCGGAAGTTTAATTCCCGTAGTTCCCTTACTAAGAGCCCAATTGGAGTTCATCGTATTGATGAGCTCCGATTTTTTATTTGCAGGCGTCAAAAAATTTTTACAATATGATTTTTGGGATTATAGTTAAGTTTTGCTAATTTTGTAATTGAAGAAAGGAGAAAAATAAAATAAAGGTGTCGGCATCTTTATTTTTCCCGATTTAAATAAAACGGCTCCATAATCCGGATTGACATATCGAGTCATCACACAACTTACCATGAACACACATGCTACCTGTCAAGTCATCTTTTTCAGGCTCTAAATTAATAGTTTATCTTGCCCATATCGGTGCAATAATCACTGTTATCTGTTGGGGTTCGTCTTTTATCAGCACCAAGATATTGATGGAAGATGGTGGTTTCACACCCACCGAAGTATACATATATCGTTTTGCCGTGGCATATTTCCTGCTGTTGGCTTTTACATTTCGTAAAATCAGGGCAAACTCCTGGAATGATGAATTATTATTCATGCTATCAGGAATTGCCGCCGGCTCACTATACTTCATAACCGAGAACTACGCCTTGAAATATACTACCACCGCCAATGTATCTCTTTTGAGTTCCATCTCTCCAATTTTCACCACCTTCCTGACAGCTATTGTCTTCAAAATCTCTCTGAAATTCGGTGTACTCTTAGGGTCAGCCATCTCTTTTGTGGGGGTAGCTTGTATTATATTCAGTTCAGGTGTCGGATTGGAATTCAATCCGTTGGGTGATATGCTCGCCCTTTCATCCGCACTTAGCTGGGCTATTTATTCCATTGTGGTCAAAAAACTGATCCCTAACTACAACACTTTCTTTATTACCCGTAAACTATTCTTTTATGGTGTGATTTCCGCTCTCCCCCTGCTTCTTCTTCAGCGTGAGCCATTACACCTTTCTCTTCTGTTTGATTTTTCCCGTCCTACTTACCTTTTCAATTTCCTCTTTTTAGTGGTGATGTGTTCAGTCTGCGCATATCTCATTTGGAACGAATCCATGAAAGTTCTCGGACCGGTCACCACCAACAATTATCTTTATGGCCAACCCATAGTCACTATGATTATGGCGTTCATTATTTTCAGCGAAAAGATATATCCCCTCGGTTATGTTGGCGCGGTCCTTATTATCGGAGGATTGATAATTGCTGATAAATTAACAATGACCATCCGTTTTAACCGGAAATAGCCTAATCTGTTAATCCATTGGTAAAAACGACCCATTTTATCCTCTAATAAATACTTTCATACCAAAAATATATGCACAAAAGGGAGATATTTCAAAAAAAATGCTCTACCTTTGTGCATTATTTCATATAGATATAATTGAAACTTTTGCTTCAAGCTCAGTTTCACATTATATGATCATTCACATTAGCAAAACACACAGATGGGATTGTTTTTTCATTACGACATGTCTCTCCCCGAGAAGCCGGATAACATTGTCCAGGAAGATTTCTATTTATTCGATGGCGTTTCCAGCCTGATGCTGAGAAATTTGGCAGATCCTATCAAATTCTCTTCCACTACCTCCATACTTGTCAAAAAAGGCTCTTGCAAGGCAGATATCAATTTGATATCGTATGAGATCAAAGCCCCGGCAATTGTTACTATTCACTCCACGCAGATTCTTCAGCTTCAATCATTTTCAGATGATTTCGAAGCTTCATTCTTGGTATTATCAAAGCGTTTTGTGGATTCAGTTTTTGTTTTATTATCCGACAACAGATTCTTTATCAATGCCGGAAGAAGGGCAGTCTGGCAGATTCCGGAAGATAAATTACAAATAATATCCGGATTCAATAAGGATTTGCTATCCCTAATCAACGACACATCCAATCCAAATAAATTTGAGGCCTTCCTTTTTCAATTAGCCGCTTTCTTTTGTCGTATCGGCCATCACCTGTTCCCCGACAAAGATGAAAATCCGAAATATGCATCTCAAGGACGTATCACCGGGAAATTCCTCAGCATGGCACAATTAAATTTCAAAAAGGAACGCTATCTGGAGTTTTATGCAAATCGACTTGATATCACTCCAAAACATTTATCCCGCACAGTAAAAGCTCAAACCGGCTATACTGCCGTGGAATGGATTGAACGATTTGTAATTCTGGAGGCACAGGGGATGTTGAAATCAACTAATATGAATATTCAGCAAATCTCAGATGAACTCAATTTTTCATCGCAGTCATTCTTCGGGAAGTTTTTTAAAAAGCACGTAGGCATCACTCCTAAAGAATTTCGTAACCGCCGCTAAGCTAATTACTTGCAACTACCACCTCACTCTCTCACAACAAATTCTGAAAATAAATTTCACTTGTTATGAACCAAACCAATATCATCGCTGTTTTAAAAGTATAAAAAATGTTTCATGATGTTAGGTTAGTTCGAAAAAGTATTATTAAAAAAAGACTGCAGCGGCTGATGTGAATCAGTCGCTGCAGTGCATTATGGTGTATAGACTCCTCTAAGCCTCGTCTCAATCTATGAAATGTTTGAAACGGAGAAGAGAGAGAAATGATTTGGAGAATTCTTCATTCATAGATCGTGGATAACGCACCTCAGCAAATACTTGGGCTAGATTCGCTTTCCCGTTCTCCAGCACATATCCCCTATTGGGTTCATAATTCTCCTTATCTCTGAAATAGTCTGCAATTTTTTGATCCGAATCGTCACGATAGCGCTCCCTATGCAAAATTGCCTCAAGCGGGAGACGTTCAGTTTCTTCCCCATCTCCCTCCGGCCAACCAAGAGCAATACATGCTACTGGCACAACCAAATCCGGTAAATCGAGAAGCTGGGAAATTTTATCAGCATTATAAGTCACTGTGCCAAGATAACAAGTTCCTAATCCCTCCAGTTCCGAAATTGTCACAATCTGCTGAGCATAAATCACAGCATCCGTCATCGCGGTTGTGAAGGAGAGCAAATTATCAAAACCCGCATCTGCCTTATTGATCCGGCACCATCGCGTAAATCTATTGAAATCCGCACATACAGTCAGCATCAGATCGCATCCTGTGGAAGCAGGCTGAGAGAAATGTTGCTCCGCCAATTTAGCTTTCATCTCAGGCTCACGGGTCACCACCACTGAATATAATTGCATATTCCCACACGTCGGGGCTTTCATTGCTTTTGACAATATCGATCCAAGCAATGCCTCATCGACATGACGACCTGAAAACCTACGGAAACTACGCCGCGAAGTGAAATAATTATTATCCATTATTTTATATTTTTTACGCATTGATTTGTGTGTAAAGTTAACCACTTTATGTTGATATTCAAAATTTTTAGAAACTTTTAGATGAAGATAAAATACGTATAATAATTATATCCAGATTTTTAACTTTTCATTTTGGAAAACTTTAAAAAAATAATGGCTTATAAAATTTTCTTAATCAAATTATTTTATGAACTTTGTAGTCTATTAAAAACTGACTCTAAGGTCGGTTTCTTCACAATATTTTCATAGCTCTGATTAAAACACTAAAATCACTATAGAATTAATTATATTCCAACATCAATGGAACACAAATCCTACACATACGACGAGGCTTATCAGGCCACTCTTGATTATTTCAAAGGTGATGAACTTGCATCTCGCGTATGGGCTACCAAATATGCCCTCAAAGACTCTTTCGGAAATATCTATGAGAAGACTCCGGACGATATGCATCACCGCATAGCCTCCGAAATTGCCCGTATAGAAAAGAAGTATCCAAATCCAATGAGTGAGGAACAAGTGTTTCAACTCCTCAAGGATTTCCGCTATATCGTGCCCCAGGGATCGCCAATGGCAGGAATCGGCAATGAATTCCAGGTCGGTTCTCTCTCGAATTGTTTTGTTATCGGACTTGATGGGAAACCGGATTCATACGGAGGCATTATAAAGATTGATGAAGAGCAGGTTCAACTCATGAAACGTCGTGGCGGAGTGGGTCATGATCTTTCACATATCCGTCCCAAAGGGAGTCCGGTTAAAAATTCAGCGCTCACCAGCACTGGTCTTGTTCCATTCATGGAGAGATACAGCAATTCCACCCGCGAAGTTGCGCAAGACGGGCGCCGTGGTGCTTTGATGCTCTCAGTCAGCATCAAACATCCTGATGCAGAAAGTTTTATCGACGCTAAAATGACGCAAGGGAAAGTAACCGGGGCCAATGTTTCTGTGCGTATTGACGATGCATTCATGCAAGCCGCAGAGTCGGGCACTCCGTATTTGCAACGCTACCCTATCGACAGTGATACCCCCTCTTATACTCAAGAGATTGATGCTGCCGCGCTGTGGAATAAGATAATTCATAATGCCTGGAAGAGTGCCGAACCGGGAGTCCTTTTCTGGGATACCATAATCAGACAATCCGTGCCCGATTGCTATGCAGACCTCGGATTCCAGACAATATCCACAAATCCATGCGGTGAGATCCCTCTCTGTCCCTACGATAGCTGCCGCCTTGTGGCCATTAATCTTTATTCATACGTAAAAAATCCTTTCACTCCCGAGGCAGAATTCGATTTTGAACTCTTTAGGGAACATTGTGGAAAAGCTCAACGAATCATGGATGATATCATCGATCTTGAAATGGAGAAGATTGACCTTATCATCGACAAAATTTCTAAAGACCCCGAAACGGATGAAGTCAAGAATACAGAATTGAATCTATGGCACAAGATCCGCAATAAGACTTTGAAAGGGAGACGGACCGGATGCGGCACGACGGGAGAGGGTGATATGCTTGCGGCTATGGGATTGAGATATGGGACTCCCGAGGCAACCGAGTTCTCTACGAGAGTTCATCAAGAACTTGCACTTGCCTACTACCGTTCATCCGTTGAGATGGCCGAAGAAAGAGGAGCCTTCGAAATATATGATGCTGAACGTGAAAAAAACAATCCATTTATCGGACGTATTCGCAACGCTGATCCTGACTTATACGAAAGAATGGTTAAATCAGGCAGACGCAATATAGCTTGCCTGACAATAGCTCCGACCGGAACGACATCTATCATGACCCAGACAACCTCCGGAATCGAACCTGTCTTCATGCCTGTCTATAAACGCCGCAGAAAAGTCAATCCCATGGATCCGGATGTCACTATCGATTTTGTGGATGAGGTTGGCGATGCATTTGAAGAATACATTGTCTATCACCATAAATTTCTCGAATGGATGAAGGCCAACGGGATAGAAGTTAAGAAGAATATGAGTCCGGAAGATCTCGATGAGCTCGTAGCACGTTCTCCTTA
Organism: uncultured Sangeribacter sp.; assembly: GCA_964521885.1. Lineage (GTDB taxonomy): Bacteria > Bacteroidota > Bacteroidia > Bacteroidales > Muribaculaceae > Lepagella. Next base: position 35,485 of record CAZFUF010000023.1, on the reverse strand, counting down.
TTATAAAGCGACAGCCAATGATGTCAACTGGCTGGAAAAGGTAAGGATGCAAGGAGCAGTGCAACAATGGGTTGACCATAGCATCAGCGTCACGATCAATCTTCCAGCTGACGTCGATGAAGAGTTGGTGGGGAAACTATATATGGAAGCTTGGAAATCAGGGTGCAAAGGATGCACCATCTATCGTGACGGGTCTCGCAACAATGTGCTTGAAACCATCAAGAAAGATAAACCTCAGCCGACACTGATCCATACCCCTGAACATGTTGTCAAACGCCCGGTTGAACTTGAAGCAGATGTTGTGCGTTTTCAAAATAACAAGGAGAAATGGATCGCATTTGTCGGACTTGTCGATGGGAAACCATACGAGATTTTCACCGGTTTGGCAGACGATGAAGATGGTATCTTCTGTCCGAAAAGCGTCAATCGCGGTAAAATCATCAAGGCAATGGATGAAAACGGACGTAAACGCTATGACTTCCAGTTTATCAACAAGCGTGGCTATAAGACTACTATTGAGGGATTGAGCGAAAAATTCAACCCTGAATTCTGGAATTATGCAAAACTGATCTCCGGCGTCCTGAGATATGGCATGCCCATCGATCAGGTTCTGAAACTTGTCGGCACTCTTGAACTGGACTCCACAAGCATCAACACCTGGAAAAACGGTGTCGAACGAGCTTTGAAAAAATATGTTCCCAACGGCACCGATGCCGCAGGTCAGAAATGTCCCAATTGTGGTGCGGAAGCACTTGTATATCAGGAGGGATGCCTGATTTGCAAAAATTGCGGCACATCCAAATGCGGTTGATCTGCTTCAACTTTAAGAGCCACCGTGAAGCGGTCTGTCGTATCGCTTCTTTACCATGATAAATTCAAGGATTATAGATATGAAATTACGTTTTAACATCAATTATCATACGGAATGGGGAGAGAACCTCTATCTGTGTGGTGACATCCCCGAACTCGGAGGGGGTGACCCGACAAAGGCTGTTGAGATGCAACTTGGCAGTCCTGACAGCTGGTACTACCATCTGAAAATCGACAGGAATCCGGGAGACTTTAATTATTGGTTTATCGTTAAAGCTCCGAATAAAGCTTGGCGCTTCGAATGGGGAAAACCGCATAGATTTGTGGCTGGAGCTAAGATGAGAACCGTAGATATTTTCTCCAATTGGCAGGATCTGCCTTCCGACAAGCCCTTTTATTCATCAGCTTTCACAAAGGGGATGCTCCGTCGTGAGCATCGTGACCAACCATTAAAAGGTCTGCCGGCATCGCTTACCATACGCGTTGAAGCACCGCTTGTGGCCCCCGAAGAGACACTCGTGATTTGCGGTGAAGGTCGCGACCTCGGGAATTGGGATCCGAAGAAAGGGATTGTGCTAAACGATGCACATTTCCCCGTTTGGGAAGTGAATCTTCCTCTACCGGGACTAAATGTTCCATTTGAATATAAATTCGTAATTGTCAATAAGAATACCCGCGAAGCAAGACTTTGGGAGACTTCAAACAATCGTCTGTTCGGTGTCTCTGTCAGCAACTCCGATGATACCGTAGTTGTTGAGGGATTAAGATTCAATTCAGGCTATCCCACATGGAAGGGTGCCGGAACTGCAATCCCGGTCTTCTCCATCCGCACAGAAGAGGATTTCGGAGTCGGTGATTTCGCTGATATCAAAAAGATGGTGGATTGGTGTGTGATGACCGGACAGAAAATACTTCAACTTCTTCCGGTCAACGATACTACTAAATCAGGGACATGGGTTGATTCATACCCATACAGCGCAAATTCCACTTTCGCTCTTCATCCGATGTATATACGTCTTGAGGCAGCCGGTAGCCTTAAGGATAAAGGACGCCGTGACTATTATCGCCAATTGGGTAAAGAACTCAATGAACTTCCTCAGATTGATTATGAACGCGTCAATAATGCCAAGATCCAGTACCTCCGCGAACTCTATGCTGAAAGGGGTGCTGATACCGCAACTTCACCCGATTTCAAGAAATTCGTGGAAAAGAACGAATATTGGTTGAAACCTTATTCAGTCTGGTGTGCGCTTCGAGATGAGTTTCATTCATCAGACATATCCCATTGGGGTAAATATGCTGTCTATAATGAAAAGATAGTAGATGAATTCTGCGATAAGAACAAGGTGGAAATCGGTTTCTATTATTTTGTGCAGTATCACCTTGACAAACAGCTTCGTGAGGCGCGCGATTATGCCCACCTCCACCGGGTTGTCTTAAAAGGAGATATCCCCATCGGCATCGGACGTGAAAGCGTAGATGCCTGGAAAAATCCGGAACTTTTCAATCTTGACGCGCAAGCCGGCGCTCCCCCGGATGATTTCTCTGTACTCGGTCAAAACTGGGGATTCCCGACCTATAATTGGGATAAGATGGCGGAAGATGGATTTGCATGGTGGAAAGACCGCTTCCGTAAAATGGCGGAATACTTCGATGCCTACCGTATCGATCATATCCTCGGATTCTTCCGTATCTGGCAAATTCCGCTGAACGCTATCCATGGGCTTCTCGGCTATTTCAATCCGGCTCTTCCCTTCTCTCCTGAAGAGTTACGCCATAACTATGACTTCTGGATTGATCCGGATTTGCAGACCAATCCGCTTATCTTCGACTGGATGCTCGGTGACTTTTTCGGAGAATTTGCTGAGGAAGCAAAGAGGGAATTCCTGGAAGATATGGGGATGGGCAGATATCGCCTGAAAGAATTTGTGGATACACAAGTAAAAGTGGAAAAACACTTTGCGGATCTTGAAAGAAACGATCAGAACACTCGCATTAAAGAAGCCCTGATGGGGCTCATCGATGATGTGCTTTTCATTGAAGATCCTTACAACAGGGGGCAATATCATCCACGGATCGCAGCTCAGTTTACATATCAATATCGTCGTTTGACTGATTATGAGAAATGGCAGTTCAATCGGCTTTATAATGATTTCTTCTATCATCGCAACGATGAATTCTGGAAGGGTAAAGCCATGTGGAAGCTTCCTCCACTGATTGATTCAACTTCAATGTTGACTTGCGCGGAAGATCTCGGGATGATTCCGGATTGTGTGCCGCAAGTAATGCATGATTTGGAAATTCTTTCACTTGAAATTCAGAGAATGCCGAAAACACCCGGTCTTGACTTTGGTGACACCTGGAGTTATCCCTATTATTCCGTCTGCACCACTTCTACCCACGACATGGGTGGTATAAGACTCTGGTGGGAACAAAATCATGATATCAGTCAACGTTTCTACAACGAAGTCCTACACGAGGGAGGGGAAGCGCCACAGTTTGCTGAGCCTTGGATCTGCGACAAGATTGTGGAATTGCAATTGAAATCTCCATCAATGCTCTGTATCCTTCCCCTTCAGGATTGGCTTGCGACAGATGGCGAATTAAGACGCGACAAGCCTGCAGATGAGCAGATTAATGAGCCTGCAAATTCACATCATTATTGGCGATATAGAATGCATCTGACCGTGGAGAGACTGATTGATGCAAAATCGTTTAATGATTCAATTAAATCAATGATCGAAGAAAGCAACCGCTGACCGACGAAATTATAAAACAATATTCCAGCAATGGCATTTTTCTATAATCACATATAGAGAAATGCCATTAGCTATTATTTATGTAAGCATTTTGTTGAAATTAACATCATTTAACAATTCATAAATTACGGATTACTCAATATATCTTATCTTTGCATTATCATCACTCACAGATTATCAACTTAACATCTTTACGCATTATTCCTACGTTTTTTGAAACATCTCCATCATCTCGTTAATATTTTATTCCGAGATGATTTTTCGATAATTATTACTTTTCAAAATACATTTTTATGAGAATTAAATCTATACAATTCTGGAGTTCTTTAGGCATCGTGGCAGCTTGTGCTTTTGCCGGCACAGCCGCTGCTCTGACGCAAAAAGAAGTTTCCACTCAGCAAAAAGCTGGTTCTGAAGATAAAGGCACGGTCATATATTCCTTAGCCCTCACTTCTGTAGCCGACCTCAACAAGTGTATTCAGATAAACAATTCTCCGACTACGTGGAAGTTTTACAGCTACGGCAGCTATGTCAGACACAACATCTATGCCTCAGATGATTCTGCCTGCGATGATTATCTAGTAATCCCCGATATTGAATTATCAGCCGGGAAGAGTTATACTATTTCCATTGACGCTTGCAAAGAAGCTTCAGACTTCTCGTATGAAACCAAATTTGAGTTCTGCTATGGAGCTACGTCTGAGGAATCTTCCATGATTGCAATATCACCGGTCGTTGTCAGCACCGCTGCATTCAAGACCCATGAATCGGAGAAATTCACGGTGCCCTGCAATGGTCTCTATTCCATAGCAATTCACGACAATTCCCCTCAGATCAATTCTACTGCCGGATATAAGGAGATTCATATAAAGAATCTGAAAGTGACGGAATACAACGATGGAGGCACTGTGACCCCACCGGATCCCATTGACCCCATCGATCCTGATAAAGCAAAGGAGATACCCTTTAGTATCACTCCTACTGATTCAGAGATAGATGACTTGACAATAATTGATGCCAATAACGATGAATATAATCGGGGAAGTTTCCAGCTCGGTGTTTGGAATTATGATTCCGCGGGCGAGATGCTTGTCTATTTTTATTCAAACAATCATCTTGATGCTGATGATTACGTGATTTTACCGAGACTCAATCTCACTAATACCGACTATGTCTATAACGTGGCGGTAGATTCGAAGGTAGCAAGCTCGCGCAATCCTGAAAGCTTTGAACTTTATGTAGGGAAAACCAACAAACCCTCAGAGATGGAAAGAGTCTATTCATCCGGAACTCTTACCAACGATGAAGATTGGTTCACTCACAACATCCCATTCGGAATCACCGAAGCGGGAGAATATTATGTGGCAATTAAAGCAACCTCTGCAAAGGATCAGTTTAAGCTAATGATAAAAAATATATCTGTCACGCTTACTGACAAATCAGTCAATATTCCTTCAAAAATAAATGAAGTAACTGTCACCGCAGGGGAGAAAGGAGCATTAATCGCACAGACTTCTTTTATGATGCCTACCGTAAATCTCGTAGGGACTCCTCTTTCAGGTGAAATCACGGTGAAGGTGGTATCGCCTGCTGAAGAAAAGACCGTCACCGGTCAACCGGGTGATAAGGTAAATATTGAGCTCGCTACCGTTCAGGGTCAGAATTCTATCTCTTACACCACCTCAAATTCTTTCGGCACAGGCGAAACCGTGAAGGCTGACATTTACACCGGTGTTGATGTCCCGAAACTCCCGGTTCCCACTACTACTATCAGTGAAGATAACCTGACCTTACATATTGAATGGGACGCAGACGAAGTCGGTGCCAACGGTGGATATGTGGATCCTTCAAAAGTTGTCTATACTATCTCTCACTATGATGCCGATAAAAAGGAATTCGATGATGGTGTTCAGCAGACAGGCACGTTTACTTACGATTACTCAGTTGAACCAAACGCATCTCTCAGAAATGAGAAATTCATGATTACAGCCGAAAATATCGCAGGTCGTGAAGTCGGATATGGAGATGCTCACGGCATTATCGGCAAGCCTTATAACCTGCCGATGATGGAGAATGTTCAGAATGGACGCCTGAAATATCAGCCCCTTTCAATCGATACCCCTGCTGATGATTATCTTTATGCAGCGGATTTCAGGGCATATACCCTTTCATCAATCTTTGAAACTGAAGATCCCAATTATCCTGGAATCTCTGATGAACACTCCGCTGCAATTTGGGCATTTGTAAGATATGGGAATCCCGGAATGGCCCGCTATCTATTCCCGAAATTCTCTACCGAAGGAATTAAGGAAGTTAAATTCAAGATGAATGTTTATATCAATTCTATCTTCCCCGCAACGGACATTTACATTTCGGATCGTGATTCCGCACCCGTCAAAATCGGTACGATTACCTCTGCTTCCGGTGAAGGTTGGACTGATTTCATTTATGTTCTTCCCACGGAATTCTGCAATAAAAAATGGGTTAATATCTATTTTGACACTAAATTCACCGATATTGACACTCAGAATATTTTTATCTCATCATATTCAATCACGGAATTGCTGCCCAATGATCTCTCCATGATCAGTATCGATGGACCGGAAGATGCGGTAAGTATCGGTGATAAAGCTGAGTTCACCGCTATAGTGCAAAATGTCGGAAAGAATGCCATCGATGCTCCGGAAATCATCTTCGATCTTATCGACAGCAACAATAATACCGTTCTTACGGAGAAGGTAGCTCCTTCAGTGCAGACCTTAGCACCGGAAGCAACCATGGAGGCTTCATTCTCAGTTGATTGCACTGCCGACTTAGTGGGAGATTTCACCGTGAAAGCTTATATTGACAGTAAGGATGACAATGAGAATAATGATTTCGTGGAAAGATATCTTTCAGTGATTAAAGGGAACAAGCCTATCATTGACAATCTTGCGGCAACACCCGGCAGCGAGGATTATTCAATTGAACTATCATGGAGCAAGCCCGACATCAAACTCACCGGAGCCGATGATTTCGAGGAATATGATCCATTCTACTACGGCAAACAGATCGGATTGCTTAAAAACGTTGACGGAGATGGAAAATCCACTTATTCCTATGACCAATGTGTATTCGATGCTGCTACCAAACCGAAAGCATTTATGGTCATAAATCCTGAGCATCTCAGCAATAAGCTTGTGGAAGAGAATTATACCCCCCACAGCGGAAGCCAGTATCTTGTAGCGTTCTGCCCTAACGACGGGTCTAAAGCAAACGATTGGCTCATTTCTCCAGAGATAAAGGGGGGTAGCATCTTATCCTTCTATGTGGCAGTTGTTGGGTTGAATCAGTTTGCTGAACGTTATGAGGTATGCTATTCTACCACCGGCAATAACATTCAGGATTTCAAGGTGCTTGAAAGCTGCAGCGTTTCAGAAATGAAATGGCAAGGGAAAGCATTTGTCCTTCCGGAAGATGCGAGATATTTTGCAATTCACTATGTAAGTACCGATGTCTTCGGAATTATGATTGATGATATCAATTATACTCCGGTTATCAACGAGAGCACTCCTTTCACATATAATGTTTATGCTGAAGGTGATCTAATCGCCAAAGATCTTACAAACACCAAGTTCGTCCACACCGGTCTTGAGAAAGGGAAAGAGTATAAATATAACGTGACCACTACTGCCAACGGCACTGAATTCAATATGTCAAATACTGCAATCTGCACCGCCACAACTGGAGTGGATACAATTCAGGGAATTGGAGAAGAGACTATAAAAATATCCGGCAATATCCTCACAGTCTGTGGACACGACGGAGAAAGTCTCGTTGTTTATTCCGCTGATGGACGTGTAGTATTCTCTCAATCATATATTTCCGATAATGTGAACGTAGTACTCTCACAAGGGATTTATGTTGTGAAACTTGGTTCAAAGTGTCTCAAAATAATGATTTAAGAGTTAGGCTCACAAAACCGCTAAATACATATGAAACATCAATTGAACTTGATTATAAAGGGAAGCCTTAGTTTGATTGTAACGGTTTGTTCCTCCGCCGCTTTCGCCGGTGGAGGAACATCGGTTCCTTCCAACGCACAGGAATCAGGGATTCCTTATAAGGTTTTGATTACCGAAGACTTCTCTAATTTCACCGGAGGCAGTGAAGACACTCCTTCCAAAAATCCGGTGAATGATTCTTTTCAATTTATCCCGGATGAGAAAACTCTTTCTCCCGGATGGCAGGGGGTGGAAATTTATGAAGCTGCCGGAACGGCATATCAGAATGCGGGAGGTATGCTCTTTACCCCGACCCTCGACCTATCGAAAAATGGAGGAGATTTTAAAATCTCTTTCAGAATGAAACTCGCTCCGGGCTCGCCTGAGGGATATGCATACGTGCAACACTATAGTGTATCATCACAATATTCCGTAAAGCTGACCGAAGAATGGCAGACAATCGAATATTATTTTGATTGTGGAGTGTCTAATGATTATCTTGCAATTCGAGCAATCGATATTGCCAATTCCTCCTCTTCGAAAGTGAAGGCATTTATTGACGATATTGTGATTGAGATTCCAGATCCGGCTATTTCAACTCCCGCCAATGTCACTTACGATGACTTCGATGGGCGCTCTTTTACTGCGTTCTGGAATTATGTCAAAGGAGCGGACTGTTATGATGTCTGTCTCTTCACTATGGATCCGTCCGGGAACAGAAAATATATAGAGAAAGATTTGAGAGTATCCGGTCTTGAACAGCATTTCGAAGGCCTTGATGAGAATTGGAACGGATATTATTTCACTGTGCGCGCATCCGCCGGCGGACAATTTTCTCCATATTCTTCACCGCAACTGATCGAAGGACTCCCTGCTCCCGAGATAATTGACACTAATTATTTCAGCGATTATGATTTCACCGCTTCATGGAAGCCTGTCGACGGAGCTGTCAATTATGAAATTCGCACCTATTATGAGCATACTCCTGTGGATGATGAAAGATTCTATCTCGTAGATACCGACTTCTCATTCGTTGACCCTGCGAATGCTCCGCAAAATATCGACGCCGGATTTGAAGAACTCCCCGGATGGTTTTTCGGAGCAGCCGAATTTCAGGAAGGTTACATTGGCGTTCAAGGTGCTTTCTCCTATATCGGATATGCCGCACAAATCGAATCACCTATTCTTGATCTAACTCCAAGCGGAGGAAAAATCTCAGTCAGCTTCAAGGTCAAGAATGATGATGTCCGGACCGGTGTAGGTGTCGGTCTTTTCGCCCGTAGTCGCGGTGATTATGAGCTTGTGGACAATCTTGAAGAATCAGACATTACTAAAAATTGGAGAACAATCTCCGGTTCTTTATCAAAGGGAACGGATCGATGCATTCTTGCGATATTGCCTACACGATCAGGTAATATATACGTGGATGACTTAAAAGTCTATATGAATGTAAAGCAAGGTCAGAGTGTCTCCAAACTCGCATCTTTTGGTGCTACCGCCAAGACAAAAGCGACTGTTAAGAATCTGCAATGCCCTGCAGGCGACAATATCTATTATACCATTAGAGCCGTCGGAGTGAATTCCACTAAAGACCGATACATTTATAGTCAGGAATCTCCGCGGATACCGGTGCATCTCCTCAGTACTCCGGAAATTTCCGCAGCCAACGGATTGCAAATAGACTTGCACAATTCAAATGCCGACATCATTAATCCTAATAGAGAAAATGTCAGAATTTATGATGTCAATGGGAATCTTTATGTTGAATCAGACTCAGAGATGATTCTCTTCTCACCAGCAAATCACGGCATTTTCATTGTCAAAAGTGGAGATACTGTAAAGAAATTTGCTTTATAACCTTCATCTGTTATTTTTGGCACACTATTTGCTTTAACTAAAGTGGATACATACTTATTGGGATAGGGTCAAACTCTATCCCAATATAATATGTTATAATTTAGAGCCCGTCACATCTTTCAACGCGATTATGCGTTTTATAAGAAAGGTGTTATTTGCAAACCATGGAATTTTTCCTTACCTTTGCAATCCCTGTGGGTTAAGTTTTTCACCCCGCTTCACGTTGAACTATTTAAATAATTACAGATACTGTTAAACGATTATGAATATTGATTATGTTCAGCTCGACGACGTGCGTGGTCAGGTAACGCTCAAGATCGAGGAGAGTGATTTCGCAGAAAAAGTAGATAAACAGCTCAAAGATATCCGCAAAAATCATGCGGAACCGGGATTCCGTCCCGGCAAGACTCCAGAGGGTCTCATTCGTAAAAAATATGGTGACTCAGTGAAATATGATGTCATCAACCGCACGGTAGGAGATGCTCTCTTCAATTATCTTAAAGAGAAAAATCTTCATGTCCTGGGCAACCCCGTTGGAGAAACTGCTGAAGTTTTCGATCCTAAAGCTTCTGAATACAGCTTCACATTCAAAATCGGTTTAGCTCCTGAAATCAACGATCATGTAGACAAAGATCTCAAAGTGCCTGTCTATTCAATTAAGATTACCGATGAGATGATAGATAAGCAGGATCAGGCTCTCCGCGGTCGCTTCGGCAAGCAGGAACCCGGTGATACTGTAAACGAGACCGCTCTTGTCAAAGGTGTTATCACCGAGCTCAACCCTGATGGTACTGTCATGGAAAACGGCATCGTTGTTGAAAATGGCATCGTAGCGCCGCAATACTTCAAGAGTGATGCTCAGAAAGAACTGTTCATGGGTAAACACCCCGGTGACAAGGTAATTTTCAATCCCGCTGAGACTTGCGATTCCAACCCTGCTGAAATGAGCTCCATGCTCAATATCGACAAAAAGGATATTGACCTTCACAAGGGTGATTTCTCTCTGGACATAAAAGAGATAATCGTTCATACACCGGCTGAACTTGGTGAAACTTATTACAAAGAACTCTTCGGACAGGACACTACTGTCAATGATGAGGCCTCCTATCGCAAGGCTGTGGCAGACATGATTTCATCTTCACTCGTCAACGACACCAACTATCGTTTCTCAATTGATGCAAAAGATGCCATTCTGAACGCAGTTGGCAATCTTGAACTTCCCGATGAGATTCTCAAAAGATTCCTTGTGAATGAGAACAAAAATCTCACGGATGAGATCGTTGAGAAAGAGTATGACACTGAAATCCGTCCGCAACTTGTCTGGGAACTTGTTCGCGAAGAGATCTGCAAGAGACTTGACATCAAAGTCGATGCCAACGATCTCAACGAGGCTGCCCGCATGATTACACGTCAGCAACTTGCCCAATATGGTCTCGGACAAGCTCCGGATGATGTAATCGACAAGTACGCTCAGGAAGTTCTTAAAAATGAGGAGCAGAAAAACCGCATTGCCAATCAGGTGCTCGATGGCAAACTCTTCAACGCTATCAGAGCTAACATAACCACTGAGCCTAAAGAAGTAACTCTTGAAGAATTCCAGGCTCTTTTTGCAAAAGCTTGAATTCCGGAAATAATTAGTCAAGGGATTTCCTCTTGACACAATCCAATACGCGCGCCCCGCATAATAAGCCCCCCTGACAGGGAGCGCAATATGCGGGGCGCAACAAAGAAAAATATATATTTTCATACAATTGCTAAAATTATGAATGACTTCAAAAATTATGCTGTGAATCATCTGGGTATCAATTCCAATACTCTTGATTCCTACACCCGCTTCGTGAGTCGCCAGGCAAATATTCCTGTATCTGCCACTCAGACTCCAACTGCTGACTATCTCAATCCTTATATTCTTGAGGAACGCCAGCTTAATGTGACTCAAATGGATGTATTCTCCCGCCTTATGATGGACAGGATAATCTTCCTTGGTACACAAGTTTCTGATCAAAGCGCCAACATCATTCAGGCTCAGCTTCTTTATCTTGATAGCGTTGATCCCGAAAAAGATATTTCAATCTATATCAATTCTCCCGGTGGATCAGTTTACGCCGGTCTTGGAATCTATGATACAATGCAGTATATTTCGAGTGATGTCTCGACTATCTGCACCGGGATGGCTGCATCAATGGCTGCTGTGCTTCTGGTTGCAGGTGAAACCGGGAAACGATTCGCTCTCCCCCACTCCCGTGTGATGATTCATCAACCCATGGGTGGTATTCAGGGTCAGGCTTCCGATATTGAGATCACAGCCAGAGAGATCCTCAAACTCAAAGACGAACTTTATAAGATTATTTCCAGCCATTCCGGACAACCCTTCGAGAAGGTTGCCGCAGACTCCGACCGTGATTATTGGATGACCGCTGCCGAAGCTCAAGAATATGGAATGATTGATAAAGTACTTGTCAATCCGAAAAAATAAGATCAATGCCAACAAAGACAAAAGCAAGATGCATGCTGTGTGGTGCCGTCGACACTCCCACTAATCCTGTGGTGGAAGTTCTCGACGGACTCACATTGTGTGCGGAGTGTGTGGATTATATCCACAATGTCAAGGATGAATATGTCCGTAAAAATTCCGGTAAGCAGCCTGTCAAGTCCGCTACTCCCAAGACTAAGATTCCCAAGCCGAAAGAAATTAAGGAGTTTTTAGATCAATATGTCATTGGTCAGGATGAAGCCAAGAAATATTTATCGGTGGCTGTCTATAATCACTACAAACGCATTGCTCAGGCTGAAGCCTCCGGTCATGACCCGGAGGATGATGTAGATATTGAGAAATCAAATATCGTAATGGTAGGTCCTACCGGAACCGGAAAGACTCTTCTTGCCAAATCAATCGCAAAATTACTTGACGTGCCTTTCACGATTGTAGATGCGACAGTTTTGACAGAGGCAGGATATGTAGGTGAAGACATCGAGTCCTTGCTTACCCGCTTACTTCAGACATGTGATTATGATGTGGAGAAAGCCCAGAAGGGTATCGTCTTTATTGATGAAATTGATAAGATTGCCCGGAAAAGCGATAATCCGTCGATCACACGCGATGTGAGTGGAGAAGGAGTGCAACAGGGACTTCTTAAATTACTCGAAGGGAGCGTAGTGCTTGTGCCCCCTCAGGGAGGCCGTAAACATCCGGAACAAAAACTTATCCCGGTCGACACCAAAAACATCCTATTCATATGTGGTGGTGCTTTCGACGGCATCGAAAGAAAAATAGCGGCCCGACTAAACACCCATGTCGTAGGGTATGGACACGATTCAAAAGAGAGCAAACAGAAGCGAGACAATCTCATGCAATTCGTGATGCCTCAAGATCTCAAATCCTTCGGTCTGATTCCAGAAATTATCGGTCGTCTTCCAATTCTTACGAGTCTTAACCCGCTTGATCGCGATGCACTTCGCAGAATTCTTGTTGAGCCGCGCAACGCCATAGTCCGTCAATACAAGAAACTCTTTGAAATTGATGGTGTTAAATTGGAATTTGATGATGCCGCTCTCGATACTATTGTGGATAAGGCAATAGAATACAAGCTTGGAGCGCGTGGACTCAGATCAATTGTCGAGACAGTGATGGTTGATGTCATGTTTGACATCCCATCTTCCAGAAAGAAGAACTTTACCGTTACCCGAGACTATGTACTTGAAAAGTTAGAACGATCACCTATGTTAAAGGAGCAGTAAAGATATTTTTTCGATAGACTCAAAAAAAGTTTCTACAAAGGCTACATTTTTTTTGAAAATTTGAAATATTCTGTTAATTTTGTCAACGGAGTGAGAATTGACTCCGTTGACATTAATTACTAACCTTTCCCCTCACGCTTAACATCCTTCACGGAACCAAAAGCATTAAACGGTAAAATACTATGGCAGACACAAAGCTTATTCATGAAACCCTGAAGAAGTATTTTGGCTTTGACAGCTTCAAAGGGAACCAAGAAGCAATCATTTCAAGTCTGCTTGATGATAACGATGTATTTGTTCTGATGCCTACCGGGGGTGGCAAATCCCTTTGCTATCAGCTTCCGGCTCTCATATCGGAAGGCACAGCAATCATCATTTCTCCCCTTATCGCCCTGATGAAGAATCAGGTTGATGCCATGCGTTCCTATAGCGAAGATGATGGAATAGCTCATTTTCTCAATTCCTCTCTCAACCGTGCCGCCATCGACAAGGTGAAGTCCGATGTCTCTTCCCAACGGACAAAACTATTGTATGTAGCTCCTGAATCCCTCACCAAAGAAGAAAATATCAATTTTCTTAAGACGGTGAAAATATCTTTTTATGCTGTCGACGAAGCGCACTGTATTTCAGAATGGGGACATGACTTCCGTCCTGAATATCGTCGTATACGTCCGATCATCAATGAGATTTGTCCAAGACCGGTCATTGCCCTTACCGCAACAGCGACACCCAAAGTCCAACACGATATCCGTAAGAATCTCGGCATGGTCAACGATATAATATATCGTTCAAGCTTCAATCGTGAGAATCTTTATTATGAGGTTCGCCCGAAGACTAAAGAAGTGGAACGAGATATTATCCGTTTCATCAAGGCCAATCCAGGAAAATCCGGTATCATATATTGCCTATCACGCAAACGTGTGGAAGAGATTGCACAGACTCTCAAAGTGAATGATATATCCGCTCTCCCCTATCACGCCGGGATGGATAGCGCCACTCGCTCTGAAAATCAGGATGCTTTCCTGATGGAACGCGTCGATGTCATCGTCGCCACGATTGCTTTCGGCATGGGTATTGACAAACCGGATGTCAGATATGTGATTCATTATGATATTCCCAAAAGTCTTGAGGGTTATTATCAGGAGACCGGTCGCGCCGGTCGCGATGGTGGTGAAGGACGTTGTATCACATTTTATTCCGAGAAAGATTTGCAGAAACTCGATAAGCTGATGCAAAGCAAGACTCCTTCAGAACAGGAGATCGGCCATCAGCTCCTGCTCGAGACTGCAAGCTACGCAGAGTCCTCTCTCTGCCGCAGAAAAATTTTGTTACATTACTTCGGAGAAAAATATAGCGAAGAAAACTGCGGTAACTGCGACAACTGTTTAAATCCTAAAAAACAAGTGGAAGCACAAGATGAACTTTGCGCTGTCATCGAAGCGGTGGCAGCTCTTAAAGAGAAATTCAAACTCGAATATATAGTCAACGTATTGATAGGTCGTGGCACAGATGAGATCAAATCTCACGGTCACCATGAAATCGAACCGTTCGGATCTTTGGAGAACACTGACGAGAAACTCGTGGCTACCATTATCCGCCAAGCCATTATTTCAGGATATCTCCAACGAGACATCGAGAATTATGGTGTTATACGTCTGACCGCTGCCGGCAAAAAATTCTTGAAGAAACCCTCCTCATTTCATGTTGTGGAAGATACGGATTTCAACGAAGTAGAACCCGAAATACCGGTAAAAGGGGGCGCTTCATGCGTCACAGACCCGGAACTATATTCCATTCTTAAAGATCTCCGGAAAAAAATCGCAAAGAAACTTGAACTACCCCCATACGTGATCTTCCAGGACCCCAGTCTTGAGGCAATGGCGACTACCTACCCCGTCTCTCAGCAGGAACTTCTCAATATTCCTGGTGTCGGGCAAGGGAAAGCGGCTCGATACGGAGCGGAATTTATCGAAGTAATCAAGCGTCATGTGGAAGAAAACGATATAGTTCGTCCCGAAGATATACGTGTCAGATCCGTTGCTAACAAAAGTAAACTCAAAATTTCAATCATTCAGGCCATCGACCGTAAAATTGATTTGCTGGAGCTTGCTGAAAGCAAGGGTCTTGAATTCTCCGAACTTCTTACGGAGTTGGAATCTATCGTAGATGCCGGCACCCGTATCAATATCGATTACTTCCTCAATGAGATCCTCGATGAAGACAGCGAAGAGGACTTGCTCGACTATTTCCGCGAATGTGAAGAAGATAATCTTGAAGATGCGATCCAAGAACTCGGTGATGAGTTTGATGAGGAGAAAATACGTCTTGTTCGTATAAAATTCCTCTCCGAGATGGGTAATTAATCCACCTATCTCAGCTCTGAGGGTCAAACGGCATCACTCAACCCAAATAAAGATGACTTAAGCGTTTTCAGCTTAATCAAGGCTCTCTCAAGCCGGGGCTTTCTGTATTGATCAAAAAAAGATTGCCGGGACTATACTTTTTTAAAATAAATGTCGTTTATTCCCTTAGAGGGTAATGCCTGAGCTAAAGGAATTGCTACTCAATGAACAGAAATTCAAACACTCACATCATAACATGAAAACTAAAATTATGGTTGGGGGGCTGGTGCTTGGCGCTGTTGCCTTGACTTACGCAGCCAAAGACCCCGTAATCATGACTGTCAACGGAGTTGATGTTCCCCGTTCGGAATTTGAATATCTCTATCATAAAAACAGTCAGCAGCAACTCTCGCCGCAATCAATTGATGATTACGCCGAGATGTTTGAATTATATAAAATGAAGGTTGCTGCTGCAAAAGATGCAGGTATTGACAGCACAAGTGCATTCAAGAAAGAGATGGCTCAGTATCGCCATGAACTTGCCACTCCTTATCTTGCTGATTCAACAGTTCTCTTCAAGCTTATTGATGAAACAATGGCCCGCTCGCAGAAAGAGGCTGAACTTCATCATATCATGATTTTCAAGGGTCGTTCTCCTGAAGAGAAAGCTGCCGCGCGTGTGCGTATCGACAGCGTAAGGAAAGCTCTCCTTGATGGAGCGGATTTCGAAACGCTGGCAAAAGAAGTTTCCCAAGACCGCTCAGTCGCCCAGAATGGAGGTAACCTCGGTTATATCACTGCAAATCGCATTCCCTATCTGGTAGAGAAAACAACTTTTGAATTACCGGAAGGAAAGATCTCTGAAGTTGTGGAAAGTCCAATGGCTTATCACGTTTTGAAGGGTGGCAAGAAACGTCCCTCTCGTGGACAGGTTCACGCAGCCCATATCATGAAGATGGTCAATCCAAATTCAGATGAGGCCACTGAGGCTTCTGCAAAAGCCTTTATTGACAGCATCTATAAAGTTGTAGCTGCCAATCCCGCTTCATTTGAAGAAATAGCAACTAAATTGAGTGATGACAAAGGATCTGCACGCCAAGGTGGACAACTTCCCTGGTTCGGATCCGGAGAGATGGTGCCTGAATTTGATTCCGTAGCATTCGCAACCCCCGATGGCACGATTGCCCTCCCGGTCCGCACTCGATATGGCTGGCATATTATCAAGAAATATGGTCATCGTCTTTCGCCGGCAGTCAGCGAAATGAAACCTATGCTTCTCTCTCGCTTTTCAAATCCGCAAGATGACCGATACAAAATCATTCGCGATGCCCAGACAAATCGTCTCGCTTCAAAATTGAAGGGAAAGATTAATAAATCAAACTTTGAGACACTTGTTGCCGCAACATCCCAAGATGGTATTGACTCAACATTCTATGCACGCTTCCTCGAAGGTCCGACCTCAAAACTTCCTATCGCTTCAATCGGTAAGAACTCTATCACTGCCGGTGAATTCCTTAAAACGGTTCCCGGTGTCAAGATCACTTCTCCGGCAGCAGCCGCAGAATTTTTGAATGATTCTTTCGCATCTTTCTATAATAAGAAACTTATTGATGCCGAGGAAGATTGGCTTTATGATAACGTTGCTGATTACCGCAATCTTATCAATGAGTATCATGACGGAAGTCTTCTTTACGAGATTTCACTCCGTGAAGTATGGGATAAGGCATCAAAAGATAAAGAGGGTCTTGAAAACTATTTCAATACCCACCATTCGGATTATAAATGGGATTCACCCCGCGTGAAAGGAATTCTTATTCAGGCTGCCAATGATTCAGTTGCAGATCTCGTCAGGAAGAGTCTGACCTCTATGGGTGGTGACACTATCGTCAATGCAATTAGAAAAGAATTTAAAGGTAAAGCAACGGCCGATAAGGTTCTGACACAGAATGGTCAGAATCCTATGATTGATAATCTGATGTTTGATGGTCCGAAAGTTGAGCCCTCCAACTCAAAATATACAGTCTACTTCCTTTATGATGCACGTCTGCTCAATGAGCCGGAGGAAGTGAATGATGTCAGAGGTCTTGTCACTAATGACTATCAGAATCAACTTGAGACAGAATGGATTGCCGACCTGAAGAATCGCTATCCGGTAAAAGTGAATGAAAAGGAACTTAAAAAAATCAAATAACGGAGGTTTCCCGTCATATGGACGGAAATTTTCTTTTGCCGATATGCTGACTATCCTTAAAGCACCCCCCTTGTCAGCGTACCGTTCACTCTGAAGATTTCAATAGCCCGGACATTTTTGTGTCCGGGCTATTCCCACAGAAATTTGGAACCCTTTATTTCCAAAATTACCGATAATGTTGAAGAGAAGTTTTGCACTACATATATTCACCGGGCTCATCACCCTCTCAATTCTCATCTCAGGAGCAATTGGCTGCCAACGTCAACCTGAGAAAAACGCCAAGGAGGAGTCTATGGGAGAAGTATTGCTCATGGCAGAGGATTCAGTGCTGACACTCACCGATGTTATTTCCCGAATACCTGCCGGTCTGAGCGAGGCTGACAGCCTTCTGATGTTCCACTCTATTGTTAAATCATGGATAGAAAATGTGATTGTCGCCGATATAGTCCGTGAGAACATCGATAACTACGATGAGATAGAAAGAAAAGTCACAAAATATCGTAATCAGCTGATTGTAAACGAATATTTCTCCAAGATGAAAATTTCAGAGGTCAGCGAGGTGCCGGAAACCAAGATAAAGAAATACTTCACGGAGAATGCAGACGATCTGAAACTCGAAGTGCCCCTCATCAAAGGGATTTTCATTAAGACAGCCTCAGACGATGATAACATTGACAAGATTCGCCGATGGATTTCAACATATAGTGAGGAGAATATCGACAAACTCGAAACCTACGGTCTCGAACACGCTTTGCAATATGATTACTTTGCCGACAGATGGTCGGATTGGCAGGAGATTTCCAACAGGATTCCTTATCGGTTCTATGATGCGGATGCATTCCTCAAATCCACCCGGAATTTTGAGACAACCTATAACGGCTCAACCTATTTTCTCCATATCACCGACTATCTTCCCTCCGGGTCACCTGTGCCCTACGAATTTGCACGTCCCGGGATAGCCGCGATGCTTCGTGGGAAGAGTATGGCAGACTATGAGAAACAATTGCTTCATGATATTTGCATTCACGCGATTGATGAAGGGAAACTGCAAGTTGTAGACAAGTCATCAATAAAGCCGGCAGGACTCTATTTCCTCCAACGATAAGGTTGTAATACCTACCTGTCCAATTAATAATGAATTTGAAAACAATTAATAAAACATACAGACGTGAAAATAAATAAGACCCTGATATTTGTATCCGCTATTGCCGGGTTCACCGCATTGTGCGCATTGTCGCAACCAAAGAAAAATGTGGTTGATGAAGTGGCATGGGTAGTAGGAGATGAAGCTATCTTTAAGAGCGAAATTGAAGAGAATTATGCGCAGATGAGGTCAGACGGCACCCCGATTGGCGGTGATCCATATTGCGTTATTCCTGAAAGAATCGCTGTTGAAAAACTGTATCTTCATCAGGCAAAGATTGATACAATCGAAGCGCCTGAAGGACAAGTGCAGCAATCGGTCGACAAACGTCTGAATATGTTTATAGCCAATATCGGTTCTAAAGAGAAAGTGGAGGAATATTTCCGTAAGCCCCTCCCTCAGCTGCGTCAGCAACTGCTCGAGATAATGAGGAATAATTATATCATTGAGCAAGTGCAGAACTCCCTGACCAAGGATGTGAAAGCAACTCCCAATGAGGTAAGAAAATATTTCGATTCACTTCCACCGGATAGTGTTCCTTATATTCCTACCCAGGTTGAAACTCAGGTAATCACAATCAATCCGGTTATCCCCCAGCAAGAGATCGATGACATCAAGGCTCGTCTCCGCGACTATGCGGATCGGGTAAACAAGGGTGAAGCAGACTTCTCGACTTTAGCTATCATGTATAGTGAAGATGGTTCAAACATGCGCGGTGGGGAACTTGGATTCAATGGTCGTTCGGCATGGGTGCCGGAATTTGCCAACGTAGCGTTTAACCTCAACGATCCGAAGAAAGTATCCAGAATTGTCGAAACAGAGTATGGGTATCATATAATCCAACTCATTGAGAAACGTGGGGATCAGGTTAATGTTCGTCATATCCTCCTGACTCCTCATGTCAGTTCAAAGGATCTTGCCGATGCCACGTTGCGTCTTGATTCCGTGCGTAAGGAGATTGTGGCGGGGACTATCAGTTTTGACGAAGGTGCCCGATTTATTTCGCAGGATAAGGACACCCGCAACAATCGCGGTGTCATGGTCAACGATGCCACCGGATCATCGCGCTTTGAGATGCAGGATCTCCCTTCAGAGATCGCACGCAGAGTCGAATCGATGCAACCCGGTGATATTTCAGAGCCATTTGTGATGAAAGATGTGAAAAGGAATAAGGATGTGGCTGCAATTGTCCGTCTCACAAACCGCATACCGGGTCATAAAGCGTCCCTATCCGAAGATTACTCTCTCATCAAGCAGATGTATGAAGCATCCAAGAAAGAGGAAATTCTTAAGAAATGGGTCGAGAAGAAGATTAAAGAAACTTACGTAAGAATTGAAGAAGGCTGGGACGGCTGCGAATTTAAGTATCAGGGATGGCAAAAATGATGGGACGTAGATGCGTACCGACTCTTCTGGCTATTTTAATTTTAGCCGGTCTCGGTATCATTGCGAAGCAAGCGGCAGCACAAAAGAAGACAGCGGCCGCAAATGCTCCGCAAGAAGTCTACACCCGACCTAAACCGGATAAAAAGATTGAACCAACTATCCCTTCGGCAAACAGATTTGACCGTAATAAGGTTTTTCTTGAATACGCAGATTCCCTGTATCGTCTCCCTTCTCTCGATATCGAAAAACAGATTCTGAAAGGGAGTGTGAAATTTCGTCAGGCAGGGATGTGGATGTATTGCGATTCGGCATATTACTATCCTGAGTTTAACTCTCTTGATGCTTTCGGACATGTAAGGATGGAACAAGGCGACACGCTCTTCGTCTATTCCGACAAGCTCTTCTATGATGGAGATCAACGCCATGCACGCTTGAGATGCGGGCCTTCGCAACCAGTTGTCAAACTCATCAATCGTGATGTCACCCTAACCACTGACTCTCTTGATTATGATCTTAATATGGAGTTGGGATGGTATGCATACGGTGGAAAGATTGAGGATAAAGTTAATGTCCTCACTTCCATCTATGGTGAATATTCACCGGCAACCAAGAACGCGGATTTTTATCATGATGTGGAACTTGTCAGCAATCGTGACGGGTTCCGCATGGTCACAGATACCCTTTACTACAATACGGACACCCATATCGCACGGATCGTCTCTCCCACTAAGATTATGAGTAGGAATGACACGATTCTGACACGAGCAGGTTCTTATAACACACTATCAGATAATGCTCGTCTCACGTCCCGAAGCACCATTCTTCATAGGGATTCCAACAATAACGTCACCACACTTGAAGGGGACTCAATAATTTATGATAAGGCAACGCGCATAAGTAAGGCATATCGCTTCCGCGACCCTATGAAGCATAGTCTGCCGATGGTTATCACTGACACCGCCCGTAAATGCATACTTATCGGCGGATATGGACTATATAATGATTCCACGCGGGAATCATTCGCGACTGACTATCCCCTTCTAATGGAATATTCACGACCCGATACACTTTTCTTGCGTGCGGATACTATCAAGACCTTAGTTGTCAGACACAAGGTTTTTCCTCCGCTTCCCACGGTAGCTAATCAGCAGGATTCAGTGAATTTATCACTGTCCTCGAGTGGCGACAATATTGTATCAGAGACCATTACGGGAACCTCTCTTAATGATACCATAGTCCCCTTTGAGAATGCGGATAGCATTCTTAACCTTCAGACCGTTCGCATCCCTTTGCAAAGGGATTCTTCAGAAATGATAGAAAAAGAGTTTCATGAAGCGCATGCTTATCATCGAGCGAGATTTTTCAATCAGGATCTTCAGGGGATCGCTGACTCAATAGCATTCCATGAAGTAGACTCGATGATGTATCTCTTCAGGAAGCCTGTGGTATGGAGCGGCGAGCGACAGGTCGCAGGGAATCGTATTGATGTCCATTTCAATGATTCCGTGCCTGATTGGGCTCTTCTTCCGTCATCCGGAATGATGGCTGAATATATAGACGAGGATTTCTATAATCAGCTTGCCGGAAAGAAAATGAAGGCATTTTTCGAAGATAAACATCTTAAGCGACTTGAAGTGGAAGGGAATGTCGAAACCATATTTCTTCCGATGGAAAATGACTCGACATATAATAGATTGATTAATGCGGAGAGTTCTTTCCTGAATATCGATATGGATGGGAATAATATGGAGAAGTTGAAAATGTGGCCGGAAGTTTCAGGCACTGTGACCCCTGTTTTTCTTGTAAAGAACAATCAGAAATATCTCCAGAATTTCCGTTGGCTTGAGTCCATCCGCCCCGAAAGAGAATGGTATGGCGACAGAATCAAGTGGGCTGATAACCTCGGAGAAATCCCTGAGGAACTGGATGAATACTTCAGGCAGCCGCCTCTTTTCCCTGAGACCAAGTCACCCTCTCCATCAATAATGCCAAATCCAATGAACAGAGTGATGGATGTAGCTCGTCAAAAAACCGAAGAAAGGGTTGATAAGCAGATTCAGGCACAGGAAGAGACGGAAGGTCAAGCAGAAATAGAAGGGACTGGAACAAGAGATTCTGAAACGGTAATTACAGAAAGCCTTGAAGCGGAACCTTCAGAATCCGAACAGGTGGAAATTATAGAAACAACCGAACCGGAGACAAGGCAATGAGCGATATTATAAGACTTTTACCAGATTCTGTAGCAAATCAGATCGCAGCCGGAGAAGTGATTCAGCGCCCTGCATCAGTTATTAAAGAACTGGTGGAGAATGCTGTAGATGCCGGTGCATCCGAAATACGGGTTATTGTACGTGATGCCGGAAGGACTCTGATTCAGGTTATCGACAATGGAAAAGGGATGAGTGTGACGGATGCCCGCATGGCTTTTGAAAGGCATGCCACTTCCAAAATTACACAGGCAGCTGATCTCTTTTCACTCCATACCATGGGATTTCGTGGGGAAGCCCTGCCATCGATATGCGCCATCTCGCATGTTGAACTGCGCACACGCACCGAAGATGATCCAATGGGGACGCATCTTGAGATTTCAGCGTCTCAGGTAGTCAGTCAGCATCCTGACGTGTGTGAGAAAGGAACTAACATTATGGTTAAGGATCTTTTCTTCAATGTGCCCGCAAGAAGAAAATTCCTTCGCAGCGATAATGTGGAACTTTCAAATATAATGAGGGAGTTTGAACGTCTGGCTCTTGTCAACAATACCATCAGGATGAGTATTGATACCGGCAACCGTTCCCTTGATTTGCGTGCGGGAACATTTAAGCAACGGATTTCAGATATTTGGAAAAACAATCTGAATATGCAGTTGCTCCCCGTGGATGTAGAAACCTCTCTAATCAAAATACACGGGTTTATCTCCCGCCCGGAATTTGCCCGCAGGCGCAATCCGCTCCAGTATCTGATCGTCAACGGGAGGAATATGCGCCACCCTTATTTCCATAAAGCGATTGCCGGTTGCTATGACCAGCTTATCGCCACTGACACCCAGCCTTGTTATTTCCTGAAATTTGAAGTTGATCCCTCTTCTATTGATGTAAATATACATCCCACTAAACACGAAATCAAGTTTGAATACGAACAGGAGATTTGGCCGATACTTCAGGCAGCTGTCAAAGCAGCATTAGGTTCATTCGCAGCTGTTCCATCAATAGATTTCTCTCATGATATTGTCCCGGTTAAGCCTTTGGCACCCGGAGAAAATCCTTTGGCACCAGATCTTGAGATACCGGCCGATTACAATCCATTTGAAATAGGGAAAAACACAAGTCTAAACGGATTACACGTATATTCGGATGAAAATGAGCCTGCAAAACGGAATTATCCTCAATACCGTAATGTATCCCATGTCCCATCCAATTGGGATTCATTATACAACGACTTCATGCGACGCCATGAAGAGATAGAAAATAATCTCAATTCAACTCCGGCTTTGCCAGGCATGGATAACGATGAGGAATCTGAACACAATATAGAATGTCTGCAATTGGCGGCGAGATATATTGTCACCCCCTCTCCCGACGGACTGCTGATTATTGATCAGCATCGGGCACACATCAAGATACTTTATGAACGCTTCCTAAGGAAATGTAATTCCGAATCTGAATTTGTGACGCAACGAGTCATGTTTCCGGAAACAATAACTCTTGACCCTGAGCATCGCTCAGCTTTAGAGACAGTAATTCCTGAGTTGGCTCGCCTGGGATACACTCTGGAGTATGATTGCGACGACAATTGGAAAATCACAGGCGTACCGACAGCCATACATGGTGCGGATCCGCGAGATGTGATTTTGAAGATACTTGATTCCGTATGCGTCGATTCTGAAAATTATGGTCAAGATTCGCCCGGAAATGCCACAGATGATATGCTTAAGCGTGTCGCTCTCCTGATGGCTCGCTCTTCAGCCATCAATCGCGGACGTATCCTCACTGGGAGTGAAATGAAAAGCATCGTCAATGATCTGTTTATTCTCCCCGATCCGGCACTCACTCCTAACGGCAACAATGTTTTCTATCTTCTTGATGATTCCCGCCTTGACAATCTTTTTAAATAAAACACACAACCCATGCCGGCAGCATGGGTTGATGATATGAAATATAATTCTGATCTTTCTTCATCGCCTTTTCAACTGAAGAAAGCGGTAAAGAGTTTTATAGCATCGAGATGATCGGAGACACCTGCCGTTTCACGTGCTGAATGCATCGCCCATATCGCATTCCCCATATCAACACCTGCGAGATCGAGCTGAGACGTAAGAATATTGCCAAGGGTGCTTCCTCCTGCCACATCACTATGATTGACAAAATATTGGCATTTCACTGCCGCTTTTTCACATAGTTTACGGAAAACGGCAGCACTGTGGCCGTCAGTCATATATTTGCAATTAGCATTTATCTTTACCACCGGTCCGCCACCGATAACCGGATGATTCGTCGGATCATATTTAGAATTATAATTGGGATGCCATGCGTGCGCATCATCGGCTGAGATAAGGAATGAGTTGGCGATCATTCTGTATAGATCCTCACCCGTTCCCCCGGTCTGGAGATTGATTCTATCGAAAAGGTTCCTTACAATCGGGGAAGCGGCGCCTTGCTTAGTGGCCGATCCGGTCTCTTCATTATCGAATATCGCCATCATCCGCGTAGCTTCATGCGGAGTATCGGCAGTATCGAGCAAAGCACGTAAAGCCCCGAAGGCCATTGAGAGATCATCAATTCTTCCTGATTGAAAATATACTTGAGAAACACCTACAAGAGAAGCCGGTTCTACAGGATATAACGCCAGTTCATATTCAACGATTTCTTCCGGATTTACATTCAGATGATCAGCAAGCAGGGATTTGACCACGCCTCCGTTCTTTTTAAATTCATCTATTTTTTCTTCCGTGAAATACCCCACGACCGGCAGCATATCTTTCTGCACCGAAAGTTTGTTGCCCTCATTTACTTCCCGGTTGAAATGAATTGCGAGATGAGGAATGGTAGCGACAGGACGCTTGAGATCTACGATTTTTGTCACCGGATGAAGAGGATCTTCCCCTGAAAGCAACACTCTTCCGCTAATTGAGAGTGGGCGGTCAAACCACGTATAGAGAATACCACCTCCATATTTTTCCACATTCAGACTCACTACTCCCCCATCACCATATATCTCTGCATTAGGTTTTATTTTAAAACAGGGAGAGTCGCTATGGGCAGCAATTACCCGAACCCCGGCTTCGCATGGCGGCTCAGTGCCAACTACGAACGCGAAGACGGCACTGTCATTTTTCACCACATAATATTTCCCTCCCTTTTCAAGAGACCATTTTTCAGACTGATTAAGCCGGATAAAACCCGCTTTATCAAGTTCTGAAGAGATTACTGATACAGCAAGAAAATTACATGTGGCGGCGTCAAGCCAATTAAGCAATTGGTTTATCATGAAAGGAAATTTAATTATCTGTAGGGTTAAACATAAGATGATTCAACGGACGCATTACATTGCATAGTGTCTGCGACCAATAGGCTATGAAATTCTCTTTGCATTCATTGAAGACAGTGATGATCTGAGTATCGTCCGCCTCTTTGACGGCAGCGAGATAATTATATAATTCCTGAAAAATATCAGCGAGCGATTCTGAAATAGATGCTCCGATTGGAGTGTCGCTATATTTCATATCCTCTTCGAAGGTCTCAAGATATGTATCATCAGGTCCGAACAATTGTTCGAGACGCATACGGATACGGTTATAATAATCTTCGTCGACATAATCCGTCAGATACCCGTAATCCAGAGATGAATCTTCCATTGGTGGGAAATTCACAAACTCCCAATATATCCTTGGAAGATAATCCACCATGGCGGCAATGAATTGTTGTTTATCCATCTCACCGGCATTCTCGAGGGTATGACAATAGTCTGACACAATATTGGTCAGCATCTTCAGTCTGCGTTGGTTCTGGTCTTCAATCATTTGTTTTATAAAGTGAATTTGATTTAATATATTTATCAACCGGTTCAGGAAGAAAATAACGCATATCCATCCCTTTGGTGATACTGTTTCTGATAAATGTTGACGAGACCTCTATCAGAGGGGCGTCTTTTAGATAAATCACATTTTCAGGGAGATTCCCGGATGGTTCGAATCCCCGACGCGGATATATTATCACTCCATATTTTTCAATTATCTCCCGGGGATTTTTCCATCCATTAAATACCTCCCAGTTGTCCGCCCCTATGATAAGTGTGAACCGGTGTTCAGGCCATCTGCACGATAGCGCTTCGAGAGTGGAGAGTGTATAGGAGGGAATCGGCATAGAGAACTCAAAATCCGAAACTTTTATGGCAGAATCATCTCCTATTGCTTCCCGCGCCATATCCAACCGCATGAATGCGGTGGTGAGTTTTCTCCTCCCCCGTTTCAGCGGATTCTCAGGGCTTACCATCAGCCAAACCTGATCCACACCACCAAATTGCGCCACATAAGAAGCCATAGCCGTGTGTCCTATATGAAGCGGGTCAAAACTGCCCCCGTATATTCCTATTCGCATCTGTACATCTGATATTCATGACACCCGTACCCTTATTATTCCAATATCGGTATACTATACGGGAATCCGGGTATATCGCATTCTCCTGAGTAAATTCTTAATCCATAATTTGACAGAGATCACCGACTCTTAATAAAATTCAGAATCAAATCTCTCACGTGCTTTACGGCCTCTTCAAGTTTATCATTGATCACCGTATGGTCAAATTCCGGAGCAAACGTCATCTCGTATTCAGCCTTCCCGATGCGTTGGGTTATCTTCTCTTCACTATCCGTGGCGCGCGCACGCAAACGTCTATTCAATTCCTCCACCGACGGCGGCATAATGAAAAGAGAGAGAGCTTTGTCTCCAAATTGTTTCTTTATATTGACACCACCTTTTACATCCACATCCATTATCAGATTACGTCCCGAACCGGTGACCCTTTCAACTTCACTGACAAGAGTCCCATAACAAGTACCGGCATAAACTTCTTCCCATTCCACGAACTCACCGCGCTCGGCTTTGGAATGAAACTCATCGGGAGTGAGGAAATAATACTCTCTACCGTTCTGTTCCGCACCTCGCGGAGCCCGGGAAGTAGCCGATATCGAGAACCCCAGATTTAACTCAGGATCCGATATGATACTTTGGATGATAGTAGATTTGCCACTCCCGGATGGAGCAGAGAGGATAATTATTTTTCCCTTATCAGGTGAAGCACAATCTGATGCCATATCTGAATTCATAATGACTTTATAAGACATTCAACACTTGTTCCTTGATCTGCTCCAATTCATCTTTCATCATGACGACAATTTTTTGCATCTCAGCATGATTGGATTTAGATCCGAGGGTATTTATTTCCCTTCCCATTTCCTGAGCGATAAATCCTAACTTCTTTCCTTGTCCGGACTCTTTTGATTCCATTACGTCCTCAGGTCCGATTGTCTCAAGAAAATAATTCAAGTGAGAACGAAGTCTTTGTTTTTCTTCATTGACATCTAACTTTTCGATATAGAATATAAGTTCCTGTTCGAGTCTTCCCCGATCATATTCTATAGAGTCCAGACGCGAAAGTTGTTCTTCAAGTCTTTCACGGATAAGAGGGACGCGTTCCTGTTCGTAGGGATCAATTTTCCCTAACAGCTCCGCGATATTCTCAATTTTTGAAACAAGAAACCTATAAAGTTTTCTCCCCTCGGTTATTCTGGAATTCACACATTCTTCAGCGGCTATTTTCATTGCCTCCATGAATGCATCGATATCTTCCTCTTCCGGTTGCGTGGATTCTGAATGCATTGAGTCCGGCATACGCATCAGGGTAAGATACCAATCTGAAGGTTCAGGAAGGTTAAGTTCGCGAGCCAATTCCTCAATTTGGGCTTTATAGGACTTAAGCAAGGGGATATTGACGGCACTCTGAGGCTCTGCCATTATATTTTCAACACTTGCCACCAAATCCACTTTGCCGCGCTGGAGCATACCCGAGATTATGGTTCTCGCCGGAATCTCAGCCTCCCGAAGGAAAGAGGGTGTCCGCAACGAGAGATCAAGCTGCTTGGAATTGAGCGTTTTTATTTCTACTGTTATTTTCATTCTGCGCGAAGATGCACACCCTCGCCCGAATCCTGTCATCGATTGTATCATGAGATATGTTGAGTTTGTCACAAAGTTAATAAATTACCGTAATATAGACAAACTTCAGGAGACTGACGGCAGACGTTACGGTTCAAGAATATCAAACTCCGTCTCATAATTCATAAAAAATTTAAATTTGCATAACCAATTGAAGAAATTTATTGTTTATAATTCATGCAAAGACATACAACAATCTGATTTTTTTGTTACCTTTGCAATGATAGGGAGATAAGGCAATTTAAACGTATAACCCAAATTCATACATATTATGAGCAACGAAGAATTATTGAAACAAGTAAAGGAACGTGCAGAAAAATGGCTCGGTCCTCAATACGATGAGTCAACACGTCAGGAAGTCAAGGCCATGCTTGAGAATCCGGATCATACGGAACTCATAGAGTCTTTCTATAAAGATCTTGAATTCGGCACCGGAGGTCTCCGTGGAATCATGGGTGCCGGTTCTAACCGAATGAATGTATATACCGTGGGTGCGGCTACCCAGGGGCTTGCAAATTATCTCAAGGATTGTTTCAAGGAACTTCCTCAAATCAGCGTGGTGGTCGGTCATGATGTCCGTAATAATTCTCGCAAGTTCGCTGAAATTGTGGCTGACATTTTCTCAGCAAACGGAATTAAGGTATATCTTTTTGAAGATTGCAGACCTACTCCGGAGGTTTCTTACGCCATCCGCCGTCTCGGCTGCCAGAGTGGTGTCAATATCACAGCCAGCCATAATCCTAAGGAATATAACGGCTACAAAGCATACTGGAGCGATGGAGCTCAGATGATTGCTCCCCATGATGTGGAGACAATTAATTATGTAAATGCAATCACTTCCGTTGATCAGATTAAATTCACTCCCAACAAAGATCTTATACAGATCATCGGTAAAGATGTTGACGAGCCTTATCTCGAAGAGATTCACGGTCTTTCTCTAAGCCCTGAAATTGACCGTAAACATGCCGACATGAAGATTGTCTATACCCCGATTCATGGCACCGGGAAAATGCTCATCTACGATTCAATCAAGAAATGGGGGTTCAACAATGTCATCCATGTTCCGGAGCAAGATGTTCAGAGCGGAGAGTTCCCCACTGTGGTCTCTCCTAATCCTGAGAACCCTGAAGCTATGGCTATGGCAATTGCCAAGGCAAGCGAGACAGATGCGGATATGGTATTCGCTTCTGACCCCGATGCTGACCGTATCGGTGTCGTTGTACGCGACAAGAGCGGACAATATCAGCTCCTTAACGGCAATCAGATAGTAATGATTTTTATCTATTATCTAATCACCCGCAATGCAGAACTTGGCAAACTTACCGGAAAGGAATATTGCGTTAAGACAATCGTTACGACTGAGTCTATCAAACGCATTGCCGATGCTAACAACGTAACTTGCTTCGACTGCTACACTGGCTTCAAATGGATCGCCAATGTCATGCGCGATATGGAAACCACCGGTCGTTATCTCGGTGGCGGCGAGGAGAGCTATGGCTTCCTTCCTGAAACTTTCGTTCGCGATAAGGACGCTGTCTCTTCAATCTCTCTGATGTGTGAGATCGCGGCTTGGGCAAAAGAGCAAGGAATGAACCTATATGAACTCGTAATTGACATTTATGCTAAGCATGGTTTCTCTCGTGAGCGTGGCGTTAGCGTGGTTCGTCCGGGTAAGAGCGGTGCTGAAGAGATCGTGGCGATGATGAAGAATTTTAGAGAGAATCCGCCTAGAGAGATTGCCGGCTCACCAGTGACATGTATCAAGGACTATAGCGACTTGAATTGTCGCGACCTCAAGAGCGGTCAGATCACCAAACTTGATTTCCCGACTACTTCAAATGTGCTTCAGTTCTTCACCGAGTCCGGCGACAAGATCTCTATCCGTCCTTCAGGCACAGAGCCAAAAATCAAGTTCTATGTGGAAGTTCGTGAGGATATGCCTTCAAAAGATCAATATGAAGAAACTGTTAAGAAAGCGGAAGCCCATATTGACCGTGTTCTCGCAGATCTTGGCGTAAAATAATATCCTGCTTGAGAGCTGATTCTTAACCATATATTGGGATTCAGAATCAACAATATCTAAATAATTATATTTCAAAAAGGTTGCGCTTATACAAATTAGCGCAACCTTTAAATATCTAATAATTTAATCTGTTATTTATGTCTAAGATAAATTGGCGACCCGGCACAATGATTAATCCGCTCCCTGCGGTGCTGGTGACTTGTGGAGACGGCCCTGAAAATTGGAATATGCTGACTGTGGCATGGACCGGGACGATTTGTTCTGACCCTGCGATGTGTTATGTCTCAGTGCGCCCGGAACGTTTCTCCCATCCTCTCCTGATGAAATACATGGAGTTTACCATAAATCTGACCACTGTCGATATGGCTCGTGCCACAGACTGGGCAGGCGTAAGATCAGGTCGCGATTATGACAAATGGAAAGAGACCGGTCTTACTCCCATCCCGGGAGTAAAAGTTTCCTCTCCAACAATTGAAGAATCCCCCGTCTCGATTGAATGTAAAGTCAAGGAAGTGATACATCTTGGTTCACACGATATGTTTATGGCTGATGTCTTGAATGTGCGCGCGGATGACCGCTATCTTGACCCGGAGACCGGTGCTTTTTCCTTTGAGAAAGCAAATCTTCTTGCATACGAACATGGCTTCTATCGCCAACTCGGACCGATAATCGGCAAATTCGGCTTCTCAGTAAAGAAAAAATAAGAATTTACTTAAAATATTTGTCTGAAATCACTTTCCACAGGAACCGACGTGGCTGATCTAACAAGATACCGGTAATAAAGACTGCTATGTCGAAAGCTCCAATCAAAAGAAGACAAATAATACCGCTGTAAGATTGGTAAATATCGCGAACCCCGACCCAGAAATAATTTTTGACAATATACGGATTGCAATGAAATAGATAAACTGCAAATGCTGATGCAGATATCCAATTAATCACTTTGGAATGTTTTATCTTTAAATTTACGAACCACGAAAATAGCCCTAATGAACCCAATACCACAAACGGACTTATAAAGGAACCGGCAGACATAAGATTCACGTCAATCCTATCCAGGAAGTAATAGAGAAATCCGGTCGGGAAGATGGTGATAAAATAAATCAGGGCTCCATGGCGCGTAACAATGGGCAATCCGTATATTCTCACATATCTTGCCAATAGATACAAGCCCATGAAGGAAAATGCACTGTATCCTTGCGCCATCCATTCAGCAGCATTTGTCCAACCATACGTAAATTGAAACGCATAAAACAAGATGAGCGTTATCTCAAATTGCTTCTTATCGGCACGCTCAATAAAAGCATTGAGTATAGGGGAGATAATATAGAGTGCCAAATAGGCTTTTACAAACCAATATGAGGAATACAGTGCCAGGCAATCCGCTATCTCCCTGATGGTCAGCTTCCCTTCTCCGGTAATAAGCAATACCAGATATATCCCGACAAAGAAATAAGCACATTGAAAAAGGAAATTCAGAAGTCCTTTTTTACTGAATCTTATGCCGAACCATCCTGAGATCAAAACAAACAGATTGACTGCAACAATACCCGCTGATTGAAAAAACACGCGGGTAATGGCATTCAAGGGATCGATCTCGAAATAAGTCCACTTGGGTTGCGAAAGACTCCAGAAGTCCGAATGAACAATCACCACCAATAGCATCGCTACTATTCTGAGCAATTCTATGTTGGTCTGTCGCGGTCCTGTGGTTATGGATTGAATGGTAGCTGAAATCTTATTATCCATTCTCTATTATCTATTTTTAATAACCTTTGGCAAAAGGATAGGTTAGATTCAATAATACTAATCAAAGACTCCCTCTACAGTCTCATCTTCTCCTGAATCTTCGTAGTTATCCACATAATCTCCGTGTCCGCATAACACCAGATCATCAGGGAAGTCAAATTTTGTATCCTGAGTATAGGGAAGATTTTTGTCAGCATATACCTTCTGCATATACAGACCGTAAATAGGGAGAGAAGCGCGTGCTCCTTGTCCGAATGCCATTGAGTTGAAGTGGATATAACGCTCTTCACCGCCAACCCACACTCCGGTGACAAGATTAGGAGTGAAACCCATAAACCATGAATCTGAATTTGAATTGGTAGTACCGGTCTTACCTCCCATCTGAGCATGTATCCCGAAGCGGCTCCTCAGACTCGCACCGGTTCCGCTGTCAACAACATTAAGGAGAATCGAAAGGATCTTATAATATGCACTTTCGCTCGTGACTTCTTTTCGGGCGGGAACAGCATTGTAAAGAAGGTTACCCTGATTATCTTCTATTCGCGACACTAAAATCGGACTCACCCTCAATCCCTGATTTGCAAATGTGGTATAAGCAGCCACCATATCGCGCACAGGAACGTCTACAGTGCCGAGACAAAGAGGCAGATTTGCTTCAATATGTCCGGTAATTCCGAACATTCTCATCTTATTGGCAAGATTCTGAGCTCCGAGGGCAGCCACAAGGCGCGCTGAAATCCAGTTATTGGAGTTGGTAAGCGCCCAACGTAAATCCACATTCTCTCCTATACGCGCATGGGATGAGTTTCGCGGACTCCAGTTGCCGAATGTGGGTTGCGTATTGGGCAATGTGCTGCAGGGATCGTAATCCTGCTCCATTGCCAAAGTATAGAGGAATGGCTTGGCGGTTGAACCGATCTGGCGTTTACCGCGCGAAACCATATCATATTGGAAGAATCTGAAATCCGGGCCGCCGACATATGCTTTCACCTGTCCGGTCAGAGGATCCATGCTCATCATCCCGGTGCGCAATATACTCTTCATATAGAGCAAAGAATCGTATGGGGTCATGACCGCAGATTTGGTTCCGGGTTCATATTTACCATTCTCCTTGACATAGGCAAATATTTCCATCTCATGTTTCTGATGGAATGTTTTTTCTATTTCCTCTTCACTTAAGCCTGCCAATTTTCCCACACGCCATCGTTCTGTCTGACGCATGGCATTTTTGATAAGTCTTTTCACTCCCGAAGCACTAAGTTCCTGAGGATTGGAAGTATATGGACCTGTGGACTGTCCCTTCTTTTCACTGAAGAATGCAGGTTGCAAAGTTCCACCAAGATGCTGATTGATTGCTTCTTCAGCATATTGTTGCATTCTCAGGTCAATCGGAGTATAAATTTTCAAGCCATCAGTGTAAATATCGTAATATGACCCATCCGGTTTAGGATTTTTTAGAATCCATCCATACAGAGGATTGTCAGCCCATTGAGTGGAATCAGTATTATAATTACCCATTGCCACAACGAAGGCGGTTTTACTATCATAGTCACCGCGTTTCGGACGTTCCGGCTTCTTGGCGGTCATGAGATGCCTGATCTCTTCGCGCAGATAGGGTGCTACTCCATCCTTATGATCAACCCGGTGATAATCTATATTGAGGGGTGTTTCCTTCAGAGCGGCAGCTTCACTTTCATCAAGATAACCCGCCTTCACCATTTGGTCAAGCACCACATTACGTCTTTCGCGAGTTCTCTCGGGGTGACGGAGGGGATTGAAATAACTCGGGTTTTTAAGCATACCGATAAGCATGGCAGCCTCCTCAGTCCGCAATTCTCCGGGCTCTTTGCCGAAATATACGTTGGCAGCTGTTTTTATACCAACGGCATTATTTAGAAAGTCAAAGCGATTGAGATACATATTTATAATCTCATCCTTAGTATAGAATCGCTCCAACTTGATAGCAATCATCCACTCAATCGGCTTCTGCAATGCTCGCTTAAACATATTGGTAGACGGTTGAGAATAAAGCTGTTTGGCAAGCTGCTGAGTAATTGTTGACGCACCTCCGGAAGACTTATCCCCCATCAGCATGGTTTTGACAAGGGTTCTGCCTAAGGAACGGAAATCGATGCCGGAATGGTCGAAGAAGCGAACATCCTCCGTAGCGATAAGAGCATCGATAACAGCCGGAGAAACTTTATCATAATCCGTATACACACGGTTTCCTGCACCGGCGAAATAGCGTCCCATCTCAGTCTTTCCATCTGATGCATAGACAACGGAAGCTAACTTATCATGTGGATCTTCTATCTCCTCGATAGGAGGCATATACCCGATTACTCCATTATATATCAGGAGCATAAATATTGCGATCAAGAGCCCGAGTCCCAGAAACGCACCCCAAAGCCAACGCACTATACGCGTGGTACGCGGCACATCAGACTTCCCCTTTTTCCGGTTATCCCCTTCCGGCAAAGAGTAAGAATCAAAAGAACTTTGTGAGCGTTTTTCACCCTTATTATTTAGAAAAGATCTCATTATATGCTTTGATTGTTAAGTCAAAATGCAAATTTAGAAATTTTTTACATAACTCTTCCCCCTTTGACTAAATTTTTCTCCCTCTCAATAAATATCACTTCTATATTTTTTAATCACTGAGAATATATACTGCAAAAACACAATCGCTCTACTGCATTTATTTAATGACCATTTCACAATATTCTAAAGATCATTATTAAAGGCTGAACAGTATTCGAATGCTATCTTTAGAGTGTAGACATTGATTTCTATAGTAATTATTTTTGCAATGTGAATCATGATCTAAACAAAATATTTGGCAAACGCGTGGCAGAGCTTCGCCAAAACCTTCATCTATCTCAAGAAGAACTTGCCGATAGATGCGGAATTCATCGCACCTACATTGGATCTATCGAACGCGGAGAAAAGTCTCCCACACTAAATACAATCCAAAAACTTGCAGATGGTCTTCAATTAAATATCATAGATTTATTTACTGATGCTCCCGAATTCTCACAAGATAACAATCACTGATAATTTTAATTAAAAAGAAGGATTAATCTTTTCATCAACTGCTTGTAAAATTAATAAAAAATACGGATTATTAAACAATTTGTGCTCTGCATTTCACTTAGTCAACTTAATCCACTGTTATATTAGCTGGCTATATTTGCTGGTTTGCTGAGACTTAAGCATGGCAACATATAGGCCTAAACAAAGAGGGTGTGTCAAAATAGGCATACCCTCCTTTGTGTAACATGCTGAAAAACATA